>QHUM01000071.1 GCA_003222135.1 Gemmatimonadota bacterium | reverse complement strand
ACCCGGTGGAGTACCGGATGCAGGGAATCGTCCAGGTGCAGGTGCAGGAGAAGGCCGGACTGACGTTCGCTTCGGCGTTGCGCTCGATCCTGCGACAGGACCCGAATGTGGTGCTGGTGGGCGAGATCCGCGATCGCGAAACGGCGCAGATCGCCGTGCAGGCGTCGCTCACGGGGCACCTCGTGCTGTCCACCCTGCACACCAACGACGCCGCCAATGCGGTGACGCGCCTGGTGGACATCGGGGTCGAGGCGTACAAGATCGCGGCGGCGCTGCGCGGCGTCGTGGCGCAGCGGTTGATGCGCCGGCTCTGCCCCACGTGCAAGGAAGTGTGGATGGAGACCCCCCCGGACCGGCTCAAGCCGTGGATTCCCAAGGGGACGCCGCTGTACCGGGCGGCGGGCTGTCCCGACTGCGCGATGACCGGGTACCGGGGACGGTTTTCGATCATCGAGGTGCTGACGGTCACGGCGGAAGTCGAGCGTCGAATCGCGGGCGGCGAGCCCGCGGATCAGATCGCTCGGGCCGCGCGCCGGGGCGGGATGAAGTCGCTGTGGGACTCTGGGCTCGGGCATGTGCTGAAGGGCGAGTCGACCGTGGATGAGCTGATGCGGGTCGTGGACGTGCCGCAGGAGGACGTACCGGAGCCGGTCCCGACACAGGGTGGCCGGCGCCCGTCGGGGGGGGGGCCGGGGTCGCGCGTCACCGCCGAGCCGTCCGCCACGCTCGCCGCGCCGACGGCCGCCGCCGCCGAGCCGCTCGCCCATTTCGAACTGCTGGAAGAGGGGCCGACTCGGCGGATGTCGGGGCCGCACGGGGCGGTCGCGGTGAAGGTGCTGCTGGTGGACGACGAGGACAGCCTCCGGAAGGTGATGCGCGACCTGCTCGAGCGGGACGGCTACGACGTATCGGAGGCGCGAGACGGCGTGCAGGCGCTCGACCAGATCGATCGCGTGGGGCCGGATATCATCGTCCTCGACCTGAACCTTCCGGGGCTCGACGGTTACGGCGTGCTGTCGCACCTGCGATCGCGTCCGGCGACGGCCTCGATCCCCGTCATCGTGCTCACGGCCAAAGGAGACGAGGATAACGAAGTGCGTGTGTTCGAGCTCGGTGCCGACGACTTCCTGACGAAGCCGTTCCGCGCCCGCGCCCTGTCGGCCCGGCTCGAAGCCGTCCTGGGCCGCCGCCGGTAGCGGCGGCGTTCGCATCCCGCCCGCCCTCCGTCGATGTCCGGCGCCGTTTCCCCGGCTGATGCCGCGCTCGCCCTCATCAAGCCGGAGGTTCGCGCCCAGACGGCGTACACGCTCGACGCTCCCCGCGCGCCCCGCAAGCTCAACCAGAACGAGAGCCCGTTCGATGCTCCCGAGGCGGTCAAACAGGCCGTCATCGCCGCGATGCGGGACGAGCCGTGGAACCGCTATCCACCGTTCACGCCCACGGAACTGCTCGAGCGACTCGCGGCGCGGCACGCGTGGCTCGCGTCCGGCGTGCTCGTCGGCAACGGCTCGAACGAGCTGATTCAGGCGACGCTCGCGGTGACGGTAGGCGAGGGAACGGCCGTGGTGACGCCCGCGCCCACGTTCAGCCTGTACCGCCTGCTCACCGCGGTGTACGGCGGCCGTCACGTGCCGGTGCCGCTCACGGCCGACTTCCAGTTCGACGTGGACGCGTTGGTGCGGGCGGCGCGCGACACGCAGGCACCCCTCGTCGTCGTCAATTCGCCCAACAATCCCACCGGAACGCCGCTTCCCGGCGGCGCGGTGGAGCGGCTGCTCGCGGAGACGGCTGCGCTGATCGTGATGGACGAGGCGTACCAGGACTTCGGCGGTCCGACGGCCGTGCCGCTCCTCAAGGACGCGCCGCGGCTGGTGGTGCTGCGGACCTTCAGCAAGGCGATGTCGCTCGCCGGCCTGCGCTTCGGGTATGCGCTGGCCCATCCGGCCGTGGCGGCGGAGATCGCCAAGGCGCGGCTGCCCTACAACGTGAATCGCGTGACGCTCGCTGCCGCCCACGCAGCGCTCGATGCGGCCGACCTGCTGGCGGAGCGCGCTGGCGCCGTGCGACGCAATCGGGACGTCCTCGCCGATCGCCTGGCGCGCATCCCGGGTCTCCGCGCCTTTCCGTCGGCCGCCAACTTCGTGCTCGTCCGCTGCGAGGCCCGGCCGGCGGCGGAGGTATTCCGCCGCCTGGTGGAGGAGCACGGCATCCTGGTGCGCGACGTGTCCGGTGCAGTCGGTCTGGAGGGCTGCCTGCGGATCACCGCCGGCACGGACGATGACGTGGACGCCGTGGCGCGCGCCCTGCACGCGATTCTCGCATGAGCCGCAGCGCCGAGGTGAAGCGCAAGACCAAGGAGACCGACGTGCACGTGCGGCTCGGTCTCGACGGGGCGGGACGCGCGGAGCTGGCGACGGGCATCGGTTTCTTCGATCACATGCTCGAGGCGCTGGCGCGGCACGCGTTGTACGATCTCCAGGTCCGGGCGACCGGCGACCTGCACGTCGATCAGCACCACACCGTGGAGGACGTCGGCATCGTGCTGGGCCAGGCGCTGTCGCAGGCGCTGGGTGAGCGGCGCGGCATCCGCCGCTACGGGGACGCCACCGTGCCGCTGGACGACGCACTCGCACGCGTGGTGGTCGACGTGAGCGGGCGCCCGTACCTCGCCTACCACGCCGACCCTCCGACGTGGCAGAAACTGGGCGACTACGACGTCGCCCTCACCCCTGAGTTCTTCCGCGCGCTGGCGACCCATGGCGGGCTCACACTGCACGTGGACTTGCTGCGGGGCCAGAACGCGCATCACGTGGTAGAGGCGGTGTTCAAGGCGGCGGCGCGGGCGCTCGGCGAGGCGACGAGCCTCGATCCGCGGGTGACCGACGTGCCATCGACCAAGGGTGCGTTGTAGGTGATCGCCCTGGCGGACTATGGCGCGTCCAACACGCGCAGCGTGCTGCGGGCGTTCCTCGCGGTAGGAGCGGAGGCGGTCATCCTCACCGACGATCCCGTGACGCTGCGGCGCGCCGAGCGGGTGGTGCTCCCCGGGGTCGGCAACTTCGCCGCCGCGAAGCGGCGGCTCGACGCTACCGGTTTGGGCGAGGCGATCACGGACGTGGCCCACGCCGGACGCCCGGTACTCGGCATCTGCCTCGGGCTGCAGCTCTTCCTCTCGGACAGTGAGGAGGCACCCGGCGTCCCGGGGCTCGGCCTGCTGCCCGGGCGCGTCGCGCGCTTCCAGACCGAGCTGCCGGTGCCGCACGTCGGCTGGGCGCGCGTGCGACTCACCGCCGGCGGCAGGGCGCACGGGGCGCTTGCAGGGGCGTTCGACGGTGACGAGGCGTTCTTCTACCACGTGCACAGCTACCACCCCGTCGGCGTAGACCCCGCCGGCGCGCTGGCGGAGGCCGAGTATGGCGGGCCGTTTCCCACGATCGTGGGCGCGGACAACGTGGTGGGCGTGCAATTCCACCCCGAGAAGTCTCAAGCAGCGGGGCTCGCCCTGTTGCGCGCCTTCACCCGCTGGACCCCGTGACCCTAGTCCGCGTCGCGTTCGTCGACGTCTACGTGCTGCGGCAGGCGGCGCCCGGGCTCGAGGTGCTGGTGCTGCGCCGCGGCCCCGCCGGCCGCTCACCCGGATCGTGGGAGACGGTGCACGGCACCGTCGAGGCGGGTGAGACCCCGGTCGCGGCGGCGCGACGCGAGCTACACGAAGAGACGGGGTGCGAGCCCGTGCGGCTGTACAACGCGAGCCGCGTGGAATCCTTCTACCGTCATCGCGACGACGCCGTGGCGCTCGGTCCCGCATTCGTCGCGTTCGTGGACCGCGCGGCCGAGCCGCGGCTCTCGGCGGAGCACGACCGCGCCGAGTGGCTCGCGCCCGCCGCGGCTGCCGCGCGCTTCGCCTGGCCGCGGGAGCGCAGAGCACTGGAAGACATTTTGTCAATACTGGGGGGTGGGGACGCGGGCTTGCTGGATGACGTTCTGCGGATATGCTAGCGCGGCGGCTCATCCCCTGCCTGGACGTGGCCGGGGGGCGGGTCGTGAAGGGGGTGCACTTCCGGGAGCTGCGGGACGCGGGCGACCCGGTGGAGCAGGCCGCGCGCTATGACGCCGCCGGGGCGGACGAGGTCGTCCTGCTCGATATCGGCGCGAGTCACGAGGAGCGCGGGACGCTCATCGATTTGGTGAGCCGCGTCGCTGACAGGCTGTTCGTTCCGTTTACTGTTGGAGGCGGGATCCGCAGCGTGGCGGACGCGCGGCAGGTCTTACGGGCCGGGGCCGACAAGGTGGCGGTCAACACCGCGGCGGTGCGCGACCCCGCGCTCGTCACCCGGCTCGCCGATGAGTTCGGCCGGCAGTGCGTGGTCGCCGCCGTGGACGCGAAAGGCAGAGAAGGGCAGAAGGAGCAGGGGGAGGGGTGGGAAGTCATGGTTCGGGGGGGACGCGAGCCCACCGGACTCGAAGCCGTGGAATGGGCCGTGCGATTGCAAGAGTTCGGAGCTGGGGAGATCCTGCTGACCTCGATGGATACCGACGGCACGCAGCACGGCTACGATGTCCCCCTCACCCGGGCGGTCGCGCGCGCCGTCCGGATCCCGGTCATCGCCTCCGGAGGCGCCGGGAGGCTCGAGCACCTCGCCGCGGCCCTCGACGCCGGCGCCCACGGCGTGCTCGCCGCCACGCTGTTCCACTATCGCGGTATGACGATCCCCGAGGCTCGCGCCTTCCTGGCGGGCCGGGGCTATCCGGTCCGCCCGTGAACCCGTTCTATCACCGCATCTATCGCGTCGTGCGGCATGTCCCGAAGGGACGCGTGGCGACCTACGGCGTCGTGGCGCGCCTCGCCGGACGCCCCGGCGCCGCGCGCACCGTCGGGTGGGCGCTCTCCGCGCTCCCTGAAGAGAGCGACGTCCCGTGGTGGCGAGTGCTCAATGCGGCCGGTCGTATTTCCCTGTCCGGCGCCGACCACGGCTCCGTGGTGCAGCGCGCCTTGTTGTTGCGGGAAGGCGTGAAGTTCGCGCCCGGGGGTGCGGTGAACCTGGCGGCGTTCGGCTGGCCGGCTGAGACCTACGACAGCGTCGCCGCCGCCCACACGCGTGCGGCTTCGTCGCGCAAATCGCGCAGGTTGAAAGGCTTGCGGACATAGCGCAAGCCGAGGTGCGCCAGCGCCTCGTCCGTCGATGCCCGCACGTCCCCTGTCGCCACGAGGATCCGCTCTTTCAAGCCGGGGTGCGCTTCCACGAGCTGCTCCACGAACAGGTGGTCCCGCGCCGTCGCGCGCGCATCGGCGAGGATGAGGTCGTAGCTGCGCGTGCGCACCAGGTCGAGGGCGTGCTGCGGAGTGCGCGCCACCTCGACCGTGTGTCCTTCGCGTCCGAACAATGCCTTCACCATCCGCCGGACCGCCGGATCATCGTCCACGAGCAAGATGGTGCGCTTCACGACGGGGACGGAGGGCTCGAGCGCCGTGCGCCCTGGGGCGTCGGCGAGGGCGGCGGCGGCCGGGGGCGCGGGTGGGGCGGGGGGGGCCGGGGGGGCGGGGGGGAGGTCCACCAGGAAGGCGGCGCCGCCGTCCGGCGGGCGCTCCACGCTGATCCGCCCGCCGTGCGCCTCCACAATCGAATAGGTGATCGACAGGCCGAGGCCGGTGCCTTGCCCGGGCTCTTTGGTCGTAAAGAAGGGCGTGAACAACTGCGGGACCACGTCGTCGGGGATGCCCGGCCCCGAGTCAGAGACACGCATCCGCACGCGCTGGTCGAACCAGGTGTTCACGCAGATGAGGCGCCGGCGGCCGGGTTTGTTCTCGGCCACGGCCTGCGCCGCGTTGTTCAGCAGGTTGAGCACGGCCTGCTGCAGTGCGTGACGGTCCCCCAGGATCTCGGGAATGGTCGGCAGCACCTTCTCGACGGTGATGTCTTTGAGCTTCAGATCGTGTGCCATCAACAGCACGGTGCGCTGGATCACGTCGTTGAGATTCACGCGCCCTTGCTCCGCCGGCCCCTTGCGCGCGAAGGTCAGGAGGTTTCGCACGATGCGCCCCGCGCGCTCCGCCTGTTCGTGGATCACCCGCAGGTGGCCGCGGTCCTTGCTCGCGAGCTCCTTTTGCTCGAGCAGGAACTCCGAGAGACCGGCGATCGACGTGAGCGGGTTGTTGAGCTCGTGGGCGACGCCCGACACGAGCTGCCCCACCGCGGCGAGCTTCTCGCTCTGGATGAGCTGTGCCTCCATATGCTGCTGATCGGTGACGTCCTCCACCAGGACGACCACGCTTGCCTCCTGCTCGGGGCTCGGGATGCGGGCGGCGTTCACGCGCAACGTCCGGCCCAGCGGCGCCGAGCGCAGGACGAGTGGCTGAGCCCGGTCGCCGCGCCGTGCCGCGGCGAGCAAGTCGACGAGTGCCGGGGACTCCCCCAGCAAGGCCGCTCCGAGGTCGCGACCGATCACCGACGGAATCGCGCTGCCGAGCATCGCCGCGAGTGAGCGATTGGCTCGGCGGATCGAGCCCTGCACGTCCACGACGGCGATTCCCTCCCTCAACGCGTCGAACGCCGTCTCCCACTGCTCCTTGGCGTGGTGGACCATCTCGAAGAAGCGCGCGTTCGAGATGACGATCGCGGCGTGCGTGGCGACCGTAGACAAGAGCCGGACGTCCTCGGGGGCGAACACGCCGTCCCGGGGCTCGGCGATCACCAGCGTGCCGACCAGCACGCCGTGCGCCCGCAGCGGCACGGCGGCGGCGGCGGCGACGTGCACGCCGGTGACCAGCGGGGTCGGCTCGCCGCCCGTGCCGTCCACGAGCTCCACGCGCTCTCCGTTCCGCGAGCGCGTGATCAGCCCCGGGTCGTCCGCGCCGATGGTCCCGCCCCGCAGGTGGGCGAGCGTGCCCTCCGCGGCCGCGACCGTGAGCGGGGGGCGCTCGGCGTCGTCCCGCCCCTCGCCGTCCGCCGCGAGCGCCACCAGGGCTCCCTTCGCCTCGAGGAACCGCATGGCGTACCGCACCACCTGCTCCACGATGCGGTCGAGCTGGAGCGAGCCGGAGAGGATGTAGGAGAGCTCCTGGAGAGAAAACAGCTCTGACAGGCGCCGGTTGAGCTCGTCCGCGGCGCGCCGGCGGTCCCGCTCGCTGCGCTCGAGCCGCCGTTGCAGGCGGAGCACCCGCCAGCCGAGCGCCGCGGTGACCATCAGGGCGGCAAGCGCGAGGTAGCGCGTGGCTTCCCCCTACGGCCTCGGCTGCAGGCTCGCCCGGGCCGTCACGCGCGCCCGCTCGCGGTCGAGCGTGGGCAGCACACCCGTCCACGCGTCGTTCGAGAGCCCCTGGTAGCTGACCGTCATACCCTCGCGAAAACTGATGCCCTCTTCGAAGAGATAGATGGCGACCGCCTGCTCGTGCGCGTCCAGCTGGTACGAGCTCCACCGCGGCGACAGCGGCACGATCCCGACCGGACGGAACAACCGCCCGCGGCTCGTCACGTTCACGTCCTCGGGGCTGAAGCGCGCCTGCGGCACCAGCCCGAAGAACGTCACCATGACGAGCGTCGGGCGGTCCACGCTGGCGCGTTGCGCCGCGCCTGCGAGGTCGCGCCCTTTGCTCTTGAGCAGCTGCGCCAGCGACCGGTAGGTATCCGGCGCGAGCAGCCGGATGACCTGCTCGGCGAGCGGCAGGACCTGGATCTCGAGCTGATCGGTCGCGAACCGGACGACGATATCGTCACGCTTGAGGGTGCCGTAGCCGACGGGGAGGGTGTCTTGCGCGGTCAGGCCGGTACACGGATAGACGGTAAGCAGCGCCACCGCCAGTAATGCCCTCCTACCCGCCTTGCTCGTCATGCCGCCGCTCCCACCAGGGTCCCGATCGCTTCTTTCAGCTCCGCGATCCCCTCTCGCGTGCGCGCGCTCGTCATGATCACCTGCTCCGGGTCGAGCTCCAGGGTCTCGCGCAGCTCCCGCTCGCGTCCCGCCCGCTGCCCCCGGGGAAGCTTGTCGCCTTTCGTGACCGCGGCAAGGACGCGCGTCCCCTTCGCGGCGAAGAAGTCCTGCATGGCGCGGTCATCGGGGCTCGGGTCGCGCCGGACGTCGAGCAGCCACACGACCCCCGCGAGGTGCCCGCGATCGAGCGTGCGGGTGATGAGCGCGCGGAACTCGCGGCGCTGGGCGTGCCCCGCCTTGGCGTATCCGTACCCCGGCAGGTCGAGGAAGTAGAAGGCACCCATGTGGTAGACGTTGAGGGCCCGGGTCTTGCCGGGTGTGTGAGACACCCGCGCGATGCGCCGGCCGGCGAGCACGTTCAGGAGGCTCGACTTGCCGACGTTGGAGCGGCCGAGCAGGGCGATTTCGGGAAGCGGCGGGTGGAGTGGGACGTCGGCCGAGGGAAAGGAGCCGACGAGGCGCGGCTCGACGGCGGTCAGGCTTCTTTCTTCTGACGGACGCGCTCGGTCACGAGCAGCGGGGCCCGGCCCTCGGTCACGCATTCGACGGTGATGGCCACCTCACGCACGTCGTCCCGGCTGGGGAGCTCGAACATGATGTCGGTCATCATCTCTTCGAGGATGGCGCGCAGGCCGCGGGCGCCCGTGCCCCGCTTGATCGCCTTCTGGGCGATCGCCTTCAGGGCGTCCTTCTCGATGGTGAGCCGCACGTCCTCGAGCTCGAACAGCTTCTGATACTGCTTGGAGAGCGCGTTCTTGGGCTCGATCAGGATGCGCATCAAGGCGTCTTCGTCGAGCGCGTCCAACGGCACCGCCACGGGCAGCCGGCCCACCAGCTCGGGGATGAGCCCGTAACGCAGCAGGTCGTCGGGCTCGACGTCCAGGAAGGGGTTCTTGATCACCTTCTCGGGCGTCCCGCGGGCGATCTCTTCCTTGCTGAACCCGATCTGCCGCCGGCCGGTGCGCGACTCGATGATCTTCTCCAGGCCGTCGAACGCGCCGCCGCACACGAACAGGATGTCCTTCGTGTTGACCTGGATGTACTCCTGCTGCGGGTGCTTGCGCCCGCCCTGGGGCGGCACGCTCGCCACCGTGCCTTCGAGGATCTTGAGGAGCGCCTGCTGCACGCCTTCGCCGGAGACGTCGCGCGTGATGCTCGGGTTCTCGGACTTGCGGGCGATCTTGTCGATCTCGTCGATGTAGACGATCCCGCGCTCGGCCTCGGTGACGTTGAAATCGGCGGCCTGCAGCAGCCGCACCAGAATGTTCTCCACGTCCTCGCCGACGTAGCCGGCCTCGGTGAGCGTGGTCGCGTCGGCGATCGTGAAGGGGACGTCGAGAATGCGCGCCAGCGTCTGGGCCAGCAGCGTCTTGCCCACGCCGGTCGGACCGATCAGCAGGATGTTGCTCTTGTCGAGCTCGACGTCGTTGTCGCGGGCGCCGTGCGAGTTGATGCGCTTGTAATGGTTGTAGACGGCGACGGCGAGCGTCTTCTTGGCCTTCTCCTGGCCGATCACGTACTGGTCCAGCACCTCCTTGATCTCGGCCGGGATGGGGACCTGGGTGATCGCCTCGGAGACTTCCCGCTCCTCGTCCTCCGCCAGGATCTCGTTACAGAGGGCGATGCACTCATTGCAGATGTAGACCGATGGTCCGGAGATGAACTTCCGGACCGAGTCCTTCGACTTGCCGCAGAAGGAGCAGCGGAGGTGCTTGTCGTGCGACATGGATCCCTAGTATGGGAAGGTAGGGGCGGGTGCGCAAGCCGTCATTTCTTCTTGCCGTCGCCCATGTCTTGCAAGTTGGCAATGACGTGGTCGATTAGGCCGTAATCCTTGGCCTCGTCGGCGGACATGAAGCGGTCCCGGTCCATGTCCTTTTCGATCTGCTCGGCGGTCTTCCCCGTGTGCTTGGCGTACAGCTCGTTGAGCTTGCCTCGCAGGTAGAGGATCTCGCGAGCCTGGATCTCGATGTCCGCCGCGGTGCCCTGCGTGCCGCCCGACGGCTGGTGCATCATGATGCGGGCGTGCGGCAGGGCCGAGCGCTTCCCCTTGCGGCCGGCGGCCAGCAGGAACGAGCCCATCGAGGCCGCCATGCCCATGCAGATGGTGTTCACGGGGGCCCGCAGGAATTGCATCGTGTCGTAGATCGCCATGCCGGAGGACACCAGCCCGCCCGGAGAGTTGACGTAGAGGTAGATGTCGCGCTCCGGATTGTCCGCGTCCAGGAACAACAGCTGGGCGATGATGATGTTGGAGACTTCGTCGTTGATCTGCGTGCCCAGGAACACGATGCGGTCCATCAGCAGGCGGCTGAAGATGTCGTAGGTCCGCTCGCCGCGGCTCGACCGCTCGATGATGTAGGGCGGATAAATCTGGCTCGTCGTCGTCACACGTGCTCCACGGTGGATTGCGACAGGAGAAACGCGAACACCTTCTCCTCGGTAATGCTCCGCTCGACGTCGCGGAGCCGCTTCGCCTTCTCGAGCGACGCGTAGAGCTGCTCCGCAGGCATGCCGCGCCGCTCGGCCAGCTCCTGGATGCGGCGGTCGAGCTCCGCCTCGGTCGCCTGCAGCTGCTGCTGCTCCACAACGTAATCGAGCACCAGGTCGCGGCGCACCTGCGCCTCGGCCACCGGCCGGAACTCCGCGGCGAACTGGCTCATGCGATCTTCCGGTATCCCGTACGCCTGGGCGAACACCCACAACGCGCGCTCCACCAGGGGTTTGGGTGCGACCACGCGGTTCGCCGCCACGATCTGCTCGATCAGCTCCGCACGCACCTTGGCGTCCGCCTCGCGCTCGGCGTCCCGCTCGAGATCCTCGCGGATCGCGCGCTTCAGCGCATCGAGCGAATCGAAGTCCCCGACTTCGTGCGCAAAGGCGTCGTCCAGCTCGGGGAGGTGCTGCCGCTTCACTTCGTGCAGCGTGAGCCGGATCTCGCGCGTCTGGCCGCGCTTCGCCTCCTCGGGGAAGTCGTCCGGGAACCGGACGATCGCGTCGACGGTCTCCCCGGGGAGCATTCCCTGGATCTGCTGCTCGACCTCGGGGATCGCCCGGCCCTCGCCCAGCACCAGCTGGTGCGGCTGCGCGTCCTTGAGCTGCGTGCCCTCGCGCGCCGCGATGGTGACGTGCACCAAGTCCTTGGGTTTCGGCTTCTCGCCCGCCACGGGCGTCCAGGGCGCCTTCTGCTCGCGCACTTCATGCAACTGGGCGGCGACCTGCTCGTCGGTCACGCGGCGCACGGTGCGCTTCAACTGGAAGCCCCCCAGCCGGCCGAGCTGAATGTCGGGCTTCACCTCGACGTGAAATTCGAACGTGACCGGCGCGCCGACGTCCCACTTCAGATTGTGCACGTGTGGGTCTGCGATCGGCTTCAGGGACTCCTGCTCGACCGCGACCTTCCAGCTTTCGCGGATCAGCTCCTGCAGCGCCTCCTGCCGGATGTCGTCCGCGAAATGCTTCTTCACGATCGCCGCCGGGGCCTTGCCCTTACGGAACCCCGGCAGCCGGGCGCGGCGCTGGTAGGCGCTGGTGGCGCGGTCTTCCGCCTGCTGCACTTGCTCCACGGGCACGGTCACCGCCAGCGAGGCGGCCCCCGGCTCTTCAGCGGTCTTCTTGATCAGGATGGCGGGCATGTGACAGTAATCTAATAGAGCACAGGTACCAGGGAGCCCGCCTACTCATTCCTGCGCACCGCCTTAATGCGGTGGTGCGGCCTCCCCGGCACGATCTCGTCGCTCCGGATCACGCTGATCGCGCCGTCCGGCTCGAGTACGGCCATATGGACGACGTCGAGCGAGGCGACCCCGTGCTCGCGCAGCGCCTGGCGCAGCTCGTCGATGGTGAGGTTCTCCCGCTCCAGGTGCTGGTGCATGACGCGGCCGTGGTACACGAGCAGATCCGCACTGCCGCCCAGCAACCGCCCGAGGCTACGACTCGAGCGGCGCAGGCGATCGATCCCCTGATGCCACGCCAGCAGCACGGCGGCCGCAACGAGGCCGCCGGCGAGGCTCGTGTCCGGTCCTACCATGGCGTTCTGGACCGCGTTCGCGATGATGAGGAGCAGCACGAAGTCGAACGTGGACATCTGCGCGAGCTGCCGCTTGCCGGTGACCCGCAGCCCGACGAGCAGCGCGAGGTAGATGACGGACGTGCGGATGGCGACGTCGAGCAGCGTGTGCCACGAGGCCGTCATTCAGTTGCCGGTCGGGTCTGGCACGTTGGGGAGGGGATACGCCGCGCGGAGTGCGGCGAGATAGTCGGCGTACAGCCCCTGCAGCCCCGCGAATTCCCGCTGCACCGCGGCGCGATACGGGGCGTCGGTGGCGAAGTGGTAGAGCAGCGCGGCCATGGCCTGGGCGTCGAGCAGGAAGCCGTGATGCCCGACCTCGCCGAGCGCGTCCGCTTCCATCTCGAACGTGTGGTAGCCGCCGTTCGACGAATGGACCGTGACGCCGACGCCGGGAATCTGCGTCGCCACCGTTCCCGTCTCCTCGTAGGGCAGGGGCCGCCCGGGTTCCCGCTCGACCTTCGTGGCGCCGAGCTGCTGCAAGTAGGCAAACGCGACGTCGTTCAGCGCGGCGACCGAGATGCCGTTGCGGGACGACGAGTCGACGTCGATGTGCACCTTGGTTCCGGTGGCGAGGGCCGCCCCCCGGGCCGCATCGTTTACCCGATCGAGTACCTGCGCGAGATAGATCGGGTCCGGGTAACGAATCCAGAACTCGGCGGCGGCGCGGTCGGGGACCACGTTCGGGGCCTTGCCGCCTTCCGTGATGATTCCCTGAATCTTGGTTTCCGGCCGCAGCGTCTTGCGCAGGCCGTCGATATGGTTGAACAGCTCGATCACGCCCATCAGCGCGTCGCGCCCGTCCCACGCCTGGAGCTGGTGCGCCGGGGCGCCTGAGAACGTGTAATGCACCACGTCGATGTTCATGCAACAGCTTCCGAAGCCGGGCCCGGGTGTCTGCGTCGCGGTGGAGGAGTGCGAGCGGACGATCACGTCGGCGCCTTTGAAGACGCCGGCCGAGTACATGACGGTCTTCGCCGCCGGCGACGCCAGCTCTTCGGCGGGCGTGCCGTACACCGTCACCGTGCCGGGTGTCTTGGATCTCGTGAGGAATTCCGCGACGGCGGCGGCGGCGGCCATCCCGACCGGTCCCTGCGCGCTGTGCTGGTCGCCGTGGAAGTCGCGGCTCGTGCCGCGCAGCGCGTCGTACTCGAGGATGACGCCCAGGTTCGGGCCCGGTGTGCCGTTCTTGTAACGGGCCACGAAGGCGGTCGCTAGGCCGGCCACGCCCATCTCGACCGCGAAGTCGTGGGCCTTGAGATAGTCGGTGAGGATCTTCACCGAGCGCTCTTCCTTGTGGCCCACCTCCGGATGGCGCGTGATGTCGTCGGCCATCGCGAGCAGCTCCCGCTCCATTAGCTCGCGGGCGCGCGCGACCACGGCGTCGCGGCGGGGATCCTTACCCGTGAGCCGCGCGACGAGCTGGGGCAGGGCGAGCGACCGCTCCAGGTCGTTCACGCGGCGAATCACGTCGGCGGCGGCGGTGCGCTCGGTGGGCGTCTCTTGCGCGGCGGCGGGGATAGGGCGGGCGAGGGCGCACACGACGAGGGCGGCGAGCGGCATTGCGGAGCGCATGACGAGCCTCGAGGATGTCAGGGTTCGACGCTTACGAGACTGAGCCGGCTGCCGTCGGTGAACACCGCATCGCTCGGCTGCCACACCACCTTCAGCCTGCCCAGCGGCGTGCTGCGCAGGCGCTGGTGTCCGGGCCGGAACGGGTCGTACCGGATGATCCGTCCCGGCTCGCGCCGCGTCTTTCCCGGGGCGATGGGGCCGTCCACCTTGAGATGCGCGCTGTAGATCGTGTCGCCCGTGGTGTCGAGAAAGCTCACGTCACCCTGGAACGCCTGGATGCTCTTCGTCCCCTGGTTCTTGTACGCGAACGTCAGGGAGATGAAGTCCTGGTAGCGCTCCAAGTCGGGGTTCTTCGGCAGGAAGCTCTTGTCGACCACCAGGACGGCGACCAGGGAGTCGAGCTGCTGCTGGATCTCCCGGCGCCGCGCGGCGGCAGCGGCGGTCGTTTCCGCGACCGCGCGCTGTTTCCGGGCGTGCTCGGCCCTGGCCCAGGAGAGGATTTCCGCGATCGTCATCGTGTCGTGGGGCGGGGTGGAGCTGAGGCCGATGTCCGGGGCCACTTCCAGCAGGGCTCGGGCGTCTGCCAGCGGCAGCCGCATGCCGTTGGCCGCCCGGAGGACGGAGTCGAGCCGGGCCACCGGCACGCGGGTGGCGAGAAATGCGTCCTCGCGTGCGTGGGAGTGGCAGGCTACGAGCGTTGCGCCCAGCAGGCAGGCGCCGGGGAGGTGCGCGATGCGAGTCGCCATGTGAGTGCTCTTGGGATGCGACCGGAGGGACTCGAACCCCCACGGGTTGCCCCACAGGATCCTAAGTCCTGCGCGTCTACCAGTTCCGCCACGGTCGCGTGATTGTCCTGCTTCAACTTACGTGCTCCTCGCTCGGCGGGGCAACGTCTGATTGTGCCGCAGTTGTGCCGTAGCGCCGATGAATCCCCGCCGCCACGTCCTTGGGGTCTTGAAATGTCATAACGCTCCAACGTGGCCCGACTCCTCCAGCCGCACAGGTTCATGATCTCCCGCTCCGACATGTACGGCCGCCAGTCGCGGGCCGCGCTCCGGCGGAGATCGTGCGGAATCGGCGCTACCTGTCCCGGGCCGCGACGCGCACTTCCTTGAGGTCGCGATCCACGTTCGACCACAGGAGCCGCTTGAGCTCGTTGTCGCGCCACCCGAGCAGGTGCTTGGCCCGGAGATAACGCCGGAGCACCGGGTCGCGAATCTCGACCACGAGTGCCGCGAAGTCGCCCGGGGTGAAGAACCCGCTCCGCGCGTTGTCCACCTTCTCCACCGTGATGCGGGGCGCCGTGGCGAGGACACCTTTTTCAATCGCGAGGTTGAACGCCCGCCGCAGAATGGCGCGCTCATACGCGACGGTGGCCCGGGCGGCGCCGCCGGTGCGTCGCCCGGCCGCGTCCCGTGAACGGCACAACGACGGCACAGCCCGATGCTACGTGCAAGCCGAATCGTGGGTTAGCCTGGCGCTGCGGATGTTCAGTCCCCGGCGCCTGCGGCTCACGGCTTTAGTATTCCGCACGCGCGCATTGCTATTCCGGCGCTGTGTGCGGAGCTGTGTGACCCGGCGTAAAGAGGACGGGGGTCCTGAGGGGGAGTTTCCCGCCCTTCTCCGCTGTGGTCGCCTTACATAACTGGAGGGTTGCCGGCAGGCGTAAAGGAGGTTAGGTCCTCGGCCTCAGCCCGCAGCCTCTGCATCACTTTTCGCTTCGGAGGCGAACATGTCAACGGATACGACCGTCGTGCTGGCCCACGGCGCGCGCCTTGTGCGCTGCACGCTTCCCATTTTCGTCGGCCTCGTTGCGCTCGCCGCCCCGCTTGTCGGTCAGGCGAGACATGGCCACTTCTATCACGTCAACTATTATCAGGTCCGGCCCGGCCAGGAGAAGGCATACGATTCGGCGCTCGTCGATGTCGTGACCCCAGTGTTCGACGAGTTGGTGAAGCGTAAGGCAGTCGTGTCATATTTGTTGCTCACCAAGATTGCCGGCTCCGGAGAGAACACGCATCTCGTCATCGTGGAGGTGGCAACGCCGTCTGCGGAGGGCACCTTCCAAAGGGAACTCGAGACAGCCTCGCAGGCTCGGTTCCACAAGTCTTGGAGCGACGCGACCGTCCGCTTCCCGGAGCTGCGTGGATTCGTTCACGCCGAGCTGTACACGCCCGCTGGCCAGCGGCCCTAACGCTGACATGACGCGGGGCGATGGCATTGGGGGTTGGCGCCTTCCCGTGCGCCGTATAAGCAGGTGACGCCTTCTTCTCCCCAGGTGGTAGCGAGGCGACGGCGGGGGGACGGACGGTGAAGTTCGACGGGGGTCAGGCCACGACAGGCCGCGAAGCCAAGTCGGACGCTGTTGGTGGGTGTCCGTGTTAGACCAGTCCCCGCAGGAGCCGGGGGCCGGTCGGTTGGTGCTCTGCGTAGGCTTGCGCCTGGCGCGCGTATTCGTGTTTCGCATGGCGGCAATCGTTCCGCCGACAGTCGTGACACCACAGGGTGCCGGCGTCCGCGTCCCCGTCCACACCATGCCGCTCCACGGCTGCGGGGGCGTCGGGGACCGGCGATTCGGTGGGGACCGCTCCGAGGATCGCCCCAGGAACCGGCGCGTGACTGGGCGGCGCGGCGAGCGGCGGGCTCGCCTCCACGATGCGGTGCCGCAGCGCGTCCACGTGGAGCGCGGCAATGTTGGTCACGTTCACGTTCACATCGCCTTTGTCCTCGCCGAACAATTCGCGGTCCCACTTGCCGGCTTCCCAACGGTTATGCGCTGCCACTTCACTAACCTTGGCGATGCTGTCGCGGTTTTCCTTGACGTTGTTCACCAGGTCCCCCGTGCGTTCGACCAGCGTGATGGCCCACAGGCGTTTCGCTTCCCGAAAGGCCCGGACCCGCTCCGCGTCCAAGTGCATCACGCGGGAGAAGAACCCTTGCGAGACCCCCATGCTTGCAGCGATCGCGGTTTGACTCTCCCCGCTCGCGACCCGCTCGAACACCTGCTCCCATCCGCCGGCCTGCTCAATGTCGGCGAGCAACTTCTGTCTTATCGGGTTGGCGGCCATCGGTGTCCCTCCGGTTGGGTGTGCCGTAAGTGTGCCGGACTATGCGTCGGGTGGGCGACTGAAACGCTCGAAAAAGACAGAACCCCCCTATACGGACCGCTTCCCGCATAGGGGGGGCGTGAATCCTAAGTCCTGCGCGTCTACCAGTTCCGCCACGGTCGCGTGGTTGCCGGGCTTGAACTTAGCTGCATGACGGCCGTGGCGGGAATAGCGGCCCGGACGAGAGCGGTCGGGAGCTGGGCGCCGCAGCCTGGTACACCGCTTGCAGAGGAGCAGTTCATTAGGCAAGATGGTAGACAACGGGCCGCCGCCCTACGCGCGGCGGGGAGGCTGGTGCATGAAACGCGACGGGTTCACCCTCATCGAGCTGCTCATCGTGATGGCGCTGATCGGCCTCCTCGCCACCATCGCGATTCCCAGGCTTACCAACACCAAGGAGCGGGCCCAGGTCGCCGCGATGAAGACTGATTTACGCAATCTCGTGACCATGGAAGAGAACTTCCTCGCGGAGAACCAGAAGTACACGATCGACTTGGGCACCGCCTACCACGTGTCGCCCGCTAATCGGACGCCCGCGATCACGCTGACGAGCGACGGGTGGACCGCCGTGATCACGAGCTCCAATACGACGCAGCAGTGCGCGGTCTTCGTCGGGTCTACGCCGCTCGCGCCCGCGACGCGCGAAGGCGCGCCAGCGTGCGCGAAGGGCGCTTCGAGCGCCACGCCGCTGCCCTAGCGGGCCGGTCGCGACGCCCGCATCCGCTGCGTCTTCCCCCGATACGTGCTGCGGTGTCCCCGCCGGTCTTCCCGGCGGAAGCGGCGCGCCTTCGCGGCCGACCCGAACACCTGCGTCCACCGCCCGCTCTTGAAGACGCTCATGTAACCCCCCGGCAGGATCTGGAACGGCCGCTTCACTCTCCTGGCATGATCGAACTGCGCCGAGTTGGGCTTACGAAATGCTTCGAACCAGGCGGGGTAGACAAAGTCGCTCATGGCGATGCCGCCGATGGTGAATTCCACCTCCTCGACCGCGTCGGCGGTTTCGTACGCGTAAAACACGGTGCCGGGGCCCGTGGCGCACAGGTTGATCGCGGGATCGACCAGCATCTCGGCGAGCTCGTGACAAGCCGTGACGCTCACCTTCTGGCCGACCGCGCGCGTGGTCTTCACGAAGACCTTCGAGAGCGGCAGGCCGTCGGGCGTGAGGTCGTGATACCCGAGCGCGTTGGCGACGTCGGCGTCGTCCAGGAACGCCATCGCCCACGCTCCTTTGCGAAACGTCGTCGTCTTCACGAGCTTCGCGGGTGTGCCCCAGACGGGCACGAAGTAGTCGTCGATGAACGTCTGCAGCGCCGCGATCAGTCGGTCGAAGTCGACACCCAGGCTGGTGCGCGCCCGGTTGAAGCAGGCGATCGTGGGGATCTGGCCGTGATCGAACGCGGCGGCGATGAAACGGGATCGCGCGGCTCTCATCGTGGCTCCTTGTAGGTCTGTAAACAATCTGTGCCAGCGGTGTATTATTCCGCTCACTTCCTTGGGAGCCGCTCCATGCCAAGTCCGTGCCGCGCGCTCGGCGCCGCCACCCTGCTCGTGTCGCTCGTCGCCCCGCTCGCCGCCCAGGAGGCGGCCGAGGTCTGCAAGTCCATCGCTCACATAACCGTCGGCCAGTGGGCCTCCTACGACGCGACGGGGAGCAAGGGGGGCGGGAAGGTGCGCTTCGCGATCGTCGGCACCGAGCGTCGCGGCGACACCACCCTCTACTGGTTCGAGATCAGCGGCGCCGGGACCGGCCAGAGCGGGGCCATGCAGATTCTCATTCCCGGGTTCGATACGGACGTATCGGGGATCCGCGGCATGATCGTGAAGACGCAAGGCCAACCGGCGATGCGGATGCCCGAGCAGATGGCGGCCATGATGGGCCAGCAAACCGGTCAGAGTACGCCCGTGCTCGACATCGGCCGGCGCTGCGGCCATGCCAAGGTCGTCGGGTGGGAAACGGTGAAGACCCCCGGCGGTGAGACCCGTGCGCTGCACCTGCAAGACGCCGATGGCGAGGCGTGGCTGGCGCGCGATGTTCCGTTCGGCATCGTAAAGGCCAGCGGGAAGAACGGCGAACTGTTGCTGACGGGAAAAGGAACTGACGCGAAGTCCTCGATTACCGAGAAGCCGCTGGACATGCCGGGGATGATGCTGCCCAAGCCGTAGGGAGCCGCCCCCTTGCGGGGCGCGCGGTTCACGTGCTACGTGGGTGCCTTCCTAGCCCGACCTCGGAGGTTTGCCGTGCTCGCCCGCATCGCCGCGCTCGTCGCCCTCGGCGCCATCCTCTCGCCCACCCGCCCCGCGCGGGCTCAAGTCGCCCCGTACGACTCGACGGCACTCGCCGCCCTCAAGTGGCGCGAGATCGGCATCTTCCGCGGTGGCCGCTCGGTGGCCGTCGCCGGATCGGCGTCGCGGCCCAACGAGTACTGGATGGGGACCACGGGGGGTGGCGTCTTCAAGACGACGGACGGCGGCCACACCTGGCTGCCGGTGACGGACAAGTACTTCGGCGGCACGATCGGGGCGATCGGGGTGAGCGAGTCGAACCCGGACGTCGTGTACGTCGGCACGGGCGAGTACCCGATCCGCGGCAACGTCTCCCACGGCGACGGCGTCTGGAAGACCACGGACGGCGGGAAGACCTGGACGCATCTGGGGCTGGAGGACACGCACCAGATCTCCCGGGTCCGTGTGCACCCGAGCGGTCCGGACACCGTCTGGGTCGGCGCCCAGGGCCACGCGTTCGGCCCCAACGCGGACCGTGGTGTCTACAAGACGACCGACGGCGGCAAGACGTGGCGCAAGCTGCTGTTCCGCAACGACTCGACGGGAATCTCGGATCTCGTGCTCGACCCGTCGAACTCCACCGTGCTGTACGCGGCGTTCTGGCAGGCGCAGCGCAAGCCGTGGCAGCTGATCTCGGGGGGCGCGGGCGGCGGCATCTTCAAGTCGTCGGACGGGGGCGAGAACTGGACCGAGCTCACGCACAACTCCGGCCTCCCGACCGGGCTGCTCGGCAACATCGGCCTCGCCGTCTCGCCCGCGAAACCCGCGCGCGTGTGGGCCCTGATCGAGGCCGACTCGGGCGGGGTGTACCGCTCGGACGACGGCGGTGCCACTTGGCGGTACGTCAACGGCGAGCGCAAGCTGCGGCAGCGGCCGTGGTACTACTCGCGCATCTTCGCGGACCCCAAGGACTCGAACACGGTGTACGCCCTCAACGTCCTCGCCTACAAGTCGACGGACGGCGGAGCGACGTTCCGGCGCCTGCGCGACCCGCACGGGGACAACCACGACATGTGGATCGCGGCGAACGATCCGCAGCGCATGATCGAGGGAAACGACGGCGGCGCCAACGTGTCGACGAACGGCGGGAAAACCTGGACGGACCAGGACTACGCCACCGCGCAGTTCTACCACGTCACGACGACCAACCACTTTCCCTACCGGGTGTGCGGCGCCCAGCAGGACAACTCCGGTGTGTGTGGGCCGAGCCGCTGGCCCGGGGGCATCGACCGGGCGCAGTGGTACGACGTGGCGGGTGAGTCGGGCCATATCCAGGCGCGGCCTGACGACCCCGACATCACCTACGGCGGCGACAACTCAGGCTTTCTGGCGCGGGTGGACCACAAGACCGGCTTCTGGCGTTCCATCGATCCCTGGCCCGACAGTCCGGACGGACACCCGGCCGGGGAAGGGAAGTACCGCTTTCAGTGGACCGCGCCGCTCTTGATCTCGCCGCACGACCCCCGCGTGCTCTACATCGGCGGCAACGTGGTGCTCAAGTCGGTGAACGAAGGACAGAGCTGGACCCCGCTCTCGCCCGATCTCACCCGGCACGATCCCGCGACGCTCGGCGTCTCGGGCGGGCCGATCACGAGCGACCAGACGACCGCCGAGTACTACGCCACGATCTTCGCGCTGGCGGAGTCGCCCCTGCGAAAAGGGCTGCTCTGGGCCGGGTCGGACGACGGGTTGGTGCACGTCACCCGCGACGGGGGGAAGACGTGGACGGACGTGACGCCGCGCGATGTCGCGCCGTTCACGCGCGTATCGATCATCGAGGCGTCGCACTTCGCGCCCGGGACGGCCTACCTCGCGGCGAACAGATATCAGCTCGACGACCTCGCGCCCTACATCTATCGGACGATCGATTACGGGCGCAGCTGGATCAAGATCGTGAAGGGGATTCCGGCAACCGAGTTTGTGCGCGTGGTGCGCGAAGACCCGACGCGCCGCGGCCTGCTCTACGCCGGCACCGAGCGGGGGGTGTGGGTGTCGTTCGACGACGGCGCGAGCTGGCAGTCGCTCCGGCTCAACCTCCCGATCGTGCCGGTGCACGACCTGGCGGTCAAAGAGGGGGACATCGTCGCGGCGACGCACGGACGCTCCTTCTGGATCCTGGACGACATCTCCCCGCTGCGGCAGTTGGCGCGCGCGATCCCGCGGGAGAGCGTCCATCTGTTCAAGCCGCGCGACGCGTACCGCGTGGATTGGGGGGGCGGTTTCGGCGGCGGCGGCTCGGATGCGCACCCGGTGGGAAAGAACCCGCCGACCGGCGCGATGATCTATTACTGGCTCAAGAACAAGAACCAGGAGGTGAAGCTCGACATCCTCGACGCGGGCGGGCGGCT
>QHUM01000076.1 GCA_003222135.1 Gemmatimonadota bacterium | reverse complement strand
CGAGCCGTTCGGCCTCCCGGTACTCCGCCACTGCTCGGGCAGTCCCGTCCGGTGACCGTAGCGCCAATAGGAAGTTGCCTCGCAGATAATGATCGTAGGCGGCAGCACTGCGCGTGCGCACAGCGCCGAGCGCGCCAGCCGCCGATGACGGGGTCAGTCCCCCCACCCGCGTCGCCACCTCCCGAGCGATCACCGACGGCAACCCCAGCAGCTCCTCGGGCGTGCGGTCCAACACGTTCCCCCAGGTCGCGATGGCCGTTGCCCCGTTCAGTAATCGGATCGATACCCGGACCTGCATGCCGACGCGTCGTACGCTGCCGTCGACGAGGTAGCGCACACCGAGCGCGCGGGCGATCGCCGGCGCGTTGCCCGGCGTCGCCTGCTGGGCGCGCCGCACCACGCCGGGTGCCTTCACCTGGACACTCGTCACACTGCCGAGGAGGCTCGTGAGATCTTCGGTCAGGCCGTCGGCGAGATAGGCGTCGGCCGTATCGCGCGCGTCGAAATACAGAACTGCGACGCTGCTCGCGGCCGGGGGCGCGACTGCAGGCCTCCCGCACGGCGGCGGGGAGCCGTCGGGGCATTGGGCGGGAAGGCGGGCGGTCGGAGCACCGCTCGCGAGACCAAAGACGAGCAGAAGTCTCGTGCGATTCACCGCCCTACAATGGGCGCGCGACCGTCCACTCGCAACGAGCCTGATATCGTCTCTGTCCGTCCCGGTCGAACGGGCGCTGCTCAGATCCCAAGCGCTCCAGGAGTTGTCGAGGGGCGGACCCCTCAGTCACCTCTGCGATGTGACCACCTGATGCACGTACAGGGGGTTAGAAGAGGAGCCTCCCTCCGCGGGGCCTTTTCCGGCCTCGTCCGAGCTCACGCTCGTTCGTGTAGCGGCCGGCCAGAGCCTCTCCGAGTGCCATGTATACGGCGTTGATCATCGTCATGTACGCGTCGTTTTACGAGTCGGATGCCGGGGCGTTTCGAGCCAAGCGGGTGCAGCCTATTCCTTCAGCCTAAACTTCTGTGTCGGCCAGCGCTTGATACGCAGGGAGCGACCGATGTACGTGCTCGATAGACTTGCCCTTGATCGCTTGGGCATTAACTGGCCTGACATACGTGAACGCTGGATCACGCAACCGATCGCGCGCTTCCTTCTGGGTTTCCTCGATGCCAACAAATGAGTCCATTCTCTCGCCCGGCGAGTCGCTCTAACCTCCCCGATGGCGCCTTAGGGTCTGCCCCACAGGGATGTTTGCCGCAATGTTTGCCGGTCTGTGTCCGCCAATGCGGTCCGGTGGGGTCTTGAAGGGTCAGTGCCGGACCATAAAACGAGGGGCCCGCATGGGGCCCCTCGTCTCAGTTCGCTGCTCCACTGCGGGCGTCGTGCAGGGGACTGTCCCCCGAATGTCCCCCTCACGATTGGCCACTGAAGGACACCAGTGTCACGACGGCCGCCGAGGATGGCGGCCGAAGTTGTGTAATCCCAACGTTTGGCGTCCGATGCTGGTCGGTGGTGCCGGTCAAGCGGCGCGGCTGATGTGAACTGAAAATCCGCGTGTCGGCGGTTCGATTCCGCCCCTGGCCATTCGCCACCCGCGAACGCCGCTCGCCACGCTGGTCGAATGACCGGGTCTACATGTCGCGCGCGCTCGACACTTGACTCCTGCCGCTCTGAAGGGAATCCTCTCGTCAACGGTGCCAGGGGCGGAACATGGGGCAATCCCCGACGAGCTGCAGTGGGCTCGTCTCCAACGTGACGTAAATCGCGGGCTGCGCCGCGGCGCGTGGTACCGCGTCATTCGGATCACCGACGAGGGAGTCATGCTCGACGTGAACCGAACGCCGGTCACGGTGCCGCGACGACTTCTGGAAACCGTCACCGTCCCGCCGCGGCGTTGGTCCGTCGTACCCCGCCCCCGCGATGCGGTGCGCCTCCCAAAAGACTGGGGTGATCGCTACCTCACGTGTCCCGGCTGCCGCAACCGCGCGCCGACGCGCGGGCATCCGCTCGCGCTGCGGTGCGCACGGTGCGGTGGCGTGTACTCGGTCGGTTGGGATGAATTCGACTTGATGGCGCACGCCGCACCCCCGGCGACGGGACGCCTGCCGGTACGACCCCCGCCCGCTCCGACGCCCAGCCCGCCTGACGTCGTGCGCTGAAGCAGGATCGTGGTCTGTCGCGCCCGTGACACACGCGATCGCGTCGTGCCGGAGCGGACATGCCACGTCGTCGCTCCTCTACATGTTGTGTCGACGGCGCGGCAAATCGTGCCGGGGGCCGCGCGCTCATGGCGTCGACACGTAGCGGTCGCGTGGCCCCAATCTTGATTGTCCTCTCCAGGGGGATTCCCCGACACCGCCTTCTCAGGGGCTGCATCGTTGGAGTCGGTTGCGAGTCACATCGCCAGGCTACCCGGAGTCGAGACCCGCGAGTATCGCCCGGGCGAACTGTTGCACCCCGCCGAGCGCCTCAGGCAGCTGCACATCTGCATCCGGAAAGGCGCCGTCGGGCTGCACGTGGCGGTCGGGCGCGCGACTGATGCCATTCTCGAGGTGTTCGGCCCCGGTTGGCTGCTCAGTCCACCGTTGTGGGAGTCCAAGCCGACTCCCGAGACGAGGCACGCCGCGGCGCTGCTGCCCACGACGACGCTGGAGGTCGGGGCCGACGCATTCGGCCGGCAACTGGCGGCGGATCCGTCGCTCGCTGCCGCGGTGGCCTCATGGCACGCGCACCAATACGCGCTGGTGCTGGACCATCTCGCCATGGTGGCGCTGCGTGACCCATCGCGGCGCGTGCCCGAGACGCTCCTTTTGCTCCTCGAACGGTTGGATGGAGCGCTTGGCTCGGCGGCGAATGCGCGCCTCGACGTGAGTCAACAGCTGATCGCCGCGTTCGCGAACTTGAGTCGCCAGACCACCAACAAGCAGTTGCGTCGATTGGCGCGTGCCGGCTTCGTGGGACTGGAGCGGGGCGTGGTATACGTGCGCGAGCCTGGGCGGTTGCGAGAGCTGGCTGCGGGTCGCGTTCCCGCGCGGTAGTTGTCGACCGGTGACTGTCGCGCCGGCGACAGCCGCGACGCGGTGTGCATCTTGTGCAGTTCAGTATCCGAGTCTATGCTTCGACGAGGAAGCAACCGTTGGCACCCGCAACCGGTGCGACAGACTTGGCCACTGCCAGCAGCAGAGACACCGCCGCGCAAAACGCGCCCGACGCGTTTCGGCAATGCCTCCGGGAGCGTATCCGGTTGGCGCGCGAGCTGGCGGCGCTGCGGGCCGGTTTTGCGACGGTCGCTGAGCATTACGAGCGCGTCATCCGGACCATGCTGGCGCTCGGTCCGTCGATTGGACTCGACCACCACGAGATCGGTCATCCAACCGACCCCGAGTGGGGCCCCGCCGCGCTGCTCGTGTACGGCGACGACCGCTTCCTGAAGCACGAGCAACAGGTGCTGGACCAATTGCTCCACAGGCTCCCGGTACTGCCACTGCCGCAGCCTCCCAGGTCATCCTCCAGAGCCCCCTGAACGGTTGAAGCGAGCTGGGGATCTCGACATAGATTTCCTGCCTCGGTTCGAACGCGGAAGGGACTTATCGTCTGGCTCATCGCGGTGGCGCTGCTCGCCGACACCGCCGGTCGCCACAGTTTCAAGGTTCCCCTCGCTGCGACGGAGTCTCTGCAGGTCGAGACTTCCGGAGCGGGCCCGCCGGTCGTCCTCATCCCCGGGCTGTTCGGCTCGGAGTTCGGCTTTCGCAAGCTCGTCCCGCTGCTGAACAGCGCGGGCTACCGCACCATCGTGGTCGAGCCGCTCGGCATCGGCTCGTCGGCGCGGCCGCAACGCGCCGACTACTCGCTGACGGCGCAAGCGGACCGGATCGCCGGCGTGCTCGATTCCCTCGGCATCCGTCAGACGTTCGTGATTGCGCACTCGCTCGGCGGCGCGGAGGCGTTTCGGCTCGCCTACCGTCGGCCCGACCTGGTCCGCGGACTCATCTCGCTCGAAGGCGGGCCGACCGAGGCCGCCATCACCCCGGCGTTCAAGCGGGCGCTCCGGTTTGCTCCCTGGATCAAGCTGTTCGGTGGCATCAAGCTCGTGCGGAAGAAGATCCGGACCATGCTGCTCGCATCGTCGGGCGATTCGACGTGGGTCACGGACGACGTGGTGCTCGGCTACACCGCCGGTGCCGCCCGCAGTCTCGACGCGACCCTCAAGGCCTATCTGGCGATGGCGAACTCGCGGGAGCCGGAGAAGCTGTGGCCCCACCTCGCCGAGATCCGTTGCCCGGTGCGCCTCGTCCTGGGGGGGGCGCGGCACGAGGGCGACGTAGGGGCAGACGAGGTGCGGCTGCTGCAGCGCACGGTGCGCGCCTTCGCCCTTGACTCCGTGGCCGGGGCGGGTCACTTCCTTTATGAAGAGCAGCCCGAGGCGGTGGTCGCGGTCCTGGGCCGGCTGCAGGCGAGCACGCCGCGGCGGCTGTGACCCCGCCGCCGACCGGCGGGTCATGCTCTCGGAAGCGGGCCGTCTCGCCGGCCCGGATCACCGTCAACCCTTCGCTTGCGGGACTGGAATGCGCATCGCGCTCGTTGCCGAGGACTACTATCCCCAGCTCGGGGGTGTGCCCGAGCACGTGCACAACCTCGCCCTGCAGCTCAACAGCTGGGGCCATAGCGCCCGTGTCTTCAGCTCCAACATGGGCAGCTACCCGGACGCGGCCTTCGTCCGCCGGGTGGGGACGAGCCGTGTCATCTACTCGAACGGTGGGGTCTCCCGGATCACGACCGGCTGGGGCATCCGGCGTGAGCTCGAAGCCCTGTTCCGGGAAGGTCGCTACGACATCGTGCACGTCCACGGCGGCCTCGCGCCGACGTTCGGACTGGCGGCGCCGATCGCCGCCGGGCGGGTCGGCATCCCGGTGGTCGCCACGTTCCACTCGTGGTTTGCGCGCTCGCTCGCCTGTCGCGTGTTTCGGCGCCCGCTCCAGAAGATCCTCGACCGGCACGCCGCGACGATCGCAGTGAGCGAGCCCGTGGTAGACGCGAATTCGCGCTATTTCCGGGCCGACTGGGAGATCATCCCGAACGGCGTGGACGTGGAGTTCTTCCGGCCGAACGGCCGGGCCCCCACGGACGCCCTGACCCAGGGCCCGCGCCTCCTCTTCCTCGGCCGCATCGAGCCGCGCAACGGTCTCGGCACCGCGCTCGCCGCCCTCCCCCGCATCCTGGCGCGCCACCCGAACGCGGTGCTCACCGTGGCGGGGGACGGCCCGTGGCGCGGCTACTACGAGCGGCGGGCGCGGTCGCTCGGCGCGAGCGTGCGCTTCGTCGGGCAGGTGTTCGAGGAGCGTCCGGAGTATTACGCCTCGGCGGACCTGTATCTCTGTCCAACGACGATCGCGTCGTTCGGCGTCACGCTGCTCGAAGCGATGGCGTGCGGCACGCCGATGATCGTGTCGGACAACCTCGGGTTCCGCTCGGTGATCGACGGCGGCGCGGAAGCGGTGATCGTGCCGAAAGACGATCCGGTGGCGTGGGCCGACACGACGCTCGCGCTGATCGCGGATCCCGAGCGGCGCCGGGCGATGGGCGCGGCGGGGCTCGCGAAGGCGGCGCGGTTCGCGTGGCCGCGGATTGCGCGGCGCGAGCTTGCGGTCTATGAGCGCGTGCTCGGCACGCCGCCGAGCGAGCCACGCTACGTCCGCGCAGGGCGGACCTCTGCGATCGTGTCTCCGAGCTGCTGACCCGGCATGACGCTGCCCTCCGGAGCGGGCGAACACCGTCCGCACGGTGACCTGCCGACGCTCCCCGCGTGGGCCAAGACGCTGCAACGACGCATTCGGCAACGAGGACTCGACTTCTCATCGCCCCGTTCGAATGCACGAGCCGCCAACTCCTGCCTCCGGACCTCGCCGCCTTGTCTCCGGGCGGCGCTCGGCGCTACGAGCCGCTGATCGCCGGGTTCATCACGCGGCCGAGGAAGAGGATTGTCCCAGAGAGCCGCTCTCGAATGGCGAAGACAAACGGGCGATCCACCACAATGGACGTCGGCAGGCTCGTGATGCCGACCTCGACCGATGTCGCCGCCGCGGCCTCCGTGCCCGCCTCGTTCACGTCGACGAACGCCTTGTGCTTCACGTTCGTGATGCAGGCCCGTCCGCTCGGGTCCAGGTCCGTGAAGTCGGTCTGCCACGGGCCGCAGAACGCGGACGGCATGCCCAGGGCCGCGAGCACGTTGTTCATCGTGAGATCGTAGGTGAGCGTGAACTTGGGTAGGTACACCTCGAAGGACGCCGCATCGAGCGCGGCCGTCCAACCGCTCCACTGCTCCTCGGTCAACCCCAGGACCAAGGAGTCGATCCTCGCCGGATCGCGCGGCAGCGCGATCGTCATCGTGAACGCCCCGGCGCTGTAGGGCAGATCGAGCACGGTGACGTCGCCATCGCGCAGGTATCCGATCGTTACCGCACGACCGTGCGTCATCCTCGGGACGCTCGTCGTCGCTCCAGTGGCGAGCGTGAACGGGCCCGGTGCGGTGCGGGCCGGGTCAAACTGCATCGTCCAGTCGCCCTTGAAATAGATGGCGTTGATGAGGTAGGCGACGACGTCGTCGGGCACGGGATCCGGTACGATCGTCGGGATCTTGCCCCGCGTCTGTTCGCTGACCCAACGGTTGATCGTCGGTGCCGCGCCCGGGCTGGCGAAGTCCAGGCTCTGGACTGTGGCGTCGAAGTAGGTACGGGTCGCGTCCAGGAACGAGGGCAGCGGGTTGAACTGCTGGCGGTACCACACGGAGTTCGCGAGGGTGAACGCCACCCGTGGGTCGAGCCCGGAGAGCAGCGCGATCAAGCTGCGATAGGACTGGTTCACGTCGTCGAGCGTCATGCCTGTGAGCTCGAGCGCACGCTGCATCTCGTCCCGCGTCGCGCCTGCGGCGCCGTTGTACGCCATACCGAGCGCCATCGCCGCACTGAGCGGTGAGATGAACAGGTTCGAATCGGGGCCCGCCTGCCGCGCGATCTCGCCGAACAGCTTGAAGGCGAATCGGTTGTCCGAAGCGATGAGGCCGTGCTCTCCCGCGCTGAGCGCGCGCGGCAGACTGGTGATGGGAGGTGGTGCAGTAATCCGGGCCTCGCGGCAGCGCGCGCCAAGCACGCCGACGGCTGCCACCAGCAACGGACGGACGAGTGCTCTCATGCTGTCTCCCGAGAGGGTGCGCTCCTTAAATTACCCCCTCGACACCCCCTCGAGGTCACAATGCACGTCGTCCCGGCCGCCATCGCTCGCTGTTGCATCATCACCACGCTGGCTGTCGGGATGCTGCTGATGGTGCGCGCCCAGGCGAACCCGCCTCCCTCCCATCAAGACCCGGCAGCGATGGAAGCCATGGATTCGACCGATCGGCCCTCGGCCATGGCGGCGCACGACGCCATGAGCGGGCCGCTCGGCGCCGATCCGCATATGGTGCTCACACCTCCTCGGCCCGCGAGTCAAGCGGACTCCGCGCGCGCGGCCGCGCTGGTGCGCACGATGCGCGCGGCACTCGCAAGCTATCGCGATGTCCACCTCGCGGAGGCAGAGGGATTCCGGCAGTTTCTTCCTGGTGTGAAGCAGCCCGCGTACCACTTCACGAAGTGGCGCTGGGCCGTGGGGGAGATGTTCCGCTTCGACCCGGCCCGGCCGACCTCACTGCTGTATCGCCAGGACCCGGACGGCAAGTTCGTGCTGGTGGGTGCGATGTATTCCGCGCCGGCCCGCGCGTCGTTCGACGAGCTCGATCGGCGCGTCCCGTTGGGGGTGGCGCGCTGGCACGAGCACGTGAACTGGTGCGTGCCGCCGCGAGGGCAGGGTGGTGCAGCGCGCTGGCGTGAGACGCACGACGGGACGCCCGTGTTCGGACCGAAGTCGCCGATCGCCACGGCGGAAGCGTGCCGCGCGGTCGGTGGACGCTTCCTCCCCCGCATCTTCGGCTGGATGGTGCACGTCATGGCATTCGAGGGCGATGATCCCGCGGTCATTTGGGGCGCGGGGCACGACCACTCGCACCCGTGACGTCACGGCCCGCGCGACCGGCGCTGCGCCTCGGGTCCCTCGTGGCGGTGATGTTCTTCACCGTCTCGGGCGGCCCGTTCGGCCTCGAGGGATTGGTCGGCTCGGTGGGCCCCGGGGTGGCGGTGCTGCTGCTCGTCGCCACCCCCCTCATCTATAGTGTGCCCGAGGCGCTGCTCATCGGGGAGCTGGCGTCGATGCTCCCCGTCGAGGGAGGCTATTACCAGTGGGTGAAGCGCGCGTTCGGGCGCTTCTGGGGTTTCTGGAACGGCTGGCTCTCCTGGGTCTACTCGCTGATCGACATGGCGATCTATCCGGTGTTGTTCCTGCAGTACTTGCGGTTCTTCCTGCCGGGGCTCGGCCGCTTCGAGGCCTGGGTCGTGGCGCTCGCGGTGATCTGGGGAGCCACCTGGCTCAACCTGCGGGGCACCCGGGTCGTGGGAACGGCGTCCGGATGGTTTGTCGCGCTGGTGCTCGCGCCGTTCGGCGTGCTCGCGGCGGTGGCGCTGGCTCGCTGGCTCGGGCAACCGGCAACGCCGTTTCCGACAACGCCGTTCCACGCCACGGGTACGTCGTTTCTCGGCGCCCTGGGCATCGGTGTCTCCCAGAGCATCTGGAACTACAGCGGGTGGGACAACGCTTCGACGATCGGCGGGGAAATCGAGCAGGCGTCGACGACCTACCCGCGCGCGCTGGCGCGCGCGCTGCCGCTGGTCACGGCGGTCTATCTGGTGACGATCCTGCCCGCGCTGGCGCTCACGGGCTGGACGACGTGGACCGACGGCGCGTGGCCCCGGATCGCCGGCGTGGTCGTCGGTCCGTGGCTCGGCGTTTGGATCGCGGGCGCAGGACTCGTGAGCGCGTTCGCGCTGTTCAACGCGCTGTTGCTCGCGTACTCGCGCATTCCGCTGGTGCTGGCGCAGGACGGCCTCTTGCCCCCCGCGCTCGCGGTGACGGACGAGCGGGGCACGCCACGAAACGCGGTGCTCGTCTCGGCGCTGGCGTACTCCGGGTTTGCGCTGATCCCGTTCGGCGGCCTGTTAGCGGGCGACGTGCTGCTGTACAGCGCCGCGCTGGCGCTCGAGTTCGGGGCGCTGTTGCAGCTGCGGCGCGCCGAGCCCGGGCTGCGGGGCGCGTTTCGCGTGCCGCTGGGCGCGCCGGCGCTAGCGGTGCTCGGCTCGCTGCCGATCCTGCTCATCGTGCTCGCCGTGGTCCTCGAGATCCAGAGCCGTGAGATCGGTTTACCGGGGGTGCTGGTGGCGGGCTTGCTCGCGGCGGTGGGGCCGGCGGCCTACCTCGCGCTCGGCGGCGGCCGCAAGGTCAAGGAAGGAGTGGCCGCGTAGGCGGTCGTTTCCGACCTCCTTGCGAAGTTCGGAGATCACGCGCAAGCTAGCGCCCTACTCCGTTCCTGGCGGAACCGTGATCAAGCCCTGCTGGCTGGCTCTGCTCGCACTCTCGTTCGTAGCGGTGGTGGCGGACGCGCGCCCTCCGCTGCCGGCAGTGCGAACCATCTCCGGACGCGTGACCAACTCGCTGAGCGGCGACCCGGTGGTGGGGGCCACGGTCACGGTCGTCGGGACACCAACGACAGCCGTGACGAGCGACAAGGGCGAGTTCTCGTTATCCGCGCCGGATGGGGCGATCACCCTCTTGTTCCGGAGTGTCGGCTACAAGCGCCGCACGGTGCCCGTGGCCGCGGACCAGAACCGGGTCGACGCGACCCTCGAGCCGGACGTCTTCAACCTCGAGGCGGTCGTGATCACGGGCCAGGCCACCAGCGTCGAGAAACGCTTTGCGCCGAACGCCGTTGGGACGGTTGGGGCGGGCGACTTGAGCCGCGTCCCTGTTCCCAGTGTCGAGACCGCCATCCAGGGCAAGGTACCCGGCGCCGTGATCCAGCAAAACTCGGGTGCTCCGGGCGGCGGCATCCAGGTGAAGCTGCGCGGCGTGTCCACGCTCAACGGTTTGTCCTCGCCGCTCTACGTGGTGGACGGAGTCATCATGAGCGATGTGGCGATCCCGAACAACCAGCAAGTCGTGACGCAGTCGAACACGGGCTCGAACCCATCGCCGCTGCAGCAGAACCAGGTGAACCGCATCGCCGACCTGAATCCCTACGACATCGAAAACGTGGAGGTCCTGAAGGGAGCGTCGGCGGCGGCGATATACGGTTCGAAGGCGGCGAACGGTGTGGTGGTCATCACCACCAAACGCGGCCAAGTGGGCGAGCCCCGGTTCGGCGTGACCCAACGTTTGGGGTTCTCCGCGCTCGCCCACAAGCTCGGCTCGCGCGTGTTCGCGGACTCGGCGGCCGCCGTCACCAACCTAGGGGACTCCGCGCTGGTGGGACGGATCTGTCGCGGCGGGTGCCCCTTCTTCGATCATGAGCAGGAGCTCGCGAATCGGAAGGATCTGAACTACGAGAGCTCGGTGGACGTGGGCGGCGGCAGCGAGAACACGCGCTACTACGTCTCCGGCCTCACCAGCAAGACCGCTGGGATCATCCAGAACACGGGCTACTGGAAGCAATCGGTCCGGGCCAACCTGGACGAGCGCTTGAGCAGGCGGCTCGCTGTGAGCCTTACCACGACTTTCGTCCACACGCTGGCGCGTCGCGGGCTCACCAACAACGATAACGCCCTTGTGAGCTACTACATGTCGCTGCCGTTCACGCCGAGCTTCATCGACATCCGGCCGGTGAACGGCATTTATCCCAACAACCCAAAGGCCGGGACCAACCCGCTTCAGACCGCGGCGCTCGTGAACCCGAACGACGAGGACGTCGACCGCTTCGTCGGGAGCGCCAAGGCGACGTTCGACATCGTGAGGAACGACGTGCATCACCTGCAGTTCATCGGCGTCGGGGGCATCGACCGGTTCACCCAGCAGAACACGCTCCTGTTCCCGCCGGTGCTCCAATTCGAGCAGACGAGCAGCGCGCCCGGAGTATCACTGCTGACGAACGGCGACAATCACAACGCGAACTGGAACGCGAATCTCGTATATGCGTACCGGCCGCAGTCCGGGTCGCTCGTGGCGACGACGTCCGCGGGGTTGCAGTACGAAGACCGGCAGCTGGGAATCTCCAATATCGTGAGCCAGAACC
>QHUM01000050.1 GCA_003222135.1 Gemmatimonadota bacterium | reverse complement strand
CGGTGTGACGGCAAGCCTCGGGTACAGCTTCACCGACGCGAAGAACAACCTCAAGTCCACGGAGATCGCCAGCGTCCTGTGGCAGAACGAGCCCGTGAAGGGCGATCCCAACAACCCCGAGCTCGGCTACTCGGAATTCGGGGCGCGGCACCGCATCGTCGGCTCCGCCACGTACACGAAGTCGTGGTCGCCGACCTTGAAGACCCGTATCGGGCTGTTCCTGGAAGCGGCCCAGGGAAACCGCTTCGCGGGCGCCGGAGGGAACCGCTACTCGTTCATCTACTCCGGTGACGTCAACGGCGACGGCCAGGCCGGCAACGACCTCATCTACATCCCCAGAAGCCAGAGCGAGATCCAGTTCGATCCCTGCCCGAGCGGCTGCGGGGCGAACGTCTCAGTGGCGCAGCAGTGGACCGCCCTGAACGCCTTCATCAGTCAGGACGGCTACCTGAGCTCCCCCCGCGGTCAGATCGCGGACCGGTTTGGGGAGCCGAATCCCTGGTACAACGACGTGGATCTGCGGATTCTGCAGGAGTTCGCCATTCAGGGCGGCGCGCAACGTCATGGGTTCGAGCTGAGTCTCGACATCCTGAACGTGGGGCATCTCCTGAATTCGTCGTGGGGGGTGCGCAAGGTGGCGAGTGCCGCCGCCACGTCGCCGCTCAAGCTGGTGCGCTTCGACGGGACCGGCGCTCCCGTGTTCAACTTCACCGGCCCGGCGACGACCTTCATCGACGACGCGAGTCTCCTGTCGCGCTGGCAGATGCAGATTGGGCTGCGGTACCTGCTGAACTAGCCGGTAGGGTACGGCCGGGGTCTCCCTCCGCGACAAAAATACGCAGTCGCTGCGGGAGACCCCGGCCGTACCCTACCGCCGCTGGAACAGTACGATGCCCGAGAAGCGACGAAACTCTTCCCGCTTGCGTTTAGGGTAGACCCGGCCGAGCAGGCTCCACAGCCAGGCGAGACGCATGGTGCGCTTGAGCCGTAGGGATTCGTCCCAGGTCGAGCGGTACTCGGCCTCGCGCCAGCCGAGCGGCTCGAAGAACCGCGTCCCCTCAGGGGGAGCGAACTGGAACGGCGCGCTCCCGGCCACCGCGCGGCCCCACGTCTTCGCCATCATCTTGAGCAGGCCGGGGGAGGCGAGGTCGATCAGCCACCACGCGAATGACGGTTGCGCGATGAGATCGCGCGCCAGCGCTCCGACTTGTTCACTGGTCAAGTAGATGAGCAGCCCTTCACTCACCACCAGCACCTGCCGTGCCGCGCCGCCGATCTGCGCGAACAGCGCGCGCCGGCGCGCCGCGTCCGTCAAGTCCACGCCGATCTGCTCCAGTCCGCAGGCCGCTCGCTCACCCGCCAGCTGCTGCTGCTTGTAGGCGATCACGTCGGGGAAGTCCACCTCGACCCAGCGGAGCGTGGGGGCGAGCGGCAGCCGGTAGGGACGCGTATCCAGCCCGGCGGCGAGGTTCAGCACCGTGTCGACGCCGTCCCGCGCGATCGCCCGCAGGATCAGCTCGTCCATCACCGCCGTCCGCACGATCATGGGCCAGGCCCACGTGCGTCCCTGCTTCATGGACGCCAGGATGCGCTCGCCCCGCTCCCCGGCCAGCCGTCGCGCGTAGGGGTCGTGGAACAGCGCATCCGGCCGCTCCGACTCCATCGCACGATACAGCGCGACCCAGCGCGCGGTGTCGGAGACGTGCTGGATGGTGCCGGACGCGTCGCTCACGGTACCGCCTCACTCATGCGGGCCGAAAAAACTAGCCCGCTTGGTGCGTCGCGTCGAGGAACCGTATCTTTGTGGGCGTGCGTGATCGCGCAGTCCACCTGTCCGTGATCGTGCCCGTGCGGGACGGCGCCGAGCGTCTGCCGGCGCATCTGGACGCGCTGCGGGCGTTCACCGCCGCCCAGCCACGGACCACCGAGCTGCTCCTGGTCGACGATGCGAGCCAGCCCCCCACCGCCCGCCTGCTCGCGGACTTCGGCCACGCGGCGGGAGTCACGGTGCTCCGCAACGACCCGAACCGCGGCAAGGGCTTCTCGGTCGCCCGGGGGATGCAATCCGCCCACGGGAGCTACCGCGTGTTTCTGGACGCGGACCTCGCGTATCCGGTCGAAGAGATCACGAAGATCGTCCACGGGCTCGAGACGGGAAGCGACGTGGCGATCGCCTGCCGCGTGCTCCCCGAGTCGCGCTACCTGATGAGCCCGTCGTTCTTCCATTATCTGTACACGCGACACCTGATGAGCCGGGTCTTCAACCAGGCAGTGCGCCTCGCGCTGCTCCCGGGAATCCTCGACACCCAGGCGGGATTGAAAGGCTTCACGGCGCGGGCCAGCGAGGTGATCTTTCCGCGCCTCACCATCGCGGGCTTCGGCTTCGACGTCGAGCTGCTCTTCGTCGCCAGGAAGCACGGGCTGAAGATCAGCCAGGCAGCGGTCCACTATCGCTACGACGACGAGCCGTCCACCGTCCGCTTCGTCGCCGACGCCGTCGGCATGCTCGAGGACCTGGCAAAAATCCGCTGGAACGACTGGCGCGGCCGCTATGACTGACGCGCCGCGGCTGGTGGTGAACGCCGACGACTTCGGATTGTCGACCGGCGTGAACCGCGGGATCCTGGAGGCGCACGCTGCGGGCGTGGTGTCGTCGGTCTCTGTGCTGGTGAATGCGCCCGGCTGGACCGACGCGGTGCGGCGGCTGCGCGACCTCGGGCCCTCCCCCGGACTCGGCGTGGGATTGCACTTCAACTTGACGATGGGTCGCCCGGTGTCGTGGGGCGGCAGCCTGTGTGACGCCCGCACCGGCCAGTTCCACTCGCTCGGGGCGTTGCTGGCGCGGGCATGCGCGGGACGCCTCGATCCGGGGGACATCGCGGTCGAGTGCGCGGCGCAGCTCGCGCGCCTCAAGAGCGCCGGATTCGTCGTGACCCACGTGGACAGCCACCGGCACGTGCACATCCTTCCCGGGGTGTGGGGCCCGGTGGCGGAGACGGCGCGCAATGCGGGCGTTCCCGTCCTGCGAGTGCCGCTCGAGCCGTGGAGCGTCAACGCGGTGAATTGGCGCGCCTCGCTGAAAAAAGCGGCGCTGCGCCTGGCGTGGGGCGTGTCGTCACGCGCGGCCGCGCCGCTCGATCGGCCGGACCGGTTCGTCGGCATCTCGCTGCAGGGGAGCCGGAGCTTCCTGGCGCGGCTCCTCATGGTCCTGGACCGGCTGCCGCCTGGCACCACCGAGCTGATGGTGCACCCCGGCTATGCGGACACCGATCTCGCGGCCTGGGACGGGTACACGGCGCCGCGCGCGCGCGAGCTGGCCGCCCTCACGCGCCCCGAGGTTCGGGAGCGGTTCCGGGGAGGGCGGTTCCGGCTGATTCACTTCGGAGCGCTGTAGCGAACAGCTCGGCCTGGATCGCGAACCACGCCACGACGCAGGGAACGCCCTTGATGCGATAGGGAATCAGGATCTCGGACTTTACCCACCGCGGCACGATCTCCACGTCGTGGACGACCATCACAAGCAGCGTGAGTGCGAGGATCGCGGTCTTGAGCCGGCTCGGGGCGGAGCCCACGCACCAGACGACGATCCCGGTGTAGGCGATCACGAATGTTGCCCGCTCCGACTGATGGTTGAAGAGCACGACGTAGACGAGCACCGAGCAGAGGACCAGGCGTCGGAACGCGGCATCGCTCCAGCGCGCCCGGCCGAGCGCGAGCGGGGCCACGAGCAGCGCCGTGCCCGCGAGCTGCACCGGCCAGTTGGGCCAGTCGGCTCCGAACCACATGTAGAGATACTGCATCAGCGAGTAGCCACGATTCAGCGTATCCGCCGCCTCGATGGCTCGCCAGGAGCGGTATTGGGCTGCCAGCGCGTCGGGCGAAACCACGACGAGCGGCAGCGCGGCGAGCGCGACGGCGAGGCCGGCCAGGATCAAGGCGAAGCGCCAGCGCCGCGGATGACACAGCGCGAGCGCCACCCCCGCCAGCGGGAACAGCTTGATGAACGTCCCCAGGGCGATCCACGCCGCGGCCCCGAGCTGGCGGCCCCGCTCCAAGGCCAGAAAAGCCAGGATCATCGACGCCGTGACCAGGGCGTTGCTCTGCGTGTACTGCATGGACAGGAGCAGCTCGAGGTAGACGAGCGCCAGGGCGCTGACCCCCGGGCGGCCCGGCAGCAGGCGCAGCAGGGCGTAATAGAGCAGTAGGGCGTTCAGCAGGTTCCAGGCGAGCAGCGCGAGCGCGAACGGCAGCCACGCGAACGGGAGGAAGAGCAGGGCGAACGTCGGGCTGTACTTGTAGAAGTCGACGTGTTGCTCGGGGTGTGCCGCATAGAGATCGCGTCGGGCGAACAAATTGATGGTGGCCGAGCGGAACACGCGAAAGTTGTTGGACTGGTGGAGCACGCCCTGCTGCAGCGTGACCAGCAGGGCACTCACAAGGTACAGGCCGAGCAACCAGCGACGAGGACGCGCGATCCTGGGGAGCGTCGGATGCACGGCGACCGCTAGCGGGTCGAGACGGGACCCTTCAGATACTGATCCAGCCAATCGAGCCAGCGCCGGAAGACGTCGGTGGTGCGCACCGGGTCGCCGGGAAAGTGGCCGTCGACGGGATACGCGACGAACTTGACCGGGACGCCGTTGTCGCGGAGCGCGTGGTACAGCTCATAGGACTGGGTCACCGTGACTCGCGCGTCGCGTACGTCCGACAGGATCAGCGTGGGTGTCTTCATCGCCGCGACGTAAGAGATGGGAGACTGGTCCCGGTACGCCTGGAGCGCCTTCCCCGTCCAGGGGGAGCCGAAGCTCGAGAAGCTGTAGCGCTCCAGCACGTTGAAGTCGGCCATGTTGTACTGGTCCACGAGGTTCGTCACCGCGGCCCCGGCGACGGCTGCTTTCCACAGGTGGTAATGCCCCGTGAGCCATGTGGTCATGTAGCCGCCGTACGACCATCCCGACACGGCGACGCGCGTGGTGTCCACCACGCCGAGCCGCACGAGCGCCGCGATCCCGGCCATGACGTCCCGCCCCGGTCCGTCGCCCGCGTCGTTGAAGATGGCGCGCTGGTAGGCGTTGCCGAGGTTGTCCGAGCCGCGGTAGTTGGGTGAGAACACGATGTAATCGTGCGCGGCCACGACGTGGCTGAACAAGTTGAAGGCGCGCACCGACGCCGCGGTGGGCCCGCCGTGAATGATCAGCACGAGCGGGTAGCGCTTGCCCTTGACGTAGCCGGGTGGGTAGGTCACGACGCCATCGTCCCGGAAACCGTCCGGTCCCGGCCACTCCAGCCGCTCCATCGTCCCGAGCTGGCGCGACGCGACCTCGGCGTTCAGGTCGGTCAGGCGGCGCGGTGGGGCCGTGGGCGACGCGAGATAGTACAGCTCCGTCGGCCGGTCGGGCGTGCTGCCGGCGAAGGCGACCGCGCCATCGCTGCCGACCGAGACATCGATCCAGAATCCCCATGAAGGGCTGACGTCGCCCAGGTCGAGGCGCTTGGCCGTGCCGCCCAGCGGCAGGAGCCAGAGCGCGGTGCTGGTCCCGTCGTGGCCCCCCAGCAGCAGTGACTTGCCGTCGGGCATCCACACGGCGCGCACCAGACTGCGGTCGACGGCGCGGGTCTGATCCGTCCCGTCGCCCCCGGACGCGGGCGTCACGTAAATCTCGTTCTCGTTGTTGGGATCGCCGTCGCGGGGGTACCAGTAGGATATGCGCGAGCCGTCGGGCGAGTACGTGGCGTAGCCCTCGAGCGCCTTGTGTGCGGTAAGCTTGCGACTCTCACTCGCGACGACGTCGAGCACCATCACCACCGACTGGTCGGCGTCGCCGAAATGCGGCGTAGCCTGTTGCGTGAACAGGATCGACTTCCCGTCGGGCGACCAGGCGAGCGGCGAGGACGGTGGGCCGGGGGGCTCACTCTTGGCGAGGCTCCACGCGCCGTGGGTCAGGCGCCGCGCCGTGCCGCCCCCGGCCGGCACGATCCAGAGGTGCGACGGCGTGGGGGCCGCCGTGGTGAGATAGCCGTCGTCGCCCACCTCGAAGGCGTCGTTGTGCGCCTCGATCTCCTTCTTGTTCTCGGCATCGTCCGGCGTCACGTAAGCGATGTCGGCTCCGCCGGGCCGCCAGGCGTACTGCTCCACGCCGTTCGCCGCCTCGGTAATCTGACGGGCCTCGCCGCCACGCATGTCCAGCACGAACACCTGCGGCGCGGCTTTGTCACCCGAGCCCGCGGTCGCGAGGAAGGCCAGGCGATCGCCGTTGGGTGACCAGCGCGGCGCCGCGACGCCTTTCCGGTCGTACGTGAGCGTGCGCTGCGTGCCGCTGGCGATGTCGACCGATACGAGATGCGCGTCGAACCGGTCGTCGCTCCAATTCACGCGCGACACGACGCAGGCGATCGACTTCCCATCGGGAGCGATCTGCGGGTCGGAGAGGTTGACGAGCTTCTGTAAGTCGCCGAGGTCGATGCGCTTGGTCTGAGCGGTCGCGGCGCCGGCGGAGCAAATACACAGACCCAGGGCGAGGAGCAACAGACGTGGTTTCATGGAGCCAAATCTCGGGGCTCGATCACCGGTCGGCTAGAGTCACCCGCCGATCGGACGCTGCCGTGCTAGGTGGGAGGCCAGCCTGCCGCCAGTGCCGCGACGTTGAGGCGGGTGAGATGGGTGAGCCAGCCGGACACGCTGCCGTGACTGGAGAGAAACCGGGCCGCGTTGCGCCATGCCTGCTCGAACGTGCCGGCCACCACGGCCTCGGCCTGCTCGGGATCGACCAGCGCCGCGTAGGCGGCGGCGTAGACGGTACTGCGGTAGCGGGCCAGCAGCTCGCGCACGGCGGCGTGGTCGCCACCCGCCATGCGTTCCACCACGGCCCGATCGGTGACGTCGCGAGCCGGCAAGGCGGCTCGCCAGGGGAGTAGTCGCATACCTATAAGAGTCTGCCGGAGCGCGCGCGTAACTGTGATGCACGCCACACCGCGCGCGCCCACGCGGCCATCCGCTCCAAATGCGGGGGCCGCGGAAGGTTTCGAGCCCGGCCCGGTTGACAACGCCCCATACCTGTTAGTAAGGTCACATTCGATATGGTCACCTGCCCGTCCACCTGTTGTCCGTGCTGTCGGCCGATGTGTGCGCTTCCCTGGGAAGCGGACCGAATGGCGATGCGCGGTTGGTGCGATACCGGACGAACGTGAGCTAGCTCCGAGACGACGTGCAACGCGAGACGGGCCCGCTTCCCGACTGGGAAGCGGGCCCGTCGTTTTGTGTGACCGAGCGAGGAGGAGTAAAGATGGCCGAGAAGCACGGGGATGTGAGCGCCGTCGAGAAGATCAAGCAAGCGAGCCGCGGGCTGCGCGGCTCGCTTGCGCCGGAGCTCGCCGCCGACACCAGCCATTTCGAGGACGAGGCCGCGCAGCTGCTCAAGTTCCACGGCGTGTATCAGCAAGACGACCGCGACGCGCGCCGCCAACGGAGCGATGCCGGCCTGGAGCCCGACTACACCTTCATGGTCCGCTGCAAGATTCCGGGTGGGGTCCTCACCGCCGAGCAGTATCTCGTGCTCGACGAGCTGGCGGGTCGGTACGGCAACGGCACGCTGCGGGTCACGACGCGGCAGGACAACCAGTTTCACGGCGTGGTGAAGGGCGAGCTGAAGGCCACCATGCGCGCCTTGAACGACGCGCTGGTCACCACGCTCGGCGCCTGCGGCGACGTGCAGCGCAATGTCATGTGCTGCCCGGCGCCGCTCCCCGGGGCGTTGCGTGATGAGGTGCTTCAAATGGCGCGCCGCATCTCCGAGCACTTGCTCCCCCGCACGCGCGCCTACCACGAGATCTGGCTCAACGGCGAACAGCTCGGGTCCGGGGCGGGGGCGCCGAACCGCGAGCCCGATCCCATCTACGGGGACCGCTATCTGCCGCGCAAGTTCAAGACGGCGATCGCCTTCCCGGACGACAACTGCACCGACGTCTACAGCAACGATCTCGGTTTCCTGGCGATCCCCGAGGGCGACCGCATCGCGGGATTCAATGTGCTGGTGGGCGGCGGCCTCGGGATGACCCACGGCAAGAAGGTCACCTACCCCCGACTCGCGGACCCCACCGCCACGACCGCCGGCATGCGCGTCTCAAGTACCTGCTGGACGATCGGGGGCTCGACTGGTTCCGCGGGCAGGTAGAGCAGCGGCTCGGCCGTCCCCTGCTGCCTCCGGCACCCGTGGGGGTGAGCGACGTGCACGATCACCTGGCGTGGCACGATCAGGGGGGCGGCCGCTCGTTCTACGGCTTGTTCGTCGAAAATGGGCGCATCCTCGATACGGAGGATGTGCAGCTCCGGACCGCGGTGCGACGCATCGTGCAGCTGTTCGGTGCCGGCGTCCACTTCACGCCGCAGCAGAACGTGTTGCTGACGGGCATCCCCGACGGGCGGCGGGCCGCGCTCGAGGCGGTGCTGGGGCATCACGGCGTGCGGTCCGCGGGCGCGATCTCGAGCGTGCGCCGCTGGTCCATGGCGTGCCCGGCGCTGCCGACGTGCGGCTTGGCGCTCGCCGAGGCCGAGCGCGCGCTCCCCGGTGTGATCGATGAGTTGGAGCGCGAGCTCGAGCGCCTGGGGCTCGCCGACCTGCGGCTCACCGTGCGGATGACGGGCTGTCCCAACGGCTGCGCGCGCCCTTATACGGCGGATCTCGCGTTCGTGGGCCGGTCGGCGGACAAGTACACCATCTTCGTGGGCGGCAGCGTGCTCGGCACCAGGCTGGCGACCGCGTACGCCGACCTCGTGCCGCGCCACCGGCTCGTGGCGCGGGTGCGGCCGCTACTCGAGCGCTACCGCGCCGAGCGTCTGCCGGGCGAGGGCCTGGGAGACTTCTGCTGCCGGGTCGGCAGCGACGAATTGCGAGACGACGCCGTGGCGGAGGCCGCGCCGTGACGCACTTCTATCCGGCGTTCCTCGACCTGCGCGGGCGCCGCGTCGTGGTGATCGGCGGTGGCGCGATCGCGGAGCAGAAAGTCGTGGGGCTGCTCGATGCAGGCGCGCAGGTGAGCGTGATCAGCCCGAGCGTGTCGCGGCGGCTCGAAGATCTGGCGGCCGCAGGGACGGTCGCGATCGAGCGGCGGCCGTATCGTGACGGGGACCTGGCCGGTGCGTTTCTCGCGATCGCCGCGACCGACGATCGCGTCGCGAACCGCGCGGTGTGGGTCGAGGCCGAAGCCCGCAGCGTGCTGCTCAACGCGGTGGACGATCTGCCGCACTGCAGCTTCATCGCTCCCGCGATCCACCGCCAGGGCGACGTCGCCATCGCCGTGTCGACCGCGGGGAAGAGTCCCGCGCTCGCCGTGCGGCTGCGCGAGCGCATCGGGAGGCTCGTCGGGCCGGAATACGCCACGCTGCTCGCGCTGTTGGGCGAGCTGCGGGCCGAGCTGGCGCAGCGGGTCCCCGACGCGCGGGCGCGCACCCGGCTGTGGTATTCCATCGTCGATTCCGACGCGATCGAGTTTGTGCGGCGCGGCGACGTGGCGGGCGCCCGTCGCCACATCGGCCGGCTGGTCGCGGCCGCGGGGGAGCCCGAGACCCGCGGCCCAGGGATCGTCTACATCGTCGGTGCGGGTCCGGGGGATCCTGGCTTGATCACGCGGCGCGGCCTCCAGCGCCTGCGGGGGGCCGAGGTGGTGATATACGATCGGCTAGTGCACCCGGATTTGCTGGAAGAGGCGCCGCCCTGGGCCGAGCGGATCTTCGTCGGGAAGCGCCCGGGAAGTGAGGGCCATGGGCTGCCACAGGAGCAGATCAACGCCCTGCTGATCGAGACGGCGCGGAGCGGCCGTGTCGTCGTGCGCTTGAAGGGAGGGGACCCGTTTGTGTTCGGCCGGGGCGCGGAGGAATGCGAGGCGTTGTGGGGAGCGGGCGTGCCGTACGAGGTGGTGCCCGGCGTGACGTCGGCCATCGCCGCGCCCGGCGCCGCGGGCATCCCCGTGACGCACCGCCGCTACGCGTCGGCGTTCGCGGTCGTCGCGGGTCATGAATGCGACGCAGCGTCGGATCTCGACTGGGACGCGTTGGCGCGGCTGCCGGCGCTCGTGTTCCTGATGGGACTGCGCGCACTACCCGAGATCACGACTCGGCTGATCGCGCACGGCATGTCGCAGCAGACGCCGGCGGCGGTGATCGCGAGCGCCACGCTGCCGCAGCAGCGTACCGTGATCGGCACCCTCGCGACGCTCGCCGAGCGCGCGGGGGCCGCCGGGCTCGAGCCTCCGGCGACGCTCGTCGTCGGCGACGTGGTGGCGACAGCCGCTGCGGAGCAAGCGTCCCGACTTGAAGCGGCGCCAGTTGTCTTACTGGGGAGTGATCTCTCCCCCTAGGATGCCTTCCGGACGGCGACCCCCCAGCGGCTGCCCGTGAACCCTGCCCCGAAGCGGTATCCGATCGCGATCTCGGCGACGTCGCTTCTGACGGCGCGTGTCGGTCCGATCCGTAGCGCGACGCCGACGTCGCCGCCCAGCCGCGGGCGCTCGTCCGCATACCAGGCGCCGCCGTAATCGACGAACGGCGCCACCCCCAGCCCGAACAGCCCCCCGACTTCGTCCGCCACGAGTACCCGGTCCTCGAGGGCGAGCCACGCCGTCCGCGTGCCCGTGAATTGGTGGATCCCGAACACGCGCGGGCCGTTCTGTCTGACGGACAAGTCGAACTCGGTGCCCGGCGCGGGCCGGCGGAGCCGCGCGCCCTCGAGACGCAGGATCAGCGTCTGGCGCTGCAGATTCTGACTCGCGACCGCCAGCGCGCCCGCAAGGCGGCCCGAGTCGGGGCCGGCCGCCGTGAACACGCCGTCTCCCGCGCCGCTGAGCAGGGCAAACCCGCCGTGCCACGAGGTCGCGAGCTGCGCGCTCGCTTCCACTCCGAGCCCGGCCTGCGCAGCGGAGTAGCCCCAGGCACGCGGCGCCGCCCACACCCCGACGTGCACCAGCTGCGAAATGTCCACGTCCTCGCGCCGGGCGTACGAGTTGAAACGCTCCAGCACCAGATAGCGGACGTACCCGACGTCGAGCCCTGTCCCGAAGGTCCCGAAGACCGACCGCGGCAACACGGCGCTCGTCTCGGAGACATAGTCCTCGCGGCGCCACTGCCCCGCGACCCAGAGCCGCAGATAGTGCCGAGTGGTGGCGCGGGGCGCGAACGCGGCGGTGACGCCGAATCGGAGGGTGCGATGCTGGAGGGTGGTGTCGAGAACGCCATCGCGGAAGATGAGCACCCGCTCCGAGGCCGCGGTCTCACCAAGGGTGAGCGCGCGGCGCGCGGCGGTCTCGTAGAAGGGCACGGCGAGTTCCCACGATCCCGACGAGCCGTCGGACTTGCGATTGTATTCGGCCGCGAGCCGCGTGCGGCGCCCGAAGAAGTGGGGACTCAAGTACTTGAAGTCGAGGATGCTGCGGTCCGGCGTCCTGTTGTACACGGCGGCGAGCGAGGTCGCGGTACCGAGGAAGTTGTCTTCGACGATACCCGCAAGCCAGGTGACGTCGCCGCCTGCGGAGGCGTATCCGAGCTGTGGCTTGGTGCTCCAGCCGTCGTTGGTCACCACGCGCAGCGCGAGTCGGCCGTCGAGCCGCGTCGTGTCGACGCGCACGCGGCTGAAGACGTACAGGTTGCGGAGCCCGCGCTCGCTCTCGGCGATCTGCGCGGAATCGTAGCGGTCGTGCGGATTCACGAGCATCGTGCGGCGGATGACCCAGGGGCGGGTCGTCATGTGCAGCGCGTTCGCGAGGCGTGCGACGAACTCCGGCGCGCCGGTGTGCGCATCGAAGACGTTGTGGTTGACGACGACGATCGTGTCGATCGTCGCGCTCGGTGTCTGGACGCAACGACCGGAACCGGCTTGGACGGTGAGCAGCGCTAGCGCGAATCCAACGGGTCGAGCGGCGCTCCACGCGATCGCGGGAGGTGACCAGGTCAAGGGGCTGGTGTCGAGCGGGGCCAGTCAACTCCGTGAGGTGCGGGGTCACGTCGCTCCCCGGTCGGGGCGGCGTGCTGGACACCGAGAACTGTAGGGCTGATCATACTGGATGATGCCGATGCGCACCAGCGCGGCGGCGCTGCGCCGCGCGTTCGAGGAACACCCGTTCATTACGGTTCTCATCCTCGGGGCCGCGCTGCGGCTCATCACCGCGATCTTCAGCCAGGGGTTCCTTGCGGTAGACGACCATCACGTCCTGGTTGACGCGGCGGAACGCCTCGCAAGCGGACAAGGCCTTGAAGTCGCGCACCGACGCTCGATCCTCTACCCCGGCGCGGTCGCGCTGGTCATGCGGGCGATGGAGGCGGTGGGCGATTCAAGTCCTCACCACCAGATGCTCGTAATCCGGCTGCTGCAGGCCGCTTTCTCCGTGCTCGACATCTACTTCGTCTATCGGATGCTCGAACGCATCGCCTCGCTCCGGGCCGCCCGGCTCGGCGGTCTCCTGGTCGCGACCTGCTTCGTCCTCCCGATCACCTCCGTTCACCAGTTCGAGGAGACCGTGTGCCAGGTGCCCCTCCTCGCCGCCGTCTATTGGGCACTCCGGGCGGAGGGGGAGCGGCGCGGCGCGATGTTCGCCGCGCTTTCAGGGATGGCGCTTGGCGTTGCCCTCGTGCTGCGGTTCCCCCTGATTCCGTTCGTCGCACCCTTCGCCTTGATGGTGGTGTGCCGGCCACGCCTCGGGTGGCGCCGGGCCCACTTCGTCCTGAGCCTGGCGGCCGTCTTGACGCTCCAAGGGTTCAGCAACCACCTGATCAATCACGAGTGGTGGTACTCGTTCCGGAGCTATTACGGACCGCTCTTCCACTGGCCCGCGGAGGCGCTCACGCCGCAGGGCAGTTACCCCCAAGGCGAGCCGTGGACGTACGCGGCCGCGCTGCTGGGCATCTTCATCCCCCCGTTCTCGGTCTTGTTCGCGGCGGCGGCCGCCCGCGGCGGCACACATTCCCCGTTACTCGGCGTCCCGACGCTCACCTTCCTCTTGGCCATCAGCGTGATCGCCAATCGGCAGGAGCGGTTTCTTCTCCCCGTGCTCCCCATCATCATCTTGCTCGCGGCGCTCGGCTTTCAGGTTGTCGAGACGTGGTTCGCGCGGCGTGCGTGGCGGTCGGCGTATCGCGCGCTGTGGACGTACTACTGGGCCGTGAACAGCGTTCTGGTCGTCGCCGCGGCGTTCGTGTACGGGAAGAAAGACCGAGTCGCGCCGCTCGTATTCGTCCAAGCGAGACACGATGCGACGGGCGTAGTGGTTGCGGAGTATACGTACGGCTTCCCCGTCCCAGGCTATTATCTGGGTCAACCGCGGCCGCAAGTGTTCGTATTCGAGGACAGGACGCGGGTGGTGCAGGACGCCCAGGCGGTGCGTGCGGCGAACCCGCCCGCCAACTACCTGATCTTATACAGCGACTCCGTTGAAGTGGACGAGGCACGGCTCGAGCGGGCGCTCGGAGCGCGCCTCAGGCGGGACGCGGTCATCGGTCCGAGCCTGGGTGACGAGCTGGCACACGTGATCAACCCTCGCCGCAACCACGCGACGCGCGCGGTCGTGCTCTCGCTCGAGCCGCGCGCCCCGGCGCCGCGTTGAGCACGGGCCGCGGTATGTCACAGAGCAGCCGTCAGAACCGATTACCGGAAAATCGTTGAATCCGTTACGTTCCCAGGTGTCCGACCCGGTAGCTCAGTTGGTAGAGCAACGGACTTTTAATCCGTAGGTCCTGGGTTCGATCCCCAGCCGGGTCACTGAAACATCTGGGGATACCCCCTCCCCGGTCCCACCAGAAATCCCACCAGCGATGAAGGCGAGCAGCGTGGCCCGATCGCGCTCGAGCTGCGTGAGTACGAGCTCGTGCCTGCGGTACAGGTCGGTGATCGTCCTAGGCCCGTGGCCCATGTATGCCTGCTGGTGCGTTTCCCAGATGCCGGCCTGCTCCAGCCAGTTCGCGAACGAGCGCCGTGCATCATATGGCTTCACGCCCAGCCCCGACCGCTTGAGCGCCGACCGGAACCCCCAAACCGTGAGCAGGGGTGGTTCGATCTCCGCGAGCAGGGGCACGAGGCGATCGCGACCGCGACGCTTCGTTCCCTTCACGTGCAGCAAGTCGTCCTCGACCGCCCACTTGAGCGAGAAGTACTCGTCCGGCCCCATGCCCGTGCAGCAGAGCAGCCACCAGATACGCCCGGCTTCGCCTCCCAGGACATCGGCGATAGTGCGGGCGCTCCCGGGGGACTGCGGATGCTTGGCGTATCGCCGGATGACGGTCAGCGGCTCGATCGCGCGCACCGCCTGGTAGAGCTGATGGCGGCGCGTCAGCGTCTGCTTAAGAAAGGCGCTCGCCGCGTCGCGCAGCTTGTTGAATTGGCGGCCGGCCCCCTTCGCGTCGTAGCGGCTCCGGAGGGTACTCACTGCTGCCGGCAGGTCTGCGACCGTCGCGCCGGCCCGCGCCGCGGCGAGGATCTGCCGCTCGGCGACGCCTAAGTCGCGCCGATGGCGGTCACCGGGCACCGTCCGGCGCCATGTGGCGAACGCGTCGGCGAGCGGCCGAGCGTGCTCCGGCGTCGGGATCCGGGACCAGTCTCCGCCACGGTAGTGGCGCCAGCAATCGAGCAGCCCGAGCGTTCCGTCGCGTAGCTGCTCCAGGATGTCGAGCCGGCCGGCATCCGCGAGCGTGCGGCACATCGCGCGGAGATCCTCGAGGCGTTTGGGGTCGTGCGTCCCGGTCGCGCGTTCGATCCGGACGCCGCCGAACGTCCCCTTGAGAACGTAGGTGCCTTTACCGTGTGAGCGGAACGGAGTCATGTGGCTTGCTCCTCGAGGTACTGTAACACGTGGCGCGCGACGTAGCGAACCAAGCGCCGGCTCGACGTCCAGCGCCTGATCGGCAGCTTCCGCAGCGTCCGTGTCGAGATGCCGAGCCATGCAGCAACCTGCTCTTGCGTGAGAATCGCGTCGGGTGGATAGCCGATGGGCGACTGCGCCGGCGGGGTGTTTACGCGCCGCCTGTCGGCGACGGTGGCGTCGGGTTCTCGACCAGAAAGCGCGAGGAGCCCCTGATCGGGGTCGAAGCGGGTCAGCCCGTTGGCGGTGCGGCGGTCGGCCATGGTCCTGGAAAGCGCGAGACGGTCCCCTCTACCTATAAGTAGTCCCGCACGGGGCTCAGCGTGCCAGCGGGGCGGGGATGTGAGTCCCTCTCACTTGAGTACTCCTGCACGGTGGCGAGCGTCTCATTGGGATGGTGTGTCATTGGAGCGGGGTGCCCTTGAGCGCCCGCCGGGCGCGAATGGGCGGTCTGGCGAGATATCGATGTGCACGTGCACCGGCACGTGCACCGATATCTCGCCACTTGCTTGCACAACCGAGAACAGCACACAAATCAGTGCAGATGTGGATTTGTGCTCAGAAAGTGGCGTCTTGCCTCCCCCATCTCACGGGCTCGGGTGGTCGTCATCGAGCTGGATCTGGGTGCCGGGTCGCCGCAGGGGAACGCGCACGTTCCGTATGGCCGGAAAGACTGGCCACCGGCGGGCTAGTGAGATGCGTTACGGTCGGCCATCCCGCGACAAGCGTATGCTCCCTGAGCGCCGGTGATCGTCAGCGCACAACCAGCGTGACTCAGCTTCCGCCACCCTAGGGTCCCGCCCCCGTCTGTCTTGCGGACCGCGACAGCATGATTCACGTCCTTCGTCGATGACGGAGGCCATCATGTTGCGGCGCGGTCAGGCCACGCTTCATGTCCTCTGGGAGCGTGGAGGGTCCCTCGCCCATGGCTCTCCCTGATGCAGACTCACCTGCCGTTGGGGAGGCGGAGCAACAGTAGGAGTTCCCGTTGAACCGATCAAGAGGCTTGCGGCGGCGTCCACCAGGTCGGGTGCATCGGCCGATTCGCGTGGTGATCGCCGACGATGAGGCGTTGGTCCTCGAGGGAATGCGCGCGTTGCTCGAGCGGTCCGGATTTGCAGTCGTGGGCGTCGCGCGCGATGGCGACGAGGCCGTCCGCGTCGCCCAGGTCACACGTCCGGACGTCGTGGTACTCGACGTGGTCATGCCCAAACGCAACGGTCTCGACGCCGCTCGGGTGCTGCTCACCGCTTCCGCCACCAGTGCGCTGGTGCTGATGACCGGCCGGGCCGACCACGGTTTCGTACTTGAGGGTATGACGCTCGGCGTGCACGGCTTCGTCGAAAAGGGAGGGGCCGCGGCGGAGCTGGTTGCGGCGATCCAGGCCGCCGTGCGTGGCGTGACCTACATCAGCCCCGGCTACGATGCCGTCATGCGGAGCGCCCTGCCCGCCGCTCGCGCGGCAGGCCGGCGGGCCCTCTCGCCCCGCGAGCGCGAGGTGCTACTCCTCATCGCCGAGGGGAAGACCACCCGAGAGATCGCGGCGGCGCTCGGCATCACCCGCAAGACGGTCGAGACGCACCGGACGCGCCTGATGCGGAAGCTCGACCTCCACGACATCGCTGGTCTCGTCCGCTACGCCGTTCGGGAGCAGATCACCGGCGCTTGACGCGTCCGGTGCTTACCCGACGCCGCTGTCGGGTGAGTGCATGTCGGGTGAATGCTCGATTGCGCACGGTGTGGTGCGCAAGCTACGTGCAGAACGCAAACGCTCTCCCGTCGGGAGGTGTGCACCATGGTCCCGGACGCGCTCGTGTCGACGCTCCCGTTCGCCGAGTCCTTTGAGCCAGCGTACCTCGAGTATTGGGGGATCCTCCCCCTCGTGGTGGAAGGCGATCGGTTGCGCGTCGCGGCTGCCGCCGAGCCGGGGCGCGAGGTGGTGGACGACCTTGAGCTGACCTACGGTCGGCCGGTGGAACTGGTGGTCGCCTCCCGGGAGGAGGTGGTCGAGGGGATTCGCCGCACGTTCGCCGCGTCCGAGTCAGTGCTCGAGCTGATACAGGACCTCGATGCCGAGCTCGGACCGACGTCGGACATCCCGAGCGATCAGTTCGCCGACGCGCGGGACCTAGCGAATCAGCCCCCCGTCATCCGCTTCGTCAACCTGCTGATCCGGGAGGCGCACGAGGCGCGGGCCTCCGACATTCACCTCGAGTCGACGACGGAGGGGCTCTCGGCGCGGTGCCGCGTGGACGACGTCCTAATCGAGCTGCCGAGCCCACCGAAAGGCCTCCAAACGGCGGTGGTTTCCCGGATCAAGCTCCGCGAAGCGGCGGGGAGGCGTTCGTCGTGGACGACACGACCGGCCACGGCACGGTGCTCGCCGCGGTCGCCAAGACGCCGTTCCAATTCGACCACTTCGTCAAGAACGGGCGCTGGGATTACACCGCGCTGGACGACCCTGGCGTGCGAGCCGGTCGGATAGACTTGGTCCAACCAATGCAGGGAGCCCGGGATCACTTCGATTACGACGTCGGGAGCTACACCGTCCCCAACGTTGGTTCAGCAGCGGCCTCGCAGGCGCGCAACAGCCTCCATCGGGACGTTGTCGCGGCGTCCCCTGGCCCCCTCGTCCAGCAATGCTTTCGTTCGAGCCTGCTGCAGAAGGCCGTGGCGGTCTCGCCCATCATGGCCGAGGTCGTGGAACGGGTTCGGCGGTTCGCGCCGGCGGAGACCGTCGTGTTCGAGGGGGCGACGGGCACAGGTAAGTCGTACCTAGCGGAAGCGCTGCACGAATTGAGCGGGCGGCGTGGCGCGTTTATCGACATGTCGGCTGGCGAGGTCGAGCCCGGCCTCGCGCTCGATCAGCTCTTCGGACATGTACGAGGTGCGTTCACCGGCGCTATGTCGCGGCACCGCGGGCTGCTCGCCGAGGCGGAAGGGGGCACGTTCCTCATCGACGAGTTCCACCTGTTGCGCCGCAGCGAGCAGGCTAAGTTGATTCGGGCGCTGGAACGACGCGTGTACCGGCCGGTCGGCTCGGAGCGGGATGTACCGGTGACGTGCTCCGTGTTGGTGGGAGTGGAGGAAGAGCTCGACCGCATGGTGGCAACGGGAAGGATGCGCGCGAACGTGCGCTCGCGGCTGGGCCACTGCATCGTCCACGTGCCGACGCTCGATGAGCGGCGCGATGAGATCGCCTCCTTTGCCCAGTACTTTCTCAGTCAGTGTCCAGCCATGACCCACGCCGCCGACGGTCCGACCCGATTCACCCCCGAGGCGCTGTCCCTGTTGGAGGTTGCACCGTACCCGGCGAACCTGCGCGATCTCCGCGAAGTGGTGAAGCGGGGATATCTCCTGGCGCGGGGCTACGAGGAGCTGGATGTGTGTCACTTACCGGAGGAGATGCAAGTGCCGCTCCGGTATGACCGGCGGATGGATCGGGCGACGAAGGTGCGTCTGATTCAGTGGGCATTGTGGATGAGCGGCGGTCACGTCGGTAGGGCGGCGGAACGGATTGGCGTGCATCGGAATACTGTTCGGATGCTGGGGGGGCGGATGCCTATTCCCGAAGGGGAAGCAAACCAGGTAGGTCGAGAGCCGTCCAGGTAATAGCCGGGCAACAGGAGTCGAGCCCGAATTCCAGCCTCGCCCGTCGTCGCACGAGGGAACGCGAGGTAGTCGGCGAGCTTGCGCGATCTGGAGGGTGAGATCCCGAAGAACGTGGTGCTGATCGAGCGGGACTTCACGATCGAGTCGGGGGAGCTGACCCCCACGCTCAAGGTGAAGCGGCGCGCAGTGGAGAAGAATTACAAACAGCTGATCGAACGGGGGGGTGTACGCGGAAGGCGGATCCCACGACTGCGGTCGAGGGGTGAGCGGTGGGCTTGCTATGTGGTTTGCGCCCTTAAGGGAGGCTGCGCGCCCGAGCGAGTTGCTCCCGAATGTCAGTAACCTCGTCGCGGCTCTGCCAACCTTCCAAGAAGCTCTCACTTTCGCCAGCCGACCACCCTCTTCGACGTTGTTCCATGCTTGCAAGCAGGCTCGCCGTTATGCTGCCACGGAGCGAGGACACGAATCCTCTTGCGGGCCCGGGGGTAGGCTCGGCGGCTCGCAAAGCGCAGAGAGCGCGGAGCGCGCCGTCTGCTCGAAACGGTTTGTGTTCCTGCCTCGGAACGTGGGATAGGCCTTCCGACAGACCGACCAGTTGCCCCGCCTCCCCGAGGCTCACCTTCTTCATCTGTCCCATGCGAGTCGCCACCAACTTGAGTCCACCATCGATAACGTCAAGCCCCTTTGGGCGAGCCGCTAGAAGCGATGCTGCGCGGGCGGAGATCAGAACGCCGTTGTCCCGGGCTGAGGCGAGCGTGTCAAGAATCACCGCCAAGAGTACGTACGACGCGTTCGGCCTTGCCACAGAGTCAATCGCAGCGTTGCCAGCACCGGCATCGGTTGAGGCGGCACCGGTACGCAAAGGCTCAGTCCGCTCGAGCGTCGCTATGACCTTGACGATCACCTCGCTCCGCACGTCACGAAGGTGGCGTCGGAGGCCCGGGTCCACTCCGGCGGGACCGACTGTCGTACACGGGTCTGGGCCAATCCATTGAAGCTGCTCTGGGTGGAAACGGGCGAATGCCAAGCCCACGACGACCGACCACGTGGTATACCACCCTGCCGCTCGCCAGCGTTTATGCCAGGCACGAGCTACTGGGGTTGGTGCGCGCGTAGTGAGAACGACTTGATCACCCCGCTTGATCCAATCGTCGCCCGAAAGTCAAGGCCACTGCCAATTTCCCATTGACCTTCGACGGTCCAGTCACCCGCGGCAAGGACGATCGTCGCGGCAACAGGGCTTGGTACCGACGCTGCATGCGCTCCCCTCGGTCCGACCGTGCGAACGTTAGCTGGGTCGGAGGACACGGCAATGCCGGCGGGGAACCCCGTCGCGAACGTCAGATAGGCCCGCGTGAAGTTCCACGCGACGCTCGCATTGGCAATCACCACTCGATTGCCCACGTCCTTGAAAGCTTGATTCCACCGCTCCTGCGCGCGAGGATCCACGATCGCGCCCCATCCCGTGGCTCGGCCGCCACCCCACCAGAGGCAGCTGTCCCTCACCAGGGCGACGAAGGAGATGTCGGCGTATTTGGCGCTCCAACCCAAGACCACGACCATGGAGTCGTGATCCCCGATCGCAAACACGGCTAGCACTTGGGATTCTAGAGACACGGCCGCAGACGGTAAGCCGGCGACCAGGCTCTCGGCGAACGTCATTCGCGGTATCGCCGAGTCAAGCTCCGCGCCTTTCAAGCTTACGCATTCCGCCGCGGCAGAGGGGTTCCCGGAAGGTCCCCAACGCAGGCGAGGTGTTGCCGGAGTACCACGTAGACTCAGCAGCCATAGTCCACCGAAGGCTCCCGCAAGCAATCGAGGTCGGAACGGTGACCACAGCTGAACCCTCTCAGTAACTGGTCGGCTCACGAGAATTCCTCACCAGTAATAGAGCACGGGCGCGTAAAGCGACTAGAGGCAGCCTGGCCCCGTCCGTTCGTGGTTCCAGTATCGGTCAGGACACCCATACGCCGCGCGCGCCTGGTCTTCATAAAAGAAGGCCGAGTACTCCGTCGCAGGGTCGGCGCCCACCCCTGGGACGATCCCATAGGGGACGCCAATAGGCGGCATGATGAGGTGTCCGAACTCATGAGCTAGGCCGATCCCTAAGGGCAGACCATAGGCTCCGACGAATCCCTCCGCCAGGACAATGTGGACCACTCCGCCAGCATCTGTGCCTTCGCACGCATAACCGCAAAGGGCGTACGGCCCATGCTGGAGCACATCCACAGCGATCGTCGGCCCCCCTTCAGCTCTGCGTAGCATTTCTTGCAAGAATGCATTGCCAGAATTATATGCCGCGCGCTTCAGGTCGAGGTAGGTCCCGCGAGCCTCGGGGCTATTGAAGGCCAGGTTCCCCGTGTAATTACGCTCCGACTGAGTCAGGACGTCCCAGGGCTCGATCAGCGATCCTGGGGGCACCCGTGTGAGCGCATTCGACATGCCTGCGACCATCGCGAACGAGAAGCCGCAGGCCCCGTCTATACAAACGAGGGGGCCGGTAGCTCCCGCCTTGAGCAGATCGGAGTGGAAGCTGTAGTCGGGCTCGTACATCCTATAGATCGCCAGAGCCCCGCTCGGGTCAGTCGCCTCGAGGACGTTTCCGTCGACGTACGCGTAGACGTTGCTTCCTCCACGGTACCCGATCGGGTCCTCCTGCACGAACCGTTTCACCACCGGGTCATAGTAACGACTCCGATGGAAGTACCAGCCCGTCTCGGCATCATACTCCCGCCCCGTCCAGCGATACCGCCACGCCATTCCGGGGCCCGGCACCGCGCTGTCCACCTTGCTGATCAGCCCGTAGGGCTCGTAGCGCGCGCTCAGGAGCCACGTGCCTCCACGCTTCACGAGCGCGCGCACACTCCCCAGGGGATCCTGCACCACGTAGACGTGATTCCCCGCTGCGTCGCGCATGGCGAGCAGGTTGTCGGCCCCCAAGCCCCAGGTGTAGCGCATGCCGACCGTCCCCCCAGAGTCCGTCTCGAAGGTGACGCTCGCCCCCTGGTAGACGAACCGCATGTAGCCGACCGTGCCGCCTGAGGCACTTGAATACACCCGCTTCACGATCCGCCGGCCGAGCACGTCGTAGCCGTAGCGGGCGATCAGGACGCTGTTGCGCGTCACCGAGCTCAGGCGGTTCAGCGCGTCATAGCCGTACGTCCACGTCGTGGGACCGGACACCAGCTGGATGAGGTTGCCCGCCCGATCATAGCTGTAGGTCCCCGCTCCCCCCGTGAGCCGACTGGTGGTGACATCGTAGGTTTCGCCCCCTCCCGGCGTCGCGACGTTGCCGACCCGATCGAAGGAGACGGTGACTCTGCCCATCCTGCTCGTGGGCCCGACCGGCACGGGCAAAGAATTGTTCGCCCACCACATCCACGAACGCAGCGGGCAGCCCGGGCCGCTCGTAGAGGTGAACTGTTGTGCGCTCCCCCGGGACATGGTTGAGAGCCTCTTGTTTGGCCACCGACGCGGCGCGTTCACGGGAGCGATCGAATCGACGGTCGGATACGTCGAGCGTTCCGACGGAGGGACCCTGTTTCTAGATGAGTTGGAGAGTCTGGCCTTCGAAGCCCAAGGGAAGCTGCTGCGTGTGCTCGAGACCGGCGATGTAGAGCGCCTAGGGATCGGGGCCAAGCGTCACGTGGATCTCCGCGTGGTTAGCGCCGTGCAGGATGACATCAGCGGTGCGGTCGACGGCGGGCGCTTCCGGCGAGATCTGTTCCAGCGCGTGGCCGGAGTTGTTATCAAGCTTCCTCCCCTATCGACCCGACCGGAGGACGTCGTGCCCTTGGCGGAGCATTTCGCCGGCCTTCGGGGGCGGCTCCTCGAGGTGGGGGTGGCGCGCGTGCTGCTCGACTACCCCTGGCCCGGCAACGTCCGCGAGCTGCGTCTGGCGATCGAACGTGCCGGGGACCTCGCAGGGAATAGGACGCTGCCGGCGGCCGTGGTGGCTGAAGCGATCGAACTCGGAGTCGCTGGTCGCCACGAGGCCCCGGAGTTGCCGAGCCCATCTGAGGACGGTAGGCGCAAACTCTTGCTAACGTGCGAAGCGCTCGGATGGGACACGAGACGCATCACACAGCAGCTGCGGATCACACGCGTGACACTGTATCGCCGATTGCGCGCCCTGGGCGTTTCGTTGCGCGAAGCGAAGAAGTATCACGTTGTATCGAATTCCTCTGAAACAACCGGATACAATTCGCATCCGTCAGCCGGGGCGCGGGAGCTAAGTCGCTGACGGACAACAGGCGCGCGGGCTCATGCCACGGGTACGGGGCGTGCTCTTACAGGCGACGGACCCTGACCGGAGCATCCCGTGGCCGTCCGTCGCACCGTGGTTCCAACCATCCTCCTGCTGCTGCTCGGTTTGCTTCTGACTCCCCGCACCCTTGTCGCGCAGAACTGTTTAAAGTTTGATCCCTCTGACCCGGCTTGCCCGCAGGACATGCCGCCTTCCGTCACCATCACGCCCGCGGGTGGCACCTTTTCCACGCCATCCGTGGCGATTACCGTCTATTTCTCCGACGACTACCTGCTCGATTGGTCCACGGTGTCGATCACACCAGGCACGTTCCAGGCCGACGCCGGGAATTTTCCCGCCTCCGGGAGCTACAGCGGCACGCTCCAGCTCGTGGCCGGCACGGGTACCACGCTCACGGCCAGCATCTGCGACCAGGGAGCGTCCCCTCCGTCCAAGTGCACGACGAGCAGCGCGGTTTTCACCTACATACCGCCGCCAGGGCCGCCGCCCGTCCACACCACACCCCCTACACGAGCCTCGACGCCCCCCGCGCGGTCACGCTGACCTACTCCGCGGCCACGGTCATTCCTGAGGCGACGGTGGTCGTAGACGCGATCGACGGCTCGGGCACCGTCCCCACCACCATGTCACTCAAGCTGCAGCGCCCGGACGGCGCGTTCGAGCCGCTGCTCGGCGTGCCCAGCACGCCCACGCCCACTGAAGCCTTCTTCCAGGGCGCCAATGGGATGAGCCGCCTCGGCGCGCGATTCAACACGGGGACGCTGGCGACCGGCGCCTACGCCTACAGCGCGGTCGTGACGAGCACGTGGAGCGACGCCACGCTCACCGCATCCATTCCCGCCCGAGTGCTGGTCGTGCGCGAGACACAGAGCCCCTACGGCGCCGGCTGGACTGTCGCGGGGCTCGAGCGGATCATCGCGCAGAGCGATGGCGCGGTGCTGACCAGCGGCGCGGGGGCCACCGCCTTTTTTGCAGGCTGCACCACGGCGGGGAGCACCTGCACGAGCCCCAAGGGGGACTTCACGACCCTCACACGGCGCGCGGACGGCACGGGGTGGGACCGACGCTGGCCCGACGGCACGACGGCCGCGTTCGACGCCGCCGGCCGCCTGACGGCCCTGTCGGACCGGGAGTCCAATCGGGTGTCCTACACCTACAACGCCGCTGGCGCGCTCACCTCCATCACCGATCCCATCGGGAAGGTCACGGCGCTCGGTTACGACGCTGTCGGTAAGCTCGACTACATCACCGACCCGACAGGACGGGTCACCCAGGTGACCGTGACCCCCGCCGGAGACCTGACCGAGATCTGGGATCCGGACGGAGTGCGCGCACTCCAGATCGGGTACGACGCGGCGCACCTCGCCCTCTTCGCCATTGACCGCGTGGGGGGACGGAGCGACTTCACCCGGGACTTCGCGGGCAAGCTCGCGCAGGTCCAACTTGCGACGATCACGGCAAGCGGTGTCTCGACGCGGCCCACACTCGCCCTCCGCTCGATCGAGGGCCAGGTACTCGCCGACGGCTCGGGAGCGGGAACCGCCGCGAACCCCCTGCCGCGGCGCGACCCCGCCGCGCTCCGCGCCAAGATCACGGCCGCGAACGGTGACTCGACGGTGTACGCGTTCGACCGGTTCGGCCAGCCGACCCGCGTCGAGTTTCGGAATCCCCAGGGCCAGTGGCGGACCGATACCACCACCTACAACGCTCAAGGGCAGGTCACGACCGTCACGACCGCCGAGAAGGGCAGCACCACGTACACGTGGAGCGGACCGGATCTCGCCGGTGTCACGAATAACAACACCGGCAGCAGCACGGCTCTCGGCTATGAGAGCACGTATCATCAGGTCAAGACCGTGACGGTCGACGGGAACCTAGTGCAGCAGAACTTCTATGGCACCCTAGGCCGGCTCGACAGCACGAAGGTCGGGACGTCGAAGACCGCGTACACCTACGACACGCGGGGCCGGGCGCTCACCGTCACCGACCCCCTGGGGCATCAAGCGAGCGCGAGCTACGACGCGACTGGGATGCAGAACACGCATTCCGTCACCACGCCCGATGCAAACGGTGTGTCGCGCACCACGACCTACGCCTATGACGCCGTCGGTCGGGTGCAGAGTATGACGGATCCGACCGGCCGCGTGTTCACAACCAACTACGACCCTATCAACCGCGTCACGAGTGCTACGGGGCCGCTCGCGACGACGACCAGCTTCGGCTACAACGATGCGACCCGCACCTACACGGTGACGGACCCGAAGAGCCAGGTCTATCAAGACACGCGCAACGCCCTCGGTTGGGTCGAGACGCGGACCGATCCCCGGGGGGGCGTCGAGCGTTTCGCCTACGACATCTCCGGGAACGTGCAGTCCTACACCAACCGGCGCGGCGGCGTCGTGAGCACGAGCTATGACGCGCTGAGTCAGCCGCTCACTGTCACGGCGGACGGCCAGACGACGACCTTCGCGTATGACCCGGTCAATTACTGGTTCGCCGTCTCCAACGGCGAGAGCACGGACACAGTGAAGCTCGACGCCAAGCGCCGCCTGAGCCAGGCGATCACGTACCGCGGCGGGGTGCGCTATCTGCTCCAACCGAGCTACACCGCCGAGGGCCAGCGTCGCCTCCTCGAGGTGGTGGCGCCGTCGTGGACCCGGGACATCCAATACGGCTACGACGCGCTGTTTCGGCTGAACTACCTGCGGAATCAGGGCGGCCGGGCGGACAGTATTGCCTACACCGCCGAGCACCTCCCGAGCACGGTGACGCTCCCGATCACCGTAAGCGGGACCACGAAGCTCACCGAGGCCTTCAGTTACAACCCGGCTCACCTGCCGACCGCGTTGAACTACAACAGTGGGATCGGTAGCAGTGTGGGCCGCAGGTACTCATACGACGCCCTTGGCCGCGCGGCGACGATCACCCGAGGTATTCCGCCGGGGAATCCCAACGCGGGCGAGTTCCAGGACGAGGTCCAACGCACGCTCGGCTACGACGCGCTCGGGCGGCTGAGTCACTACGACGATGTGCACAACTGGCAGCAGGATAACGGCATCGTCTGCCCCGACCCGTTCGATCTCACCACCTGCTACCGGGACGTCATTCCCCACTCCGACCTGTTGCGCCAGCAGGACTTCGCCTACGACTCGGTGGGGAACCGACGCGACTTGGGCGCGGTCATCGAGAACGGCAACCGCGTCACCGCGTTCAACGGCTACACGCTCGCCTACGACGCCGACGGTAACTTGGTCACCAAGACCACGGCAGGTATCACTCAGACGCTCAGCTGGAACACGCGGGGCCAGCTCGTGTCAACGGTGAGGCACGACACCACGACCTCGTTCGGTTACGACGGGTTCGGGCGGCGTGTCCGCAAGACGGTCACCCGTCCTGCCTCCCCTGGGGTGGAGCAGATCCTGAGTGACATCCGGTATCTGTGGGACGGCGACGACCTCGTTATGGAACTCGACGCTGCCGGCAACCCACTGCGAGAGTACAGCTACTTTCCCAGGATCGACCGGCCGTTTGCCATGCGCCGCTCGAGCGACGGGGCGCTGTTCTATTACTCGCAGGAGTTGCCTGGGCACGTCGCCGGGCTGATCAGCGCGGCCGATCAGGTGGTGAACAGTTACGAGAATGATCCCTGGGGCCAGCCCATCAACACCACGGAGCAGGTGCCTCAGCCGTTGCGGTATGGAGGCCGGGAGTACGACACGGAGACCGGGTTCTACTACCTCCGCGCGCGCTACTACGACCCGCAGCTCGGACGGTTCATCAGTGAAGATCCGATCGGGCTCGACGGCGGGATCAATCCGTTTGCCTATGTGGGCGACAATCCTGTCAATGCAAGCGACCCCTTCGGGTTGGCTGGTTGCGCTTCAGGTTACGACATAGTGATCGAAATTGACCTGGATGCGGGCACGATGACGTTCATCTGTGAATCGCCGAATGGCGGAGGGAGTTATGTCCTCGGCAGTGTGGGCGCTGTGACTCTTCCGCCGCTCACGGTGAATGCAGACCCGCCCGCCAACCCGTTCGTTGAGTTGGACGAGTTGCAGAAGCGCGGGGATGAGTTTGCTAAGAGTGCCATGCAGTACAGCCTGTCGTTGCAGTCACAGGGCGTCAGGTGGCAGAAGGGCGAAGGCCCCGGATTCACCGACTGCAGCCATTTCGTCTGCCGGGTGCTCAACGTTCCGTATCAGACATCACACCAGATCACGAACAGCCTCTGCTTCGCACCCGTGTCGTCATCCGAAGCGCGCGCCGGTGATGTCATGTACAGCCCCCAGGGCCACGTCGGCATTTACGTGGGCCGGACCGACTCGCAGGGGCGTTGGGAAGGAATCGACTGGGGCCAGCGCATGCCCAACGGAAGGACGATCAGCAAGTGGGGGCCTGGCGGCTGGTACCGCGGACCGATTTCTTTCTATCGTCCCCTGTGTTGAGCAAGGGTACGGAGAAAGTCAAACATGAGATTGAGATCCATACTAGCTCGTTGCGTGCTTGCCTGTTGCGTTGGTAGCGCCGTCTCATGCAGGACGAACTCAGTTCCAGGACGAGCCTACGCGATTCCGCAAAGCGTTGTGGCCGCGTTCAAGACGAGCGCGGAGAGTAGCTATTTGCTAGTTCTCGTCGACGGGGAGCCGCTGCCCGAAAGGGACGGGGAGGTTGGACAGGGCGGGTGCACGGCCAATGTCCAGAGCGGCTGGTATCGCCTCTCCGGGAACGAATGGCAATCATTCGACAGCGTGACGACGACGTGCTCCCGGACTAACAGGCCAGCTCTAGCCAGCAGACGGCGCTCGGGAACGATCAAGCACGCGGGTGACACGCTGGTGTTTAGTGGATACGATAGGAAGCTCAGAGCGTACGTTGTGGCGGACCGCGGCCTGTTGCGCGGAGACACGCTTCGGACCGGCGGGCTCCTGTTCGATGGCCCTCCCCGTGTCTACCTTCGGCGCAAAATACCTTCCGAATAGGCTCCCCACGCCCATTGAAGCAAGAAATGGGGACAGCCCACCGCAGGTTGCACCGGCTTCTCTCCCGGTGGCTGAGGATCGTCTCGCTCATCCGCCCGATCCCACCGATTATCCCACCAGTTTCGGTTCGCCATCGGGCAGTTTCAGGCCTCCTCGTTCCTCCGGGCCTGGGGCGAACTCTTTGTTTTTCCGCCACATTCCGCGGAGTGCCTCCGAGACTTCTTGACTTTTAATCCGTAGGTCCTGGGTTCGATCCCCAGCCGGGTCATCGCCTGTTGCGAATCCGCCACACGCTCCCAAAAAGCACACACCTGTCGTAAGCTGGGTCCAGAAAACAAATTGTACCGCGGCAGGGGACAACCAGCCGCTGCCCCCCTTTCTTCCCCACCTGCCAGGAGGTGTGTGCATGCACCGCATTCTGAGACTCTGCGTCGCCGCCTTCCCGCTCGCTGTCGCGGCCGGATGCTATCACGCCACAGTCGACACGGGGCTCACTCCATCCACGGTCGTCGTTCAGAAGAGCTGGGCTTCCGGATGGCTGTTCGGGCTCGTCCCGCCGAGTACCGTAGAGACGGCCGCGAAGTGCCCGCATGGCGCGGCGAAGGTCGAGACACAGCACAGTTTTCTCAACATGTTCGTGCAGTGGCTGACCGGCAGCATTTACACGCCGATGAGCATCAAAGTGACGTGCGCTCAGGCCGGTCGTGCCTCCGTTGCTCCGACCACGCCGACGATCGACGTCGGGGCGAACGCGACACCGGAACAGATTCGCGACGCCCTTGACCGTGCGGCCAGGCTCTCCTTCCGCTCGGGCGAGGCGGTGTACGTAGAGTACTAGCAGTCACCAGGAAATCCCTTCGGGCAGCGTGCTGACAGGGGCGCATCACGCAGATGCGCCCCTTTTCCTTTGCGGCGCCTGCTCTGCTAGAGATGGATCGCCACGAGCACGATCGGCGCCGGCAGAAACGCCACCACATCGCGCACGCCGTTCCAGGGGCCGCCGTTCACCCGCAGAAAGTCGCCGTCGCCGATCTCGTGCGCGATCCCCATCGCGAGGACTGCCGCGAGCACCGCGACCGGAGGCGCCGCGAGCCACGCCAGCACGGCCGTGAGGCCGGTGCCGATCACGGCGTGCAGCAGCCAGCCACCCCACGGCGACGGTGTCGTCTTATTCTCGTTCATCGTGATCCCTCCCCGGGGCCCGCGCCCCAGCGCAACACACCATCAGGGTCGGCGGCCCGCACCTGAAACGCCCAGCCGCCGTCCAGGTTCGCGACCTTCACCAGCACGCGGTTCCAACCGGCTTCGAGGCGCACCGGAATCGCCACGTCATCGGGCTCGGAGGTGTGGCGCCCCTGCCGCTCGGAGACGCGTTCCCCGTTTACCCACAAGACGTGCCCGTCATCCGCGCCCAGGAGGAGCGTGGTTGGCCCCGCCCTCGGCGAGTACAGCCACGCCTGGCCGTAGGCGAGCACCCAGTCCGTCGGCTTGAAGATCCGCGTGAGCCGCACTCGGCCGTCTGGGCCCGCCGTCACTCGCCGCCAGTGAACCGACTGACCGTTCACGCCGGCGTAGCTCCCCGCGAGATCGGGGCTCCGCTCCGGCGCGAGCACGCTGTCGAGCGCCGGACTGATTTCCTTCCCCACCACGTGCGGACTCGGGAACGGGCCGACGACGTGCCATTCAGTCGCCCACAAGTGGAGTGGCAGCGCTTCAATCGCCGCAGGGAGATGCCGTACCCGTGCCTCGAGTCGCACGCTATCCCGGACCGACACGGCGCCGAGCGGGACCGCCGGCAGGAGCGTGTTGGAATCGGCGGCGACGAGCAGCGCCGTCCGGCCCGGGCCGCCGGCCACACGGAACGTAGCGCGATCGCTATCCGGGCCGCCCACCGGATAAACCACCACGGTGTAGCGGTCGGGGCGGGGCACCGGGAGCGTCATGACCGTCGTCGCACCGCGGCGTTGCCAGTGGAGCGAGTCCAGGGGAACTGCCGCGAGTGGGATCACGACGGCCGGTACGCGCCGCGCATCGGGCGGCGGTAGGGGTGGCAGCGGCGCATGCGGCTCGGTCTGATACCAGTACGCCATCGTCGCGTAGTCCGCCACCTCGCCGTTCTCGGTGCCGTGCTCGATGGTGACACGCAACGAGTCGCGGAACGGCACCGCGTCCGGGAGGTGCCAGCGGTACGCCGCCACGCGCCCCAGCGTATCGTCCTTCACGATCAGCCCCGTGTAGGGGCCGGCGTAGGTGCCCTCGTCGAAGTACCAGCCGCTGTTGAAATAGTCTTCGGTCCCGGTTCCCTGACCGCGGCGCTCGCCATCCACCGTGTACGTCTCGTCACCTTCCAGGAACGCGAGGTTCTTCGCGTAGCTCTGCGCGTTGAGCGAGACGCCGACGAGGGCGCCGCGGCCGCGCGCGGCGAGAATGAGGTGCGGGGCTCGCGCCGTGGTGCGCGCGTCACGGTGCCACCACGCATGGAACGTCCCGAAGCCGGACGGCAGCCGGATGTCCCTGACGAGCTCGATGTTGTAATACAGCGCGTCGATCGGTCGCCCGGTGCCGTTCTCGACGACGATGCGGGCGCGCCGCTCGAACGGCATCGGCAGATAACAGTAGAACCCGCCGCTCGCTTCGCCCATAACCAGCGCGGTATAGTGCCGCTTGCTGAATCCGTTGCCGAAGAAGTCTCCGAGCGGCGCCGCTACGGAGGGATTGGTTTCACCCTCCCAATACATCTTCAACGCGACGCGCCGGAGGTACTGCCGGTCGCGGCTCGCCACGGTGACCCACAACCGCCGCACCACGCCGGGGCCCGGGGTGTCGAGCAACACCGCGCTGTCGCCCGCCGCAATCTCGCCGAAGTCGTGATTCCCGCCGGTCGAGTCGGTGGAGGAGACGTGCTGAAAGCGTCCGCCTGGCGGCGCGAACAGGTAATCGAACGAGCCCGCGGGCGGCGCGGGCTGGCTGCACGCGGCCAAAGCGACCACGAGGCCGACGCGCGGGAAGCGGAGTCGCATGCCACGCCCTTTCCCAAAGTCGGGCCAAAGATGCGACGCGCCGCACCCGGTGCAAGAGACCGTTACTTCGAAGCGCGGCGCAGCCTCTTTAAGGAATGACCCACCGTCTCATGCCGGATAACCAACTGGTACAACTGATGGCCGAGGGTGACCGCGAGGCCTGCGCCGAGCTGCGCGACCGTCACGGCCTGTCCGTGTACGCGCAGCTGTACGTCGCGCTGGGCAGGGCGGAGGCAGCCGAGCGGGTCGTGTCAGAGACGTTCGATCAGGCCTGGCGCGCCGCTGGGGAGTTCAATCCCCGCGCCGGCAGCGTGCTGGTGTGGCTGTCGTCGCTGGCGCGATCGCTCGCCGCCGGGCGCGGCGTCACCCCGGCCGCGCGATGACGCAGCGGCGCATGACCCGAGTCGTCGGGGCAGGCCTCGGGTTGGCCATGGTCGTGGTGGGATGGCTGGCGCTCTTCACCTGGGACCCTACCCCGACTTGGGCCCGCTGGACCTTGGGAGCCGGAGTCACCCTCACCATTCTCGCGGGCTTCTTGCGCCAGCCGGCCGGCTGACGCCTCAGAGCAGTAGCTGCAACCCGGGTAGCCGACCTCTCTTTCCCCGCGGTATATTCCGCCCGCTACCATGGCACCCACGATCTGGATCGACGGCCAGTACTACGACAAGGCGAACGCCAAGGTCTCGGTGTTCGATCACGGTCTCCTGTACGGCGACGGCGTGTTCGAAGGAATCCGCGTGTACGACCGGCGCGTGTTCCGGTTGGACAAGCACCTCGATCGCCTGTATCACTCGGCCAAGGGAGCGTGGCTCGAGATCCCGATGACCAAGGCCGAGCTGCGCCGGCTGGTGGAAGAGGCCGTCGCGAAGAGCGGACTCGTGGACGCCTACATCCGGTTGCTGGTGACCCGAGGGGTGGGCGACCTCGGGCTTGACCCGCGCAAGTGCGTTCGGCCATCCATCATCCTGATCGTCGATTCGATCGTGCTGTGGCCCGCCGACCGCTACGAGAAGGGTCTGACCTGTCTCACAGCGGCGACGCCCATCAATCACAGGGAAAGTCTCTCGCCCCGCATCAAATCGCTGAATTACCTGTCACACATCCTCGCCAAGGTCGAAGGGATCGCGGCCGGTGTGGACGAGGTCATCATGCTGGACATCTCGGGCTACGTCGCCGAGGCGAGCGGCATGAACGTGTTCGCGGTGACGAACGGCACCCTCAAGACGCCCCCCGCCTATGCGGGGATCCTGCGCGGCGTCACGCGTGACGCGGTGATCGAGCTGGCGCGCGAGGCGACATACGGGATCGAGGAGGTGCCGCTCAACCGCTACGACCTCTACACGGCGGACGAAGTCTTCTTCACCGGCACGGCGGCCGAGATCGTCGGCGTCACGAAGCTCGACGCGCGGGTGATCGGCGCCGGCGTGCCAGGTCCCGTCACGAAGCAGCTCTCCAAGCGCTTCAAGGCGCTCGCCACCCGGGGGGATTAAACCCCCTCCGGTCGCCTCAACTATTGACCGGGCTTGGGGTTAGGCCCATATTGTCGGGCCCTGGTGTGCGGGAAGGTGATCCATGCCCTGGAGAGTGATCGCTCTGGGCGATCAAGTTTGGCACGTGGACGCACTCGCTGAGCGCCCGGCCAACGCGGAGGCATGGCAGCTGGTGCTGTCGTTCCGTGCGGCTTCGGAGCGCCCGGGTCGGTCGTTTTGGACGCTGTACCCACTCGAGGCCACCTCGAAATCGTCCCTGTTCATCCAGGCGGAGCGCATCCCCGACAGGGCCCTCTCGCAGCTGCTGACCGAGCGGCTGGCGTGACCTCGCTGGGCGTGCAGGCCCTGCGTCGCATCGTGGGCGCGGTCGCGCGGTTGCGGGGCGAGCTGGTGCGCGACGTCACCGTGCGGTCGGACGTGCGCCAGCTCAAGGTGGAGCTGGAGAGTGGGCTCATCCTGGTAGTGACGGCGGAGCGCGACGCGCAGGGGCGGCCCCAGCTGGAGGTGGACGTAGTGGACTTGCCGCGGGATACCTCGACCAAACAGCAGATCGAAGTGCGGTTCGACTGAGGCCGGCCAATGACAGCGCCGATGAGCAGGGCACCGGGCGACGAGCGGCTGCGCTTCAAGGGCTTCGACTTTCAGCGCCTGCCGAGCGGGCGCTGCCGCGCCACCGTGGTGCTGGCGTCGCCCGATGGCCGGGAGTTCACCGGGGAGTCGGAAGGGATCATCTCTCAGGCCGGCGAGCTGCGGTGTGGCGCCGCGGCGACAGTGCGCGCGCTCGAGCGCGTGGTCCAGCCGAAACTCGCGTTCGAGCTGCTGGGAGTGAAGGCCGTGCGGGCGTTCGACGCGACGGTGGTGATCGTGTCGCTGTCGGCGCGGCAGGAAGCGCGGGCCTCGCGGCTCGTGGGGGCCTACCTGACCGAGACCGATGCACCACGAGGCGCGGCTCTTGCTGTCTTGAACGCGACGAACCGCATTCTCGGCAATTTTTTCGCGACGCGATGAAAGGGCTATGACCTCGAGCTTCGCTCGGAGTGCGGCGCTCGCCGCTCTGGTGGTCGGGGTCGCGGCTTGCGGCGGCGCCGGGGGATCGCACGCCGGCGCGGTCGAGCCTGCCGTCCGCGATTCGGCCGCGGCTCACTCCGTGGACTCGCTTGGCGCCGCGATTGCCCGAGTGGAGCAGGACTCCGCCGCCGACCAGCAGGTGCTCGACAGCCTGCACCGCGTCCTGCCGCATCCCGACAGCACCCGGGCTCGCAGCGACTCCGCGGCGCCGCCGCCCGTCAAGGGGGAGGAGGTCGAGCGGGAGGCGGTGCGGCTGTTCGACAAAGAAGGCAAGGCCCTCGTCGGGGCGGCGCCGTCGCCCGAGCCCACGTTCGACATCGACGTTTCGAGCTTCGCGATGAACCGGCGGGTGCTCCAATACCTCGAGTTCTTTCGGGTCGACTCGCGCGATCGCTTCGTGATCTGGCTGGGGCGGCTGGCACGCTACGAGGGCATGATCCGCGACCGGCTGCGCGCCAAGCGGCTCCCCGAAGACTTGGTGTATCTCACCCTGGTCGAAAGCGGGCTCTCGAACACGGCCGTGAGCCGCGCCAAGGCGGTCGGGATGTGGCAATTCATGGCCAGCACCGGCCGGCTCTACGGCCTCACGGTGGACCCCTGGGTGGACGAGCGGCGCGATCCCTTCAAGGCGACCGAGGCGGCGGTGAACTATCTCGCCGACTTGCGAGAGCGGTTAGGGAGCGTCTACCTGGCGGCGGCCGCCTACAACGCGGGCGTGGGGCGCATCGAGCGCGGCATCAATCGCCTGCCCGGGGGTCGGGGCGGGAGCGGGGGGGACCCCGATTCGGTGAGCGATCTCACGTTCTTCCAGCTGGCGGACCGCCGCTACCTGCGGCGCGAGACACGCGATTACGTGCCGAAGCTGATCGCCGCGTCGCTGATCGCGAAGCAGCCGCGGCGCTATGGGTTCGACGACGTGCAGCCGCTGTCGCCTCTGACGTTCGACGAGATCACCGTCACCGATGCGACCGGCCTGGATGTGATCGCCCGACTCGCGGACACGAGCGTCGCGGCGATCCTGGAGTTGAACCCGCAGTTCGTCCGCGGCATCACGCCTCCCGGGCGGGTCGTCGTCGTGCGCGTGCCGCGCGGACGCGGCACGCACGTCGCCGAGCGCTACGACAGCCTGCCCGCGACCGACCGAATCACGTTCGTGGATCACTACGTGTCGCGCGGGCAGACGTTGTCGGAAATCGCCAAGCGGTACCGTGTGACCCTCGCGATGCTCGAGGGCGCGAACCCCCGTATCCGGTCGCACGCGCTGCGCGTCGGCCAGCGGATCATCATCCCGATGAGCGGTCGAATCGTGCCGGCCGGGGCGTGGTCCACCCCCCCCGAGCCCCGCTACCGGCGCGTCAGCCGGACCGAGGCGAGCCGGGGGAGCCACCGCGTCCAGTCGGGCGAGACCGTGAGCGAGATTGCACGCCGCTACGGCGTGCCCCTGGCCGCGCTGCTGAACTACAACGGTCTGACGATGGCTTCGATCATCCGGGCGGGGGACCTGCTCAAGATCCCTCAAAAATAAAAGGCGTAGCACAGAGGCGTCGCGCAAAGACGTAGCACAAAGACGTAACACAAAGGCGTAGGGCCACTCGACCCTACGCCTTTCGTGTTACGCATCTGTGTAAACGTTTTCGCGCGACGCCTGTGCTTGACGGCTTTAGCTTTTCCGTCTGTAGCCCTTCATAATGTGCGTCGCATATCCGTTCTGCGGATCCCGACCCGCGTCGAGCAGCTCTTGCACCTTGCTCGGGCCGCGGTTGTAGGCGAGCAGCGCCAGGCGCAGCTTCGCCTCCGGGGTGCCCTCGTAGCGCTCCAGCAGGTCGCGCAGGTAGCGGAACCCGAGACGCAGGTTCGTGTTACGATCGTACAGCTGCTGCATTGTCAGCCCCGGCTCGTACAGCCGAGCTGTGCTGGGCAGCACCTGGGTGAACCCGATCGCTCCGACCTTGCTCTTCGCCTTGGCGTGGAAGTTCGACTCGGTCTTCACCAGCCGGAACGCGAGCGCTGGATCGACCCCCTCCGCGAGGGCGATATCGTAAATCGCGGCCGACAGGTCGGCGGCGATGCTGTAGTGCGTGGAATAGTCGATGATCGCGTTGGCGCGCTCCAACTGGAGCCGTGCCACCGCCAGCTCGCCGCGTGTCGCCTCGAGCGACTGTTCGAGCGAGCGCATGTCGCCCAGCGCGGCGGGGGCCGTCGCCGCCGCCGGCTGATCGTCCGCCGTGGCGCGTCGTGCCCACCCGCCGATGCTGCTCACCATCAAGGCGCCGAGGAGGATGAGACTCCCCTGCAGCATCAGTTTCTGGGTCTTCGTGTGCATAGCCCTCTCAGGTAAGTCCGTGCGGCCCAGGCTAGCGCCGCGCCATCAACTCCCCGTCAATCGCCGGCGGCCCGCCGCCAGTCGCCATGCGTCCCACCCGTTTTCTCGAGCAGTCGCACGCGCTCCAGCTCCATCCCCCGATCGATCGCTTTCACCATGTCGTACACGGTCAACAGCGCGACCGAAACGGCTGTCAGAGCTTCCATCTCGACCCCAGTCCGCCCCACCGCCCGCGCCGCCGCCCGCACCCGCACGCCCGGTAACGCCTCGTCCAGCACGGCATCCACCTCAACGTGATCCAGGCCCAGCGGATGGCACAGCGGGATCAGCTCCGCCGTGCGCTTCGCGGCGAGGGTGCCGGCGACTTCGCTCACCGCCAGCACATCGCCCTTCGCCACCGCCTGGTCGGCCACGAGGCGATACGCCTCGGCCGACATCCGGATGCTGCCCTCCGCCACTGCGGTGCGTACGGTGATCGGCTTGTCCCCGACGTCGACCATCCGGGCCCGACCCGCCGCATCGACATGCGAAAGCTTCATCTCGCCTCCGCCAGCTGATCCGCCAGTACGGCCGCCACGAGCTGCGGGTTCACGTTCCCTTGCGCCAGCCCGCGCGCTGCGAGTGTGCAAGCGATCGCCTCCACCACCTTTGCCGTCTCGCCGCCGGCCCGGGCCTGCTCCCGCAGCTGCTCGAGCAGACCGTCCAGCATCGCGGTGAATCCACCGCGCGCCTGGAACGGCGCCTGGCGCAGCGCGAATCCGTATCGTTGGACGGGCCCGCCCGCCACTGCTGACTGGAACGCCTGGGCGGCTTGTCCCGTTCCGGCGCCCTCCTCAGTTGCAAGGAGCTTGCCTATGCTTCCGTCCGCTGCCGTAACTCGTTCCGCAATATCGCGTTGCGACTTTAAGCCGAGTTCGCGCTGTGCGAACGCTGCCACGATGCTGTCGGCATTTCGTGCCACCCGAACCCGCACTACGCGAGACAGGATAGTCGGCAGCAGCGCGTCCGGCTCCGAGCTCGTCAGCACGAACACGGTATCGGCCGGCGGCTCCTCGAGCGCCTTCAGCAAGGCGTTCGCCGCCGCCTCCGCTCCGGTTTGCGGGACCAGCCGCTCAGCCTCGCCGATCACGAACACCTTGCGTCGCCCGAGCGCGGGCGTGAGCGCGAGGCGGCGTAGCATGAGCCGCACCGACGCGATCCCGTGACTCGCGAGCCCTGATGGGGGCTCGTATAACGGCCCCCCCGCCCGCCGCGCCGCCAGCTGCTCCGCCAGGGCCTCCGCCACCAGGTCTACTTGCTTGTCGGCATCAGCCGCCTTCTTCGCGGGCTCCACCGGGACGAACCAATGCAGGTCCGGGTGCGACAACTTGCCGACCAGCTTGCATGCCTGGCATCGGCCGCAGGGCTCGCCATTTTCCGGGTTCTCGCACAGCAGTGTCTGAGCGAGCCAGAGAGCGAGGCGCTGTTTACCGACCCCCCGCGGGCCTTCGAAGAGGAGCGCTTGCGGCAACCGGCCGGAGGCGATGGCGCCTACCAGCCGGTTGCGGATCCCCTCATGGCCGTACAGGGGGGGGATGGGCATGGCGGAAATGTAGACAGGGTACGGGATCGGGGAGAAATGTCGCTTGAAAGACGTTGTAGCAGCGCTATTTAGGCGACTTGCCGGGGGCTTGTGCTAGTCTAAAGCCTGTAGCCTGCGTATGGTTATGGATGGAAGTGAGTACACACTCGCTAGATGATGCCCGGAAATGCTGTCTTTTCGGGATACGTTCGCGCCTAAGGGGGCTGTCTGACCAGTTTTTGCGCGTGGCATCGAGCCCACAACTGGTGATCCGGCGCACAACAGATTTGGGCGGCTGCCAACCTTGAGTTACGAATCCGCCTGTGGCGGCGCCGCGACGCGGATCTGCGCTATGAGGCGATCGATTTCGCCGGGCTCGACACGGTAACTGCGCGGCGATGGACCGCAGCGCGGCGGAGAGGTTGCGGCCGTTCAGCCCGTACCCGGCGATGATCACGTGATCGGCTAGCGGTTGCTCGCCCGCCGTGATCCCCGTGGGACGGAACCCTGGCAGCAGCCGATCCATGGGTACGAGCTGCGCCAGCCGGTCGATCAGGGCGGGCCCGCCCTGCAACAGGAACGGTGTGAGCAGCATGGTGAACACGGCGACGGCGAGGAAGGTCTGGTAGGTCGTCTCCGACAGCAGGCCCACGCCCCGCCCGGTGGCGAGGCGGCCGTGCGGGGCGTCGATCTCGCCTTTGTCCGTGAGCCCTTGAGCACGAGCGCGGTACTCGACAGGGCGATCAGACATCCTAGGAAGAGCGCCACCCGCCAGGGGTGGCCGAGTGCGGCGGCCACCGCGGCGGCGGCGGCGACAGTCAGTCCTACTTGCAATCCCCCGCCCACCAAGACCTGCCGGCCCATTTCCCGGAGCCGGCCGAGCGAGAACTCGATCCCGATGGTGAAGAGCAGCAGGACGACGCCGACTTCGGCGAGGCCCTCTACGCGATGTACGTCGGAGACGAGCCCGAGGGCGTTGGGACCGAGCAGCGCGCCGGCCACGATGAAGCCCGGCAGGGAGGGAGCTTGATCCGGTGGAACGCCAGGATGACTAGCAGCGAGACCGCGAAGATCACCGCGAGATCCCTGAGGACGAGGAGTTGCTCCACGGTGCCCGCCCGGTTGTTTCAGGTTTTGGAGGAGTTGGCGAAACCGCCTGCAATCCCCTGTGTGACAGTGGATTGCGACCCCCGCCGTGATGCGGCGCACCACCCTCCGGTGCTCCGTAGGGTGGAAAAAACGACAGCGGAATGCAAGGTTGTGACCCCCCAATGAACGCCCCTCGGTTCCGACTGCTGCGTCCCGAAGGCGAGGCGCGCGACGCCCGGCTGTCGCGCACCGAAGCCACGCTGCAGGCGACCGCGCGCCAGCAGGAGGCGGTGGCGCACCTGGGGCAGCAGGCCCTCGCCGGGGCCCCGGTCCGGGACCTGATGGATGCCGCCGTCGGGCTCGCCGCTCGGGTGCTCGAGGTCGAGTTCGGCAGTGTATTGGAGTTCCGTCCGGAGAGCCGCACGCTGGTGTTGCGGGCCGGCGTGGGTTGGGGTGACGCGAGCCGGGTCATCATCCCCGCCGACGCCGACTCCCACGCCGGCTACACGCTGCGCGCCGCCGGGCCGGTCGTTGTGGAGGACCTGGCGACCGACACGCGCTTTGGCAGCGCGCCGCTGCTTGTGGAGCGGGGCGTAGTCAGCAGCCTGAGCGTCCTCATCCACGGCAAGGACCGGCCGTTCGGCATCTTGGGCGCCCATCGGGCTCGCCGGCGCGAGTTCACGATCCACGACACGCATTTCCTGCAGGCGATCGCGAACGTCCTCGCGACCGCGATCGACCGCGCCGCCACCGAGGCGGCGCTGCGCCACAGCGAGGAGCACTTCCGCTCGCTGATCGAGAACGCATCGGACATCGTCACGATCGTCGGTGACAACGGCGTGTTCCGTTACGCCAGCCCGTCGGTGGAGCGGGTCCTGGGATACAGACCCGTCGAACTGCTCGAGCGGAGCGCGTTCGACCTGGTCCACCCGGAGGACATTGCGCTCGTCGCGGAGGCGCTCGCCCGCGCGATTCAGCGACCCAACGCTCCCCAGTTGGCGGAGTTCCGGTTCCGGCACCAGGACGGGTCGTGGCGGGTGCTCGAGGCCGTCGGCCAGGCACGGGTCGATCCCGGCGGTGCGGCGCAGCTGATCGTCAACGCGCGGGACGTCACTCAACGGCGGCGCCAGGAGCGGGCCCTGCGGGAGAGCAAGGAGCGGCTGCGCACCGTGATCGCCGGCGCGCCGCTCGTGCTGTTCGCGTTCGATCAGCACGGCATGTTCACGATGGTGGAGGGGCGGGGGCTCGATGCCCTCGGGTTCCGGCCGGCCCAGCTGGTCGGCCGGTCGGTGTACGAGCTGTACGCGGACCTGCCCCAGGCGCTGGCGGACGTGCGCCGCGCGCTCGCCGGGGAGACGTTTTCCTCGACCGTGGAGCTGTTCGGCACCGTGTTCGAGGCGTGGTACTCGCCGGTCCGGGACTCGGGGGACGGCCCGGTCAGCGGGGTGATCGGCGTGGGGACGGACGTCACCGAGCGGCACCGCGCTGAGGCGGCGTTGCGGCGGTCCGAGGAGAGCAGCCGCGCGCTGGTCGAGAATGCGAGCTATGGGATCTACCGCTCCAGTCCCGATGGGCGATTCCTCGCGGCGAACTCCGCCTTCGTGAACCTGTTGGGGTATGGCTCCGAAGCCGAGCTGCGCAAGGTGGACATGGCGCGCGACGTCTACGCCGATCCCACGGAGCGCGAGCGGTTGATCGCCGGCTTCGATGGCGGCGACGCGGTCAGGGGAGCGGAGGTCAGCTGGAAGCGGAAGGACGGCGGGCCCATCCTGGTCCGGCTCTCCGCGCGGGCGGTGCGACGCGCCGACGGCCGGATCGAGTGCTTCGAGACGATTGCCGAGGACATCACGGAGCGGCGGGCGCTGGAAGAGCAGCTGCGTCAATCGCAAAAGATGGAGGCGATCGGCCAGCTCACGGGCGGGATCGCGCACGACTTCAACAACCTTCTCACGATCATCCTGGCCAACGCCCAGCTCATCGCGAAGGCGCTCCCCACCGAGCGCGGCGACGCGCACGCCGACCTGCGCGACGTCATGTCCGCGGCGTTGCGCGGCCGCGTGATGGTGCAGGAGCTGCTCGGCTTCGCGCGGCGCTCGAGCCTCGACCTCCAGTCCGCGGACTTGAGCGGGCTCGTGGCGGACCTCTCCGGGCTGCTGCGGCGCATCCTCCCCGCCGACGTCGAGGTCGTGATCGCGGGCGGCGCCGACCTGCCCGAAGCGCGGGCCGACGTGCACGCCGTCGAGCAGATCCTCTTCAACCTCGCTACCAACGCGCGCGACGCCATGCCGAACGGCGGGGTGCTCCGCATCGAGACCGATCGGGTGGACCTGACCGAGGAGCGGCGGCTCGCCTCCGGCGCGCCCGCTCCCGGCGAGTATGTCTGCCTGCACGTAGGCGACACCGGGGTCGGCATGGAGGAGGGCACGCGGCGGCGGATGTTCGAGCCGTTCTTCACCACCAAGCCGGCGGGGCGGGGGACGGGACTGGGCCTCGCGACCGTCTACGGATTGGTGAAGCAGCACGGCGGCGGCATCGACGTGGACACGGCTCCGGGGAAGGGCACCCGCTTCCGCATCTACTTCCCGGTGGCGGCGCAACGCGGCGCGGCCTCCGGCCGGGGCAAGGTGGGGGAGCCCGAGATCCGGGGTGGCACGGAGACGATCCTCGTGGTGGAAGACGACGATCAGTTGCGCCGTTCGGCCAAGCGCATCCTGGAGGACGCCGGCTACCAGGTGTTGACCGCCGCCGACGGACAGGAGGCGCTCGACGTACTGCGCCACCAGGGACCGGCGATCGCCCTCGTCTTCTCGGACCTGGTGATGCCGCGCCTCGGTGGCCGGGCGTTGTACGACGCGCTGCGCCGGGAAGGACGGTCCGCCCGGTTCTTATTCGCGAGCGGGTATTCGGATCCGGACGGGCGTGGCGGCGGGGCGGCGCGGCTCGAGCCGGGCGTGCCCTTCCTGCACAAGCCTTGGACGGCGAACGATCTGCTGCTGCGGGTCAGAGACGTTCTGGAGCGGGAGGGGGAGCTCCCTTCTCCCCGTCCAACACCTCTCTGACCTTTCGGGCCAGCGATTCCGGCACGAACGGTTTCTGTAGAAATGCCACACCCGAGCGCAGCACTCCCTGGTGCACCATCGCGTCGTCGGTATAACCCGACGTATACAGCACCCGCATCCCGGGCCGCAGCGGCGCGAGGCGCTCGGCGAGCTCCCGGCCGCTCATCCCGGGCATCACGACGTCGGTGACGAGGATGTCGATGCCCCCGGCATGACGGGCCGACAGCTCGAGCGCCGCCCGGCCGTCGGCGGCGTCGAGTACCCGGTACCCGCAGTTCTCCAGGCTCTTGCGCGCGAGCGTCCGCACCGGCGCGGCATCCTCCACGAGGAGCACCGTCTCCGTGCCGCGGCGCAGCTCGGGAGCGGCCTCGGCCGCGGGGAGCGGCTCCGCCGCGCCGGGGACGCGCGGCAGATACACCTTCACCGTGGTCCCGTGGCCGGACTCGCTGTACACCCAGATGTAGCCACCCGACTGCTTGACGATCCCGTACACCGTCGCCAGCCCCAGCCCTGTCCCCTTGCCGACCTCCTTGGTCGTGAAGAACGGCTCGAACAAATGCTTCTGGGTCGCCTCATCCATGCCGATGCCCGTGTCGGCAACGGCGAGGAGCACGTAGTCGCCGGGCGGGAGGCGGTGGTGGCGCTCGGCGTACTCTTCGGTGAGTAACACGTTCGCGGTTTCGATCGTCAGGCGACCGCCCTGGGGCATGGCGTCGCGCGCGTTGACGGCAAGGTTCAGCAGCACCTGCTCGAGCTGGCCGGGATCGGCGCTGACGGGCCCCAGGTCCGCGGCGAGCTGGGTCACGAGGGCGACGTCCTCGCCGATCAACCGTCGCAGCATCTTGTCCATGTTGGCGACGACGGCATTCATGTCCAGCAGCTTGGGCGCGAGCACCTGTCGCCGGCTGAAGGCGAGCAGCTGGCGCGTGAGCTCGGCCGCCCTGAGGCCGGCGTTCTTGATCTCCTCGACGTCCTCGCGCCGCGCATCCTCGGGTGGCGTGGCGTGCAGCAGGAGCTGGGTGCAGCCGAGGATCGCGGTGAGGAGGTTATTGAAGTCGTGGGCGATCCCCCCTGCGAGCTGCCCCACCGCCTCCATTTTCTGGGCCTGCCGCAGCTGCTCCTCGAGCTGGCGCCGCGCGGTCACGTCCCGCGCGAGCACCAGGCGGGCGGGGCGCCCCGCGAAAGTGATCGGTTGCGATTCGATGTCGACGTCGATCAGCGTGCCGTCCTTGCGGCGGTGGCGAAAGCCGGTGAACGTCCCGCCGGTGTCGTTGTGCAGCGTCTCCTCGAAGCGGGCGAGCTCCGACGCCGGCCGGATGTCGCGTACCGTCATCCCCAGGAACTCCTGTTCCGAGAAGCCGTAGCGCCGCAGCGCGGCGGCGTTCACGGCCAGGAAGCGCAGTGTCTCGAAGTCGTAAACCCACATCGCTTCGGGGTTTGCCTGGAATAGCAGGCGATAACGGCGCTCGTTCTCGAGCAGTCCCTCCTCGGCCCGCTTCCGCTCGATCGCCATGGCGACCTGGGTGGACACGAACTGGAGGATGTGCTTCTCGCGCTCGCCGTAGCGGACCCCCGGCGTATACGTCTGGGCGACGAGCACGCCGATGGTGCGGTCCCCGGCCTTGAGTGGCACGCCGAGCCAGTCGATCGACGGGGCGCCGATCAGCTCGACCTCGCCCCGCTGCTCGAGCTCCTGGTGGAGCTCTGGCGTGGCGAGCAGCGCCTGGCCGGTGCGCAGCACGTACTCGGTCAACCCCTTCCCGAGCCGCTTCGACGGGAATTCGGTGTCGTATTCGTCCACGAAGTACGGGAAGCTGACCAGGTCGGCGACGGGGTCGTACAGCGCGATGTAGAAGTTCTTCGCCGGCATCAGCCCGCCGACGATCTCGTGGATCGCGGCGAACAGGTCCTGCAGGTTGCCGGCGGCATGGGCCGCCTCGGAGATGCGGTAGGTGGCGAGCTGGATCTGCTCGGCGCGCCGGCCGTCGGTGACGTCCCGGAACACCCAGACCCGGCCGGCGGTCTTGCCGCCGATCCACTGCGGCTGCGAATAGCGCTCGAAGATCCGGCCGTCCTTGAACAACAGCACGTCGAAGCTCGCCGCCTCGGGGCGATGATACAGCTCGTCGATCTTGGCGAGGAAGGCGTCGGGCTCCTTGACCTGCTCGAGCACGAACGTCCGCGTCTGCGCGGCGTCTTTCGTTTCCAGCACGGAGTCCGGGATGCGCCACAGCTCGGCGAACTTGCGGTTGAAGCTGACGATGCGCCCCTGCAGGTCGACGACGAGAATGCCGTCCGCCGTGGACTCGAAGGTCGCGTTCAAGAGGGACAGCGTCTCGCGCACGTCTTGCTCGGCGCGCTTGCGGTCGCTGATGTCCCGGGCCACCAGCACCACCTGGCGGTCGTCCATCGGCGAGATGGCCGCCGCGAACCACACCTCACGACCCTCGATCTGCAGGCTGTACTCGGCCTGCACGGTCTCGCGCACAGCCAGCGCGCGGCGAATGTATCCCAGGAACTTGTCGGCATTCTCCTGGTCGAAGACTTCGTGCAGCGTCCGGCCGATCAGCTCGGGGGCGGGCCGGTAGAGGAGCGACGGACTGGTGGGCGCGATCTTGACGTAGCGCCCGTCCGCGTCGAGCACCAGGATGACGTCGCTGATGGCCGAAAACAGCGCCTGCAGCTCGGCCTCGGATTGGCGCAGCGGCGGAGGGGGCGTGGGCGCGTGAGTGGTCATGCCGGGGCCACAATACTCACCCGGCCCCCCTCCCCGGGCAACTGCCCGCCCGGGAGCCCGGCGTGACGCCGGTCACGGGCCGAGGGGGGGTCGTCATCCCGTCCTTTTGGTCGGGGGAGCCTCGTTCAGGATCAGCCAATACAGCCCAAGCTGGCGGATCGCTTCGGTGAATTCGCCGAAATCGACCGGCTTACGGACGTAGCTGTTGGCGCCCAGGCTGTAGCTGTTGACGAGATCGCGTTCCTCCTTGGAGGACGTGAGAATCACCACGGGGAGCAAGTGGGTCCGCGGATCGGCGCGCAGCCGGCGCAGCACTTCGAGCCCGTCGACCCGGGGGAGCTTCAGGTCGAGCAGCACGAGCTGCGGCATGGAGTGCGGTTCCCGGCCAGCGAAGGCACCGGTGCCGAAGAGATAGTCCAGCGCCTCGACTCCGTCATGGGCCACGACCACGTCGTTCTTGATGTTGTTCTTCTTCAGGGCCCGCAGCGTCAGCGCCTCGTCGTCGGCGTTGTCTTCCACCAGCAGGATGACCTTGTCGTCCATCGGTGCGAGCTCCGTTTAGAGGGTGAAGTAAAACGTCGCGCCGGTGCCCACGGTCCCTTCGGCCCAGACGCGGCCGCCATGGCGGTGGATGATGCGCTGCACGGTCGCGAGACCGATCCCGGTGCCGTCGAACTCTTGCGTGCCGTGGAGCCGCTGGAACGCGCCGAACAGCTTGCCGACGTAGGTCATGTCAAAGCCCGCTCCATTGTCGCGCACGAAATAGGCGGACCGCCCGTCGTGGGGGACGCTCCCCACCTCGATGCGCGCATCGGAGCGCCGGCCCGTGAACTTCCAGGCGTTTTCGAGCAGGTTGTGCAGCGCCACGCGCATGAGACCGGGGTCCGCCTGGACCTGGAGCCCCGGGGCGATGGCGAACTCGACCCGCCGCGCCGAGTCGCGTTTCGTGAGGTCTGCGGCGATGGCGCTCGCGAGGGCGCTCAGGTCCAGGGGACCGATGTGCATCGCGCTGCGCGTGACCTGGGAGAGGTCGAGCAGATCGTCGATCAGCGTGGCCATGCGCTGGCTCGCGGCCCGCACACGGGTGAGGTAGTCCTTGCCGACGTCGTCCAGCCGGTCGGCGTAATCCTCGAGCAGGGCCTCGCTGAACCCCGCGATGCCGCGCAGCGGGGTCCGCAGGTCGTGGGAGACGGAGTAGGCGAACGCGTTCAGTTCGGCATTGGAGGCTTCGAGCTCTGCCGCGTAGCGTCGCAGCGTGTCCTCCGCCCGCTTGCGCTCGGTCAGGTCCCGTGTCACCTTCGCGAACCCAACCAGGGTCCCGCGGTCGTCGCGCACCGCGTTGATCACCACGTCGGCCCAGAGCCGGGTCCCGTCCTTGCGAACGCGCCAGTTCTCTTCTTCGAAGCGGCCCTGGTCGGCGGCGGCGCGGAGGGCGGCTTGGGGCTTGCCGGCGACGACGTCTTCCGGGGTGTAGAAGCGCGAGAAGTGCTGGCCGATGATCTCCTCCGCGCGGTACCCCTTGATCTGCTCCGCACCCGAGTTCCAGCTCACGACGATGCCCGTCGGATCGAGCAGGTAGATCGCGTAGTCCCGTACGCTTCCCAGCAGCAGGCGGAGCCGCTCTTCGCTGGCACGCAGCGACGCCTCCGCCTGACGGCGATCGGTGATGTCGACCCACGCACCCACGACCTCGAGCGGCGTGCCGGCGGCGTCGCGCAGCAGCCGCGACTCGTCGTGGACCCAATGGTACGTGCCGTCCTTGGAGCGGAACCGGTACTCCGTGGTCAGTTGGTCGTTGGCGAACAGGGCCGGCATGTCGGCGAGCACCCGCTCGCGATCGTCACGATGCAGGTTATCGAGCCACCAGGACGGCTGGAGCGGCTCGTCCGGCCCGTAGCCGGTGATCCGGGTGACGTTCTCGCTCACCCAGGTGGGCGAGAAGGTCGCTCCCGAGACGGTGTTCGCGTAGATGACCGCGGTGCTGGAAGCGAGCACCTGCCGGAAGCGGGTTTGCGTCTCCCCGAGCGCCAGCTCGGCCCGGCGGCGCCCCGCCAGCTCGCGGCTGATCAGCGCGCTGGCGATGACCGCGAGCGTCACGGCGACCAGCGCGCCGCCCCAGGCCGCCAGCCGGGCCAGGCGGGCCTTGGTCTGCAACGTGGCGGAGCGCTGCGCGAGGAGCCGTCCCTCCTCGTCTTCCATCTGACCGACGATCGAGCGCACCAGTTGCATCAGCTCTTTGCCCCGGCCGCCGATCACCGCCCGTCCCGCGGCGCCCGGCCCGCCGCTACGCCGTGTCTCGATAGTCCAGTGGAACCGCTCGAGGCGCACGGCGACGAGGGTGGCGAGCGAATCGAGTCGCTCGAGTTGCACCGGGTTGTCGGCGGTTAGTGCGCGGAGCCCGGCCAGGTGCGCCTCGAGTCTTGCCCCGGCGGAGTCGTACGGCGCCAGGTAGGTCGTGTCCCCCGTGATGAGGTAGCCCCGGACCCCCGTCTCGGCGTCAATCAGATCGGCGAGCATCGCCTCGAGGTCGCCGCGTACTTCCAATGCGTGCGCCACCCAGCGCGCGCTCGCGACGGTGGCCGCGGTGCTGCGCAGCGCCGCCGCGCCCACCGCGACGATGATGACGACGGCGACGGCGAACCCGATCTGGACCTTGCGCTCGAGGGTCACGCGGGCGGCGGTCTCACCGGACCGGGGCGCCGCTCGAGCTGCGGCTCGACGTATTTCGTGTAGCAATCCGGGCAGATGCTGTGACTGAACTGGGTGGCGAAGTGCTCCTCGATGTAATCTTCGAGCGACTTCCACATGTCGCGATCGTTGCGGATGCGCTTGCAGTAGGAGCAGATGGGGAGCAGCCCCTCGAGCTGCTGCAGCTCCGTGCGCAGGCCCAGAATGCGCTCCGCGACGGTGAGCCGGGCGCGCAGTTCGTCCGGATCGACCGGCTTGGCGATGAAGTCGTCCGCCCCGGCGTCCATCCCGGCCAGGTACTGTTGCTTGCCGCCGCGGGAGGTGACCAGGATGAAATAGACGTACGGCTTGTTGCGGCGCGCGCGGATGTGGCGGCACAACTCCAGGCCGTCCATCTCGGGCATGTACCAATCCGAGATCACCAGCTGGAAGCCCGATAGCTGCAGCATCTCCCACGCGTCCCGGCCGTTGACGGCGCTGGTCGGGGCGTAGCCGGCGGCCTTCGCCAGCGCGCTCAGCTGCGCGCTGGATACCGCATCGTCGTCCACCACGAGCACAGGAATACTCTTAGCCATGGCCCCCCCCTCCGTCCACCGCCATTCGCACGTGATCCAACACGGTCTGCGCCTCGCTTGTCACATCTGGTAACGCACTCCGCGCCCGGCTTACGTCGCCGCTCCGGGCGGACGTCTCCATCGCCTCGAGCAGTTGTGCGAGGCGATGCGCCCCAATGGTCGCCGCAGCGGACCTGAAGGCGTGCGCGGCGCGTTCAATCGGCTCGGCCACACCGCCGCGGATCGCTTCGGCCAGCGCCTCGAGGCGCTGCGGCAGCGAGCTCGCAAACGTCGCCAGGATGCCGTCGACGGCCGCTTCCGCCCCGGCCTCGCGCATCGTGCCGCGGAACGCGGCGAGGTCGACCGGCAGCGGGGCCGCGGCGGCCGTGTCCGCCGTCGCGTCCGTGCGGCCCTCGACGGCCGCGAACAGGTCGTGCGCCTTGAACGGCTTGGCGAGATACCCCGTCATCCCGCGCTCCAGGCACCGCTCCCGCTCGCCGCTCAAGGCGTGCGCGGTGAGTGCGATGATCGGGAGAGTCCGGCCGCGCGGCAGCAGGCGGATCGCCTGCGTCGCGGCGAACCCGTCCATTTCGGGCATTTGGATGTCCATGAGCACGAGGTCGTAGTCGCGGGCGCGGACCGCATCGACTGCCTCGCGGCCGTTCCCCACCACGTCCACCTGGTGCCCTCGCTTCAACAGCATCGCGGTCGCCACCTGTTGGTTGACCAGATTGTCTTCGGCCAGCAAGATCCGCAGCGCGTGGCGCGACTCCGCGATCGAGTGGCGGGTGATGAGGGCCGGCGCGGCTCCGGCGGGCGACTCCTCGGCCAGCACGGTGCTCACGGCTTCGATGAGATCGGACCGCGCAATCGGCTTGGTGAGATAGGCCTGGATGCCCATCTGCCGGCAGCGCTCGCCATCACCGCGCTGGCCCGCCGACGTGAGGATCAGAAGCTTGGTCGCCGCGAGCGCGCGATCGGCCCGAACGGCGGCGGCGAGCTCGAAGCCGTCCCGATCGGGCATCTGGGCATCGAGAATGGCGAGGTCGAAGGGGGTGCCCCCTTCCGCGGCGCGACTCAGCGCCGCCAGCCCTGCGTCCGCGCGCGCCGCTTCTTGAACCGCCACGCCCTCGGCGCCCAGCATGTCGCGCAGGATGCGCCGGTTGGTCTCGTTGTCGTCCACCACGAGGAGCCGGCGGCCACCGAGCGAGGCTGCGCGGCCGGGAGTCGTGGCGCCGGCGGACGTCTCGACTGGGAGGCGCAGGGTGAAGCTGAACGCGCTGCCGCGGCCCACCTCGCTCGTGACCGACAGCTGGCCCCCCATGAGCGTCACCAGCTTGCGGGAGATGGCGAGGCCGAGACCGGTCCCCCCGTACCGGCGGGTCATGGACGTGTCGGCCTGCGTGAACTCCTGGAAAATGGTACCCTGCTGCTCCGCCGCGATCCCGATCCCCGTGTCGCGGACCCGAAACCGCACCGATGTCCGGTCGCCATGGTAGGCGACCACGGCCGCCGAGACGTCGACCTCGCCCTGCTCGGTGAACTTGATGGCGTTGCCGATCAAGTTCATCAGGACCTGGCGCACGCGCGTGGGGTCACCCCGCACCAGGTGCGGGACGTCGGGCGGCACGTCCACCGTGAGCTCGATGTGTTTCTCCCGCGCCCGGACCGCCAGGAGGGTGGCGGTGGCGTGCACGACCTTGGGCAGGTCGAACGGGATCGACTCGAGCTCCAAGTGCTCTGCCTCGATCTTCGAGTAGTCGAGGATGTCATTGAGAATTGTGAGCAACGCTTCCGAAGACGAGCGCACCAGCTCGAGCGCGCGGCGCTGCTCGACCTGCAGCTCGGTGTCCAGCACCAACTCGACGAAGCCGAGCACCGCGTTCATCGGCGTGCGGATCTCGTGGCTCATGTTGGCGAGGAACGCGCTGCGCGCCCGCGCCACGCGCTCCGCCAGGTCCCGCGCGGCGCGCATCGCCTCTTCCGCCGCCTTACGGTCGCTGATGTCCTCGTACAGCGCCACCAGCGCGCCCTCGGCCGTAGCTTTCACGGCGGCCGCCGAGAGGCGCACCTGGATATGGCGGCCGTCCTTGCGCATCCGCTCCACTTCGACGCGGACGGTCTCGCCGCTCCGCGCCTGCGCCTCGAGGTCGCTCGACTCGGACTGGAGCGCCGCGGGCACGATGAGTGCGTCGATTTTGGCACCCACGACCTCGGCCGCGGAGTAGCCGAACAGCGTTTCGAACGCCGGGTTCACGCTGCGGACGGACCGCTGGTTGTCCAGCACCGCGATGGCTACGGGCGTGCTCGCGATCAGGGCGTCGAGGTAGGCGTGCTGGCGCGCCAACTCCTGGGTGGACGATTCGAGCAGCACCGCGGCGCGCACCCGGTCCGCGAAGGTGCGGTACGTCCGCTGGTGCACGCGGTCCATTCCCCATGCAAAGAGCGCGATCAGGAGTGTCGCGAGGAGGTGAGGGCGGGAGTGCCCCTGCAACAGGATGCCGACGGGGAGGGGGGCGAGGACCGTGACCAGGAGGTAACGGAAGCTGCGCCGGTCGCCGACCAGGGTCCCGGTCGCGCCCGCGACGATCCCGGCGAGCACGACCAGGATCAGGGCCGCTTCGTCCAGACCGAGCGCCGGGATCGCAGCGGCGGCGCCGAACCCCCACGTCAGCCCCACGCCGGCCACCGTGAGGCGCACACCCCGCAGCGCTTCCTCCGGGGATGCCGTCCGTCGGCTGAGGCCCAGTCGCCACCAGGTGCGCAATGCCGCGGCGGCGGTGACGGCGCCCACCCAGCCGAGCGTGAGCGCGCGGGGCTGGGAGTCCCACACCAGGGCGGCCACGACGAGAACCAGCACCACGTGCAGCGACTCGGCGAGCGGGCCCCCCTTCAGTAACTGACTGAGGGCCGCCCGCCGCACCTCCGCCTCCACGCGCTGCGGCTGCGCGGGGTCGCGCTCTACCGGATCCACGGTCATGACTGGTATATGTGATAGTCCCGGGTGTGGGTGCAACATGGCGGGGCGCGGGAGGTCGGAGATAGGGCGTTTTTGCGGCACCAAGGGGCGCCGATGCGACAGAGTTACTCCGGCCTCGTCTCAAGACCCGCGCCGATAGCGGCAAGCAGCACATCGGTGTCCACGGGTTTCGTGAGCACCGGCGCCAGGCCCATCGCCTCGACGCGCTTCCGGGTTTCCGCATCGCTGCGGCCGGTGATGACGAGCACGGGGATGGCGGCGAGCGGCTCGATCTTGCGCAGACGCTCGAGGACGAGAAACCCGTCGCCGGCGGGGAGTCCCAGGTCGAGCAGGATGAGGTCGGGGCGCTCGCGGTTCACGACGGTCAGGGCCGAAGCGGCGTCGGCCGCCAGGGCAACCATATAGCCGTTGGCTTCGAGCCGAGCTTGCAGGTCCGCGCGAGCCACGGGGTCGTCCTCAATGACGAGGATTTTCTGGCGGCCGGAGCGACCGCGCCGAGGGGACGGTTTCATAGCGCTCCCCCGGGCGCTGCGGCGGACCACGCCTTGGCGCAGTCCGGGCAGATCCCGTGACTGAAGTCCACTCCGCTGTGCGCGTGTACGTACGACTCGAACTGCTCCCACGTGCCTGCGTCGTTGAGCACACGCTTGCAGTTGGCGCAGATCCGGATCCATCCTTGAAGCGTCTTGACCTGGGCGAGGGCGGTCTGCAGCTCGCGGAGCAGGGTCTGCTGGTTTTCCTCGGCGAGCTTGCGCTCGGTGATGTCCACTGAGGTCCCCGCCATACGGACAGGCTTCCCATCCGGGTCCGTCACTACGACACTCACCGTATGCATCTGTCGAATGGCTTCGTCCGACCGCACGAGGCGCCACTCGTACTCCTCCGTCCGGCGCTCGGCGAGACCGTGGGCGATGATCCGCGCCACGCGGTCGCGATCGTCGGGGTGCACTCGCGTCACGAATCCCTCGTAGCTGGCGGGGGAGCCGACCGGGATGCCGAAGAGGCGGCACTGTTCGTCCGACCAGGTGACGGCGCCGGTCGCGACGTCCCACTCCCAGCTGCCGACGTGCGCGATCGCCTGGGCCTCGGCGAGCTGGCGCTCACGGTCGCGCAGCCGCTCTGCCGAGGCCCGGAGCAGGGCTTCGCCGTGGCGTGCGACAAGCGACGTGAGGATCGCGACGGCGAGGACCATGACCGTCGTTCCCGCGATGGCCAGGGTCACCAGCGGCGCGGAAGCCACGACGGCGTTGTCGGACGGCACGAGGCCCGGGGCGCTCACGAACGTCGCCGCCGCCATGCCGGTGTAGTGCATACCCGGAATCGCGAGACCCATCAGTACGGCGCTGCCGACCTTCGGCCAGGTCCACGCCCTCCGCGCACCGTGACCGTAGTGGAACGAAAACCACAGCGCCACGGCGGACACGCCGATCGCGATAAGGACGGAGAGCGACACGAGGAGCGGATGCCAGCGGGTTGTGGCGGGCAGCCGCATGGCCGCCATACCCGTGTAATGCATGGCGGCAATTCCCGCGCCCATGACGACACTGCCAAGCGCGACGCCCAGTGCGCTCAAGCGCTCTCGGCTCGCCACGTACAACGCGACCGCCGAGGCGGCGGCGGCCGCGACCAGCGACAGCAGGACCGTGGGAACGTGGTACAATACTGGGACGGGAAGCTCGAACGCCTGCATCCCGGTGTAATGCATCGACCAGATGCCCAAGCCCATGGCTAGGGCGCCTCCCGCCAGCCAAGCCGCCCGCGCTTGAGCGCGGGTCGCCGTCACGCGCCCCGCAAGATCCAGTGCCGCGCCGGCCGCTAGCACCGCGATGACGACCGAGAGCGCCACCAGCCAGGGATCGTAGTAACCGGTCAGCGGGATCACTTCGCGTCCAGCACTTCCCGCACCTTGCGCGCGAGCCCATCGGGAGTGAACGGCTTCTGGAGAAAATTGAGCCCCGGCTCGAGCATCCCGTGGTGCACGATCGCGTCGTCGGTGTAGCCCGAGACATACAGCACCTTCGTGGCGGGCCGCTGCTCGGCCAGCCGGCGGGCCAGCTCGCGACCGCTCGCCCCTGGCATCACGACATCGGCCAGCAGAAGATGAATGGGCGCCTGGTGCGCGCCCGCGACCGCAAGCGCCTGAGCGGCGTTCTCGGCGTCGAGCACGCGGTACCCGAGCTTCTCGAGCAAGCCCTTCGCGAGCCGGCGGAGCATCTCGTCGTCCTCGGCCAGCAGTATGGTCTCGGTACCGGCGAGCGTGCCCGGCTCGCGTGGCGCAATCACGCGCTCGGCGGGCGCGTCCACCCGGGGCAGGTAGATCTTGAACGTCGTCCCGCGGCCCAGCTCCGAATACACCCAGACGTAGCCACCTGACTGCTTCACGATCCCGTACACCGTGGACAGGCCGAGCCCCGTGCCCTTGCCCCGTTCCTTGGTGGTGAAGAACGGCTCGAAGATGCGCGCCTTGACCTGGGCATCCATGCCCGTGCCCGTGTCGCTCACCGCGAGCATCGCGTACCGCCCGGGCGTGACCGGCTGGTGCAGGTCGGCGTACTGCTCGGTCAGGTCCGCGTTGGCGGTCTCGATCAGGAGCTTGCCGCCGGTCGGCATGGCGTCGCGCGCGTTGACCACCAGGTTCATCAGCACCTGCTCCAGCTGGCCAGGGTCGATCCGTACGTTGCCGAGGTCGGGGGCCAGTGTGAGGCGCAGGTCGACGTCCTCGCCGATCAGGCGCCGCAGCATCTTGTCGACGTCCTCCACGAGCCCGTTGAGCTGCAGTACTACCGGCTCGAGCACCTGCTGCCGGCTGAACGCCAGCAGCTGCCGGGTGAGCGCCGAGGCGCGCTGGGCCGCCTTGCGAATTTCCTCGAGGTCCTGCCGGACCGAGCTCCCGGCCGGAAGCTCTTCCAGCACGAGCTCGGTGTAGCCAAAGATCGCGGTCAAGACGTTGTTGAAGTCGTGCGCGATGCCGCCAGCCAGGCGGCCGACGGCCTCCATCTTCTGCGCCTGCCGCAGCTGCGTCTCGAGCAGCTTACGCTCGCTGATGTCCCGCACGAACGCGCTGAAGAGCCAGCCGCTGGCCTGCTCGACACGCGTGATCGCGAGTTCCACCGGGATCTCGCGGCCGTCGCGGTGCACGCCTGTCAACTCGAGGCGTCGATTGAGCACCGGTCCTTCGCCGGTGGCCAGGAGGTGCGCGAGGCCCCGCTCGTGGGCTTCACGGTAGCTCGGTGGCACGATGGTGGCCGACAGCTTCCGGCCGATGGCCTCGGGCGCCGCCCATCCGAACACACGCTCCGCCTGCGGGCTCCAGCTGCGGATGGCGCCGGTTCCATCCATCGTGATCACGGCGTCGAGCGACGTATCGATGATCGCCTTGAGCTGCCCGGCCGACGCGCGGATTTCGGCTTCGGCGCGGCTCCGCTCGATCGCCATGGCGATCTGGGTCGAGACGAACCGCAAGATGTCCTTCTCGCGCTCGCCCAGCCTTACTTGGGGCGAGTAGCTCTGCGCAGCCAGGACACCGATCACTCGGTCGCCAGTCGCCAGCGGCACGCCGATCCAGTCGATCGACGGGGCGCCCATCGACTGCACGTCGCCGCGGCGCTCCAGCTCGCGCTGCGTCTCGGGGGTCACGAGCAGGGGCTGCCCGGTCCGGAGCACGTGCTCGGTGAGTCCCTTGCCGAGCCGTCGCGGGGGAGGAGCGGGCTCGTGCTCGTCCGCGAAGTAGGGAAAGCTCAGCTGTTCGCTGGTCGGGTCGTACAGCGCGATGTAAAAATTCTTTGCGGGCATCAACTCGCCCACGATCTCGTGGATGACGGGCAGCAAGTGCTGGAGCCCCGGAGTGCTCAGGGCGACCTGGGCGATGCGATACGTCGCGGCCTGCAGCTGATGCGCACGCGCCTGGTCCTCGCGGCTCCGCTTGGTGTCGAGTGCCCGGATCACCGCCGGGCCGAGCCGATCGAGATGGCTCTTGACGATGTAGTCGGTCGCGCCGGCCTGCAGGTATTCCACGGCGGGCTCGTCCCCCAGCGCACCGGTGACGACGATCACCGGGGTTCCGGGACTGAGCTGTTGTCCGATCCGCAGTGCGTCCCGCGCCCCGAACTGGGGGAGTGAATGGTCGGTCAGGATGATATCGGGTACGAACTCGCGCAGCGCCTTCGTCATCTCGTCCCGCGAGTCGACCCGGAGAAACGTGCACGTGAGGTCGGCCCGGCGAATCTCCGCCTCCACCAGCTCGGCGTCGCTCGGGTCGTCCTCGACCAACAGGATGCGGATCGTCGCGGGCATCGCGTTTATCGCGTTAGGGTCCGGGCTCCGCGGAGAACGCGCGCGGCGGCGGCGACTCGTTCTTGACGAGCCAGTAGAGCCCGAGCTGCTGGACGGTCTCGCGAAACTGGGCGAAGTCCACCGGCTTCTGGACGTAGCTGTTCACGCCGCCGCGATGGCTCGTGACCACGTCCCACTCGAGCTTGGACGAGGTGAGCATCACCACGGGGAAGGCGCGTGTGCGGGGGTCCGCTTTCAGCTGCCGCAGCACCTCGAGCCCGTCGACCTTGGGGAGCTTGATGTCGAGCAGCACGAGCCTGGGCACGTTCACGTGCGAACGCAGCGCGTGCCGTGTCACCTCGACGTCCGACGGCTTGTCCTCCACCAGCAAGACGTCCACTTGCTCCGCGGTCATGCGGCCCGCCCTCCCAGTCCGAGCGTGAAGTAGAACGTGGCTCCGCGGTCCGGCTCGGCCTCGGCCCAGATCCGCCCGCCGTGCTTGTGCACGATGCGCTGCACGGTCGCGAGCCCGACGCCCGTGCCGTCGAAGTCTTCCGAGCGGTGAAGCCGTTGGAACACACCGAACAACTTGTCGGAGTACTTCATGTCGAAGCCCACGCCGTTGTCCTTGACGAACAGCACTGGTGTGCCGTCGCGCGTGGTCTCGCCAATGTCGATTACCGCGTGCGCGCGTGGACGGGAGTACTTCACCGCATTCGACAAGAGGTTCGTGTACACGACGCGGATGAGGCCAGGGTCGCAGGCCACCGTCGGCAGCGCGCCGAGGCGCCACTCGACCCGGCGCCCCGCCAGCTCCGTCGCCAGGTCGGCGACGACGGCCTTCACGACTTGATCCAGCCGGGTCGCCTGGGGACGCAGGTCCTGGCGCCCCAGCTGAGCGAGATGCAGCAGATCGTCCACCAGCCGGCCCATGTGATGGGCTCCGTGCTTGATACGATCCAGGTGATGCCGTGGCGCGGGTTCGAGCGTGTCGCCCAGCTCCTCGACGAGAATCTGGACGAACCCGTCCACCTGGCGCAGTGGGGCCCGCAGATCGTGTGACACGGAGTACGTGAATGCCTCGAGGTCGCGATTGGCGGCGGCGAGCTCGCCGGTGCGCTCCGCCACGCGGCGCTCCAGGTCTTCGTTGAGGCTGCGAATCTCCGCGAGCACGCTCTTCAACTGCTGCTCCGAGGCCCGCAGCTCGCGGCGCACGTGATGGCGCTCGATCGCGTACCGAATCGAGCGGGCCAGAAGATTGGCATCTGCCTGGCCCTTGACGAGGTAGTCCTGGGCGCCGCCGTGCACGGTCCTGGCCGCGAGCAGCTCGTCCCCCAGGCCGGTGAGGACGATGATCGGGATCTCGGACGCGCGGGCGTAGACGGCGGCAAAGGTCTCGATCCCCCGGCTGTCGGGCAGCGTCAAGTCCAACAGCACGACATCGATGCCGCCGCGCTCGATGCGCTCAAGCGCTGCCCCGAGCCGATCGATGTCCTCGACCTCGTAGGCGTTCCGCAGGCCGTCGGCGAGCGCCTCCCGAATCAGGCGGGTGTCCCCGGGGTTGTCCTCGACCAGGAGGATCTTGATGGGCGAGTCGCTCATGACTTGTGGTCCGGCGGATACTTGACGATGGACAGCCAGAAGTCCTCGATGGACTTGACGACGTGTGCGAACTGCTCGAGCCCCACCGGCTTCGTCACGTAGCAGTTGGCGTGCAGGTTGTAGGTCTTCACGACGTCGGCGTCCGCCTTCGAGCTCGTCAGCACCACGATCGGGATGCGTTTGAGGTCGTCATCCTGCTTCACCTCGGCCAGGACCTCGCGCCCATCCTTCCGCGGCAGGTTGAGATCGAGCAGAATCAGGTCCGGGCGCGCGGCGTCGCGGTACTTCCCCTCCCGGCGCAGCAAGGCCAAAGCTTCGACGCCGTTACTCACCGCCACGAGCGAGTTGCGCACCTTGCTCTCCTTCAAGAGCTCCTGGGTCAGGCGCACGTCGCCGGGGTTGTCTTCCACCAACAGAATGTCGATGGGACGACCGATCGGGTCGGGGCTCATACGGCGGCGCTCCTCTCGGGCTCGCCGACCTGCAGCGGAATCGTGAAGTAGAACGTGGCACCCTCTCCGGGGGTCGATTCCACCCACATGCGGCCCCCGTGGCGTTCCACGATCTTCTTGCAGATGGCGAGACCGATGCCGGTGCCGGGATATTCGGCGGTGGTGTGCAGTCGCTGGAAGATCACGAAGATCCGCTCGACGTGCTCCGGGGCGATGCCGATCCCGTTGTCGCGCACGGCGAACTTCCACTCGACGCCGTCGCGCTCGGCCGCCACGTGGACGTGCGGCGCCTGCGTGCCTCGAAACTTGAGCGCGTTGGTCAGCAGGTTCTGGAGGAGCTGGCCCAGCTGGGCGTCGTCGCCGAGCACGGTGGGCAACGGGTCGTGCGTCACGGTGGCCCCGCTTTGCTGCACCAGGAGCTGGATGTCGCCGAGCACGCGCGCGAAGACCGCCTCGCAGTCGATGGGGACGAATGCCCGGCCGCGCGTGCCCACGCGCGAGTAGGCCAGCAAGTCCGCGATCAGCTGCTGCATCCGGATCGCGCCGTCCACGGCATAGCCAATGAACTCGTCGGCGTCGCTGTCCAGCTTGCCGCGGTACCGCTTGGCGAGCAGCTGCGAGTAGTTCGCCACCATGCGGAGCGGCTCCTGGAGGTCGTGAGACGCGACGTAGGCAAATTGCTCCAGGTCCGCATTGGAGCGGCGCAGCTCCGTTTCCCCGCGTTTGCGGGCGGAGATGTCCACAACAGAGGCCAGCACGAACAACCCCTCGTCGGTTTCGATCGGATTCAGTCCGATCTCGACCGGTACTTCGGTACCGTCTTTGCGGACGCCGTAGAGATCCCGCCCGGCCCCCATCGCCCGGGTCTGTGGGTTGGCGAAGAAGGTGGTCCGGTGCGCCGGGTGGCCCTCCCGCAGGCGCCGGGGGACGAGCAGCTCGATCGACTTCCCGAGGAGCTCCTCGCGGGAGTAGCCGAACAGGCGCTCGGTCTCTCGGTTGACGAGCTCGATCATGCCCGCGCGATTGATCATCACCATACCGCTGGGGGCCGATTCCACGACGGCGCGGAACCGCGCCTCGGCGCGCTTCCGAGCAGTGATGTCCACCACGGAAGCGAGCACGAACATTCCCTCGTCGGTCTCGATCGGGTTCAGCCCGATCTCCACGGGCATCTCGGTGCCGTCCTTCCGCACGCCGTACAGGTCCCGCCCGACGCCCATCGCCCGGGCCTGCGGGCGGGCAAAGAAGTCGCTCCGGAGCCCGGGATGCTCCCCGCGCAGCCGCGCGGGGACGAGCAACTCGATCGGTTGCCCGAGCAGCTCACCGCGCGGGTAGCCGAACAGTCGCTCGACCTCGCGGTTGATCAAGAGGATCTTCCCGGTGCGATCGATCATCACCATGCCGCTCGGTGCTGACTCCACCGCCGCGCGGAACCGCGCCTCCGCCCGCTTGCGCTCGGTGATGTCCACGACAGAGGCGAGTACGAACGGGCCCTCGTCGGTCTCGATCGGATTCAGCCCGATCTCGACGGGGATCTCCGCGCCGTCCTTGCGAAGCCCGTACAGCTCGCGCCCCGCCCCCATCGCTCGGCTCTGCGGGTTGGCGAAGAAGTCGGTCCGGAAGGTGGGATGCCTGCCGCGGAACCGCGCGGGGACGAGCCGTTCGATGGACTGACCCAGGATCTCGTCGCGGGCGTACCCAAACAACCGCTCTGCCTCTCGATTGACCAGCGTGATCTTGCCGGCGCGGTCGATCATCACCATGCCGCTGGGCGCCGACTCCACCACGGCACGGAACCGCGTGTCTGCGTCCCGGCGTGCCGTCAGCTCGCCTTCGAGCCGTCGCCCCGTCCGACGGGTCACGATCCACGCGCCGGCCGCGCCCAAGGCGATGACCGCCAGGGCCACGACGGCCATCCGCCCGACGGCGCTCCGTAGGGGAGCGAGGACGCGGTCGCGCGGCAACTCCACCACCAGCATCCACGGCGTGCCGGCGATCGGCGCCGACCGAGCGAGATAGGTCCCACGACCAGGCCGGGCGTACTCCATGAGGCCGCGGCGATCCCTCACGTCCACCGGCGGCCCGCCCACGCGCGCGGCCAAATCGGTCCACACGTCCCCGCTGAGGTTGCCGACCAGGAGTCCCGCGTCGGCACCGATCAGCTCCGTGAGCCGCCGCGTCGCCTCAGGTGAGGCTTGCACGCGGCGCCAATTGACGACGTAACCCGCCCGCGTGCCGCCGACCGTTATGGCCGCGATGACCGGGAAGAGGAGCGAGTCGCCGATCGCGCGCAACGGCCCCATCGCGGTGCCTGAGTCCGAGACCTGAGCCATCAGCGCTCGGATCGTCGCCGCATCGAACGGCGGCAGCTCGGGGCCAACGGCCAGCACGCGCTCGCCGGCGGCATTCCAGAGCTCGACCGCTTGGTTGAGCGAGTCCTGCGACGTAAGCCGCTGCAGGATCGCACGGGCAGCAGCGCGCGCCGTCCCCCCAGGGCGTACCAGATACGTCTGGACCGCGGGCTGGTTGGCCGGCCCGCGAACCTCGGCGGCGCGTTGCGATGCGCCCGCCGTCAGGCTCGCCACCAGCTGCGCCGTCACGCGCTCCAGGTGCTGCCCGGCGGCGGCGAGGGTCTCCTTCCGGATTCCGGCGTAGGCTTCCCAGCCGAAGGCGCCGATCACGAGTACCAGCAAGCTGGTGATGAGCAGCGGCAGCTCGAGCTCGAGCGAACCGAGAGCGCGCGCGGCGCGCATCATGCGCCGCCCCGAACCCGCCACATCGCGGCGTCAGCCATCCTGTGGCACTCCATGCTCCATCAGACCTCGCAGGATCCCCGGGATGTGTTCGAACTGCTTCGACTTGTCGAGAAAGAAGTCGGCGCCTGCGGCTTCGCACCGCAGCCGCTGATAGTCGTCGACGTAGTTCGTCAACATCATGACGGCGGGTGCCGGCTCGAGCAGCTTCGCGGCTGCGAGCACGGCGATGCCGTCGCCGTCCGGCATCTGGATGTCGAGGATCACGAGGTCCGGTCGCAAGTCGCGCATCGCCGCGATCGCTTGCGCGACGCCGCCCGCCTGTCCCGCCACCGCGACGTGCTCGACCGACTCGAGCAGCTCCGCGAGACGAAGTCGCACGATCGCTGAATCATCCACGATGAGGACTTGCACAACGCGAAGCATGCGCCGGCGTCACACCCCACGGTATGCGAAGCCGGCCCACCCGGATGTCGGTGTTTGTCCTACAGGAACGTCAGGCGGTCAGTTGGTGCTGCAGGGCGTAGCGGATCAGCTCCGCGCTGGTGGAGAGCCGCAGCTTCTGGAGAATGCGGGTGCGGTAGGTGCTGACGGTCTTGGGAGAGAGGTCGAGCTCCGCCGCGATCTCGCTCACGGTCTTGCCGGCGCCGATCAGGCGCAGCACCTCGTGCTCGCGGTCGGAGAGGGCCTCGTGCGCGACGGCGGGGCGGCGGGCGTCGAGCGCCGCGGCGAGCTGCTCGGCGAAGGCGGCGGACACGTATGTGCCGCCGCGCACGACCTTCCGGATCGCCTCGACCAGGTCCTGCGGCGTGCGCTCCTTGGTCAGGTAGCCCGCCGCCCCCTCACGCAGGGCGCGCGCGGCGAACTGGTCTTCGGGGTGCATGCTCATCACCAGCACGCGCAGATCGGAATGGCGGGCCACAATGTCACGCAGCAGGCCGGGAAAGGGCGCGCCCGGCATCGCGAGGTCGAGCAGCAACACGTCGACCGGGGAGGTCTCGAGCGCCACTAGGAGCCCCGCGCCCTCCGCCGCTTCGCCGACGACCTGCATGTCCGGCTGCGCCGCGACGATGTGGCGCAGGCCGGTCCGCACCACCGGGTGATCGTCGGCGATGACGACCCGGATCACGCCGCCGCGCCGGGCCGGCCGCGGCCCAGCGGGATGCACAGGGTCACGCTCGTGCCCCCCTGCGGCGCCGCGTGCACGCCGACCTCGCCACCCCACGACAGCGCTCGCTCCCGCATCCCGAGCAACCCGAACGACCGTGTGTCCACGATCTCACACTCGGTGATCCCCCGGCCGTTGTCGTGCACCTCGAGCACCACTTCGCCCGGCGTGGCCCGCAGGTGGATGTCCACCTGGGTGGCGCCGGCGTGGCGCGCGATGTTGGTGAGGGCTTCCTGAAGGATGCGGAAGATGTCCGTGGACCGCTCGGGCTCGAAGAGAACCTGTTCCGGAGGCAGGTCGAGCAAACATCGGATGCCCGTGCGGCGACCGAACTGGTGCACTGCCCACTCGATGGCCGCGACCAGCCCGAGGTTGTCCAGCACGGCGGGACGGAGGTCCGAGGCGAGGGTGCGGACCTTGTCCACCATTTGATCGATCAACGCCGCCATCCCATCGGTCTTGGCCAGGAGCCGTTCGCGCAGCGGTTCCGGCACGCTGCGCTTGAGCGAGAAGAGATCCATCTTCAGGGCCGTCAGCGCCTGACCGAGCTCGTCGTGGATCTCCCGCGCGATCTGCGTGCGCTCCGTCTCGCGAGCGGAGCGGAGTCGACCGGCGAAGGCCTGCAGCTGGGAGCGCGAGCGCGCCAGGGCTTCGGCCACCTGCCGCCGCTCGGTGATGTCACGGGCGATGGACGAGGCGCCGACGACCCGGCCGGCGGGATCTTTGATCGGCGACACGCTCACCGACACATGCACCCGGCTCCCATCCCGGCGCACCCGGACCGTCTCTTGGTGCTCCACGTGCTCGCCCCGCCGCACCCGGTCCAGGGTCCGCTCCCACTCGTCCCGCCGTTCCGTGGGAAACAGGATGGAAATCGGATGGCCCTCGACCTCCTCCGCGCGGTAGCCGTACAGCCGCTCCGCCCCGGGGTTCCAGCTCAAGATCGTGCCGGTCAGCGTCTTCGTGATGATTGCGTCCTCGGAAGACTCGATCACCGCCGCGTAGCGCGCCAGGGCATCCTCCAGCTGTATCCGCGCCGTGATGTCCTGTCCCGTGCCCGTGACCTTGACCGGCCGCCCCTGTTCGTCGACGACGAGGGTGCCCCGACTCTGCCAGGTCCGCACGGCGCCATCGCTGCGTCGCACGACCCGATGCACGCATACGTACGGCGTGCCCTCACGACTGGCGCGCTCGATGGTCGCCTTGAGGAAGTCGCGATCGTCCGGGTGGACCAGCTCCAACCCCCCTTCGAACGTGGTCCGCAACGTCGCCGGGTCCACGCCGAGCAGACGATACAGCTCGTCCGACCACGTCACGATGTTGCCCTGGATATCCCATTCCCAGCTGCCGATTTGAGCGACCCGCTCGGCGTCGGCGAGCAGCGTCAAGGCGTGGTCTAGCTGGCTTCCGGCTTGGGTATGCGCGCTGTCGGTACGGCTAGTTTGGCGGGCGGCCACCGTGGGGTGGCGGCGTGACGTCTTGCGGTGGGCTGACTTGCGACTGGCCACAGATCTGCACCTCGGTCCGCGCCGCAGGCGACTCCGACCGGCGCCGGTACTCAATATTGAACATATGGCTGGCGCGCAACAGTCGCCATCGGGGAAATGCTGAGGGGAGAGGGAGTTAGCTGTCAGTCCCGACCAGCCCCACGCGCACCGCGTAGCGCACCAGGCCCGCCACATCGTGGATCCCGAGCCGCTTCATGGCCTCGGCGCGGTGGGTCTCGATGGTCTTGACGCTCAGCTTGAGCCGCCGGGCGATTTCCCTCGTGGGCTCGCCCTGGGCTACCAGCCGCAGCACCTCGAGCTGGCGGGGACTGAGCTTCTCGAGCGGTTGCCGCACGGCGAGGGCGGCGTCGATGGCGGGGCGGAGCCGGCTCAGGTTGGTCTTGAGGACGAAGTCCTCGGCACCCGCTCGCAGGCTCTCCACGATTGCCCGCTCGTCGAGCGCCCCGGAAACGACGATGAGCGGCGTGGCGGTCCGCGTCGCTTGCAGGAGCCGGAGCGCCGCGGGGGCATTGAATTGGGCGAGGGAATGGTCGGACAGGACCACGTCGGGCGCGAAATCGCGCACGGCACGGAGGAATCCCTCCTTTGTATCGGCGCGCTCCGTGACGGCGTCGAGGCGGGTGCGGCGGAGCACGTCTGTCACGAGCTCCGCATCCGCCGGGTTGTCTTCCAGCAGGAGAATTCGCAGCGATCGCTCGCGCATGTCGCGAGCAGGTTAGTGCGTGCCGCGTCCCTCGACTATCGGGGAATTCCCGAGCCCGCAATCAGCGCGGCGGCTCGTTCAGGAGCAGCCAGTACAGCCCGACCTCCGACACCGCCCGCGCGAACGCCTCGAAGTCCACGGGCTTGACGATGTAGCTGTTGGCGCCGAGCCGGTACGCTGCCGCGATGTCGGGCTCTTCGCGCGACGAGGTGAGGATGACGACCGGGATGGCGCGGGTGCGCTCGTCCGCTTTCAGCCGCCGCAGCACCTCGAGCCCGTCGACTTTGGGGAGCTTCAGGTCGAGCAACACGACCTTCGGCACGACCCCGATGTCGCGCAGCGGGTGACTGCCGTCGCCGAAGAAGAAATCCAGAGCCTCGGCCCCGTCCCGGGCGACAAATACCTGATTCGCGAAGTTGCGCGCCTTGAAGGCACGCAGTGTCAGCTCGGCGTCGGTGGGGTTGTCCTCGACCAGGAGGATTTCGACCTGGTGTTGTTCCGTCATCGGGTCTCCTCGTCGTCAACGTACGGACACCGAACTCCCCTCTGCGGAGCCCGGCGCGTCAGCCCTCGTCCAGCACCTCGCGCACTTTGCGCACCAGGGCATCGGGGCGGAACGGCTTCTGCAAATAGGCGAGGCCCGGCTCCAGCATTCCGTGGCGCACGATGGCGTTGTCGGTGTAGCCCGAGATGTACAGCACGCGGATGCCAGGCCGCTGCGCCGTCAGCCGGTCGGCCAGATCGCGACCGCTCATCCCCGGCATCACGACGTCGGTGAGGAGCAGATGGATCGTGGCGCCGTGCTGGGCGGCGAGCGCCAGGGCATCGGCCCCGCTCGGTGCCGCAAGCACGGTATACCCCTGCCGCTCGAGCGCCTGCTGAGCGATCGCGCGCACGGCCGGCTCGTCCTCGGCAAGCAGCACGGTCTCGGACCCGCGCGGTGGGCGCTCGACCGGAGCGGGCGGCGCCGTCGATTCGACCGGTGCGTCCACCCGCGGCAGATAGATCTTGAACGTTGCGCCGTGGCCGGGCTCGCTGTACACCCAGATGAACCCGCCGGACTGCTTGACGGTGCCGTACACCATTGCCAGGCCGAGGCCCGTGCCCTGGCCGCGCGGCTTGGTCGTGAAGAACGGCTCGAAGGCGTGCGCCTGCGTCTCCTCGTCCATCCCGATCCCGCTGTCGCTGACCGTGAGCTGCACGTAGGGTCCCGGCTTCACCAGGCTGTGCTCGAGCGTGTAGCTCTCGTCCAGGTCGATGTTGCGCGTTTCCAGCGTGAGCTTGCCTCCTTGGGGCATCGCGTCCCGGGCGTTCACCGCGAGATTGACGATGACCTGCTCCAGCTGGCCGGGATCCGCCGTGACGGGGCCCAGGGCGGGGTCGAGCACCGTCGCCAGCTCCACGTCTTCGCCGATCAGCCGGCGCAGCAGCTTGTCCATGTCCAGCACGAGCGCGTTCAGGTCGACGACCTTGGGCTGCAGCACCTGCTGGCGACTGAACGCGAGCAGCTGACGGGTGAGGCCGGCGGCGCGCTCCGCGGATCGGCGGATCTCGTCCACGTCGACGCGCCGCGGGTCGTGGTGGCCGAGATCCTCGAGCAGCAGCTCGGCGTGACCGGTGATGGCCGTGAGGATGTTGTTGAAGTCGTGCGCGACCCCGCCCGCCAGCCGGCCGACCGCTTCCATCTTCTGCGCCTGACGCAGCTGCTGCTCGAGGCCGAGCCGCTCGGTGACGTCGCGTCCGATGCCGAGGATTCCCCTCAGGCGGCCGTCGCGGAGCTGGGCGGTGGCGCTGAACTCGGCCACCCGGTACGTCCCGCCCTTGGTCAAGATGCGAAACTGGATAGTCGGGCGCGGCTCGCCCTGCAGCACGCGGCCGAACAAGTCGAGCGCGAGCGGCACGTCGTCCGGGTGGACGAACGCCTCGAACGGCCGGCCGACCCATTCGGCGGGCGGGAAACCCGTCATTTCCTCGAAGGCCGGATTGAGCGAGGTCACCTCGCCGCCGGGCGAGAGCGCGAAGATCACGTCGCGCACGCCATCGACCAGGCTGCGGTAGCTCTCTTCGGAATTGCGGAGGGCGGCGTCCGTCCGTTTGCGGTCGGTGATGTCGGTGGCGACGCCGAGCACCCGGTGCGCGCGGCCGTCGGCCGAAACGAGCGGCACCTTCACGGTTTGAAACCAGCGCGTCTCGCCCGTGTGTGGGTTGGTCACCGGCTCCTCAGGAATGACCTTCGGCCGGAGGCTGGACATGACCTCCCGGTCGTCACGCAGGTAATGCGCGACCTCGTCTTGGTTCCGGTTGAAGTCCGCGTCGCTCTTCCCCAACAGGGCCTCCGGGGAGGTGGCGTACGCCTGGGCCAGGGCCTTGTTCACGAGCGTGAACTTGCCGTCCCAGTCCTTCACGAACACCAGACTCGGGTCGGCGTCGATGACCTGCTTCAAGAGCTCTTCCGCTCGCAGCCGCTCGGTGATGTCGCGCCAGTTGGCCACGACCGCCCCCACGGCGGGGTCGTCGAGCCGGTTGACCGCCACGGCCTCGACCAGATGGTAGGAGCCGTCCTTGTGCCGTGCGCGCAGCTCGGTGCGGATCGGCGTGCCGGGCTGATCGAGCAGCTGCTGGCACAGACGCTGGGTGAGCTCGAGATCGTCGGGGTGGAGGAAGCCGAACGCGTTGGTGCCGGTCAGCTCGGGGACGCCGTAGCCGAGCAACCGAGTGGCCGCCTGGCTGACGTAGGTGATCGCCCCGGTTTCGTCCAGCAGCGCGACGGCGTCCGAGCTGTGCTCCACCAGGGCGTGGAACAGCTCCGTCGCCGCCTGCGGGCCGGAGCGCCGCCCGGGCGAGGGGTGCGCGGACGCCTTGAGACGCTTACCGGGCATGGTCGATCAAGGCTCCCGAGGCAGGACTCGAACCTGCGACCCGCCGGTTAACAGCCGGCTGCTCTACCAACTGAGCTACTCGGGAATGAAGCGCGAAATATCGTCGACGCTGGGCGGGCAATCAACCTGCGGCGGCCGGCCCGGGCGGCCTGGGATCGGACCATGGTCGAGGTCGGGCGTGCGGTCCCTCCCTCTAAGCCCCGATGATCGCGTCCCAGGCAACCCAGTGAGTTACGGCCGTGCGTGCGTCCTCCGGTCAGGGATACGTGCCATGCTGCGGCGCTCCCGGCGCGGCGCATGACGCGCATCGCCACGGGCAAGCTGTCCAGCGAGCGGCGGCCGCTGCGCCAGCTCGCGAACCAGCAGCCGGGCCACGTCGCGCAACAGCTCCAGCTCTCCCTCACTCCAAAGCCGCGGCTCTGGATCCATGACGCACAGCGCGCCGACCGCGCGACCGGCCGCGTCGATCAACGGCACGCCGGCGTACGCCGTCACCAGGCCGTCCCGGACCGCCGGGGTGCGGGCGGTCAGCGGATGGCGGCGTGCGTCCGCGACCACGAGCGGCCGGCGCGACGCGGCGATGTGCCGGCTGAACGGGTAGCACAGCAGCAACGCGATCGACACCGGCCGGCCGTAGCTGCTCGACACCATCCGGCCGCGGGCAGCGACGAGCGACACGCACACCACGGGGACGCCGAGCAGGCGACCGGCGAGCTGCGTGAACTCGTCCAACGAGCGCTGCGTGGGGCGGTCGGTGCCCGTGGTCGCGAGCGTCATAGCGTGGGTGGTCGCAGCCTGGTCACGATCGCCGGCAGCCGATCGAACTGCGTCCGCTTATCGAGGAACTCGTCCGCGCCCGCTTCGAGACACGTGGAGCGGAGCTGCTCGTATGCGTAGTTGGTCAAGACCACGACGGTGGGCTGGGGCTGCAACCGCTTCGCCGCGCGCAGCACTTCCAACCCGTCCCCGTCCGGCAACCGCATGTCTACGACAACGACGTCCGGCTTGGACTCGGGCAGCAACGCGAGCGCCTCCGCGACGGTACCGGCCTCGACGACCTTGTCCACTTCCCACATGTCCTGGAGCATCGCCGCCAGTCGTACGCGCACGAGGGTGGAGTCGTCGACGAGGAAGACACGCATCTGGACTTCGTGGCTCGAATGGGTCGTCGTCCAGGCCATATCGGTCGCGCTAATTTGGGCCGCGGGCGCTGCCGCCGGAGTCGGCGGGCACCCGGGGGCGTTGTGCGAAATGGGGTGGGCGGCGCGTCAGGCGCGGCTGACAGCCGGCGGCGCGCCCTAGGGCGCGAGCCCTTGCTCGATCACGTAGCGGACCAGGTCCGCGTTGGTCTTGAGGCTCAGCTTGCGCAGCACGCGGCTGCGGTAGGTGCTGACCGTCTTGGGACCGACCGACAGGGTGACCGCGATCTCCTTATTGCTCTTCCCGGTCCCGAGCAGGCACAGCACCTGGTACTCGCGCGCGGAGAGGGCCTCGTGCGCGCGGCCGGCGAAGCCCGAGCGCAGCTCGACGGCGAGCCGCTCGGCGAGCGCGGGGCTCACGTACGTGCCGCCGGCATGGGCCTTCTTCACGGCGGCGAGCAGCTCACTCGGAGCCTGGGTCTTGCTTACATAGCCTGCCGCGCCGGCGCGCAGCGCCTGCACCGCGAGCTGGCCCTCCGGGTGCATACTGACGACCAGCACGGCGACTCGGGGGAATCGTTTGCGCAGCTCGCCGATGAGCGGGACGAATCCCGGGCCGGGCATGCCGATGTCCAGGATCACGACGTCGGTGCGCGTCCGCTCGAGCCGGCGCAGCAGCTCGCCACCCTCGGCTGCCTCGCCCACGACCTCGATCACATGATCGTCGGCGGCGAGCTGGCGAAAGCCGGCCCGGATCAACTGGTGGTCATCCGCGATGAGGACCCGGATCATTCGAGGCTCGGCAGGCTGAGCGTCAGCGTGGTACCACGACCGGGCGCCCCGGTGATGGTGACGGTCCCGCCCAAGCTGGTCGCTCGCTCACGGATGCCGAGGAGCCCGAGCGAGCGAGAGTCGGCGAGGGCGTCGTCGCTGATGCCGCGACCGTTGTCCTGCACGCTGAGCTCGAGCGCCTGCGTGGAGATGGTGAACCGGACCAGAACCCGCGTGGCGCTGGCGTGCCGCGCGACGTTGGTGAGCGCTTCCTGGAAAATCCGGAAGGCGGCGGTGGCCCGACTCGCGTCCACCGCCGGTTGCTCGGCTGCCACCTCGACCGGGCAGGCGATGCCGGTCCGTATCTCGAACTCGCGGGCCTGCCACTGGATGGCGGCTTTGAGACCGAGCTCGTCCAGAACGCCGGGGCGCAGCTCGGTGGCGATACGCTGGATCGCGCCGGCCGTGCCGTCGAGGATCGCTTCCATGCCGTCGACTTTGCCGGCGAGCTCCGGAGCGGGCTGGGGAAGCCGCCGCTTGAGCCACGTGAGATCGATCTTGAGAGCGGTCAGCGCCTGTCCCAGCTCGTCGTGGATCTCGCGCGCGATGCGCGTGCGCTCCGCTTCGCGGGCCGCCTCGAGCCGGGCGGCGAGGTCGCGCAGCTGCTCGCGGTGGCGGTGCAGCTGCTGCTGCGTCTGCCTGCGCTCCGTGATGTCCTCGATCACCCCGACGAACAGGCGTGGGTCGCCGTGCTCGCTCGGGAGGGCGGAAACCGTGACCTGGGCCCAGATGGGCGTGCCATCCTTGCGGCAGTAGCGTTTTTCCAGCGTGAACGAGCTCCGCTTCCCCTCGACCAGTTCGGCCATCAGCTCCCGGTTCCTGGGAAGATCCTCCGGGTAGGTGATGTCGACGTACGTGAGGGACTGCAGGTCTTCGTCACTGTAGCCGAGCATCCGTTGAAACACCTGATTCGTCCTGACAAAGCGCGCGTCGAGCCCCGCCACGGCGATGCCGACCGCCGCCTGCTCGAACGTGGCGCGGAGTAGCGCTTCCCGTTCCAGCAGGGCTTCCTCGACGCGGCGGCGCTCGGTCAAGTCGCGGGTGACCTTGGCGAACCCGAGCAGGGAGCCCGTCCCGTTGCGTACTGGGCTGATCACCACATCGGCCCAGAAACGGGAGCCGTCCTTGCGCACGCGCCACCCCGCCACTTCGCAACGCCCGCGCTCGGCTGTCTCGCGCAGGTTCAGCGCCGGCTTGCCGGCGGCGGCGTCCTCGGGGGGGTAGAAACAGGCGAAGCTCTGCCCAACGATCTCGTTCGCCCTGTACCCCGTGATGTGCTCCGCGCTGGCGTTCCAGCTCACGACCCGCCCGCCGGGGTCGAGCCCGATGATCGCGTGGTCGCGCACGCTGGCTACGAGCAAGCCGAACCGCTGCTCGCTCTCGCGTGCCGCGCTCTCAGCAACGCCGCGCTCCGCCGTGGCGGCGGCGAGCACGAGTCCGGTCACAGACGCCAACGCCAGGAAGGTCTGGAGCAGGGTGAGGTCCTCAGCGGGCGTCGCCCCGGCGAACGGCCCGAGTCCACGCAGCGTGTACCAGATCATCAGGCCGGCGATCAGTGCCGTGGCGGTGGCGCTGCCGCGCGGGCCGAACCGCACTGCGGCCCACACGGCGACCGGGAAGACGGCGTACACGTACGTGATGGGACTGCGCAGCAGCAGCGCGGTGAGCAGCGCCAGCAGCACGACCAGCGCAGCAGCCTCGACCGAGCGACCTGCCGGCCGCGTCGGCCGCGCCCACGTGAGCAGCAGCGGGGCTACCAGCGCGTCTCCCAGGGCGTCCCCGCTCCACCACACGAACCAGAGGTGACCCAAGGCATCCCGCCCGACGAGGCCGCTGGCCCACAGGCTCGCGATCCCGATCGTCGCGCTCACGGTCGTACTCACGAGCGCCCCCAGGGTGACGAGCGCCAGCACGTCCCGAAGTCGCTCGAGCGAGGGTCGGAACTCCGTCACGCGCCGCAGCAGCCACACGGCGCTGACCGCCTCCAGGGTATTGCCGAGGGCGATGCCGGCCGCTCCGACGACCGGCACACCGGCGGTCCAATTAAGCAGCAAGGCACCCACGGCGATGCCGGGCCAGTAGCGCAGGCCCAGGAGCAGCAGGGTTGCGAGGGCGACGCCCGAGGGCGGCCACGCGGATGAGACGACTTCTTGGGCGACGGCGGCTAGCAAACCGAGTTTCGCCGCGCCGAGGTAGGCAATGGCGACGGCCGCGAGCTGCGTGGTGTACCGCAGCCGACCGGCCAGCTTGAGGAGGTCAGTTCGCACAATCATTCCAGTGGCCGCACGTGCAGTTTGTGCACCCGCGCCTATCATGCACGCGACGTTCCGAAACGTCTAGGGGCCGGCCGCTACGGCGCGGCTTGCGGGAAGGTCTGCGGCGATCATGCCCAGGACAATCAACCCCCCGCCCAGCCACTGCAGCATGGCCAGGCGCTCGCCCAACACCAGCCAGGACGTCAGCGCGGCGAACAGCGGCTCGAAGCAGAAGATCAATGCCGCCCGCGCCGAGGACATGTGTCGCTGAGCGGACATCTGCAGCAGGAAGCACGTGGTACTGGCGAACACCACGGAATACGCGAGCGCGGCGAGAAACGCACCGCTCCAGTGGATCCGCGGCCGCTCGAGCAGCAGCAGGGCGCACGCGGAGACGATGGCCGTACCGGCCACCTGAAACCACACCAGTCGCCGCGCGTCGTACTCGCGCCCCAGCTCGGTGACGGCCACGATCTGGGCGCCGAAGCATGCGGCGCACACCAACGTGAGCAGATCGCCGCGATTGAGCCCGCCGGCGTCGGGAGCCGTAAGCAGGTAGATCCCGAGCGTCGCCATCCCCAGCGCCGCGGCGGTCAGCCAGCCCGGGCGCTGTCCCAGCAGCGTGAGCGCGATGACGGGCGCGAGCACCGACGAGATGGCGACGATGAACGCCGAGCGCGACGCGGTGGTGATCACGAGGCCCGCGGTCTGGGTGATGAAGCCGACCGCCACGAGCGCACCCAACAGCAGCCCACCGCGCAGCTCGCGGCCCGCCGGTGGGGGGCGAAACCGCGTCCCGGGGGCGAGCAACAGCGCCGCGATGCTGAACCGCAGCGTGAGAAAGGCGAGCGGAGTAGCCGAGGCCAGGGCGTCCTTCACCACCGCGAACGTCGTGCCCCACAGGAACGTCGCGAGCAGCAGCGTCAGGTCGGCCTGGCGGCGCGTCACGCCGTCAGCGTGCTCCGTCCAGCACACCGCGCACCTTTTTCGCCAACCCCTCGGGCGTGAACGGTTTCTGCAGGAACGCGGTGTCCGGATCGAGTACGCCGTGCTGGGCGACCGCTTCGTCGGCGTAGCCGGACATGTACAACACGCGCACGCCGGGGCGCAGCGCCGCCAGGCGGCGCGCCAGCTCGCGGCCGTTCATCTCCGGCATCACCACGTCGGTCAGGAGCAGATGAATCGGGCCGTCGTGGTGCTCGGCCACGGCGAGCGCTTCGGTCCCTCCCGTGGCCACCAACACACGGTAGCCCGCCCGCTCGAGCACCTTCTGCGCCAGCACCCGAACCAGCCGCTCGTCTTCGGCAAGCAAGATCGTCTCGGTGCCCGCGGCGGGCGCGGCCACGGGACTCGGGCTCTCAGTGGGGTCGAGCGGTGCCTCGACGCGCGGCAGGTAGATGCGGAACGTCGCGCCCCGTCCCGGCGTGCTCTCCACGGTAACGTGGCCCTCACTCTGACGCACGATGCCGTACACCGTGGCAAGGCCGAGTCCCGTTCCCTTGCCGCGCGGCTTCGTCGTGAAGAACGGCTCGAACAGGTGTGCCTGGACTAGGGCGTCGATGCCGACCCCGCTGTCCGACACCTGGAGCAGCACGTAGCGCCCCGCGGGGACGGTCGCGGCGGGCGGCGCCCGCGTCCCGTCCACCTCGACATTGTCCGTCTCGATCGCCAAGCGGCCACCCTGGGGCATCGCGTCCCGGGCGTTGACGGCGAGGTTGACGAGCACCTGCTCGATCTGTCCGGTGTCGACCCGAACGGCCCCCAGCGCGGGCGCGAGCGTGGTCTCGAGGGCGATGTCTTCGCCGATCAGGCGGCGCAGCAGCTTGGCGATGTCTTTGACCAGGCGATTCAAGTCGACCACCATGGGTTGCAGGACCTGTCGCGCGCTGAAGGCGAGCAGCTGGCGGATCAGGTCCCTGGCGCGGGTCGCCGCGTCGCGGATGATGTCGAGCTCCTCGCGGTGCGGGCGGTCGGGCGGCGCGTCGAGCAACAGCAGCTCGATCGAGCCCAGCACGGCGGTCAGGACGTTGTTGAAATCGTGGGCGATCCCACCCGCCAGCCGGCCCACCGCTTCCATTCGTTGCGAGTGCTGCAGCTGCTCCTCCAGCTGGCGGCGCTCACGCCGCACGGCGGCCCCTTCGACGGCCCGCGTGACGGCGGGGGCGAGGCGCTGCAGCCGGTCCTTCATGATGTAGTCGGCGGCCCCCGCCTGCATCACCGCGACGGCCGTGTCCTCGCCGACGCTGCCGGAGACCACGATGAACGGCACGTCGGGCGCCGTGGCGCGCACCACGGCGAGCGCCGCCGGTGCGTCGAAGTGGGGCAGGGAGTAGTCGCTCAGCACCACGTCCCACGGGTGCCGGGCCAGCGCCGCGCGCATCGCGTCGGCGGTTTGCACGCGCTCCTGCACGATCTCGAACCCGCCCTGGCGCAGCGCGCGCAGCATGAGCTCTGCGTCGCTCTCCGAGTCTTCGACGATGAGGACGCGGAGCAGGGTGTCCGCCATCAGGTGAGGTCCCGCAGATAGCGGCCGGTCACCGACGCGGCGACGCGGGCGACGCTCTCCGGAGTGCCCTGGGCCACCACGCGACCGCCGGCGTCGCCCGCACCGGGGCCCAAGTCGATGAGCCAGTCGGCCCGCTTCACCACGTCGAGGTGGTGCTCGATCACGAGCACCGTGTGCCCGGCGTCGACCAGCCGGTCGAGCACGCGGCACAGAGTCCGCACGTCGTCGAGATGCAGGCCGGTGGTCGGCTCGTCCAGGATGTAGAGCTTGCGGCCTCCCGCGCCGCGTTTCGACCCCCCCGCCAGCGCCAGCTCGCGCGCGATCTTGAGACGTTGCGCCTCGCCACCGGAGAGGGTCGTCGCCGGCTGGCCCAGCCGCAGGTAGCCCAGCCCCACCTGCTGCAGGTGCCAGAGGGCGCGCGCCAGCCGCGGCCGACGGTGGAAGCGCTGGAGCGCTTGATCCACGGTCCACTCGAGCACCTCGTGGATCGCGCTCCCCTGGAGCTTGACGTCGAGGACCTCTTTCTTGAACCGCTTGCCTTCGCACATCTCGCACGGCACGAACACGTTGGCGAGAAACACCATCTCGACCAGCACGTGTCCCGCGCCCTCACACGCCTCACACCGGCCCCCCGCCACGTTGAAGGAGAACGTGCTCGGCGTGTAACCGCGCGCCCGCGCCAGCGGCTCGGCGGCGAACAAACCGCGCAGCTCGTCGAACGCTTTGATGTAGGTCACCGGGTTCGACCGGGGGGTCCGACCGATCGGCGCCTGATCGACGAGCACCACGTCCGCGATCGCCTCCCAGCCTTCGAGGGCACGCACGGCGCCGACCGGCTCGCCCAAGTGCTGCTTGGCGGTGTGGGCGCCGGTGAGGCGGGCCTCGAGCTGGCGATACAGGACGTCGTGCACGAGCGTCGACTTGCCGGAGCCCGAGACACCCGTGACGACCGTCAACGTGCCTAGCGGAATCCGCATGTCCACCCCCGCGAGGTTGTGCAGGCGGGCGCCGCTGAGCGCGAGCCAGCGCCGAGTGGGGCGGCGCGCCGACGGGACCCCGATCCGCTTCTCGCCCGAGAGGTACTGCCCCGTGAGCGTGCCGGCTTCGCGCACCGCCGCCGCCGGCCCCTGATACACGACTTGCCCGCCCGCCTCGCCGCTCCCGGGACCGAGCTCGATCATCCAGTCGGCCGCGCGCATCGCCGCCGGGTCGTGCTCCACCACCGCCACGGTGTTGCCGGCATCGGCGAGGCGACGCAGCAGCCCCAGCAGCCGGTCGATGTCCGCCGGGTGCAGCCCGACGGAGGGCTCGTCCAGCACGTACAGCGTATCCACGAGGTGTGACCCGAGCGCGTTCGAGAGCGCGATGCGCTGTGCCTCGCCGCCCGACAGGGTGCGGGTCAGGCGGTCGAGCGTCAAGTATCCCAGGCCGACGTCGTTCACGAACGAGAGGCGCGCTGTGAGCTCCGCCAGAATGTGGACGGCGACCGCCCGCGCGAATGGTGGCAGCTCGAGCCCCGCCATCCAGTCGCGCACACCCCCCGCCGTCAACGCGGCGACTTCCGCGATGCTCTTTCCGCCGATCCGGACGGCGAGCGCTTCGGGCTTGAGGCGCGCGCCGCCGCAGGCAGGGCACGTCTTGGCGAGCTGGTATTGGCGGAGGAAGACCCGGATGTACTGCTTGTAGCGCTTCGCCTCCAGGCGCTCGAGGAATGGCAGCATGCCGAGGAAGCGACCGCCGGCGCCGTGCAGCAGAAAATGGCGGTCCCGCTCGGGCAGGTCGCGCCATGCGGTATCGAGCGCAATCCCACCGGCGCGCGCCGCCTCCCGCAGGATGCGCCGGCGGCCTTCGTAGCGCGGCTTGGTCCACGGATCGAGCGCCCCTTGCACCAGGCTCCGCTTAGGGTCGGGCACGATGAGCGACTCGTCATACTCGAGCACCGCCCCGAATCCGTTGCACCCCGGGCACGCGCCACGCGGGTTGTTGAAGGAGAACAGGATGGGCGTGAGCGCGGGGGCCGGCGTGGCGCAGTGCGAGCACGTCGGGTGCTCGGAGAAGCGGCGGCGGTCGCCGTTCTCGAGCGCCACCGCCACACCCTCACCCTCGTTGAACGCGGTCGCGACCGCGTCGGCGAGCCGTCCCCGATTCCCCTCTGATGCCGGGAGCCGGTCGACTACGACCAACACCTCTTCCGCCCCGCGCACCTGGCGCTCGGCGTCGGGCTCGTCCAGCCGCACCACCGCGCCGTCGAGCTGCGCTCGGACGAACCCCGCGGCCCGCAATTGGGCCGCGAGCTCGACCTCGGGCCGGTGGGCCGACGGTGGCAGCGGAAAGGTCACGACGATTGCGGATTGTGGATTTCGGATTGCGGATTGGCTGGCGTGGTCGTTCAAATCCGCAATCGGCAATCCGCAATCCGCAATGAGGTGGTCCACCACCTCCTGCACCGTGTCGACCTTGACCTCGTGCCCGCACTTGACGCAATACTGCGTCCCGACCCGCGCCCACAACAGCCTCAAGAAGTCGTAGATCTCCGTCGCGGTCCCGACGGTCGAGCGGCTGCTCGTGGTGGGATTCTTCTGCTCGATCGCGACGGCGGGCGAAATCCCCTCGATCGCGTCCACCAAGGGCTTGGGCATGCGGTCGAGGAACTGCTTGGCGTACGTCGAGAGCGACTCGATGTAGCGGCGCTGCCCCTCGGCGTACAGCGTGTCGAACGCGAGCGTGCTCTTCCCCGACCCCGACGGGCCGGTGATCACGGTGAGCGCGCGGCGTGGCAGCTCGACCGTGATCCCCTTGAGGTTGTGCTGCCGTGCGTTGCGGATGATGACCCGCTCGGGGGACGAAGGCATAACCCTCTAAACTAATGGGTGTTGGGGGTCAGGGGTCGGGCGCTCGGTGCACGGGGTGCGCGACCTCCGACACCTAGCCCCCGACCCCTGACCCCCGTAGCTTCGCCCCCACATGGCTCTCGCCCTGACGCCGCGCCTCCTGCGCCGCGGCCTCGAGCTCTTCGCCGTCATCTCCCTCATCGGCGTCGCCGTCGTGCTGGTTGTGTTCGGCGAAAACCTGGACGCCGTGCTGTTTGCTTTGGCGCATCTGCACTGGGCCTGGCTGCTCGTGGGCTTGGGCCTCGCCTCGATGGATTGGATTGGCGGCGGCACCCGGCTCTGGGTCGTTGCCCGGCACGTGCACCCGGGGGTGCGCTGGCGCGACATGGTCATCGCTGGGGGGATGAGCGCCTGGGCGGCCTATCTCACGCCGTTTCAAACTGGTGCGGGTCCCACCATGATGTGGGCGATGGGCCGCGCGGGCGTCCGTCTCCCCGAAGCCATGACCTCCACCTTCATGACCTTCGTTGCGACCGTCGCTTTCTTCGCCCTCGCGGGGCCGCTCGCCATCTACCTCGGCGCGGGTCGGTCGCTCGCGGCGCATAACGTCGTGCTGGGCATCACCTATTACGGCCTGTTTCGCGCCAGCCTCACGATCTTCGGCATCCTGGGCGTGCTCATGCTGGTCGCGATGGTGTTTCCCGTGTGGCTACGCGATGCAGTGCACTGGCTGGCGACTCGGGCTCAACGCAAGAGCCGTCGCGTCGCCGCCCGGATCGAGCACCTGCGGGAGGGAATCGACCGGGCGCACGAATGCCTCGTGGCGTTTGGGAGCCCCAAAGGATGGCTGGCGTTGCTGTGGGCGGTGCTCCTGTCCGCGCCATCGCATGCGAACAAGCTCCTCGCGGGGTATGTCGCGCTGCGTACGCTCGGGCTGCACACCAACTTCGTCGACATTCTGTTACTGCAAACGTTCATCACATTCCTGCTCTACTTCGCACCCACACCCGGGTCATCGGGGCTGGCCGAGCTGCTGTCGGCCGCGGTGATGCAGATCTACGTCCAGCCATCCGAGCTACCGACCTACACGCTCATCTGGCGGTTCATCAACAGCTATGCGACCGTGATCGTCGGGTCGCTGCTCTTCTGGCGCTGGCTCAAGCGGGGCGTCGTCGGGGGAGAAGAGCCGGTCGTGGCGGCGGGAGGCGGCGGGTGAGACCAGCGTCGTAACCTGTGTTTCCTTGCGCGGTTACACCGCCGGGCGTAACTTCCGGCGCTCGCTCTTTCCGGTTTAGGGGTTCCGCACCATGTCGTTGTTAGAACTCGGCGGCAAAAAGTTCACCATCCCGGTCGGCGAGGTGGCGCTCGGCAGCGATGCGGCCTGCGCGATCCCGCTGACCGGGGCCGGCGTGCTGCCGCGCCACGCCGTGTTCCAGGGGCAGCCGGACGGGCAGGTGGTCATCCGCAAGGCCGCGCCCGCGGCGGAGGTTCTGATCAATGGCGTGCGGCTCGGCGCTGAGCCGACGCCACTGCTGCACGGTGATAAGGTCGAGGTGGGTGGTCACGAGCTCACTTTCGTGGACGAGCGTCGCTCCGGCAGCACGCAGTTCATCCAGAAACTTCAGATGCCGGAGCCGTCGGGGCAGCCGCCGGCGGCGCGGGGGGCCGTCAAGCCGGGAGTCGCCGCCAACACCGGCGGCCGCGTGGTGAGCCTCACCGACGGTCGGGAATACGTGATCACCGCGGCGACCATCGTGTTCGGGCGGGAGGCGGGGTGCGACATCGTGGTGGCGGGAAAGGACGTCTCGCGGCGTCACGCGGAGATCGTGCAGACGCCCAAGGGCTATGTGCTGGTCGACTCGAGCACCAATGGCACGTTTGTAAACGAGGAGCGGGTTGAGGGGCAGCGTGTCCTGCAGCGCGCCGACGTGATCCGGATGGGCGAGGAGAGCTTTCGGTTCTATACCGACCTCGTGCCGATCTCAGCTGCGGGCCCTAAGCTGGGGCCGGCCGCTGAAGCGCCGTCGGCCGCGCCCCTCGAGACCGGCGCGCCAGTGCGAGTCCCGGTGGCCAGTGTTCCTCCCGTGCCTCCGGTTGCCCCACCCCGTGCCCCCGCCCCCGTGCCCGCCGTCCCTCCACCGTCGCGCCCCGCCGCGCCACCCGCCGGCGCGGGCGAGCGGCTCAAGCACACGATGCACGGCGTCGAGGCGGTGCCGCGGCCACCCCAGGCCGGACCCCCTCCGCTGGCGAGCCTGCTCGTGAAGAACGGTGCGCTCAAGAATCAGCGCGTTCCCGTGAAGACGCCCGTGTTCAACATCGGCCGGGCCGACTACAACGACATCGTCCTTCCCGACCCCTCCGTTTCCACCGCCCACGCCAAACTGCAGCGTCGTGAGGGCGTCTGGGTAGTCGTGGATCTGGACTCGACCAACGGGACGTTCGTGGACGGCGAGCGCGTCACAGGGGAGAGTCCGCTCGCACCCGGCACGCTGCTCCGGTTCGGGGACGTGCAGCTGGTGTTCGAGCCCAGCGACGACGCGCTGGGGATGGCACGGGGTGGGGGAACGCAGGTCATGAAAGATTTCAGTGCCGTCGCCCCGCCGCCGCGGGTCGCGCCGCCCCCTCCCCCGTCCTCCGCCCCCTCCCCCTCCCCGGCCGCGGCCCCGCCTCCCCGGCCCCGGCCGCCTGCAAGGGGACGGCCCGGCTCGAGGCGCCCGGCCGCGCAGCAGGTGCCGGAGCAGCGCCGCAAGGGGTGCCGTAAGAGCGCGGCCGTGTTGCTGCTCGCCGTGGCGGGGCTCACGGCCCTCCTCTACCGCCTCCTTGCCTAGCGACGCACCGTGCACATCACCTGCGCAGGCCGCACCGACGTCGGCATCATTCGCTCAGGCAACGAGGACAGCTATCTCATGGTCCCCGATCGCGGGATCTTCGTCGTCGCGGACGGGATGGGCGGGCACGCTGCGGGTGAGGTGGCGAGCGAGATGGCGGTGCGGTTCGTGGCGCGCGAGCTGGGGTCGCTCAAGGGGCTGTCGGACGACCAGGTGGCCGACCGGATGCGCGCCGCGATTCGGTCGGCCAACGGCGCCATCTTCCAGCGCACGCTCACCGAGCACGACAAGCGCGGCATGGGGACCACCGTCACCTCGATGGTGCTGTACGACACCCGCTTCCTGATCGGGCAGGTGGGGGACAGCCGGGCGTATCTGTTCCGGGACGGCAAGCTGATTCAACTCACCAAAGATCACTCCTACGTGCAGGAGCAAGTGGACGCGGGGTACCTCACCCCGGAGCAGGCGCGGTCCCACCCCTACAGCAACGTCATCACGCGTTGCGTGGGCGCCAACAGCGACGTGATGCCGGATATCTACCTCGGCACGGTGAAGCCGAAGGACTTGTTTCTGCTGGCGTCGGACGGCCTCACCGGGATGCTCGAAGATCATCAGCTGTCCGACCTCCTGACGGCGATTCGCATGCCGCAGGAGCAGGTGGACGACCTCATCACTGAAGCGAACCGTCACGGCGGTCTCGACAACATCACCGCGATCCTGGTGCGGGTCGATTCGGTCGAGGTCCCCGTGGGGGACACGACGCAGATCACCCAGCCGGGGGTGCGGGGATAGGTCCCTTATCACAACGATCGTTTAGAGCAATGATCGCTCCTGTTCCACCCGCTCCAGCACTTCCTCCCGCGGCAACATCACCAACCTCACGATAGCGTCGGCCTGCACCGTCGCGCTCCCCAACACGAATACGCGCAGCCGCCGGGCCGACCGATGGAGCTCTCCCGCGACCCGGGGGAGGCCGAGCTGAGCCGTGGCGTCAGCGCCGGCGAGCTGGATCACCGTGCCGTCGCGCTGCACGAGCGGCAGGTCGAGGGCGAGCATGTCAGGTTTGGCGGGGAAGTCGAGGAACAACTCGCCCGGCTCGAGCCCCACCTCCCCGGCGAGCCGGTCCTCGACGCGCTCCTGCAGATCGGGATCCTCGGCGGGCCACGCCGCCGCGTCCGCCGGCAGCGCCGTCGCGGGGAGATCCACGGCGCGCTTGGCGAGGCGGCGCTCGCGTAGCCCGCGGGCGAGGCCGGAGGTGTCCGCGTGCATCAGGTCGTGGATCAGCCCATCGTCCGTCGCGACCGCCACCTGATCGGCCGCGAGGCGCCCGGCCGCGATCGCGCTGCGCACCAGGCGCTTGAACATCGCGGTGGCGCTGCGCACCGCGTGATGCCAGTAGACGTTGCGGTACATCTGATACTTCGCGAATAGCAGCGATTCGAGTGCCGCGAGCCCTTTCTCGTGCAGCGCGAGCGTCGGCCGCCCATCCGGACCAGCGGCCACGGTCAGCGACATGAGCAGGCGGTCGACGTCGATCACGCCGTAGGGGACGCCGCACATCCACGCGTCGCGCGACAGGTAGTCGAGCTTGTCGACGTCGAGCGACCCCGCCACCAGCCCGGCGAGCGGCTCACGGCCACCTCCTCGAATGAGCGCGAGCAGCTGCGCGGGCGCTGCGCCCACCTCCTCGAGCCGCTCGGCCAGCTCGCCGCGGGCGAGGTGGCGCTCGGCGACCGCTTCGTGGCGCGGGAGCCCCGCCTCTTCGAGCGCGTGGGAGAAGGGGTAATGCCCGATGTCGTGCAACAGCGCGGCCAGTGTGAGCGTCGTGCGATCGGCGGGTGCCGGTCGCGCGTCCCCCGCGTCCTCGAGCTGGGAGAGCGCCCGCCGCGCCAGATGATAGGCGCCGAGGGCATGCTCGAAGCGGCTGTGTGTGGCGCCCGGGTAGACGAGGAAGGCATGCCCCAGCTGGCGCACATAGCGGAGCCGCTGGACGGCGGGGGTATCGACCACCGCGAGCGCCGCGGGGTCGAGCCGGATGTTGTTCCAGAGCGCGTCGCGGACGACCTCGAACGCCGTCAACGCGACGGACCGGCCTCCCGCACCGCGGCGTGCACCTGGTCCTGGAACTGCGTGAAGTTGTCCCGAAACATTTGCACCAGCTTCGTCGCCTGAGCGTCGTAGGCCGCGGCGTCGTGCCACGTGGCGCGGGGCAGGAGGACGTCCTCGGGCACGCCCGGGACTTGCAGCGGCACCTCGAGCCCGAACACCGGCTCGGCGGCGGTCGGGATGCGGTCGAGCTTACCCGCCAGCGCGGCACGCACCATGGCGCGAGTGAGCCCCAGTCGCATGCGCTGTCCGACGCCGGACGGGCCTCCCGACCACCCGGTGTTCACGAGCCAGCCCTGCACGCCGTGCCGAGCCATCTTCTCCCCCAGGAGGGCGGCGTAGGCGTTGGGATGCAGCGGCAGGAACGGAGCGCCGAAGCAGGCGGAGAACACGGCTTTCGGCTCCGTGACTCCCCGCTCCGTCCCCGCCACCTTGGCGGTGTAGCCCGAGAGGAAATGGTACATCGCCTGGGCGGGCGAGAGCCGCGCGATCGGCGGCATGATCCCGTAGGCGTCGCACGTCAGAAACACGATGTGCGACGGGTGCCCCGCCATGCCTCCGGCGACGTGCTTCGGGATAAAGTGAATCGGGTAGGAGGCGCGAGTATTCTCCGTGATCGCCGCGGACTCGAGGTCGATCGCGCGCGTCTCCGGGTCCACCACCACGTTCTCGAGCACCGTGCCGAACATGCGCGTGGTCGCGTAGATCTCGGGCTCGCCCTCGCGCGACAGCCGGATCACCTTGGCGTAACACCCACCCTCGACGTTGAACACGCCGTGATCGCTCCAGCCGTGCTCGTCGTCACCGATCAGCGCGCGCTCGGCATCGGCCGACAGCGTCGTCTTACCGGTCCCCGAGAGGCCGAAGAACAGCGCTACGTCGCCCGCTTCGCCGAGGTTGGCCGAGCAGTGCATCGACAGCACCCCGCGCTTGGGCAGCAGGTAGTTGAGAATCGAGAAGATCGACTTCTTCATCTCGCCCGCGTAGCGGGTGCCGCCGATGAGGATCGTCCGCCTGGCGAAGCTGATCACGATGAACGTCGTGGAGTTCGTGCCGTGCACGGCGGAGTCGGCGTGCAGCTCGGGGGCGTGCAGCACCTGCCAGGCCGGCGCGAACCCCGTGAGGTCGGACGCCGTGGGGCGCAGGAACATGTTGTACACGAACAGCGCGTGCCACGCGTTGGGCGTCACGAACCGGATCGCGATGCGGTGGTTCGGGTCCGCCCCCGCGAACAGGTCGCGCACAAACAGCTCTTGCCCGTTCAGGTGGCGTACCACGTCCGCGCGCAGCCGCTCGAAATGCTGGTCTGTCATCGCCTGGTTCACGTGGCCCCACCACACCTCCGCTTCGGATACGGCGTCCCGCACGATGAACTTGTCGTTGGGGCTGCGACCCGTGTGCGGGCTCGTCACTGCGCAGAACGCACCGCCCTCCGTGATCACGCCCTCGCCGCGCCGCGCGGCGTGCTCGTATAGACCCGCCGGTCGCAGGTTCCAGTGCACGGCGTGCTCCGGGGCGAGCCCGAGGGCGTCGAGCCCGGGCGTGCGCCGGTGGCTCTCCTGGGCGGATCGGGTCACGCGCGCGGTCATGCTTGGCCGGGAACGCTCAGCCGGGCGGCCGGCGCCCGTGCTCCAGGGCGTCGACCGCGGCGATGACGGCCATGTTCACGATGTCGTTCACCTCCGAGCCGCGCTGTAACACATGCACCGGCTGGGCCATGCCGACGAGAATCGGCCCGATCGCCTGCGCGCCCCCCACCCGGTCGAGCAGCTGGTAGGCGATGTTCGCGGCGTCCAGGTTCGGAAAAATCAGCACGTTCGCCGCGCCGCGCAGGCGCGAGAACGGGTACGTCTTGTTCAAGATCCGTTCCACCACGGCCGTGTCCGCCTGCATCTCACCGTCCGCCTGCAGGCTCGGCTCGCGCTCGTGCAGCAGGTCCACCGCCTGCTGCACCTTTTCCGCCGCCGGATGGCGCACGGAGCCGAAATTCGAGAACGACAGCAGCGCCACCCGGGGCTCGATCCCGAGCCGCCCCACGAACTCGGCCGTGGCGGAGGCGATCTCCGCCAGCGTGTCGGCCGTGGGGTCGATGTTCACGGTGCAGTCGGCGAAGAACAGCGTCTGCTGGGGGAAGACGAGCATGTAGATCCCGCTCACGTGCCGGCGCCCCGGCTCGACCCCGATCACTTCGAGGGCGGGGCGGATCGCGTCCGAGTAATACATCTCCACGCCCGCCACCACTGCGTCCGCCTGTCCGGCCCGCAGCATCAACAGCGCGTGGTACATCGGGTCGAGCGCGCGGGCGCGCGCTTCGCGCAGCGTGATCCCCTTGCGCCGGCGCCGCTCCCACAGCTCCTGCGCGAAGCTGTCCAGGTGCGCACTGGTCCGCGGGTTGGCGAGCGTGATATCCTCCAGCGTCACGCCGGCGTCGTCGGCCTGGCGGCGCATCACGTCGGGGTCGCCGAGCAGGATCGGCGCGGCGATGCCTTCGTCGGCGAGGACGCGCGCCGCCTTGAGGATCCTGGGATCGTCCCCTTCGGGAAACACGATCCGCTGTGTGTCCTGCTGCTGCACCCGCGTCGAGAGCCCGCGCATGACCTCGCGCGCCCGCCCCAGGCGCGCGTCGAGCTGGGCGCGGTACTCGTCCACGTCGATGACGCGCCCGGCGACGCCCGACCCGACCCCCGCCCACGCCACCGCCGGCGCCACCCACAACAGCACCCGCGGATCGAACGGCTTGGGGATCAGGTAGTCGGGACCGAAGCGCAGCCGCTCCAGGCCGTAGGCGCGCATCACCGAGTCGGGGACCTCCTCCTTGGCAAGCGCCGCGAGTGCGCGGGTCGCGGCCATCTCCATCTCCCCGTTGATCTTCTTGGCGCGCACGTCGAGCGCGCCGCGAAAAATGAACGGGAAGCCCAGCACGTTGTTCACCTGGTTCGGGAAGTCCGATCGACCCGTCGCGATGATGGCGTCGGGCCGCGCCTGCCGCGCTTCCTCCGGCATGATCTCAGGGGTGGGGTTGGCGAGGGCGAACACAATCGGGCGTGGCCCCATCGCCTTGAGCATGCCCCCCGAGACGATCCCCGCGACCGACAGGCCGACGAACACGTCGGCGTCCTGCAACGCCTCGGCGAGGGTACGGGCCTTCGTCTTGCCAGCGAACCGGCTCTTGTAACGATCCAGGTCGGTGCGGTCGCTCGAGATCACGCCCTTCTGGTCGCACAGTACGATGTGCTCGCGCTTCACGCCGAGGCGCATGTAGTGTTCCGCGGTCGCGATCGCCGCCGCCCCCGCCCCTGCGAACACCACCCTCACGTTCCCGGCGTCCTTGTCCACCAGCTCCAGCGCGTTCAGCAGCGCCGCGCCCGAGATGATCGCCGTACCGTGCTGGTCGTCGTGGAACACCGGGATCGACAGAGTCTCGCGCAGCTTCTCTTCGATGTAGAAACAGTCGGGGGAGCGGATGTCCTCGAGGTTGATGCCGCCCACGGTCGGCTCGAGCAGCTGGCAGAATCGGATCACGTCCTCGGGGTCTTCTGAGCCGACCTCCAAGTCGAACACGTCGATGTCGGCGAACGCCTTGAACAGGATGCCTTTGCCTTCCATCACGGGCTTGCCGGCGAGCGGGCCGATGTTGCCGAGGCCCAACACCGCCGTGCCGTTGGTCACGACCGCGACCAGATTCCCCTTGGCAGTGTACGTGTAGGCCTCTTCGGGCCGCTGAGCGATCTCTCGGCACGGCTCCGCCACCCCGGGGGTGTAGGCGAGGGACAGGTCGCGCTGGTTCTTGAAGGGCTTGGTGGGCGAGACCTGGATCTTCCCTGGGCGACCCTGCGAATGGTAATCCAGGGCCTCCTGGCGCCGGATCGACATCGAGGACACAAGTCCTTTTTTGTGAAGGAGTTATGCTACCGGGCCGCCGCGACCCTGTCAAGGCGGCGGAAGTACCGTCGGCGGTGTGTGATACAACAGCTCCACCGTGCGGCGATCGGTCACGCTGGGGAAGCTCACCGTCGGCACCGCGTTCATGATATCGAACCGGCTGAGGCTGTGCTTCAACAGACCCAGGCTGTGCCCCAGCTCGTGGATCGCGACGCGCCGCAGGCAGCCGGCTACCTGAGCGTCAGTGAACGCGCCGGCCTTCACGCCCAGCGTCACATGCAGCACCCGCGCCGACGAGTCGCGGAACACCACTGAGGGATTGGTCGTCGAGCCCGCGCAGGCATCGACCGTGCTCGTGTCGGGCGGGACGTCGGGCGGCGGCGCGGCCTCCCATTGCACGATCACGTCCGCGGCGGTCGAGTCGGCGACCTGGACCGCGCGGAACTCACCGTACAGAAACTGCGCGTTCCAGGTCGCGATTCCGGTCGCCACCAGCGCGGGCATGGCCGCGCGGGAATCGGCGTAGTAACGCACCGGCAGTCGCGCCGCCGGCCAATGGAACACGAGGCTCGTGTCGGGCGGGATGGTGTCGGCGAAGTCGTAGGTGCAGCCGGCGCAGCCGCGCACCGGGACGGTCGGCTCGCACCCGGCGGCGACGACGCCGGTCAACGCCAACGCGGCCCATTTCACCGCGCCGCTCCGCCTCCCCAGCCGGCGCGTACGGCCAGCGACACGCGATGCACCAGGCGGGGTGAATCGAACCCTTCACTCTGGAGCGCGGGCGTGATGAAGCGGTGGGCGTCGTAGCGTGCCTGCACGCCCAATCCATAGCGCGCACCGGCCGCCGGCGCGTACTCGACCGTGATCGCGCCGAGCCCCGCGATGGCCCCACTGCCTTGACGGAAGATCCCGGTCGCGTTGGCGGGGAAGTACTTGACCCCGCCCACGCCGAGGGACGCCGCGAAGCCGGCGGCGAGTGGACGCCGCAGGCCGACCGTGAAGGCCAGGGTACTCACGCGACCCAGGCCCGTCGTCCCTCCGCCGACGTCGTGGCGCTCGAGCGTGCTGCTCGAGAAGTCGAGCGTGGCCTGCGCGGTCCAGCGCTCGCCGACCGGCGTCGCGGCCGTGACGGCCAACGCGGGAGCCAGGGCGGGCCGCACATCGAATGGTGTGACGATCGAGTCGTGGACCAGCGTGGAGGTGTAGCGCGCACCCAGGGCCGCGCGCACCAGCAGCTGGGCCGGCAGATCGCCCGCCGCGCAGACGAGGCCACCCGTGATGCCGGCCAGGCGCCAGTACCTGGCCAGCACGCTCAGCGGATCCGGATGATGTTGAGCCGGGGCGCGACGGCGAGCGGCAGCGGCGCACCCCCGCTTCCCGTGAAGAGCAGCCCGAACCCCGCCGCGCCGCCCCGCTGCAGGGCACGCTGATACACTCCCGAGCCGGACTGCAGCACGCCGCTCAGGCTGATCGCATCCCCACCGCTGACGCTCGGCACGAGCGGGAAGGGGCGCGGGAAATGAATCGCATCCTGGCTGTTGAGCGACTGGTAGGTCTTGCGGAAGTGCCAGGACGTATAGCGCAGCTCCGGTGGGGCGGTGAAGCCGGGGACGGAGTCGTCGGAGACCCAGTTGGCCAGGGCCCAATGCGTCAGCGTCGTCGCGAACGGCTCTCCCGTTTGGGCTGCGACGTTGGCCGCTCCGCTGCTGGCGCTGTTCACCAGCCGGTGGGGCAGGGAATCCCCGAACTGATCGACGATAAAGCGGGTGAACAGCCAGCTCGCCCCGATCTCGCCGATCGTGCCGTTGTCCTCCGGGATCTCGAGCGGGTAACTGCCGGTCGCGCTCAAGTACTGGTAGGCGTCGTACACGGGGTCGATGGCATAGCGGCTGAAGGTGGCCGGGTCTCCGGGGAGATAACTCCGCCCCGCCAGCTCCTCCGCGTACTTCGACAAGCCTTCGTCGAGCCATCCTTCTTCGGAATTACCGCGTCGCACCAGCACGTGTTGCACGAAGTTGATCATGTGCTGGAATTCGTGTGTGAACGTGCTCGGGGTTTGCTGCTTGACCTGGTTGGCCGTATGCGGGCAGCTCAACGTGCCGGCCGAATCCGCGACCAAGGAATAGAAAATCTCACCGTGATTGAACTGCGATGCGAACCTCGGGTCCAGATCTCCCGAAAAAAAGAAGCCGGCGACGAAGCTCGCGGTCGCGCACTGGTTGCTGCGCGCCACGAGCTTGTTGACGACGCCCGTCATGAGGACGATCACGACCGTGTTGGAGTCGATATCGGAGACACGCCCGAACGCGGCGGTGTCGAGCGGATAGAGGCGTGAGTCGAATACCTGCTTGAGGGTGTCGAGGTCGGCCGAGTCGAGGCCGGGCGCCGGCGCCAGCGTGTCCACATAGATGGCGATGTGCGCGCCCACCGCCTTGACCCGCGCGCCCACGTTCTGGAACGACGAGCAGGTGAGCGTGGCGCAAACCGTGAAGGTCCCCAGAGCCCCGAGGGTGGGCGGGCTCGCCGCGGCCGCTCCGGTGGGCCCTACACCCGCGAATGACGGCTGGCGCGCCGCCGGCACGGTGTAGCTGCGCCGCCGCGCCAGCGAGCGCAGGAACGCGTCGAACGTCGTCGCCACGGAGGACCTTTGGGCGGGCGGTGCCTGCGCCGACGCCGCGAGCGCCACCGTGGCGCCGAGCGCTCCACCCCGCAGCTGAAATGGCGCCGTTTGCCCGGGGATCGCGGCCACCGACTGCGGCACCACGAGATATTCGGCGGAATCCGCCGCCGCATTCGCCGGGAACGTCACGCACCCGGAATCGGACGCGGGATCGATCGACAGGTACGCCCCGACCGCGAGGGTGATCTGCGTGGCCCGGCTGCCGCACGAGGCGAGCGGATCGGGACCCGCCGGATGGTCGCCGCCGCACGCGGCAGCCGGAAGTACGAGCGCCAGGGCAAGCTGTGCTACCGTCCGACGGGTCACACGGTCTCCTTACAGTCCCAGGTTCAGGCGCAGCTGCACGGAGCGCGGCCGGCCCAGCGCCGCGCCACTGAAGAAGGGTCCCTTCAGCGCGTACTTGTGGTCGAACAGGTTTTCCACGTAAACCTGCGGCCGGATGACCGTGCTCCCGATGGCGAGCGTATAGCCGGCGCTGGCGTTCACGATGAAGCTCGGGTCGACCTTGATCGACTTGTTGAAGTCCAACAGCCCCGTTCCGTACGTCGAGTCGGGACTGTTCCCGTTCGTGAGCCCGCTGCCATAGGTCCCGGTCGCGGAAAGATAGAGGCCGCCCGCCGAATAGACCACGCCGGCGACCCCCGACAAGCGTTGGTCGTGGTCGAGGTCGAACGGCGCCGCAGCCGTGTCCGCCGGGAAGAATCCGCCGCTGATCCCGTTGAAGCCATAAGCGTGGTTGAGCGCGACGTTCACGTAGGCCGATACCGGCCCCCGCGGCCGGATCTCGACGACGCCTTCGACACCCGTGATCCGTACCTGGCCGATGTTCACCGAAGTCAAAATCGCCGTCCCGGGGATCGTGGCATCGTCGATGCCCGGTGAGCTCCGCTTGTAGTAGGCGGACAATTTGGTGACGACCCCGACCGGAAAGCGATGCACGTACCCCACCTCGTAGAAGTGGTCGCGCTCCGGAATGGTCGGATCCGCCGCGACGCCGCCTTGGGCCGTGCTCGTGATGGCACGGAGGTCTTCCACGTTCGTGGGCAGGAACAGCCGACCGTAGTACACCCAGAAGGTGTTGGCCGGGTCCGGGAAGAAGCTGAGCTTCGCCCGGGGACTCAGCTGGTTCCTGTTCCCGGCGAACGGCGCGTTGTGGTTGTCGAACCGCACGCCCACCCGCAGCTCCCAGATGTCCGAGGGTGCGATCGCGGTCTGCGCGTAGACGCCCACGTCGCTCCCTTTCAAACCGGAGTTTGATGCAGGCCCGAAGGCTCCCGTCTTCGTGACCGACGAGAAATCCTCGTGCCCGCCGGTGTAGGACGCGAGCACGCCGGTCTTGAATTCGAGCCCGTGATGCGGCTGCAGCGTGTAGTCGAGCTTGACGCCCGCCGTATGGAAATTCCGGTCTTCCGCGATGATGTAATGGTTCGTGTCGCCGGGGAACTGGAAGCTGGCATCGTCCGTGAGGCCCGGCGTGTAGGTGAGGCTCCCGTCCCGGAAGAACGCGCCCGTGAACAGCTCGGACTCGCCGCCGTTCCCCGACTGGCTCTCCGCGAACCGGTGACGCCAGCCGAGGTTGGCGAATCCGTTCACGTCTTGCTGGTGGTCGTCGATAATTCCATTTGCCGAGTCGAATGGCACGGCGAAGCGGGTGCGTGACCGGTTTAGAGCGAGGTTCACGACGTCCCGGTCCGATGGGGTGTACTGGGCCTTGGCGAAGCCGAACAGGTCGGTGCCTTCATTGTGAAAGTTTTCGACCGTGTTCTGCAGCGTGTCGAACACCAGTGGCTCGCGCCGCATGCCGGTCGCCTGGCGCGCTCCGGAGAAGAAGAACCCCCACTTGCCGGCATTGGTGCTCGCGTTCAGCGCCTGGCCGTTCGTGGCGAACGACCCGCCATAGCTCGACGCGTCGAGGTGGAACCCGCCGGAAGGGATCCGCGTGGTGACGTTGACGATCGCGGCGTTCTTGTTGCCGTACTCGGCGTCCCACCCACCCGTCTGGAAGTCAATCTGGTTCACCACTTCGGGATCGAACAGCTCGTTCAAGCTGCCCGAGATCCCGGACGGGACGGGAACGCCATCCACGTAGTAGGTATACTCGGCGTGCTGGCCGCGGATGTGGACCTCGCCCGTCGGGGCGCGCGCGGCGCCGACGATGGACTGCTGCAGGATCTGGGACGTGGTGTTAATCGGCGACCCGTGATAGTCGTTCTGTTTGAAGATCTGGTTTCCCGTGCGCGTGTCGACTGCGAGCGGCACCGCGGCTTGCACCTCGACCGCTGACAGGTTGATCGGCAGCGCCACCAGCCGGAAGTTGACCGTGGTCGGTCGCCCGGCGGCGAGTGTGACGTCCCGCGTCTCCGATCGGTAGCCCAGGTAACGCACCTCCACGGTGTACGCCCCGAACGGGAGGTTGTGAACCACGTAACGGCCGAACGCGTCCGTGGTGGCAATCGCGATGGTACGGCCGGCCTGCAGCATGCGCACCTCGCCGCCCGACAAGGGCGTTCCCGACACACTGTCGGCGATCGTGCCACTGATGTCCGCTTCGGCGGGCGGCGGGGCGCGCCGGGCGGCCGCTGCGGAGCGGGTGAGGCCACTGACCGTGGCGAGGCATGCCAGAATCGTCACCGCGCGACCTAAGTACTTGGTAATCATCGTTCTCTCCTGATCGCACTGAGTTCGCGTGACCCCGCGTCTCCGGCGTTGCACACCGGCGAGGCGGGGAGCGGCTGCGTGAGTCGGCGCGACGCGCGGGGCGCGGCGTGCCGTCAGGAGAGAGCGGGCGGAGCCCTGGGGAGCGGGAAGAACCGAGCGAGGGCGCTGCGGACCGGGACCGGCTCGACCGGTCGCGGCGTGCGCGCGTCGCTCGTCGCGAGACGGAGCGCGACGTGGCGACGGCCGCTGAACGGCGCGTTGAGGAAGTGGCACAGCGCGCAGTCCGGCGGGTGAATCCGGGCGCAGCTGCTCGTCGTGTGGGACTCGACGTGCGCGGTGGCGTGGGCCTCAGCGGTGTCGAGGCGCGCGTCGGCCCAGGCGGCGGCAGCAGGTAGCGAGAGCTGCAGCAGCGCCATCAGCAGCCGGAACACGCGCACTCCGTTCATGCGACCATGACTTTTCGCACCACCCACACCACCGCCAGCAGCAGCCCGTACATGCAGACGATCAACGGGCCCGTGGGGAGGTCCGCCTTGTACGAGACCCACAGACCGAGCGAAGAGGCCAGCGCGCCCGAGGCCCACGAGATATAGGTGAGCCGTCGCATGTCGCGCGTGAAGAGAAACGCGATCACGGCCGGTACCACGAGGAAGCTGAATACCATCAAGACGCCGGCGACGGGTACGGCGAGCGTGATGACGACCCCGAAGGACAGGTAGAAGAGGAAATCCCACCAGCGGATCCTCCATCCCTGCCGCTCGGCCTCCTCGGGATGGAAGGAGATCGTCAGGAAGCGGTGCCGGAGAACGTAATGGAATACGCCGAGCACGGCGTAGCTCGCCGCCAGCTTCAGAATGGTGGGCTTGAAGTTGACCCAAAGGATGCTGCCCGTCAGGGTCTTCTCGATCGCTTCGCCGCCGCCCGGGACCTTGTTCGCGACCAGAACGGCTGCGGCCGAAGCCACGACGTACACGATGCCGATGAACGCCTCCTGCGGCACCCGCTGGCTTCCCCGGTGCGATGTGCGTGTCAGGGAGAACAACAGAGCGCCTACGGCGGTCGCGAGCAGCGCGAACGCGTACGCCCAATTGGAATCGGCTTCCACATGGATCAGGAGGGCCGAGAGGCTGCCCAACGCCGCCATCTGGGCGAGCGAGAGGTCGACGAAGATCACCTCGCGCGCGATCACGTGCAGTCCGAGGTAGGAGAGCATGGCGACGAGCACCATGCACGCCACGAACGGGGGGATCATCAACTGGAAGCCAGTCACGCCTGCCTCCGCTCGGGTTAGTTGGCCGCGGGGCCGCCCGCGCCGAAGGCGCGGGCCAGCTCCGTGATCCAGAGGTTCATGAGATCGAAATAGGTGTTGATCCCCGGCGCACCGTTCGTATTGGAGGGGACGATCACCGCTTTCGCCCCGGTCTTTTGCGCCACCTCCAGTACCTGGCTGCGATCGTAGTAATTCGTGGACAGTAGCACCTGAATGTGCTGCTCGCGCATTTCGTTGATGACTTCGAGGACGTGCCCCGGCGTCGGTGGGATCCCGGGCTTGGGCTCGATGTAGTCGATGCAGGGGAGCCCATACTCCCGGGAGAAGTAGTCCCACTCCTTGTGGTAGCAGGCGACCGCCTTTCCACGAAACGGCATCGCTTCCTTGAGCCACCCGCCCAGCCGGTCGATCAGCGGCGTTCCCTGATACTGCTTGGACTTGAGGAAGTCGAGCAGTTTCCCCTGCCGGTTCAAGTCGGCGAGGGTCGGCGCGCCGAGCAGTTTCACCAGGTCGTCTCCGAACAGCGCGCGGTAGATCCGCTCCTCGAAATCCTTCTCGCGCCCGGCGAAATAGTCGGCGTTCTCCGGCGACACACGCTTGAGACCGGTCAGAATGTTGCGCGCGATCTGGACGGCGTTCATCGGATCGGTCCAGATGTGCGGATTGCCGAAGACGTGGATGTCGCCTTGGGCGCGCGAGAAGCTCGTGGGGACGTCGAGGAGATCGACCCCCGCGTAGGCGGCCACGTAGCCCGGACCTCCCTCCGTCACCTTGGGGTTGTTCGCCTTGTCGAGCAGCGCAGGAACCCACAACTCCAGGTCGAGACCGGTCGTTACGAATACGTCCGCCTGCGACAAGGTTGGCACAAAGCTCGGCTTCGGCTGCACGTAGTGCGGGTTCTCATCGCCGTTGGCGATCGAGGTCACGGTACCGCGGTCTCCCACGATTTCGCGCGCGATCGCGGCGTATGTCGTAAGCGAGGTGACAACCTTCACCGGACCCGCCACCGCGGGGGGGTCGCCATGGAAGGCGAGGAGCAGCGCCAAATAAGAGAGCATGTCAGTAGGTCTCGTGTTTGTGGGGTCCGATGGCCCAGACGGCTTGGAGGGCGAGTTGCTGTGGCAGCAGCGCGGCGAGCGGAGCCGTCCATCGTGTCCGGTGCGACGTCGGTGCCGTCACGCTTCTCCTACGGTTTGCGCGCCCCGCCTGTTGGCACGCGCGTACGTCCGCAGTCGTCTCAACATCCGCCGGTCGTTCCGGACCGGGTCGTGCCGGTCCCCCGGAATTCCTTCCGGAGCGCCAGGAGCTCCCCCCGTAGCGTCCAATTGCGGTACAACGCCCGTGCGGACGGCCGCCAGGTCAAGCGAAACTCGAGCCCGCCCACTTTGGTGCGCAGGCTGGAGTCGGGATCGGTGCCGTACAGCCCCGTCCCCCCGATCTGCATGTAGGTCGACGGTGTGAGCTGCCAGAAATTGAGCAGATGCAGCAGGTACGTCGGGCGTCCGCCGCCGCCGAACAGCTCGGCGTCGCTCTCGCTGCGCGTGACCTGAGCGGTCAGCTCGTGGGTGCCGAGCCCGCCGAACGCGCGGTAAAGGGAAATCCCGGTGCCGGCGAGGCCGTCATCGCCGAGATACGCGCGCAGCGCGGCTGGGTACTCCGTCTCCGGGAGCGCGTGCAGATGCCAGCGGTTCAGCTCGCCGAACTGCTGTCGAAACTTACCGATGTCGAACCGGATGTGCCCGGGGAGTCCGGTCCAGTAGGCGTACCCCTCCTCTACACTCACCTCTCCGTTCTCCAGGCTCACGAAGATCTTGGTGCTCGAGTACGGATCGAGCGCGGACTGAAATCCGACCTCAAACTCCCGAGGCGCGAAGTTGTCCCGCTCGATTCCCGGGCGCTGTACGGAGACGCGGACGTCGCCCGTGACGCTGATCTCCGGGTTCAGCTGCGCCTGGTTCCGCTCGCGCCCGATGAACTTGGTCTGTCCACTGGTGTCCGCCCTTCCCCGCAGCGTGTCCGTCCCCGCGGCGGCCGCCGCGGCGGCGCGCAGCGCCGCCAGCTCGTCGACGACCCCGCTGTCCTTGCGGGCGCGCGCCGGCGCCGCGGCCGGCTGGCGTGCGAACGCCGCGCGCAGGCTGTCGAGCCGCGCCCGCAGCGCCCGCAGCTCCGTCGCGAGCGAGTCGACCTGGCGCTGGACCGGCTGCTGCCCGCCGGCGCGCTCCGCGCTCCCCGTGATGAGACACGCGAGCGCGACGCCGAATGCGTAGCGATGGATGGTCATCTCCCTCGATTCCCCCGTTCGATCGACCGGACCTGGCGCCCGGCCCCGCAGGCGGCGGACGCACGTGTCGTGAACCGGCGTCGCGCGACGCCGGGTCGGCTACGAACGGAAGGGGGGAGCGCGAGGTGGGGCGGTGAGATGGCGCGCGCCGGGCGTCGGCGCGACGGGGCAGCGATCCTGCGGTGACTCGGCGTGGGGCCTCGCGACGGGCTGCGCGTCCGGCCGCCGGATGGTGACGCCCGTCGCGGCATACTGGCACAGCGCGCACCGCAGCTCGTCATGCAGCGCCAGGCAGCCGGACCCGTGCTGCGCTTCGATGTGGGCCGGGGCGGTGAATTGCTCCGAGGCATGCGCCAGCGGCACCACGCCCCCCGCGATCCCCTGGAGGACGAGCAGCAGCGCGGCGAGCGGAGCCGTCCATCGTGTCCGGTGCGACGTCGGTGCCGTCACGCTTCTCCTACGGTTTGCGCGCCCCGCCTGTTGGCACGCGCGTACGTCCGCAGTCGTCTCAACATCCGCCGGTCGTTCCGGACCGGGTCGTCGCCCTTAGGCGTCTCGATGATCTTAATCACTTTGGCGAAGCGCGCGTCGCGCATGATCCGCCGGAACGGCGCGGGTCCGATGTCCCCTTCGCCGATCCACTGGTGACGGTCCAGACGCGAGCCCCGCGCGCCCTTGGAGTCGTTCAAGTGCAGGCACTTGAGCAACGGGAGACCGACGGTGCCGTCGAACTGGTCCCACACCGTGTCGATCGCTCCGGCCACGTCATACCCCGCGGCGTGGAGATGGGCCGTGTCGAGGCAGAACCCGACCCGGGCCCGGACCGCGACCGGCATCGCGTCGCGCAGCGCCTTGAGCTCCTCGAACGTCGACCCCAGGGCCGTTCCGGCGCCGGCGGTGTCCTCGATCAGCACCCCGACGTCGTCCGGCGCCGCCGCGAGACAGGCCGCGTAGGCGCGCGCGTTGCGATCGAGGCCGGCGGCGCGCTCGTCGATGTAGTTGCCCGGGTGCGACACGACCCACGGAATCCCGAGCGCGTGGCAGCGCGCCAGCTCGCCGGCGAACGAGTGGGCGCTGCGCGTCCGTAGGCGCTCGTCCGGCGACGCCAGGTTGATGAGGTAACTGTCGTGCGACACGGCGACCCGGATGCCGACGGCGGCGAGCCCGCTGCGGAACTGCGCGACATCGGCCTCGCGCAGCACGGGCTCCCGCCACTGGTTCGGCGTTTTGGTGAACACCTGGATGGCGGTGGCGCCGATCGCCTGCGCCCGGGCGGGCGCCGTCCCGACCCCGCCCAGGGTCGATACGTGGGCGCCCAGCAGGTCGTCGCGACTCGGCTTCAGTTGCGGTCTCCTTCCATGAACGCGAGTCGCGAGATGAGCGGCACGAACCGCACGCCGCCCGCGCGCCGCTCGTCGAGCCCGGCCGGCGTGCGCGTGAGGATGACCAGCTCCTGGGCGCTCAGGTCACCGATCGGAATCACCAGCCGGCCGCCCACCACGAGCTGCGCGACGAGTGGCGGTGGCACGTCCGGCGCGGCGGCCGTGACCAGGATTCCCTGGAACGGGGCGCGCTCCGGCCAGCCGCGCGCGCCGTCGCCCAGCCGGGTCTCGACGTGCGGGAGCCGCAGCCGCCGGAACCGCTCCTCCGCTTCGACGAGCAGATCGGGGAGGCGCTCGATCGTCCACACCCGGGCGCCCAGGTGCGCCAGGATCGCCGTCTGGTACCCCGACCCGGTACCGATCTCGAGGATCCGGTCGCCGCGCTTGACCGCGAGGCACTGCGTCATCAACGCCACGATGTAGGGTTGGGAGATCGTCTGGCCGCTCCCGATCGGGAGCGGAGCGTCCTCGTAGGCGTCGTGGGCGAGGTGCGGCGGCAGGAACCACTCGCGCGGCACGCGCGCCAGCGTCGCGAGCAGTCGCCGGTCGGTGATACCGCGGGCCGCGAGCTGGCCCGCCACCATGCGCCGTCGCTGGCGCCGCGTCTCAGGCGCCGGGACGCTCACGCGCCGCGCGCCGCGGTTGCCGTCCCATACCGTGAACGATACCTTGACACGCCTCCAAACGTGCGCGAGAGCCGTTGCCCGAGCAAATCCAGTCTCGCCTCCTCCTCGTCGGCGATCCGGCCGCCCGCCCCGAGGGCCTCGAGCGCTTCCTGGTACGCGCCGGATTCCAGGTCACCGAGACGCCCTATCCGCCGCCGGGCACCGAGCGGTCCGACCAGAACGCGCCCGACCTGCTGATCTTCGCCGTCGCTGCCCGGGACGCTCGCCTCGCCGAGGCGGTGCGCACGTTGGCGACCGCGCCCCGGTTCTCGGCGGCCCCCGTGATCGTGCTGGTGGCGGACGGCGCGGCCGACGCCGTGGCCGATGCCCTCCAGGCCGGTGCCCAGGACGCCATGGCGAGCCCCGTGCATTTCGGCGAGCTGCGCGCCCGGATCGACGCCGACCTGCGCGCCCGGCGGGAGCTGCAGGAGGCGCGCGACGCGCTGCGCACGCGGGACCTCCTGTTCGACATTTTCCAGGAGGTTTCGGCCGCGCTGCGCGCCGACGAGATCTTCCAGACGCTCGTGCGGCGGGTGGGGCAGGCGTTCGGGCTGACGCACTGCTCCTTCGTGCTCACCACCCCGGGCGAGGACAAGGGACGCGTCGTCGCCGTCTACGAAAACCCCGCGATCCGCGACCTGCGGGTGGAGCTGGAGCGTTACCCCGAGATCCAGGAGGCCATTCGCACCGAGCGCCCGGTGATCATCCACGACGTGCACGAGCACCCGTTGTTCGATTCGATCCGGCGGCACTGGGTGCAGCAGGCGATCGAGGTGAACGTGCAGTCGGCGGTGGCGCTTCCGGTATTCGTGCAGGGCCGCGCCGCGGGCGTGTTCTTCCTCCGCACCGTGGAAGGCGACCCCCGCCTCCGCCCCCAGGACGTCGCGTTCGCCAACACCATCGCCCAGGCGGCCGCCCGGGTCCTCGAGAACGAGGAGCGGCGTGCCGCGATCTACCGCCGCCAGACCAACGCCGGGGTAACCGACGTCCTGACCGGGTGCGCCAGCCTCGACGCGCTCGATCGCCGACTGCGGGACGAGTTCGAGCGGGCGCGCCGTTACGCGCTGCGCTTCGCGGTCGTGGTCATCGATGTCGACCGGTTGCGGGACATCAACGAGCGGCTGGGCCAGCCGGCGGGGGACCGCGTGCTCGCCGAGGTCGGCGCGATGATGCAGCGCGAAATCCGCGCGCCGGACTTCGTGGCCCGCTACGGCGGTGACGAATTCGCGCTCATTCTGCCGGAGACGGATGCGCGCGGCGGCCGGGAGTTCGTGCAGCGGCTGCGCCAGGTGATCGCCCGCCATACCTTTCCCGATCTCGGTCCCGGACAGATACCGGGTCTGTCCGCGGGCGTCGTGGCGTTCCCGCATTCCCAGGTGCTGCGGCCGGAAGACCTCTTCACCCAGGTGGAGGCCGCGCTCGACCGCGGGAAGAAGGCCGAGCCGGACCGGATCGGGGTCAGTCCGGAGTCGTCCTGACGGTCTCGCGCGACGTCTTTGCGTGACGTCTTTGCTCGACGCGTCACGCTTACTTGTGAGTCTTCAGCCAGTTGACCGGATCGAGCGCGATCCCCCCCTGTCCCCGGATTTCGAAGTGGAGGTGCGGGCCGCGGTCACTCGCCTCGCCGCCCACGTGGCCGATCACCTGTCCCTTGAGAACGCGCTCGCCCTTCGCCACCGCGGCGTCGCTCAGATACCCGTAGAAGCTGTAGTAGCCGCCTCCGTGGTCGAGCAGTACTGAGGTGAGGTACGTCCCGAGCCGGCCGGCGAGGCTCACGGTGCCGCTCGCGATGGCGCGCACCGGCGTCCCCTGCGGCGCGGCGATCCCGATGCCGTGCCACGGGATCCGCGTCTTGTTGGGCCCGGCGGCCGTGCCGAACTGGTAGACGACCTTGCCCTCGACCGGCCAGTCGAGCTGGCCCAGGTCGGCGGTCGTGATCGACGCGGCGGCGCGGGCGACGCCGCGCGCCTCGGCTTCGCGCCGCGCGCGCTCCAGGGCCGCAACCCGGTCGTTCAGGCTCTTCTCGTCGCGCTCGAGCTGGGACAGCCGCTCCGCCGCCTCGCGCGCGCTGCGTCGCGTTTCGCGCAGCGAAGCCTCGCGCGTGTGCTCCAGCGCCAGGTAGCGCTGCAGCTCGTCGGTGCGCTCGTTCTTGCGGCGCCCCAGGGCGTCGCGCGCGTCCACCAGCGTCTGGCGCTCGCGCGCGATGCGGCGCTGCAGCTTGAACATGTCGTTGGCGAGCAACCGGTCCTGGCGGCTGACGAGGTAGAGATACTTGTAGCGCGACAACAGGTCCCCGAAGCTCTCGGCCGCGAGCAGGACCTGGTAGGCATAGAGCGGTCCGCGTTTGTAGATGTCCACGAGACGGCGCTCCAGCACGGCGCGCTTCTCTTCGAGCGCGTCCTGCGCGAGCAGCAGGTCCACCGTCGTGCGATCGATCTGGTCGGAGAGGCCGTTGATCTGGCGGTCGAGCTCGTTCACGATGCGGTTGGTGGTCTCCTTTTGCCGCTCGATGTTCGCGAGCTCGTCGGAAAGCGAATGAACCTGGGTGCGCAGTCGCTCGAGCTCCTGCTCGACCTGGGTCCGTTCGCGCCGGATGTCCTCTAAGCGTCGCTGGTTATCGCGCAGCTGCTGATCGAATGGCTGGGGGCGCTGAGCGACGACAGGAGACGTCAAGCAAACGGCGTAGCACAGAGACGTCACGCACAGACGTCGCGCGACACCGTAAAGGCCTTGACGCCTCCGCGTGACGTTTTCGCGCGACGCCTCTGCGTGACGCCTCATGCTTGACGTTTCACACTTTGCGCAGGTGCCGTCCCACCGACGCCGCACTCCCAAAGAACCCAATCAGCATCCCGAATCCGACGATCGCCACGGCCTGTTCCTGCGAGAAGAAGGAGGCGTGAATCAACCACCGGTTGATGAGCGCGTAGGCGCCGTATGACAGTGCCACCGCCACCAGCCCGCCGAGCATCCCCTTGAGCGCGCCCTGCAGCAGGAACGGGCGCCGTACGAAGCCGTCGGTCGCGCCCACCAGGCGCATGATGACGATCTCGCGGCTGCGCTGCAGCACCGCCATCCGGATCGTCGTGCCGATGATGATGATCGCCACGACCGCGAACGCCGCACCCACGACGAGCCCCACCGCGGCCGCGATCTGGCGGAGCCGATCGAGCTTCTCCACCCAGTCGCGCCCGAAGCGCACGTCGTCCACGAAGCCGAAGCCGCGCAGCCGTTCGGCGACGTCGTTCACGTGGCCGACGTCGCGGAACCGGGGCTTGAGCTTCACCTCGATCGAGGCGGGCAGCGGATTGCGCTCCAGCTCCTGCAGCACGTCGCGAAACTCGACGAGCTCGGTGCGGGCGCGTTGCAGCGCCTGGTCCTCGCTGACATAGCTCGCGGCTTGCACCTCGGGGAACGCTTCGATGTCCTTCTGCGCGAGCGTAATGGTCTCGATCGGCGCGCCCGGGAGCAGGTAGGCGACGATCTCCACCCGCTCGGCCACGTCACGCAGCGCCTGCTGCAGGTTCACGGCGACGAGCCCGAACAGGCCGACGACGAACAGCGAAAACGCGATCGTCGTGACGGACAGCGCCGACAAGAGGGGGGCGCGCCGGAACGCGAGCAGCGCCTCGCGGATGACGAGGTTCACGGGCTCGCCGCCTCGTCGCGGGGCTCGTCCACCGCGGAGTCATACATCAGCGCGCCCTCCTGGAGTTCGATCACGCGGTACGGCGCCTGCCGGACCAGGTCGAGGTCGTGGGTCGCCATCACCACGGCGGTGCCGCTCGCGTTGATGTCGCGCAGCAGCTGAAACACCCCGCGGGTGGCGCGCTCGTCGAGGTTGCCCGTCGGCTCGTCCGCCAGCAGGACCGTCGGCTCGTTCACGAGCGCGCGCGCGATCGCGACCCGCTGCTGCTCGCCGCCCGACAGCTCGCGGGGATAGGCCTGGGCCTTGGCCGCGAGTCCCACCTGCGTGAGCACCCGCATCACCCGGGCGGGGGTCGACGCGCGTCGCGCCCCGGTCACCTCGAGCGCGAACGCCACGTTCTCCTCGGCCGTGCGGTCCTCCAGCAACCGGAAATCCTGGAATACGATGCCGAGCCGCCGGCGCAGCATCGGGATGTCCTTGCGGCGCGCCTCGGCCAGATTGAAGCCCGAGACGCGTACCTCGCCGCTCGTCGCGGGCTGCTCCGCGTAGATCAATTTGAGGACGGTGGATTTGCCGGCGCCGGAGTGGCCGGTGAGAAATACGAACTCGCCCTTCGCGATGTGGAACGACACGTCCTTCAGGGCGAGCCCCCCCTTCGGGAAGGCCTTGAAGACATTCGTAAACTTGATCACTTACAGCTGCGCCAGGGCCTGGGCGAAGTCCGCGATGATGTCGTCCGCGTCCTCCAGTCCGATGGAAAATCTCAGGAACCCGTCCGGAATGCCAGCCCGGGCCCGGGCGTCGGGGGTGAGCATGGCGTGCGAGGTCAGGCGCGGCTCCGACACCAGCGTCTCCACGCCCCCGAGGCTCGGGGCGTGCGCCGCGATCGTCAGGGCCCGCAGGAACCGCTCCGCTGCCCGCGCGCCCCCCTTCAGCTCCACGGCCAGCATCCCGCCGAATCCGCCCAGCAACCGCTTCGCGTTCTCGTGGTCGGGATGGGTCGGCAACCCGGGGTGATGGACGGCGCCGAACTGCTGCTGGTTGCCGCACCATTCCGCCACCCGTAGCGCCGTAGCGTTCTGCCGCTCGACCCGCACGGCCAGGGTCTTCATGCCGCGCTCGATCAGCCACGCCGCCATCGGATCGATCGCCTGGCCCCACACCTGCATCAGCTTGCGCACCTCTTCGATCACCGACTCGGTGCCGGCGACCGCTCCCGCGATCACGTCCGTGTGCCCGTTCAAGTATTTCGTGGCGCTGTGAATCACGACGTCCGCGCCGTGCTCCAGCGGTCGGAAGTTGATGGGCGTGGCGAAGGTCGAGTCCACGAGCAGCGCGAGTCCCTCGGTCTTGCACAGCGTCGCGATCGGCTCGAGGTCCAGCACGCGCAGCAGTGGGTTGGTCGGCGTCTCTACGAAGATCGCGCGGGTGTTCTTCTTGAGGGCCCGCTTCCAGGTCCGGGACTCGAGCGGGCCGACGAACGACACGTCGATGCCGAAACGCCCGAACTCCTGCGCGAACAGGCGGTGCACGCCGCCGTAGATCCACTCGCTCGACAGCAGATGATCGCCCGGCCGCAGCACCGCCAGATGCGACAGGGCGATGGCGCCCATCCCGCTCGAGAGGAAGATCGCCGCCTCGGCGCCCTCGAGCGCGGCGAGGCGCTTCGCGATCGTCGTCTGGTTGGGGTTGTTGCCGTAGCGGGTGTAGAGGACTTCGGCCGTCGAGCCGATCGGATTCGTGAAGGTGCTGCTCTGGTACAGGGGCGCCACGACCGGCGTCCAGTCGGGGCGGGCCTCGGGGTCGCCGTGGATCGCACGCGTCGAGAACCCGAGGCGGCGCTTCACGCGAGCGTCAGGGCGTACGTGCCTCCGGGCATGCGCGCGGCGAGGCGCCGGGCCACGAGCTCGTCGAGCAATGCGGCCGCCGCCGCGGCCGCGCCGAGGCCCTCGAGCGTTCCGTCGGCCCGTTCGAGCAACGCCGCCAGGCCGTGCCCGGATAACACCGGCTCGATGGCCTCGCGGTGCCCGTCCGTGATCCCCGACAGGACCAGCACGGCCGGGCGGTCCCGCAGCAGCTTGGCCACGATCTCGTCGGCGCAGGAGTAGTCCATGCAGCCGACCCCCGTGAAGTCCATGCGGGCGACCGTTACCTCGCCGCCGCCTCTTCCCGCGATCGCCCGCTCGATCCTTTCGCGCACCACCCGGCCCGTCGGCCGTGTGACCAGGTCCGCGTAGACGCCCGAGATGGACTCCTGGAGCACCGCGTGCATGTCGATGTACTGTATCACCGCTCGGCGGACCCCTGTTCAGGGATGATGATGAGTACCTGCGCGCCCGGGAACGGCGGCAGGCCGTCCTTCAATGGGACATCGTCGTCCCACGGCGGCACGATCGCGATACGCGCGGTGCCGCTCCGGATCGCGATCTTGCCCGCCCAGCGGACGAGGTAGCGCCGGATGCCGGCGAGCCCCTGCCCGCGGCCGGGGTCACGAAACCGGCTCACGCCCTGCACCAGTGCCGCCTCCAGTGCCGCCGCGTCGCCCCAGCGGTCGCCGAAGCGTTTGTTCTGGGTCGGCTCGAGCGAGTGCCGGAACCCCACACCGGCGTCCGCCACCGCGATCACTACCACGCGCCGGGCCAGCTTGCGACGCCAGTTGTACGCCTGCACCGCCACCCACCCGCCCGTGCCCGCGTGTTCTACAATATTCTGACACGCCTCCGAAAGCGCCATAGCGAAGCCCATCGTCGCCTTGGGGTCGAGGCTCAGCTCGGACGCCAGGATGGCAGACGCGCGCTGCTGAATTTTGCTGACCACGGCGTGCACGTCCTCCGCCGCGCGCACCGAGGTCACCGGCAGCAGCACTTCGCTTTCCTCCGCTGCTTTCACCCGTGGGACCTTGCCGTGGATTTCGAACAGCTCGCCGGCCTCGCGAAAAAAACCGGCGCGGGCCCAGTAGCTCAACACCTCGGGGTTGGTCGGCGCGGTGAGCAGCGGCCGTTCGGCGGCCGCTCCGGACCCCGGCCGCCGCGCGGCCTGTCCCGCGGCGAGCAGCCCCACCAGGCCGTACGGCGACGCCCACTCCGCGGCGTGCGCGTCGAACAGCAAGCGCTCGTCGTCCCGGCTCGCCTCGGCGAATGCGCCTGCGAACTGGTCGAACGAGCGGTCGTCGAAGTGCGCCGGGACCTCGACGAGGCGCGTCATGCGGTCGTGAGTTTCCCCAGCAGGTGATCCCGTAGACCGGTCGCGCCACGATAACTCACGTTGCGGGCGGCCATCCGCGTCGCGCGGTGCAACGCCTCCTCGAGCGGCCGGCCTGCCACGAGCGACGCGACCACGGTCGCTCCGAACACGTCGCCGCACCCGGTGGGGTCGCCGGCGTCGAGGGCCGGGCCGCCCGCGACGGCGATGCGCGCCGTGCGCACTGGGCCGGTGCGCCGGCGCGTCTGCGTGTCGGTATCCTGCTCAAAGTAGGCCGCGCCTCGAGCGCCGAGCGTGACGAGCAGGGTTTGACACCCCTGCGCGAGCGCGGCGGCGGCGGCCCCCAGGGGATCGTGCCCCAGCTGCTGCATCTCCGCTTCGTTGAGCTGGGCAACGTCGAAACAGCCGAACCAGGTCGGGGCGTCGGCGAGCGGCTGCAGCACCCGCGTGCCGTCGGCCTCCTTGCCGAGGAAGAGGCTGTGCAGGTCGGCGTACATGAACTTCCCGAACCCGCGGCGCAGAAACTGCGCCGTCGCCAGGGTCATCTCGTAACCGGAGATGAAGTTGACGTATAGGGCGTCCAAGTCCGCCACGTGGGGCCCCAGCTCGGGCCACGTCCAGGGGGGCACCCCCCCCGCCATCTGCTCGCAGCGGCGCTCCGCCGAGAAGTACCGCAGGGTGACGCGGTTATTGGCCTCCGGCACCTCGATGAAGCGGCTGCCCGGCGCGACGTGCCGCAACGTGCGCAGGAAGGCGTTCGCCCTCATGGCGAGGTCCCGCCCCACTTTGACGATGGGGACGATGACCCAATCGTCCGGAAGCGTGGCGTCGAGCGCAGCCAGAGAGTAGGAGATCCCGCCCCATTCCTCGACGGCGGGCTGCGCGGGGTCGCGACCGTAGATGGTGTCCCACACCATGGAGCCGACGACCCCGAGTCGCTTCACACCGTTCCCCAGGTGCGCTGCACGAACACGGCGGCGGCGCCGTACACGCCCGCCGTGCCGGTGAGCTCCCCGGGCACGATGCGGCAGGCGTCGACGGCGGGTTTGAAGGCCCGGCGCTTCACTTCGCCGCGGAGCGGGGCAAACAGCTTCTCGCCGGCCAGCGTTACGCCGCCGCAGATCACCACCACCTCGGGGTTGAAGATATTGACGATGTTGGCGACGCCCGCGCCCAGGAACTTCGCCGTGTCGTGCACCACTTCCAGCGCGTATTCGTCGCCGTCGTGTGCCGCTTCGTACACGATCTGCGCCGTGATCTTGGAGAGATCGCCATTCACGTAGCGGGGGAGCGAGGTGTCCGCGCCGGTTTCGATTCCCTCGACCGCCCGCGCGGCGATCGCGGGCCCCGACGCGTAGGCCTCGAGGCAGCCGTCGTTGCCGCACTTGCAGCGCCGACCGTTGGAATCGATGGACATGTGGCCGATCTCGCCCGCGACGTCCGAGGCCCCGCGGTAGATGTTTCCCCCGAGCACGATGCCGCCCCCGATCCCCGTGCCGATGGTGAGCCCGACCACGTGGTTGGCACCGCGCGCGGCACCGCGCCACCACTCGCCGAAGATCGCGCAGTTGGCGTCGTTGTCGAGCGTGGCGGGAAGGCCGAGCGCCTGTCCCAACCGGTCGCGCAACGGGAAGTTCGTCCAGCCGAGGTTCGGCGTGAGCAGCACGATGCCCGTCTTCGTATTGAGCGGGCCCGGCGAGCCGATCCCCACGCCCGCGATCTCCTTGCCGCGCGCTTGCTCCATGGACGCGCGCGTGAGCTTGACGATCCGCTCGATCACGGCCTCCGCGCCCTGCTCCGAAATCGTCGGCGCCGAGACGAGACCCAATAGATCCGAGCCGTCTTCGGCCACCGTGCCGACCACGACGTTGGTACCGCCGATGTCAATCCCGACGATGTAGCGCACCGGTCTCCTCGATGGCGAGCAGGACGTCCTCGACCGAGAGTGATTTCATGCACAAATGATGACCCAGCGGGCAGCTCGGCGGTCCGTGCGCCGAGCAGGGGCGGCACCGCAGGCCGTCGAGCTGGACGACCCGGTCCCGTGGTCCGCGCGGCCCGAAGCCGAACGCCGGCACGGTGGAGCCGAAGATCGCCACCGTCGGCGTGCCGACCGCCTGCGCAAAGTGCAGCGGCGCGCTGTCGTTGGTCACCAGCACGGCGGCTCGACGGATCACTTCGGCTGATTCCCGAAGGGTGAGCCTACCGCAGGCGTTGATCGCCTGTCCGCCTGACCGCCTGACCGCCGCGGTGGTCCCCTCCCCGAGCGCCGCATCCTCCGATCCTCCGACCACCACGATCGCCGCGCGCGCGGCGAGCCGCTCCGCAAGCTCGGTGAAGTACGGCCAACGCTTGCTGCCCCAGATCGAGCCGGGCGCGAGTGCCACCAACGTCTCCCCGACGCCGTGCTCCCGCAGAAACTGCTCCGTCACCGTCCGGTCGGCGCTCGTCAAACGCAGCGACGGACGCCTCGGTCCGGCGTCCTCGCGCGCCGCGGCCAGGGCGAGCAGGCGGTCGATCTCGTGGTCGCTCGTGGCACGCTGCCGCACGTCGGTGTACAGCAACGGCCAGCCGTCGCGGAATCCCACGCGCTTCGGAATCCGGGCCAGCCAGGCCAGCGCCGCCGTGCGGAGCGAGCGATGGGGAAGATACGCCACGGCGTAGCGCTCCGCCCGGAGGGTCCGGGCGAGGGCGACGAGCTGCGCGAGCCCGCGGTCCTTGCCCCGCTTGTCGTAGGAAATCACGCGCCGCACGGCGGGGTGCGTCTCGACGAGAGCGACCGCCGCGGGCGTCGTCACTACGTCCACGGGCCCGTGCCGCCGGGCGAGCGCCTCCAGCAGCGGCGTCGTGAGCACGACGTCGCCCAGGAAGGCCGTCTGAATGACGAGGGCCGGAGGGACCGGGCGGGTGGCGGGCACGGGCATGGCGAGCGTGGAATCTAGCGGCACGACGCCGCGACGAGCGTCAGCGTCGAATCCGGCCGACTTCGATCGGAATCACGAGTCGCATCGAAGCGACGAGCCCGCGGTGCGGAACCGGCTGCGTAAGCTCCGGGTCACCCGCCAGGCTGTATTGCAGCTCCGGGATGAGCGCCACGCGCGCCACGTGCACCTCCACCGCGACGCCCGGCGCCGCCAGGAACTCGACCTTGTGCGCGCGGGCACTGCCCGCGTGCTGGGCGAACCGCATGGCGCCGAGGCTCACCCCCGGCACGACTTCGAGCGCGCCCACGGGGATCACGACGCCCAAGTCCACCGCGAAGGCTTGCGTCCGGGTCGTGACGCCGGCGGTCGTGGCTCCGGTGTGGTACGTCCAGCGCAGTCCGGCGTACGCGATCCGGCCGGTTGCTACCCCGAGCACGAGCCCCGCCCCGGGCCCATAGGGTTCCGCGGTGCCGTAACTGGCCGCTAGCCCGATCTGGAGCTCGCCCAGCTGGGCGACGACTCCTTGTGCTCGCAAGAGGAGCGCGGCGCAGAGGAACCAGCCGCCGAGCGATCGCGTCACACGCCGTCCTTCGCGACCCGGGCGACGCGGCGCTGGAGCTCACCGACCGGCGGGAGCAGCCGGTCCAGCGTCGCTTGATCGTCCACCCACGTGACCGTACCGACCATGAACACGAGATCCATCAGCGGCACGAGAGATTCCGCTCCCGTGAACAGCATCCCGACTTCCCCGTCCATGAACATGCCGCGGTAGTCCTGGTTCTGAGAACCGACCAGGGCGAAGCTCGCGGCCCGCGGCACAGCCCGGGCCGGCGTGAACAACCGCTCGGCGATGAGCTCGAGGGAGTCGGACAGCGCGCGGGCGTCACCATACTCCGCCGTGGGGGAGTAGGTCGTGGCGCGGTAACGGAGATAGGCGGCCATGAACTCGGGCCACGCGGGTGAGGCCGTGACGGCCTGCCACAGCTCCCGCGTAGCGAAGAATTGCACTTTCTGGTGCAGCTTGGGGCGCAGCGGGGCGGGGAGCGCGGTCTGCGCGGTGGCAGTGATCGCGGCGGCGCCCGGGCCCGCGCCCCTGACCAGCGGCAGTACGGCCGGTGCGAACGGTAGCAGCGTCCGCAAGAACGGTGACGCGTCGACCTGGCGCGCCCACAGATCGACGCGGCTCGCGAACCCGTGCTCATCGACCGGCAGCGCGTACAACCCGGTGCGCAAATCGCCGCCCGCCGCCGTGATAGCTTCCCCCAGCGCCCGGCGCACCAGCAACAGACGCGTCAGGAGCTCGTGCGCTCGAGACATCTGGGGGAACCCGTTGCTCGGCGCGTTGGCCAGGGCCGGCGCGATGACCAGCACGGACGCGCCCCGGAGCGACGACCCGACGAGCAGTCCCGCGTAGAACGACGAATTCCAGAGCGAGTCCGGCGTCTTGATCACGGAGCCGGCCGGCAGGAGTGAATACAGCAGCGCCTTGGCGACGTTGAGCGGCTTCGGGAGGTAGCCCGTACCGTTGACCAGCGCCGCGGCGCGTCCATCGAACCGGGCGGCGTCGGGCCGAGCCGCGAGCCGCGCCATGGCGCCCTCCGTGAGCGGAGCAGCCCGGAAGGGGAGCGGCAGGTCCGCTTCGGTCAGACCCTGGCTCAGCAGCAGTTCGCGAGCCGCCTGCTTCAGTTGCAGCAACACCGGTCCCTGCACGACGAGCGACCGGTCGTCCCATCCGGGACCGAGGTACTGCTGGCCCACGCCCATCCCCGTCAACAGCGCCACGCCGCCCCAGGGATCGTCTTCACCGACGTCGCGGAACGCGATCTTGCGGTGGTCGCGCATCACGTCGTCGGGGTAGCCGAAGACGCTCGATACGAGACCGCCGCCCCAGAAGGACGCGTCGACCCGATTGGTGACGTTCACGTGCACCTTGATGCGGTTCCGCAACCACGCGTCGCCGTACTCGCGCGCCTCCGCTTGCAGCACGCGCGAGCTCGCCACGGCGAGCCGGAGCCGCTCCAAGGCCCGTGCCAGTCGCGCCATGTCCTGCTCGCCAGCCACCGGCAGGCGAGACGACGCATGCAGCGGATCCTCGAGCACAGTCATCAGCACCCGCGATCTGCGTTGCTCGTAATAGTGCTGGTCCAGAAAGATGAAAAAGGACGGCAGCCGACCGGTTGAGTCGTACGCCTCCACCCGCTCCGCGAGCGCGCCGAGATATCCATCCACGACCTGCGTGAACGACCCCCAGTCCAGCGTTCCCTCCGGCGTCACCGCGGGAAAGTCGTGAATCCACAGGACGTGGTAGCTCCGCGTTTCGTGCAGCATCCGGAGCAGCTCCCAATGGAACTGCAGGTTGGCGACGTAAGAGATCCGGTTGTGCGCGGTAAAGGGTACCCCGGTCGCCCGTTCGAGCAGCGCTTCGAGCTTGGCCTGGTCGTCGTAGTCTTCGGGCAGCAAGGCATATTGCAGGGGGAGCCACACGAGTCTCGGGTCGTCCCATTCTTTCGCGGCGCGCCGCCGTACCGCCTCGAGGATGTCCGTCAAGCGCTGGAAGACGAACAGGGCGCCCTCGACGCGGCCTGCGGGCACGACGGCGGACGAGGCGAGCCACTCGCCGAACCGTCCGCGCGCTGTTACGCTGAACTGCTTCAGCGAGTCCTTGTGCTTCTTGCGTCCCAGCAATCGGTCGTAGGGAAGCAGCACTTCATCCAGCACGATCTCCCGACACCGCCGGGCCATGTCGCGGCCCGCGGTGGACGACCCCGCCGCCAGGCTGAAGGCCCGCTCCAGCTCGGCATGGAAGAAACGCACTTCGGCGTCCACACTGCGCACGGCGAGGTGCGCCTTGATCTCCTCCAGGTAGCGCGCCGTGCGGCCCACCGCGACCTGCGCATTGCGCCCGTCCTGGTCGAGGTAGGGCACGACCAGTCGCCGGATCCATTCGCTCGAGCCGCGCAGGCTGTCGAGCGCTACGGCGAGCCCCGGATCAGTGGCGCGATGCGGGAGCGGTGTGTAGGGGTCGCGCGCCACGACGACGTAGTCCTGGAGCGGGCGGTTGCGCCCCGCGAGCCGGTCGCCCAGCGGCGCGGCTACGCCGATGGTGAAGCTGTGATGCGCCAGCGGATACCAGTCGAGCCGCAACAGCGTGCCCCGGGTCAGGAGCCCGCCGCGGCGCACGGGGGTGTGCAGGGTGACGAGCATGTCGAGGCGGCCGGCCCGGAGGTTGTAGTCGCCGCCGATGCCGGCGCTGAAGTATGGCACCTGCATGATGGCGCGCACCCCACCGTCGGCCGTGTTGCCACGGGCGCCGATGTAGGTCTCCACGCCGAACTCGGCGAGCTTCGTGACGGGGTTCAAGGCCGCGTGGTACGTGCCGGCCGCCGCCCGCACCATGACGTTGGCGGACGAGCCGTCGAGGTAGGCCCCGGTGCTCAGAGCGAACTGCCAGTGCCAGAGGAGCGGTTGTCCGAGGGAGCCGGTGCGGCCGCCCGCCTCCGGCGGGCGCGGCGTCTGGGCGCTCGCGTCGGGGGCCGGGCCGGGCGACAGGACCAGCAGCGCGCACCACCGCAAGGCGCGAGCAGTCATGGTGCTTGGATGTACTACCAGGAGCAAGCGGCGGCTAGTCCACCTGCAGGACGGCGAGGAAGGCTTCCTGCGGAATCTCCACGGTCCCCACCTGCTTCATGCGCCGCTTTCCTTCCTTTTGCTTCTCGAGGAGCTTGCGCTTGCGGGTGACGTCCCCGCCGTAGCACTTGGCCGTGACGTTCTTGCGCAGCGGACGAATCGATTCCCGCGCGATCACCTTGGTGCCGATCGCGGCTTGGATCACGACCTCGAACAGCTGGCGCGGGATGAGCTCCTTGAGCTTCTCGGCGATTTTCCGTCCCCATTCGTACGCCTTGTCGCCGTGGATGATGACGGAAAACGCGTCCACGGCGTCGCCGTTCAGGAGCATGTCCAGCTTCACGAGATCGGACGGGCGGTACTCGAGGAACTCGTAATCGAGCGACGCGTAGCCCCGGGAGATCGTCTTCAGCTTGTCGTAGAAGTCGAGGATGATCTCACCCAGCGGGAACTCCCAGCTGAACTCGACCCGCGTCGGGTCCACATAGTGCATCCCCCGGTACACGCCGCGTCGCTCCTGGCCGAGCTTCATGATCGCGCCGATGTACTCTGACGGAGCCAGGATCCGCGCTTTGACGTACGGCTCCTCGATGTGGTCCACTTCGGAGCCGTGCGGCATCAGACTCGGATTTTCGACCACTTCCACCGTGCCGTCCGTGCGATGGACGTGATACTCGACGTTCGGCACCGTGCTGATCAGGTCGAGGTTGAACTCCCGCTCGAGCCGCTCGCGCACGATCTCCATGTGCAGCAGGCCGAGGAAGCCGCAGCGGAACCCGAACCCCAGCGCCACCGACGACTCCGGCTCGTAGTGGAGCGAGGCGTCGTTGAGCTGCAGCTTGGCGAGCGCGTCGCGCAGCTCTTCGAACTGCTCGGCGTTGGTCGGGTAGAGCCCGGCGAACACCATCGACTTGACCTCGCGGTAGCCGGGGAGCAGCGCCACGTCCTGGTGCTCCGCGTCGAACACCGTGTCCCCCGGCTGGGTCTCCCGGACGCCGCGGATGTTGGCGACGAAGTAACCGACCTCGCCGGCCTCGAGCAGCTCGGTCGGCTTGTGGCCGAGCTGCAGGTAGCCGACTTCGTCCACCTCGTACAAGTCGCCCGGGTGGGCGCCGAACGCGATCTTCATTCCCGGAGTGAGCACGCCGTCCACCACGCGAATGCTCGGGATCGCGCCGCGGTAGCGGTCATAGTAGGAGTCGAAGATCAGGGCTCGCAGCGGCGCGTCGCGATTGCCCCGAGGTGGCGGGACGCGCCGCACGACCGCTTCGAGCAGCTCGGGGACGTTGGTCCCCTCCTTCGCGGAGATGCGGAGGATCTCTTCCGGCTTCGCCCCGATGAGGTCGTGAATCTCCTTCGCCCGGCGGTCGGGCTCGGCGCCGGGGAGATCGATCTTATTGAGCACCGGGATGATCTCGAGCCCCGCGTCCAGCGCGAGGAACAGGTTGGAAATCGTCTGGGCCTGGATGCCCTGCGACGCATCGACGACGAGGATCGCTCCCTCGCATGCCGCGAGGGAGCGAGAGACCTCGTACGTGAAGTCCACGTGCCCGGGGGTGTCGATCAAGTTCAGCTCGTACAGCTGGCCGTCCCGGCTGTGGTAGCTCATCCGCACGGCGTTCAGCTTGATGGTGATGCCGCGCTCGCGCTCCAAGTCCATCGTGTCCAGCACCTGCTCGCGCATGAGGCGCTTGTCAAGCGTTCCCGTGAGCTCGATCAGCCGGTCGGCCAGGGTCGACTTGCCGTGGTCGATGTGGGCCACGATGCAGAAGTTGCGGATGTGGTCTTGGCGCATGTGGACGGGAATATAGCCGTCAGACGTCTGTAGTTACCTTTCAGTGCTTGCCTTCCATCACCGGCTGGTTCGACCCCGCCCCCAAAGGCGGTTTCCTACGGCTCGCGGCGAATAGCTATCTCCCCGCGAAGGGCGATCCGCCCGTGCGCCTCCCCGGCTTGCGCCGAGGCGATCTGCTCACGCTCGAGAACGGTCGCGTGCTCGGCGTCAACGGCGCACCGCCCGGTGCCGCGCTCACCGACCGCCCGGAGTTCGCGCAGCTCGGCGCGGTCCACCCGTCGCGGCCGTTGTCCCTCGAGACGGCCGCCGCCTCGGGTCCGCGCACCGCGGAAATCCAGCGCGTGGTGGATCTGGTCTGTCCGTTCGGCTTCGGGCAGCGCGCCCTCATCGTCTCGCCGCCCAAGGCCGGCAAGACCGTGATGCTCCAGGCCGTCGCCGAAGGCGTGGCGCTGAACTCCCCGGAGACGATCCTGCTCATTCTGCTGGTCGACGAGCGGCCCGAGGAAGTGAGCGAGATGATCGACTGGGGCCGAGGCGAGGTGATTGCGTCGAGCTTCGATCTCCCTCACGAGCGGCACGTCGCAGTGGCGGACATGGTGTTCGAGCACGCGCGCCGCCAGGTCGAGCGCGGGAAGGACGTCGTGATCGTGCTCGACTCGCTCACCCGGCTCGCCCGCTCGCACAACACCACGGGTCGATCGAGCGGCCGCACCATGTCCGGCGGTCTCGACTCCAACGCACTGGCCAAGCCCAAGGCCTTGTTCGGCGCGGCGCGGGCGGTTCCGGACGGCGGGTCCCTCACGGTCGTCGCGACGGCGCTCGTCGAGACCGAGAGCCGCATGGACGACGTGATCTTTGAGGAGTTCAAGGGCACCGGCAACGCCGAGCTGCGGCTCGCGCGCGAGCTCGCGGACCGGCGGCTGTACCCCGCCGTGGACATCGCGGCGAGCGGGACCCGGCGCGAGGAGCTGCTCGCCGACCCGGCCACCGTGGAAGCCAAACAAAAACTGCGGCGGGGCCTGGTGGGGCTCCCGCCGGAGAAGGCGCTGGACGTGCTGCTGGCGCTGCTCAGGCGGACGAAGACGAACGCGGAGCTGCTGGCGGCATCGTCCTAGCCGTCAGTTCGCGCCTCCCACGATCTGCTTGTAGCTGTCGGGATTCCACTTCGGCCGTTCTGTGGCGTTCGCCACGTCGAGGCCGAGGTAGAACACGAGCTTGACAATGCGAGATGCCTTCTCGGCGTCGATCTTGTCCGGAGAGTCGCCCACCTGGTGATAGTCGGGGTGCGTGCCGTTGAAGAAGAACAGGATCGGGACGCCCTTCCGCGCGAAGTTGTAGTGATCCGACCGGAAGTAGAAGCGTTCCTGCGGCCAGATATCGTCGATCGGCGTCATCCGGAGCTCGGGGTGCGCCGCCGCCACCCGGTTGAGCGTGGCGCCAAGGTTCGAGTGCTCCTTACCGATGACGACGATCGTGTCCTTCCAATTGCGACCCACCATATCGGAATTCAAGTCGGCGACCACATTCGCGAGCGGGACCGTCGGATGTTCCGAGAAGAACTGGCTGCCCCACAGGCCGCGCTCCTCTCCGCTCACGGTCATGAAGGCGAGCGAGCGCTTGGGATGCGGGGCGAGCTGCGCAAACGCTCCGGCCGCCTCGATCACGGCCGCTGTGCCGGAGGCGTCGTCGTCGGCACCGTTGCAGATCGAGTCGGCGCCCTTCGCGACGCAGCCTTCGCCCGCCCCGGGGGTCCCGATGTGGTCCATGTGCCCGGTGAAGAAGACGTACTCGTTCTTGAGCTTGGGATCGCTCCCTTCGAGCACGCCGATCACGTTCGGCGCCGAGGCACGGGCCAGCTCGCGCTCCTTCACCAGATACGTGATCGTGACGGTCGGGAGGCGGCGGGCGGTCCAGCCGCTGGTCTGCGCGCGCAGCGCCGGCGGATCGATGCCCAGGGTCGCGGCCGCCGTCGCGTCGCGGATCTCGAACGCGCCCGCGCCGGGCCCCGCATCCGCCGTGACGCCCTCGACCGTGCGGGTGGGGGCGCTGGTGCGGGCCAGCCGGTTCTGCCACTGCCCGTCGGGGCGATTCGAGACCACCATCCACCCCACTGCGCCCGCGCGGAGCACGGCCATCACCCACTCCGGATTGATCGCAATACCCTGAGGCGTCGCCGTACCGATGATCGCCGCCCATGCCCCCTGCACATCCGCCCCGGCGAGCGGATTCGCCGAGTCGGGCGTACCCGTGAACAACACCACCGGCCCGCTCAGCTCGCGCGTCGGCAGGGGCGTGAATCGGAGGAGATACACGTCGGTGCCCGGCCTCAGCGTCGCGGGTGCCGCGCCGGCGATGCGGATCGCGCTCGCCTGCGTGTCCACGACCCGCTGCACGACGGTATAACGTTGCAGATAGCCGGTGTCGCCAGCCGGCTTGAGTCCGAACCGTCGGAACTGCTCGGCGACGTACCGCGCCACTTGCTCGAGCTGCGGGCTTGGCGTCGCTCGGCCGAGCATGGAATCGTCCGCGAGCACCCCGATGTGGTGTCGTACTCCCTCCGCGGTGATCGAGTTCGCAGCCCGCTGCACCGCCGCCGGCGATTGCGCCGCGAGGGCACACGGGACGAGCCATACGCTCAGACCGAACAGTGGACGCACTGCTTCGACTCCGCAGGAGGAAAGGGACGGAAAGCTAACGCGCCCGACCGTCGATAACCACGGCCGGGCGCGTCGCACCATCGCGAGGCTCGGGCTACGGCTTGCGCCGCTTCAGCTCCGGCTCGTTCTGGGGGCGCTGTTTCGGCGCGTCCCGCTTCGGCTCGGCACGCGGCTCACTGCGCGGCGGCGCCGGCGGAGGAGCCGATGGCTGGACCCGGGGCGGTGCCGGCGGCACGCTTTGCGGACGACTCTCCGCCGGGCGCCGCGGCTCGCTACGCGGCCGCTCGGGAGCGACCACGGCGGGTGGCTCGGTCCGGGCGCGATCGGGCCGGGGCACGTCCGGTCGCACCTCCTGCACCGGCCGTTCCGGACGCTCGCGCCGGTCAGGAGGGTTCGGCGTGTCAGACTGGCCAGGACGGTCGCGCCGGTCCGGATGATCTGGATGGTCCGGATGCTCCGGGCGGCGGCGCCCCACGGCATCGTCGTCGTTGCGCGGTGGGTCCCCGGTGAGCGGGCGCTGCCGCGGGCGCTCGGTCACGGGCACGTCTCCGCCAGTGATGGGACGCGGCCGCGGCTGAATGCGCGGGGGCGGGATCGTGCCGCCGCCTAGGTCGCGCCCGCGCACGCCGACGTCCCGCCGCCGGTCGTCGTTCGCCGGCCGTTGCGGCACGCGCGTGATGAACAGGCTCGAACCCTGCCGGTCCTTGAAGATGAACCGCGGCTCCGGCCTGAGGGGCCGCGTGAATACCACACGGGTGCCGCCGGAGTAGCGGTAGGGGTAGTAGTACGGATCGTCGAACATCACGATCCGGAAACGGACGCAGCTATAGTCGTACGGACTCCAGTACGGATAGCTCACGTACGTGTGGCAGTCGTAGCACAGGAACCGGGGATAATCGTAGTGCTGTTGCACGTAATACGGTACGATGTCGTAGTCCCAGTCAGCGTACCCGTCGGGCACGATGCGCTGGGCGAGGTCGGTGAGGGCGGTATACGGGTCGCCACGCACGCGCCCGTCCGCAATGAGACGATAATCCCAATGATCTTCGCTCTTGATGGCGTCGTAGACGAACGGATCCGCGGCCGCCACGGCGAAGATGTAGCCGACCCCGGGGTAGTCGTCCACGTAGAACGCGTCAGGAGAGGAGCGCTGCAACACGTCGTATTCCCGACCGCCGCGCACGAAATTGTCGTCCCACGGCTCGCGCGGGTACAAGACACGCACCCGCCCGTCCGTGTCGACGCGGAGGATCGTCACATAGGCGTCCTGCTCGGTGCGGAAGTAGACCCGCGCCGCCTGCCCGCTGCCATACGGATCGTCACCGCGGTTGGTCCAAACCTCGACGTGGGGACGGTAATAGAAGGAAGCCGGCTGGGGCGTGGGCGCCCGACCGGACACCGTCAACAGGCTCAAGAAACCCAAGGTTGCGAGCATGAAAGTCCTCCGGACTCCCCTCCGAGGGGCAGGGACCATGCCAGGTGGGTCCCTCCTGGAAAGGGCTCGTAAGTGGGCGTGCAGTGGGATGTTGCCGCGGTGGGACGGAGATCACGCGGCGCTTACTGTCCTCTAGCCCGGACACTCGGCCGCTCATTAGCTTCCGCCACCCATGACTGAGGTCAGGCGCATCGATTTGCTGGATCCGGCGGAGGTCGCCCGTCTGGGCGGCATCGAGATCGTCGCGCAGGGGGTAGTCGAAGGATTCCTGGCTGGGATCCATCGCTCGCCGTTTCGAGGGTTCTCCGTGGAATTCACGGAGCATCGTGCCTATCAGCCGGGCGACGAGCCGCGCTATCTCGACTGGAAGATTCTGGCGCGGGCCGACCGTCTGTTCGTGAAGCAGTTCGAGGAAGAAACGAACCTGCGGGCGATGCTGCTCGTCGACGCCAGCCGGTCGATGGCGTGGCGGGGCGCGCCCGGCAGGCTCACGAAGCGCGCTTACGCCGACCGGCTCGCGGCGGCGCTGGCGCTGATTCTGCTCCGGCAGCGGGACGCCACGGGGCTGATCACGTTCGACGAGGTGGTGCGGCAGGTTATCCCCGCTCGGGTAAAGACGGGTCAATGGACCCGCCTGGTGCGCGGGCTGCTCGATACGCCCGACGGTCGCGGCACGGCCGCGGAGGCGGCGCTGCTGCGTCTGACGGGCTTGCTGGCGCGCCGCGGCCTGGTGGTCCTGGTGTCCGACCTGTTGTTCGACCGGGCCCTCGCGCTCACTGCGCTCCGCTACCTGCGCCACCGCGGCCACAACGTCATCGTCTTCCACCTGATGGATCCGGCAGAGGCCGAGCTGACCGGTCCTCCCGAAGTACGGTTTCGGGATCCGGAGTCTCCGGCGAGCGTGGTGGTGCGGCCGCGCGAGCTGGCGCGCGCATATGGCGAGACGGTGCGCCGCGAGGTAGCGGCGTGGCGCAGCGCCTGCCGCCGCCACGGGATCGGGTATCACCATGTGCTGACCGACCTGCCGTTCGGCATGGCGCTGCGCCTCCTCGCGTGACGTTCCTGCATCCGCTGGCACTTCTCGGGCTCGCCGCGGCGGCGATCCCCGCGCTATTGCATTTACTCGAGCGTCGCGTGCCCCCCGAAGCCGAGTTCCCGCCGATCCGCTACCTGAGCGAGGCCGAGCGGCAGAGCGCACGGCGCCTCAAGCTACGACACCTGCTCCTGCTGGTGCTGCGGACCGCGCTGATCGCAATGATCGTCATGGCCGCCGCTCGGCCGCTGGTGCGGTCGCGTCGTGCCGCCGGCGGGGGAGCCCACGAGCCGACAGCGCTCCTGCTCATTCTCGACAACTCTCCTTCCTCGGGCGCCGTCGTGGATGGACGCCCGCTGATCGAGCGCTTGAAGACCGTGGCCCGCGGCGCCATCACCCGTGCCGCAGCGGGGGATCGCTTGTGGCTGATGCTGGCGGACGGCGTAGCCCGTTTGGGCTCCCGTGACGCCCTAGTTGCGACCGTGGACAGCGTCGTGCCCGGCTGGCGGCGCCTCGATCTGTCGGGGGCTGTCGCGCAGGCGAGTCGGCTCGTGGACGCCGAACCCTTGCCGGGGCGCGAGGTGGCGGTCGTGAGCGATCTGCAGCGCACGACGTTCGGGGAGGGTCGGGCGGACATCCCGCGCGGCGTGCGGGTGCTTGCGCTGGCCTCCGCCACGGGCGGCGAGGCGCTGGCGAACCGGGGCGTCGCCCAAGCGCGGGTTGCAGGCGGCGCGGTCGCGATCACGCTCGTGGGCACGCCCGGTGGAAGCCCCGCGCCGGTGACGGTGCGCCTGCGAGCGCCCGGCAGTCCAGCGGGGCGGAGTCACGATGTTGGCCGGGCGCTTGCCGCACCCGGGTCGAGCGCGACGGTACCGCTTCCAAGCGTGGCACCGGGGTGGTGGATCGGAGAGGCGGTGCTCGATCCCGACGAGCTGCGGGCCGATGATCGCAGGGCGTTCGTGTGGCGAGTCGCGCTTCCGGCGCGCGTGCGCGCCGATCCCGGAGCAGGGCTGTTCGTCGCGGCGGCGCTCGCCGTGCTCACACAGGGGAAGCGGATCGTCGAGGGCAGCGACGTTACGGTGGGTGAGCGGCTGCGGGGCGGCGCGGGCACGACCGTGCTGCTCCCACCCAGCGATCCCGCGCTCCTCGGTCAGGCGAATCGTGCGCTGGTCGCGCGCGGCGTGGCCTGGCAGTTCGGGGGCGCCGGGACGCCGGGACCGATCGCGACCGCTGGTGTCGCAGGGATCAGCGGGATCCCGGTCGCCCGCCGATACCGGCTCGGCGGGGGTGGGGGCGACACGACGGCGATCCTCGCGACCGTGAACGGTGATCCCTGGCTCGTGCGGGCGGGCGACGTGGTGCTGCTTGGGAGCCGTCTCGACACCACCTGGACGGCCCTGCCCGCGTCCCCGGCGTTCGTGCCGTTCGTGGACGCTCTCGTGAACCGACTGGCGCGCGGCGAGGCTTCGATCACGGAAGCGGAAGGTCCTCCCGGCGTCGCGTTCCAGGTGCATGGCGCCGACACGGTTGGAGCGGTCGTGTCCGCACCCGACGCGCGCGAGTCGGATCTGACGCCCGCCGCGTCGGACGTGGTGCGCCGGGCGATCGGCGCCGAGCTGCTGGACGAAGCGCAGTTCGCCGCCGAGCAGTACGCCGCCACGCGCCGCACCGACATGAGTGGTCTGCTCCTCGCCCTCGCCCTGCTCGTCGCCGGGGTGGAGCTCGGGGTCGCGACACGCGCCCAGTGATGCCGCTCGATTTTCTCGTCGACCGCTTCGACGAGCTGCCGGCGACCCGAGCGCTCTCCCAGGGTCTCCCAGGCCCCGGGTCCCGGCTCCCGGTGTCCGGACTCCCCGGCTCCAGTCCCGCAGTCCTCGTCGCTGCCCTGGCCCGCCGGCTCCCGCAACGCGTGTTCGTCGTAGTCACGGCGACGCCGACGGACGCCGAGCGCTGGCTCGCGGACGCCCGCGCTCTCGCCGGAGACGCGGCGGCGCTGTATCCGCAACGGGAGGCTCTCGGAGCAGAAGAGCCGCACGTCGAGATCGCGGGCGAGCGCATCGAGACCCTCGAGGCGCTGTTGTCGGGCAGGGTTCGCATCCTCGTCACGACCGCGCGCGCCACGGCGGAGCGGACGGCAGTGCCGGCGGCGCTCGACGCAATGCGGCTGGTGTTGGAAGCGGGCCTCGGGGCCCGGGGTCAGGGGGTCGGGGGTCTCACTGACGTCGTGAACCGCCTCAGCGCGATGGGTTACGCCCGCGTGCCGACGGTCACCGAGGTCGCGCAATTCAGCGTGCGGGGCGGGATCCTCGACGTGTACGGCTTTGGGATGGCGGCGCCGACCCGGGTCGAGTGGTCGGGCGACGACATCGTGTCGCTGCGTCCGTTCGATCTCGACTCGCAACGCTCGGGAGGGGAAAGGGGGGAGCTGATCGAGCGGGTGACGATCTTGCCGGCGAGGTCGGAGGAGCTCACCGGCACCGTAGGGGCGCACCATGCTGCGCCCCTACGACGGCAGTGCGTGCTCGAGCTCCTCCCCACTGATGCATTGCTCGTGTTGGCCCAGGAGTCCGCGCTGGAGCAGGAAGTCGATCGAGCGTGGGCGGAGGCGGAGCATCATCTCGAGATCGCCCGGCGGCTGGGCGAGGAGCCGCCTGCGCGGGCGGAGATCTTCCTCGCTCCCGAGCAGTGGCGCCGCGCGCTGGGGGCATTTTCGCGCATCGCACTCGACGGACCCGGCGAGGCGACGCGCTTCCCGCTCGCGCCACCGGAGCCCGTGGACCGCGACATCAAACGGTTGCGGCGCCTCGTCGTGGCCGGTCCCCCGACGGTGATTTTGTGCGATAACGACGGCCAGCTCGAGCGGCTGGAGGAGCTGCTCGGCGCCGAGGTCGCGACGCTTGCGATCGGAGCGCTCGACGGTGGTTTCGTGCTGCCGTCGCTGAGAGTGCTGACCGACCACGAGATCTTCCGCCGCGCGCGCCGCTTGCGGCGGCCGCGGCGCTACCGCGAAGCGTCTCCCACCGCCGCGGCCCGCGCGCTGCAGCCGGGAGACTACGTCGTACATCTCGAGCACGGGATTGGGGTGTACCGCGGCATCCAGACCATCGCGGTGGGCGCGGAGGGCGGGACGCTCGAAGTGGCGGTCGTGGAATACGAGGGGGGTGACCGGCTCAACGTCCCGCTGTACCGGCTGGATCAACTGGAGCCGTATCGCGCCGCGGGAAACGGCGATGCCCCCCCGCCGAAGCTGCACCGCCTCGGCGCCACGACGTGGCAGCGTCAGCGGGATAAGACCCGCGCCGCCATCCGCCACATGGCGGCCGAGCTGCTCGACCTGTACGCGCGCCGCCAGCTCGCGACCGGATTCGCCTTCCCGCCCGACACCGCGTGGCAGCGCGAGCTCGAGTCGGCCTTCCTGTACGAGGACACTCCCGACCAGCGCCGCGCCTCGGAGGAGGTGAAACGTGACATGGAGCGCGCCCGCCCGATGGACCGGCTGCTGGTCGGCGACGTGGGATACGGCAAGACCGAGGTCGCGCTGCGCGCGGCCTTCAAGGCGGTGCAGGCGGGGAAGCAGGTGGCGGTGCTCGCACCGACCACGATCCTCGCCGAGCAGCATGGACGTACGTTTCGCGAGCGGCTCGCCGACTATCCGGTGCGCATCGAGGTGCTCTCCCGTTTCCGCAACCCGAGCGACACGCGGCGCGTGGTTCAGGGGCTGGAGCGGGGGGATGTAGACTTGGTGATCGGCACGCACCGGCTGCTGTCGCGCGACGTCCGGTTTCACGACCTGGGGCTGCTGATCGTGGACGAGGAGCACCGCTTCGGAGTGCGACACAAGGAGCGGCTGAAGGCGCTGAAGCTCGCGGTGGACGTGCTGACCCTCACGGCGACGCCGATCCCCCGCACCCTGCACCTCTCGCTCGCGGGACTGCGCGACCTCACGCTGCTCGAGACCCCGCCCAAGGACCGCTCGCCGGTTCTGACGTTCATCGAGCCGTGGGACGACGCGCTGATCGAGGAGGCGTTGGCGCGGGAGCTCGACCGAGCCGGGCAGGTGTATTTCGTGCACAACCGCATCGAGACGATCGACACGATCGCCGCGCGCGTGCGCGCGCTCGCGCCGCCGCGCGCCCGCATCGCGGTGGCGCATGGCCGCCTCAAGGAGACCGAGCTGGACGACGTGATGGCGCGCTTCGTGCGTGCCGAAGTGGACGTTCTCGTCTCCACGATGATCGTTGAGTCGGGCCTCGACGTCCCCAACGCGAACACGATGATCGTGAACCGCGCTGATCAGTTCGGGCTGGCGCAGCTGTACCAGCTGCGGGGCAGGGTAGGACGCAGCCATCGCCGCGCCTACTGTTATCTGCTCGCGCCCGATCTCGTCGACGCGGACGCGGAAGAGCGGCTGCGGGTGCTGGAGCATCATACCGAACTGGGCACCGGCTATCGCATCGCCCTGCGCGATCTCGAGCTGCGCGGCGCCGGCAACCTGCTCGGTGGCGAGCAATCGGGTCATGCGCAGGCCGTGGGGTTCGACATGTACCTGCGATGGCTGCAGGAGACCGTCGACGCGCTGAAGGGGGATGGCGGGGGAACGGGGAAGGGCATGCCGCCGGAGGTGGTGCTCGATCGGCCGGCGCACCTGCCGGATGATTATGTCGCCGATGCGGCCGCGAAGCTCGATCTGTACCGGCGGCTGGCGCGGGCTGAGCGGCCGTGCGACATTCAAGCAGTACGCGAGGAGCTGCGCGATCGCTTTGGCCCTCTCCCGGACCCGGCGCAGCGGCTGCTTCTCGTGTCCGAGTTGCGCGCGCTCGGCGCCCAGGCCGGACTGGAGATGGTTCTCGTGAAGGGCGACGAGGCGCGGCTCACGTTTCGGCGGGACGCGCACCCGCGCCTCGCCGGGCTGACGGCGGCGCTCGACGCGGTGCAGTTCGAGGCGGAGGTGCGGCGTCCCGTGCCGCTCTCGCTGCGGCTGCGCCGGCTTGGCGGCGAAGCCATCGGCCCCGGTCTCGTGCGGGCCCTCACGGCGGTTCTGCAGAACCCTCCCGATTAAGGAGAGAGGATGCGACGGTCGGGTCTGGTATTAGCGGTCCTCGCGCTCGCTGGGTGTAACGCCCTGCGGGATGCGTTCTCGGCGCATCCCGAAGTGGCGGGGAGCGCTGCGGGGCAGACTTTGACCGTGGTGCGCCTCGCGGAGCTGGCCGGGCGGGCCAAGAAAGTGCCGCTCCGGCCGCAGGCGCTCAGCGGTCTCACGGCGGTCTACCTCGACTACGCGGTGTTCGCCCAGGAGCTCGCCCGCGGCCGAGACATGACTGACTCCGCCCTCGTGCTGCAGGCCAACTGGCCGAACGTCGCCCAACTCCGGTGGCAGCATTACCACGACCAGTTGATCGCCGCCCGCGTGAAGCTCAGCCCGGATCAGACGGACTCCGCGTACCGGGCCGGCACCGTCCGGCTGTTCCAGCACATCCTCGTGAGCGTCCCCCCGAGCGCCGCCCCGAAGGTCGAGCTGGACAAGAAGCAGCGGGCGGAAGCGCTGCTCCGACAGGTGGAGGCACGGCACGGCAGCAATTTCAGCCAGATCGCCCAGCGCTCCTCCGAGGATCCGGGGTCCAAGTCCCGGGGCGGTTACCTCGGTGCCGTGGGGCGGGGTCGGTTCGTCCCGGCATTCGACAGCGTCGCGTGGCGTCTCGCCCCGGGGGCGATGAGTGGGCTGGTCCGGTCGCCGTTCGGGTTCCACATCATCCGGCGCCCGCCGCTCGAGGAGGTGCGCGACTCCTTCCGCACAGAGCTCGAGACTACGGCGACGGTGCATTTCGATTCGGTCTACATCGACAGCGTCGCTGTGCGGCGTGACCTGAAAGTGCGGGGTGGAGCGGCGGCGCTGGTGCGCCAGGCGATCCAGGACGTGACCCCGGCGGTCGACGACGATCGGCAGCTCGCCAGCTACCGCGGAGGCGCCTTCCGCGTGCGCGACCTGGCCCGCTGGCTCTACGCGCTCGACCCGCGCGATCTGAACGTCGCCATGGCGAGCGACGCCCAACTCGGCGAGTTCGTCCGGCAGTTGGCGCAGCGGGAGCTGTTGCTGCGGGAGGTGGACTCGGCCGGCGTACCGCTCACGCCCGAGGACTGGCGGGGGCTCAAGACGCAGCACGACTCCGTGCTCACGATTCTCGAGAACCAGCTCGCGCTGTCGCCCCGGGTACTCAAGGATTCGGCGGCGACCGAACCGACGCGCCACGCGCTCGCGATGCGACACGTGAACGACTACCTGGATCGGGTGCTCGTGCAGGAGACGGCGCAGTTCTTTCCAGTGCCGCCGTTCCTCGCCTTGGCCCTGCGTCCGGGCCAGGGGTGGTCGGTGAGCGCGGCGGGGCTGGCTCAGGCACTGGAGCGCGCCCAAGCGATCCGGGCGCAGGTCGATTCGGGCGGGCGTCGGGCCGGGCCCGGGCTCAAGCCCGCGCCGGGCCCGGCACCCGCTCCGGCGCTCGACACCGCGAAGCAGAAGGCGTCGCGCTGACATGCGCACCCTCGCCATCCCGGTGCTCGCGCTCGGCCTCGCCGCCGCCCGGCCGGTCGCAGGCCAGGGAGAGCTTGCCTCGGCGCGCCCCGTCGACCGCATCCTCGCGATCGTGGGGTCGAAGTCGATCCTCGCGTCCCACGTCGAGGAGCAGCTGGTGCTCGCCCAGGCCCAGGGGCTGAAGATCGCGACCGACTCGGCAGGGCGGGACGCGGCGCGGCGCCAGGTCCTGCGGCAGATGGTGGACGAGGAGCTGTTGGTCCAGCAGGCGGAGCGGGACACCACCATCAAGGTCACCGATCAGGAGGTGCAGGAGCAGGTCGAGCAAACCGTGCAAAACGTGCGGAAGCAGTTCAGCTCGACACCCGAGTTTCAGGCACAGCTGCGCGCCGCCCAATTCCTGTCGGAGGAGGAATGGCGCCGCTGGCTGGCCGACCAGCAGCGCCGCTCGATCCTGCAGCAGCGTCTCCTCGACCAGCTGCGCCAGAAAGGGAAGCTGCGGCCGATTCCCCCCACCGACGCGCAGATGCGGCAGTTCTGGGAAGAGAACCGCGCCCAGCAGCCGAAGCGGCCTGCCGCGATCTCGTTTCGGCAAATCGTCATCACGGCGCAGGCTGATTCTGCGGCACAGGCGCGAGCCCGCCAGCTCGCGGAGTCGCTCGTCGTGGTGCTGCGCCACGGCGCCAACTTCGCGGACGTGGCCAAGAAGTACTCCGCCGACAGCACGTCGCGGGAGCAGGGGGGCGAGCTGGGATGGTTCCGCCGCGGCCCGACGGTCAAGCAGTTCGAGGACGTGGCGTTCCGGCTCCGGCCGGGCGAGATCTCCGATCCGGTCGCGACCGAATTCGGCTATCACATCATCCAGGTGGAGCGCGTCCAGCCCGCCGAAGTGCTGGCGCGCCACGTGCTGATCACGCCCGATATCTCGGCCGCGCAGGTCGCGCTGGCGCACCGCTTGGCCGATTCGGTGCACGACGCGCTGCGCGCGGGCGCGCCGTTCGACACGCTGGCGCGCCGCTACGGTGATCCCGAGGAGGGGAAGGTCGTGCCCGAGCTGCCCGTGTCGCAGCTGCCGCCGGACTACGAGCGCGCGATCGGCAGCGATACCGTACCCGGACTGAAGCCGGTGTTCGCGGTGGGCGCGGATTCGCGGCGGCCCAAGCTCGTGGTCTTCGAGCTCATGAAGCGCCTGCCCGAGGGTGAGCTGACCTTCGCCGACGTGAAGGACCGTATCCGCGAGAACATGGGCCAGCAGCTCGCGGTACAGCACTACCTCGAGGTCCTGCGCCGCACGACGTACGTCGACATCCGCCCCTGACCGCGTGGCCCGTCCGCGTCTCGCCGTCACCCTCGGCGACCCGCGCGGGATCGGGCCGGAGGTAGTGGCGAAAGCGCTCGCGCTCGGGGCGCTCGACGCGGATATCACTCTACTCGGGAACGAGGAGCGGGCAGCGGAACCCTCCGGGGCGCTGGATCATACCGCTCCGCGTGCCCTGCCCTCCGAAGACGCGGGTCGTCTCGCGGCGCGGGCCGTGGAACGCGCCGTCGAGCTGGCCCTGGCGGGGACGGTGGACGCGATCGTCACCGGGCCGGTGCACAAGCACGCCCTTTATCTTGCCGGATTCCGCTACCCTGGCCTCACCGAGATGCTGGCGCACCTGGCGGGCGACCGCGAGGTCGCGATGATGCTCGCCGCCGGCCGGCTCCGCGTCGTCCTCGTCACCACGCACCTGCCGCTGCGGGAGGTGCCGCACAGCGTGACGACGGAGCGCGTGGTGCGCACCGGCCGCATCACGGAAGCGGCGCTGCGGGACTGGTGGGGGATCGCCCGCCCGCGGCTCGCGGTGTGCGCGCTCAACCCGCACGCCGGCGAATCAGGGCTGTTCGGCGACGAGGACGATCGTGTGCTGCGCCCGGCGGCCGAGACGCTGGGCGCGGCCGGGCCGCTCCCTGCCGACACGGTCTTCGTGCGCGCGCTGCGGGGAGAGTTCGACGCGGTCCTCACGCCGTATCACGACGTCGGGATGACGGCCGTGAAAGTGGCGGGCTTCGGCAAGGGCGTAAATATCACGCTGGGACTGCCGTTTCCCCGGACGGCGCCGGATCATGGCACCGCGTTCGATATCGCAGGGAAGGACGTGGCGGATCCCAGTTCCATGAGGGCGGCGCTCGAGCTGGCGGTCGAGCTGGCCCGCAGAACCGTTGTACCACGTTCAAACGCTACGTCGTAATGTCGTAGCGTCGTGTAGTGCCTTCAGAAGCTGCTGATGCTCCTCGAGCCGCAACTTCTGGCTGGCCCGATTCACCACCACGACGGCGCCGACGTCCAAGATCGCCGCGCGCTCGACCAGGCCGTTGTCCCGCAACGTGCGCCCGGTGTCGACCAGGTCCACGATCCAGTGCGACAGCCCCAGCAGCGGCGCCACTTCGACGCTGCCGCTCACGGTGATGACCTCCACGCCCAGGCCCGTCTCCGCGAAGAAGGCCCGCGTGAGGCGCGGGTACTTGGTGGCGACGCGGGGCGTCACGCCGCCGGGGAGCGCCGGGTACGGGATGGGGGTGGGGCTCGCCACGACCATGCGACAGCGGCCGAAGCCGAGCGCCAGCGGCTCGAGCACGTCCGCCTCGGTCTCGCGCAGGACGTCGGTGCCGGTGATCCCCACGTCCGCCGCGCCCGACTCCACATACACCGGAACGTCGGCGGGCTTCACGAACAGGACCGACAGCGTGCCGTCCGACGACGGCACGAGCAGCTTTCGCGTGGTGGCGGGCTCGGACACGAGCGCGCCGATGCTCCGGAGCAAGGCCAGCGACGGCTCGAGGAGGCGCCCCTTGGGGAGCGCCAGCTTGAGGACGGTCCGGGCCGTCACGGCGCCGCCGTCGCCAGGGCGTCGAGATCGAGGGCGAGCCCCACCGCGGGAAGGGGGCGCCCGAAGCGGCCGATCAGGTCGTCGTAGCGGCCGCCCGCGCCGACCGCTGTGCCCGCGCCGGCGACGAAGATCTCAAAGTGAATGCCCGTGTAATAATCGAGCCCGCGCACCTCCCCGAAATCGTACACGACATGACGTCGCTCGCTTTCGGACAAGGCGGCGTCGATCGCGTTGAGCCGCGCGATGGCGTCGTTCGGTGCCGGCGCGGTCGCCAGCACCCGGGCGGCCCGATCGAGTGCTTCGCGCCGGCCGATGATGAACGGCAATTCGGTCAACGCGCCGGGCGCCGCGGCCGCGAGTCCGGCCGCGTCCTTCCGGTCGATCAGGCGCCGCACCGCGGCCCGCTCGTCGGGGGGGAGTGCCGCGAGCGCCGGGGCGAGGGCCCCCACGTGACCCAGGTTGACCTGGAACTCCGCCACCCCGGCCAAGCCCACGAGGGCGAGGGCGAGTCGCAGCACCTCGACGTCGGCGGCCACGCCGCCTTCGCCCAGCAGCTCGCCGCCCACCTGGAGTATCTCGCGCCGCCGACCTTCCCGCTCGGGGTCCTGGCGGAACACCTTGCCGGCGTACGAGAGGCGCAGCGGCGTGGGCCAGTCGGCGAGCTTGGTCGCGGCGAGCCGCGCCACGCTGGCGGTGAAGTCGTAGCGCAGCGCCAGCAGTTTCCCGTCCAGGTCGAGGAAGCGGATCAGCCGGTCGGCGACGTCCGCGGCTCCGCCGCCGGCGCGCACGAAGACCTCGGCGTACTCGAACGTGGGCGGGATGATCTCCTGAAACCCCGCCGCTTCGAGGCGCTCCAGCATGCGACCCTGGAGGGCGCGGCGGCGCCGCACGGCGTCCCCGGCGAGGTCGAGCGCGCCCGGCGGAATCGGGGCGATGGAGGACCGCTGCGTCATGGGGTCGTCCCTTCACCGGCGACCTGCTGCAGCAGGCGCGTGGCTCCGACGCGGCGGCCTTCCATTTCCACGATCTCGAACGCCGCGCCCCGCACGGTCACGCGGTCGCCGACCTTGGGGAGCCGGCCGAGCGTCCCGAAGAGGTAGCCGCCGATCGTGGTATAGCTCGTCTCGTCGAGGGTGAGCCCGTAGATCTGGTTGACGTCTCGCAACGGCATGGCGCCGGACAAGACGGGCGCGCCCTCCCCCGGAACGGTGAACGTCTCCCCGCTGGGCCGATCGTACTCGTCGTAGATCTGGCCGACGATCTCCTCCAGGAGATCCTCCATCGTGACGAGCCCGGCGGTGCCGCCGAACTCGTCGAGCACGATGGCGAGGTGAATCTTCTGGCGCTTCATGTCCGCGAGCACGTCCTCCACCTCTCGGGTCCCGGGTACGAACACGGCCGGTCGCAGCACGGTGCGGAGCGAGCCGCCCTTGGCCGAGCGGAGTCCGGCGAGAATGTCCTTCGCGTGCACGAGGCCGACGACGTCGTCGAGGGTCTCGCGATACACGGGGTAGCGGGAGCGGCCGGCGACGGCGACCTGATCCGCGGCCTCCTCGAGCGAGAGGTCGATCGGCAGCGCCACGATGTCGGTGCGGGGCGTCATGACCTCGCGCGCCGTCTTCTCGCTGAACTCGAACACGCCTTCGAGGAGACGCGCGTCGTCTGCCGCGAGGCGCCCGGTCTTGCGGCTTTGCTCGACGAGCATGCGGATCTCCTCGGGGGAGTGGATGCGCTCGAGCTCGGCGGTCGTGCTGCGGATCCCCAGCAGGCGCACGATGCGCCCGGCGCTCCAGTTGAGGAGATCGGTGAACGGCCGCGTGATCCAGGAGAATACGATCAACGGGGCCGCGATCCAGCGGCTCGTCGCCTCGGGGTACGTGATGGCCCAAGCCTTGGGTGCCTGCTCGCCGAACACGACGTGCAGGAACGAAATGAGCGTCACCGCCACCACGGACGCCACGCCCCCCCGGGTGAGGAAATTCAAGACCGGGGGGAGCGAAGCGAACCAGTCGCGGAACAGGTGCGCCACCGTATCCTCGGCCACGTAGCCGAGCAGGATCGAGGCGACGGTGATGCCGAGCTGCGCGGCCGAGAGCTGGCGGTAGAGATCTTGCAGCGCCGTCTGGACGGTCTTAGCCTTCCGGTCGCCGCGCCGCACCAAGGCATCGATGCGCGTACGCCGCGCGGCGACGAGCGCGAACTCGGCCGCGACGAAGAACGCGTTCGCGAGCACCAGCAGCACGAGGGCGATGAGGCGCACGCCGATCGACTGCGACACAGGCCCGGGCATAGAGGGCGGAACATAGTCGGTGGTCACTCGACTTCAAGCGCCGCCGTACGACGCGCTGGCGCCGCATTTCCCGAAGATCGGCGGGGCGGATCCCGACACCGCGCGTGCGGTGCGGGCGATCCTCGACGACGTGCGCGCCGCCGGGGACGCAGGCGTCCGGGAACACACGAGGCGGCTCGACGGCGTGGACTTGCCGCCGGGCGACTGGGAGGTCCCGTTCGCCCGGTGTCAGGAGGCGCTCGAGCGGATTCCCCGACCGCTGCGGGTCGCGCTCGAGGCCGCGGTGCAGCGCGTGCGGGACTATCACGCCAACCAGGCCGATGAGGGGTTTCTCGAGCGCGACGCGGACGGCACCGAGATCGGGATGCGGGTGGTGCCGCTCGACCGCGTCGGGCTCTACGTGCCCGGCGGCAAGGCCGCGTATCCCTCGACGGTGATCATGAACGCGGTTCCCGCGATCGTCGCCGGCGTAGCGGAGATCGTGATGGTCACCCCGCCGACGGTCGGGGGTGCAGCGCCCGACGTGGTGCTGGCCGCGGCGCGGCTCGCCGGCGTAGATCGGGTGTTCCGGGTCGGGGGTGCGCAGGCGATCGCCGCGCTCGCGTACGGGACACGCACGATTCCGCGCGTCGACAAGATCGTGGGCCCGGGCAATCGGTTCGTCACCGAGGCGAAGCGCCAGGTGGCGGGGGAGGTCGGGATCGACATGCTGGCGGGCCCGACGGAGGTGCTGATCATCGCCGATGAGACCGCCGACGTGCGGTTCGTCGCGGCGGACTTGATCGCCCAGGCCGAGCACGATGAGGACGCCTGCGCCTGGTGCGTCACCACCAGCGCGACGCTCGCGGATGCGCTGGAGGCCGAGCTCGCGCGGCAGGTCGCCCGCTCGCCGCGCCAAGCGATCGTCGCGCGCGCCCTCGCCGATCACGGCGTGGTCGTCGTCGTTCCGGATCTGGACGCCGCCGTCGAAGTCGCCAACCGCCGCGCACCCGAGCACGTCGAGGTCCTGACACGCGATCCCTGGCCCGTGGCGCGCCGCATCCGACACGCCGGGGCGATCTTCGTCGGCGCCTCTAGCCCCGAGCCCGTGGGCGACTACCTCGCCGGGCCGTCTCACGTGTTGCCCACCGGGGCGACCGCCCGATATGTTTCGCCGCTGGGAGTGTACGATTTCGTGAAGCGCATCAGCGTGATCGCGTACTCGCGACGGCAACTCGAACGGGACGCGGCGCACATCATCGCGCTGGCGGAGGCCGAGGGCCTACCGGGGCACGCGGAGGCAGTCCGGATTCGGATGTCTCAAGTCTGATGTCTGCGGCTCTTCCCCTAGACGTGCAGTGCACCCACCGCGCCCCGCTGCGGGCCGAGGGCCGCCGCCGTATGGCGGCCGTCCTAGGCATCACCGCGGTCGTGATGCTCGCGGAGGCGGTGGGGGGTTGGGTGGCCCACTCGCTCGCGCTGCTCGCGGACGCCGGACACATGCTCGCCGATGTCGGTGCGCTGGGACTCTCGCTCGGCGTCGCCTACGTGGCCCACCGTCCCGCCACGGCGGAGCGCACGTTCGGTCTGCTGCGACTCGAGATCCTGGCCGCCCTGGTGAACGGTGCGGCGCTGCTGGCGGTCTCCATCGGCGTCGCGATCGAGGCGCTCCACCGCTTGCAGGTTCGTACTCCCGTCCGCGCCGGCCTGCTCGTCGGCATCGCCGGGCTCGGGCTCGTCGCCAATCTGGCGGGCGCGGCGATCCTGCACCGTGGCCACCGCCACTCGCTCAACGAGCGCGGCGCCTATTTGCACGTGCTGAGCGACGCCCTCGGTTCGTTTGGCGCGCTCGTCGCGGGGGCCATCATCCTGGCGACCGGCTGGGTCGCCGCCGACCCCCTGATCTCCCTCGTCATCTCCGTGCTGATCCTCGCCAGCGCCTGGCGTCTCGTGAAGGAGAGCACCGACGTGCTGCTCGAGGCCGCGCCCGCCCACATCGCGCTCTCTCAAGTGCACGACTGCATCGCCACGGTTGCCGGTGTCGCGTCGATTCACGACCTCCATGTATGGACGGTGACGAGCGGCGTGATCGCCATGAGCGGGCACTTGGTGGTGCAGAACCCGGCCGACAACCAACGCGTGCTGGAAGCGGTGCAGGAGCGCCTGGCGGAGATGGGGATCCGCCACGTGACGGTGCAGATGGAACGGGACCCGACGTGTGACTGAGTGCAGCGCGCACGACGTACCCGGGTTTGTGTGATTTCATGCCTTGTCTTTTCCGGCCCCCCTTCCTATACTGCGCCCCTCACGCACTGAGCCCTCTCTCCTAGGCACTCTCAGGACCTAGCCCCTTGCAGATCCGCAACATCGCGATCATCGCGCACGTCGATCACGGCAAGACCACGCTGGTGGACCAGATGCTCCGCCAGGCCGGGGTGTTCCGCGCCAACCAGCAGGTGGGCGAGCGGGTGCTCGACTCGAACCCGCTGGAGCGCGAGCGCGGGATCACGATCCTGTCCAAGAACACCGCCGTCCGCTGGGGCGAGACGAAGATCAACATCGTGGACACGCCGGGGCATGCAGACTTCGGGGGCGAGGTTGAGCGGATTCTCCGCATGGTCAACGGCTTCCTGCTGCTCGTCGATGCCGCCGAGGGGCCGATGCCGCAGACCAAGTTCGTGGCGGGAAAGGCGTTAGCGCTGGGGCTCAAGCCGATCGTCCTGGTGAACAAGATCGATCGCCAGGACGCCGAACCGTTGCGGGTGCACGACGAGGTGCTGGAGCTGTTCCTGGAACTCGAGGCGACGCCAGAGCAGTTCAACTGCCCCTTCCTCTATACATCGAGCCGGGCGGGCACGGCGACCTTCGACTTAAAGACGCCGGGGCCAGACTTGAAGCCGCTGTTCGAGACGATCCTCGGCACGATCCCGCCGCCCCAAGCGGACGCGGCCGGGCCGCTCCAGATGCTCGTCTCGACCCTGGACTATTCGTCGTATCTGGGGCGAATCGCGATCGGGCGGATCGAGCGGGGCCGGATGCGGGTGGGCGACACCGTCGCGGTGCTGCCGCTGGGCCCGCCCGGTCCCCTGGGGGACGGCGCGTACGAGCAGGCGCGCGTGGTCAAGCTGTTCGGGTTCGAGGGCTTGGAGCGGGTGGAGCTGGAGGAGGCGGTGGCCGGTGAAATCGTGGCGCTGGCCGGCCTGGCGGGCGTGGAGATCGGGAAGACGATCACCGCTCCGGACCACCTCGAGCGGCTCGCCGGCATCGCGGTCGAGGAGCCGACGATCTCGGTGGACTGCAAGGTCAACGACTCGCCGTTCGCAGGGCGAGAAGGGAAGTTCGTCACCGGCCGGCAGCTGCGCGAGCGGTTGTTTCGGGAGCTCGAGCGCAACGTGGCGCTGCGGGTGGAGGAGACGGACGATCCCCAGACGTTCACGGTGTCGGGCCGGGGTGAGCTGCACCTCGGCGTGCTGATGGAAACGATGCGGCGCGAGGGGTACGAATTTCAGGTCAGTCGGCCCCGCATCATCCCGCGCGAGGGGCCGAACGGGGAGCAGCTCGAGCCGTACGAGGAGCTGATGATCGACTGCCCCGATGCGTACCTGGGGGTGGTGATGGAGAAGCTGGGCCCGCGCCGGGCGACCCTGCTCGACATGAAGAATCCCGGTGTGGGGACGGTACGGATGCGGTTCAAGCTGCCGGCCCGGGGTCTGCTCGGGTACCGCTCCGAGTTCTTGACGGATACACGGGGAACGGGGATCATGCATCACCGCTTCTTCGAGTACGGACCGTGGGCGGGGCCGATCTCAGGGCGGAGCCGAGGGGTCATGGTCGCCGACCGGCAGGGGGAGGCGGTGGCGTACGCGCTCTTCAATTTGCAGGAGCGCGGCACGATGTTTGTGAAGCCCGGCGACCCGGTGTACGAGGGTATGGTCGTGGGGGAGAACTCTCGGACAGACGATATGGACGTGAACCCCTCGAAGGAGAAGAAGCTGACGAACATGCGGACGACCGCGTCGGACGAGATGATCATCCTCGAGCCGCCGCGGCCGGTCACCTTGGAGCTCGCGCTGGAATACATCGAGGACGACGAACTCATCGAAGTGACGCCGTCGTCCATCAGGTTGCGCAAGCGCGCCCTGGGCGCCACGGAGCGCCGCAAGCTCGCGCGCAACGCGCGGGCCGAGGAGTCGTAAGGCAGCGCCGGATAGCTCGTTCAAACCATCAACCGCAACCTCAGCTGGGGGTGACAATGTTGTCCCGTGAGACGTCGGACTGGTCGCTCAAGCGTCGCAGCGACAGTCTCGACGACGAGGAGTTCGAGGACTTCGAAGAGGACAAGGACCTGGACGAGGACTTCGACGACGAGCTGGAGGAGGACGAGCTTGACGAGGAGGATCTGGACGACCTCGACGAGTACGACGATCTGGACGACGAGTTCGACGATGAGGAAGACGAGGAGTTCAAGCCTAAGAAAGGGCCGCGGCGCGATTGGGAGTGACGGAGCAGTAGGGCCTGTAGCTCAGGTGGTTAGAGCGCACGCCTGATAAGCGTGAGGTCAGTGGTTCAACTCCACTCAGGCCCATGTGGACTTCGGCCCTCTTGGGTTCGCCCAAGGGGGCCTTTTTCATAGCACTGATCTGGCTGGCTGCCGCGAACGAGGCGCTTGAAAAGAAAGGGCGACCCCGATCGTTCGGAGCCGCCCGTCCTCGGTGCACATGGATTCCGTTTGGTTCAAACGGTCCTTATGGGAAACTCGGAATACTGCGCTGAAAAATCATGCAGAAGCAGAATTCATCATAGCCGGACGACGGGAACCCAGCGAACGGAGCGCCAGCTACTAGCTGATGCAGTTTATCGACCATGTTGTTATGACCACCTGCAAAAGCTCGATAAATCCCCGTCGCCTCCAGTATCGTTAGTGGTAGGGATCCTTCGTCGTACTGCCCACCCATCCCGTCGGGGACAACCACAGGAAAAGTGCGGGGACCTGGGATGAATGTCATCGCAATTGCGCCTCCGGGGAGGTCGTAGGCACACAAACGCGTGACGCGTGACACGTAAAAGGTGCCGATAGACTTGTCCTGGTGCGTGCTACCCCGAATTCCGAAAATAGGATAGATCCGCGTTTTCGAGTACGACCCATCATCCAGGTCCACCGTGGTGAGGCCGAAGTTGTGCTGCCCCGAACCCTTGGGCACTGGCTGATAGACTCCCTTCAGCAGAAGGATGAACGGATCGTTGGGCACACTCCTTCCCTCATCCGTTCCCTCATCCCTTTCCTCGGCGGTCACAAGTCCAGAGGATGAAAGGCGCTGCGCCCTGTTCTCCGTCGGTGACGAGCACGCGGCGGTTAGCAGAGCGGCTAGCCCCGCACCAATCAAAGTTCTTCTTTCAACGTTGGTTGGTTCTTGTCCGCTGCCGGGCTTGCTTTGGTTGGTCGAGGCTTGGTCGGTAATCATAGAGCGTGTCTCCTTGAGTGTGCTACGCGATCCGATGCCCGGGCGGTGGGAAGGAGAGCCGAGCTCGGCATCTCAGATTCGGCGTGGGCGGCTTGATGGCCGTGGCGATGAGAAGCTTGCGGTGGATCATTGGAGTAGCTCCCGTGGGTTCGCCAACTCGAGGCCGCTTGAAAAGCCAAAAGGCAGAGCGGCGATTGCTGTCTCAAGACCTGTTTCGATGTCGATTCGATAGAGACGCGGGTTTGGAGCGAAATCGCTTGCATACAGTTGGCCCTTCCGGCCAAAAACCAACCCCATAACGGAGTTACTGCCTACGAGATGGACGATCGTCGTTGCCGCGCCGGTCGCAGGGTCGATGCGGTACAGGATCGCAGGTACCGAAGAAGGGTTGACGGTGCTCGTCACACCGAACAGGCGCCCTTCACGATCAAACGCCAAGTCCATGAAAAATTGCGCGGCGCCAGTTGGACCCACACGGGTAAAGGCTCCGGTTGCCTCATTGACCGTGTAGAGTGAGTTGTAATTGGCGTCCGAGCCGCGGGTACACTCGAAATTCGCATTAGGGTTACAATCCCCAACTGCGTACAGGGTCCCATCGCGAGCGAAGGCCATGGCCATGACCGCGAGGCGGGGGACAGCCGCGCCGAACAGGGTTGCCCGCCCGCTTGTCTGGTCGATGGTCGCAAGCTGCTGGTTGCCGAAAAGGGGTCCGCACATGCTGTACAGCGTGCCCGACGGTGACAGCGCCAATGAAGCGCAGTTTCCTCCGTTTGTCGGCCCGATGTCCGTTGTGGTGATTCTCTTGCCGCTTACCTTGATCGCGAACACTTCCGCCCCGCCACCGGACGTAGTGAAAAACAAGTTCCTCGCGTGATCGTCTTCAGAGGCGTAACGCCCCTGCGCCGCAATAGCTGGTTCGAGCCCCCCTCCCGCCGCGAGCTGCTTCGGAGCCGTTGTGTCCGAGCAGGCGGTGATGACGACAGAGGCAATGACGGCGGTGGCGATGAGAAGTTTGCGGCGGATCATCTGAGCCTCCGTTCAACTGAGATTCGCTACCGGGGACGCATTCGCGCTTGACCGGGCGGACACAGCCCTCCATGATAGACCGTCTCCCTCAGCAGAACATCAGATAAAACTCACAGGGCTCGCGTAGCCGGAAAATGTTGATCCTCGAGCTTCTGGGAACGCTTTCCCTGCGGAACGAGACTCGTCCGGTCCCCCTAGCGGCGCAACAAAAGAGGCCATTGGGTCTGCTTGCGATCCTCAGCCTGGGCGGTAGGCAGGGTGTCTCTCGCGACCGGATCGAGGCCTACCTCTGGCCGGAAAGCTCTGGAGCGCGGGCACACCACGCGCTCGATCAGACGGTCTACGCGATCCGACAGGCGCTGGGAAGCGATTTGTTACTCTCGACAGCACGGGAACTCCGGCTCAATTCAGAATTGGTTCGGGTTGACGTCTGGGAGTTCGAGCAAGCGATTCGCGCGAGTCAGTGGACCGTGGCGGTCGGCCACTATAAGGGGCCGCTCCTGGACGGATTTCATTTCGCAGATAGCCACGAGCTCGAGTCGTGGATAGAGACAAACCGAACGCGACTGCGACTCGAGTATCAAAAGGCTCTCGAATTCCTTGCCAACCTTGCGGCCGAGGCAAGCAACCATTCGCAGAGCGTAGCGTGGTTGCGCAGACTTGCTAACTCCGATCCACTTTCAGCCGGCGCGACGAAAAAGCTCATGCGCGCTCTCGCCGCCGCCGGAGACCGTGCCGGCGCGGTGCAACACGCACGCCTGTACCAGGAACTCGTACGACAAGCGCTCGAGATGGAGCCGGATGCCGAGATCGCAGATCTCGCCGCGGCGTTGAGCCGTCACGCGATCACCGAGGCCGCAGCGCCGAGGCATCGCTCCGCGGCTCCGGACAATCCATCGGTCACGCCGTCCGTCGCCGCATCGACGCCAGGAGTCAAAGGGCGGAGCCGTCGCGACAGGACGGTGTTGTACGCCGTGATCGCGCTCGCCATTCTGGTTTCTGGCACCGCGATCTGGGGTTGGATGCGCCCCGCACCGGCGAAGCAGGTGGTGCGGTACACGCTGGCGATCGACTCGAGCGAGGCGATGGTTCCCAGTACGGGCTGGTCGGGACGGGTGGCCATCTCCCCGGACGGATCGCGACTGGCTTACTTCGGTGGTCCCCGCTCGCGGCTCTTGATACGAACGCGCAACGAGCTCCATGCCATCGCCGTGCCAGGGACAGAAGGGGCGACTTCACCGTTTTTCTCGCCTGACGGTCGTCAGGTAGGCTTCCTCAGGGACTTCATCGTTCAGATCGCCTCGCTCGACGGCGGGCCACCGATCACCGTGTTGGATTCGCTCACAGGAGTGTCCGGCGCGTCATGGGGACCAGACAATTTCATTTACGCCGACGCGTT
>QHUM01000075.1 GCA_003222135.1 Gemmatimonadota bacterium | reverse complement strand
ATCGTGAAGGGCATTCCAGCGACCGAGTTCGTGCGCGTGGTGCGGGAAGACCCGACGCGCCGCGGCCTGCTCTACGCCGGCACTGAGCGGGGCGTGTGGGTGTCGTTCGACGATGGCGCGAGCTGGCAGTCGCTCCGGCTCAACCTCCCGATCGTGCCGGTGCACGACCTGGTGGTCAAAGAGGGGGACATCGTCGCGGCGACCCACGGACGCTCCTTTTGGATCCTGGACGACGTCTCCCCGCTGCGGCAGTTGGCGCGC
>QHUM01000074.1 GCA_003222135.1 Gemmatimonadota bacterium | reverse complement strand
GCGACGCGTACCGCGTGGATTGGGGGGGCGGCTTCGGCGGCGGCGGCTCGGACGCGCACCCGGTGGGAAAGAACCCGCCGACCGGCGCGATGATCTATTACTGGCTCAAGAACAAGAACCAGGAGGTGAAGCTCGACATCCTCGACGCGGGCGGGCGGCTGATCCGGAGCTTCGCGAGCCGGCAGGATTCGCTCACGGTGGTGGACAGCACCCGAGCCGACAGTGTGAAGCATCAACGCACCGACAGCCTCAAGCAGGCCGGCATCACCGACAGCGTGAAGATCGACAGCATCCTCGCTGCCGACACGCTCAAGGACGAGGACAAGCCCTGGCCGCGCCGGCCCCCGGCGGCCCCGCGCGTCGCCAACAAGGCGGGCCTGAACATGTTTGCCTGGAACATGCGCTACCCCGACGCGGTCGCGTTCTGGGGCATGGTGGGCGTCGGGACCGACGGGCCGATGGCGCTGCCGGGCGTGTATCAGGTGCGCCTGCGTGTCGGCGGCCGGACTGAGACGCAGCGGTTCGCGCTCAAGCTCGATCCCCGCTCCAAGGTGACCCCGGTCGCGCTGCGCGCGCAGTTCGCCTTCCTGCAACGACTGCGCGACACCGTCAACGCGGTCACGACCGCCGTGATCACGATCCGTAACGTGCGCGCCCAGCTCGAGGACCGGCTGCGCGCGGCGCCGGCGTCGGACACGGCACGCCTGGGCGGGCTCGCCCGGGGGCTGAGCGATCGGCTGAGCGCGATCGAAGGCGAGCTGTACCAGGTCCGTAACCGGTCGTTCCAGGACCCCCTGAACTTTCCGCCGAAGCTCGTCGAGCGCATCAGCGGGCTCGGCTTCATCGCGGGGGGGATCGACGCGGCCCCGACCGCGCAGTCGGACGCCGTGTTCCGGCTGTTCGCGCCGGAGATCCAGCGGCAGTTGGAGGCGCTCAAGGATGTGCTGACGCGCGATCTCCGGGCGGTGAACGCGGCGTTCCGGGGAGCCAGGGCGACGAGTATCGTCCCGAAGGCCGCCGAGCTGCGGCCGCCCGAGCCGCGGGAGGTGTCGCTGGTTCGTTGACGGCCGGCGGGGTCCGTGCTAGAGTCCCGGTGCGTTGTTCGTCCGACACCGAGGGCTCTCGACGCCGTGCCGCGATACCGACTCTGGCTGCTCACCGTCGCATTGTGGGTTGCAGGCTGCGGCGGCCCGTTCCCGCAAACCACGCTCGAGCCCCGGTCGGATTTCGGCTCCGTGATCGACCAGCTCTTCACCGGCATCTTCTGGTGGGCGGCCGGCGTGTTCCTCGTTGTCGAGACGCTGCTCGTCATCACGCTGATCCGCTTCCGCCACCGTGAGGGGCGGCCCGCGCCCAAGCCGACGCACGGCCACACGCTGATGGAAATCGCCTGGACCCTCGCCCCCGCGGCGATCCTCGTGTTCGTGGCTGTGCCGACGGTCCGTACGATCTTCGCGACCGCCGGGGAGGCGCCCGCCGACGCCCTCAAAGTCGACGTGATCGGTCACCAATGGTGGTGGGAATTCCGCTACCGGGAGCTCGGGCTCGTCACCGCGAACGAGCTGCACGTCCCGCTCGGCCGGGCCGTGCAGCTCTCCATCACCTCGGCCGACGTGATCCACGCGTTCTGGGCGCCGCCGCTGGGCGGCAAGCGAGACGCCATCCCCGGCCATGTGAACCGGATCGCCTTTCGCGCTGATCGGGTGGGCGTCTACGACGGCCAATGCGCCGAGTTCTGCGGCGCCTCCCACGCCAACATGCGACTCCGCGTCGTCGTCGATTCGGACTCCGGGTTCGGGCGCTGGGCGACGGTGCAGCTGGCGGGGCCGGCCGCGCCGGCGGCCGGGACGCTCGCCGAGCGCGGCAAGGCCGTCTTCGCGCGCAGCGCCTGTATCGGCTGCCACACGATCCAGGGCGTCTCGCCGGGCGTGATCGGGCCGAACCTCACGCACGTCGGCAGCCGGGCGACGATCGCGAGCGGGCTCTTCCCCAATGACTCAGCGCACCTGGCGAGCTGGATCGCCGACGCGCCCGCGCTCAAGCCCGGCTCGCTCATGACCCGCATGAAGCCGCCGCTCAAAGACGACGACATCGCGGCCCTCGTCGCCTATCTCGCGAGCTTGAAATGAGCGAGGCCCGGGGCCTGACGAGCTGGCTCACGACCACCGATCACAAACGGATCGGCTTGCTGTACTTCTGGACGGCCCTCGCCTTCTTCCTCATCGGCGGGATCGAGGCGCTGTTCATCCGCGTGCAGCTGGCGCAGCCGAACGGCCAGGTGGTGAGCGCCGAGACGTACAACCAGCTGTTCACGATGCACGGGACCACCATGATCTTCCTCGCGCTGATGCCGCTCGGCGCGAGCTTCTTCAATTACATGGTGCCGCTCCAGATCGGCGCGCGCGACGTGGCGTTCCCCCGGCTCAACGCCTTCAGCTACTGGGTGTTCCTGTTCGGCGGGCTGCTGCTCAACGCCAGCTGGTTCGTGGGACCGCTGTTCCACGCCGGGATGCTGAACGTGGCCCCCGACGGCGGCTGGTTCGGCTACGCCAACCTGACCGAACGCCAGTACTCGCCGGGACCGAACATCGATTTCTGGGTGCTGGGTCTGCAAATCCTCGGTATCTCGTCGCTCGCCGCGGGGTTCAATTTTATCGTCACCATCCTGAACATGCGTGCGCCCGGGATGAAGATGATGCGGCTTCCGGCGTTCACGTGGATGACCCTCGTCACGCAGTTCCTGATCATCACGGCGTTTCCCGTGATCACGGTCGGGCTCGCGTTCCTGATGTTCGACCGCTTCTTCGGCACGCACTTCTACGTGCGCGAGGCCGGCGCCACGCCGATCCTGTGGCAGCACCTGTTCTGGCTGTTCGGTCATCCGGAGGTGTACATCCTCATCCTTCCGGCGATGGGCGTGGTGTCGGACGTGTTGCCCACGTTCTCCCGGAAGCCCTTGTTCGGCTACCCGGTGGTGGTCTACTCGGGGATCCTCATCGGCCTCATGAGCTGGGGCGTGTGGAGTCACCACATGTTCGCGGTCGGCCTCGGTCCGATCGCCGACTCGGTGTTCGCCGCGACCACCATGCTGATCGCCGTGCCGACCGGCGTGAAGATCTTCAACTGGATCGCGACGCTGTGGGGTGGAGACATCCGCGGCACCACCGCGCTGCACTTCGCGGTGGGGTTCATCGCGATGTTCATCATCGGTGGCCTCTCGGGCGTCACCCACGCGTCCCCGCCCGCGGACCTGCAGCAGACGGACACCTACTACGTGGTGGCGCACATTCACTACGTGTTCTTCGGAGGCACGATCTTCGGCCTGTTCGCCGGTGTCTACTACTGGTGGCCCAAGATGACGGGCCGGCTGCTCGACGAGACCCTCGGCAAGGTCCACTTCTGGCTGCAATTCATCGGCATGAACCTCGCGTTCTTCCCCATGCATCTGATCGGCCTGCTCGGCATGCCGCGCCGTGTCTACACGTATGCGCCCGAGCTCGGCGTGGGCACGCTCAATCTCGTGTCGACGATCGGCGCGTTTCTGATCGCGCTGTCGATCCTGATCTTCCTCGTCAACCTGTGGCGCAGCCGCACGCACGGCCAACCGGCCCCCAACGATCCGTGGGGCGGGGCCACGCTCGAGTGGAGCGTCTCGTCGCCCCCGCCGGTCTACAACTTCTCCGTGATCCCGACGGTCACGAACCGCCTGCCGCGCTGGAGCACCGAGCGCCACGGACCCATGCGGGACCCGCCCGCGGTGCCGCCGGAGCCGATCCACGTGCCGGGGGGATCGTGGTGGCCCATGGTCGCGGCGCTCGGCCTGCCGGTCCTGGCGCTGGCGCCGCTCACGCAGACGCTGTGGGTCGCGTTCGTCGGCGCGGCGCTCCTCATCGCGGGCGTGTACGCCTGGGCGTTCCAGCCCTTCGAGGTGTGATGACCGCGCACACCAGCATGGGGCTCGACAACCGCAAGATGGCGTTCTGGGCCTTCATCGGCTCGGAGTGCCTGCTGTTCGGGTCGCTCATCTCGACCTACCTCGTCTACAAGGGCAAGAGCATCGTGGGGCCGTATCCCCCCGAGATCCTCAACATTCCCTTCACGTCGGTCAGCACGTTCGATCTGCTGATGTCGAGCCTGATGATGGTGCTCGCGCTGGCCGCCGTGCAGCGCGGCGACATGAAGTGGGGAAAGATCTGGCTGTTCTCGACGGCGCTGCTCGGACTCGTGTTCCTGGGCGGGCAGGTCATCGAGTTCACCGACTTCGTACATAAGGGCCTGACGATCGGGACGAATCTGTTCGGCTGCACCTTCTTCGTGCTGACGGGCACGCACGGCGCGCACGTCACGGTGGGCGTGCTGTGGCTCCTCACGCTGTGGGTTCGTGCGCTGCAAGGGAAACTGGGACCCGCCAACGCGATGACGGTCGAGATCACAGGGTTGTACTGGCACTTCGTGGACGTCGTGTGGATCGTGATCTTCACCGTGGTCTACCTGATCCAATGAGCGCGGAACGCGAAGGCACCGAGCGACACGCGCACCCCACGGTCGGGGTGTATCTGCGCGTGGGGGCCGCGCTGGTGATTCTCACCGTCCTCGAAGTCGGGGTGTTCTACGTCCCCGCGTTCCACGTGGTGCTCGTGCCGGTGTTGCTCGTGCTTTCGTCGGCGAAGTTCACGTTGGTGGTCATGTTCTACATGCACCTGAAGGACGACAACAAGGTCTTCACGTTCTTGCTCGGCGGCCCCCTGGTGATCGCGGTCGGGGTGATGGTGGCGCTGCTGTTCCTCTTCTTGGGAGCGCTGACGCTCAGGGGGGCGGCCGGAGCCGGATGATCGTGCCGCCGCCGTGGCAGCGCTGGGATCTCCATCCGAGCGTCGTGATCGGGCTCGCCCTGCTGGGCGGGCTCTACGCGTATCTAGGGGGACTGGCGGCCCCGCCCCGGCGCATCATGGCGTTCGGCGGAGCCCTGGTGGTGCTCGCCGTGTCACTCAACGGCCCGCTGCACAACCTCTCCGACGGGTATCTCTTCAGCGCGCACATGCTGCAGCACCTGGCGCTCACGCTGGTGTTTCCTCCGCTGCTCTTGTACGGGACGCCGGCGTGGGTGGTCCGGCCGCTGCTTGGCCCCGCCTGGGTGCTCCGGTTGGCCCGTCGGGCCACGCGTCCCCTTGCGGCGGGCACGCTCTTCTCGGTGCCGATCACGTTGTGGCACTTGCCGCAGTTCTACGAGGCGGCACTCGAGCACCACCCGCTCCACATCGTGCAGCACCTCGTCTTCATCGCCACGGCCGTGGTCATGTGGTGGCCGATCCTCGCGCCCGTTCCCGAGCTGCCGCGGGCGAGCTATCCGACGCAGCTCATTTACCTGTTCGTGCTGGGGCTCCCGATGTCGCTCGCGGGAGCGCTCATCACGCTCTCGGACCGGGTGCTCTACCCGTTCTACGCCGCGGCGCCGCGGGTCTGGGGTCTGACGCCGCTCGCGGACCAGCAGATGGGCGGCTTGCTGATGTGGGTGGTGGGGACGATCTATCTGTGGGTCGCGGCCAGCGTGGTGTGGTTCCGGTGGAGCGCCCGGGAAGAGTCCGGTGATGTGGAGTTGGCGGTGCCGTTGGAAGCCTACGGGAACGCGGAAGTCGGAACGCGGAACGCGGAACAGCCGGGCCGACGGTCGTGCTGATGTTCCGCGTTCCGCCTTCCCACTTCCGCGTTGTTATTCGCCCTCGTCCGTCTCTCCCAGCGGATGCAGTCTGAGGGTTTCCGCGATCTTCGGGTGCGAGCGCCACAAGTAGTAGCCCATGCCGTAGGCCGCGATGGCGTTGCCGATGGCGACGTTCCACCAGGTGAGCGCGCCGAGCAGCGGCTGCGCCAGCACCGCGAGCATGATGTAGAACCCGAATTCGAATACGGCGAACGTGACGACGATGAGGTACAGGGTTGGGGGAGCGACCTCGACTTCGGCGGCGAGCGCGGCCGCCACGGTGCCGACGATGATGAAGGCGCACACGTGGATCATGGTGTAGGGGATCACGCGGGAGAAGGCGATCACGACCTTACTCGGATCGTGCTCCTGGAAGAAAACGGCCGAGCCGAGCATGGCGGGCGTGAAGAACGGTCGTCCCGCGATCACGTCGACGATGAGGAACCAGAGCGCGACGGCCCCGGCCCCGATGAGCCCCGCGATGAACCCCTCACGCAGGATCCGCGTCAACTGCATGCTCGCTCCCGGGATCGGTCTCCGGTTCCAATATAGCGCGACCGGGAGTGGCAGCTAGATTGGGGGCGACTTGGACCACGCGAGATCCCCATGCTCCGCCTCGCCCGCCCCGTCATCTACCCGCTGGCGCTCGTCGTCGGCTCGCTGCTCGTGGTCGCCGCCGCCCTGGCGCATCCGGACCTCACGGGCGACGGCGCCGCCCAGCTCGCAGCGATCGCCCGCG
>QHUM01000009.1 GCA_003222135.1 Gemmatimonadota bacterium | reverse complement strand
ACGGCGGGGCGGCTGCAGATCGACGTCGAGTCGATGGACGAGCTGCGGGCGCTGCGGCAGGCGGTCGTGCCCCGCGAGGTGCTGCTCGTCGCGGACGGGATGACCGGGCAGGACGCGGTGCGGATCGCGCGCGGATTTCACGAGGCGGTGCCGTTGACCGGCGTGATCCTCACCAAGCTCGACGGCGATGCCCGCGGCGGCGCGGCGCTGTCGATCCATGGGGTGATCGGCGTGCCGATCAAATACGTCGGCGTGGGTGAGCGGCCGGATGCCCTCGAGCCGGTGGACCCGGTGCGGCTGGCGGGCCGGATCCTGGGACAGGGCGACGTCGTCGGCCTGGTCGAGAAGGCGGCGACCGTGATGGACGCGGAGGCGGCGCAGCGACTGGAGCGGAAGGCGCGGTCCAAGAGGGGGATGGATCTCGGAGACTTCCTGATCGCGCTCAAGCAGATGCAGGCGATGGGGCCGCTCAAGCAGGTGCTGGGGTTGCTGCCCGGGGTGAACGCGCAGGCGTTGCGCGGCGTGCCGAGCGACGACAAGCAGCTCAAGCACGTCGAGGCGATCGTGCTCTCGATGACGCCCGCGGAGCGCGCCGAGCCCGCGATCCTGAACGGGTCGCGGCGTCTGCGCATCGCGCAGGGTGCGGGCCGACCGGTACAGGAAGTCAATCGCCTGCTGGAGCGGTTCCAGCAGATGAAGCAGCTCCTCAAAAGGATCTGAGCATATGGCGACTCGCATTCGGTTGCGGCGCGTGGGCCGGAAGGGGCAGAGCTACTTCCGGATCGTGATCGCCGACCAGCGCGCTCCGCGGGACGGGCGCTTCGTGACGACGATCGGTCACTATAACCCGCGCACCAACCCGGCCGTCCTCCAGGTCGACGCGGAACAAGCGCGGGCGTGGCTCGACAAGGGCGCGCTCCCGTCCGATACAGTCCGCTCGCTCCTCAAGAAGGCCGGGGTGCTGGGGAAACGACCCGGCTAGTCGGGCGGCTGCGCAAGCCGCACGGGCAACAGGGGGAGGTGTCGGTCTTTCCCCTGGTGGAGAATCCGGGCGCGGTGTTCCTGCCGCGCGCCCGGCTCTACGTGGTGAACGAGGAGCGGCAGGTCGTCGCGGGCCCGCTCATCGTGGCGCGGCGGCGCGCCTACCACCGCGAATGGCTGCTGGGGTTCGTCGGGGTCACGTCTCGGGCGGTCGTGGAGTCGTGGCGGGACCACTTCGTCGCCGTGGAAGAAGCCGATGCTGACGGTTAACGTCGTGACGCTCTTCCCCGAGGTGTTCGAGGCGGCGCTGGCGGTCAGCATCCCGCGACGCGCCGCGGAGCGGGGGCTGGCGCGGTATCGCGTCGTGCAGCTGCGCGATTACACGCATGACCGGCACCACACGGTGGATGACTCCCCGTACGGGGGCGGCGCCGGGATGGTGCTCAAGCCCGAGCCGTTCTTCGAGGCCGTGGAGGATCTTGGCGCCGGCGCGCCGATCGTGCTGCTGTCGGCGCGCGGGCGGTCCTTCACGCACGATGACGCGGTGCGGTTTTCCCTGGGGCGGGAGCTGACGCTGCTGTGCGGCCACTACAAGGACGTGGACCAGCGCGTTGCGGACGGCCTCGGGGCCGAGGAGCTGTCGCTCGGGGATTTCGTGCTGTCGGGGGGCGAGCCGGCGGCGCTGTGCGTGATCGACGCCGTCGTGCGGCTGCTCCCCGGCGCGTTGGGCGATCACGAATCGGCGGCGAGCGACTCGCATTACGACGGGCTGCTCTCCCCGCCGAGCTACACGCGCCCGCCGAGCTATCGCGGAATGGATGTCCCGGCGGTATTGTTGAGCGGTGACCACGAGAAGATCGCGGCCTGGCGAGCGGCGCAGGCCGAGCGGCTGACACGCGAACGGCGGCCCGATCTGTGGGAGAAGGCGAGACGGCTAGACGGGTAGACGGGTAGACGGGTAGACGGGTAGACGGGTAGACGGGTAGACGGATAGAGGGGTGAGGTATGGAGCGACTGAGAGCGGTCGAGCGCGAGGGTCTCAAGACCAACCTCCCCGCGTTCACCCCCGGCGACACGGTGCGCGTCATGGTGCGTGTGCGCGAGGGGGACAAGGAGCGGCTGCAGGCGTTCGAAGGCGTGTGCATCGGCCGCCGCGGCGCGGGGATCAACACCACGTTCACGGTGCGCAAGATCTCGGCAGGGGTGGGGGTGGAGCGGATCTTCCCGCTGCATTCGCCCGCGATCGCGGAAATCGCGCTGGTCCGTAAGGGCCGCGTGCGCCGCGCCAAGCTGTACTTCCTGCGGCGCCTCGCGGGCAAGGCGGCCCGGATCCGCGAGAAGCGTGGCGTCGTGGTCCCTGAGACGGAGCACCCGCCGGCGTGAGAGGGCCCCGCCCCACGCTCGAGCGCGAACGCGCGCTCTGGGTGGCGCGGGGCGAGGGGGGGGGGAGCGGACTCGTCGCCGGCGTCGACGAGGCTGGCCGCGGTCCACTGGCGGGTCCGGTGGTGGCCGCGGCCGTCGTGTTTCCGCCCTTTTGCAAACCGATTCGCGGTCTCCGTGACTCGAAGCTGCTGCCCCCGGTTCAGCGGGCCAAACTGGCCCGCCTGGTGCGGGCGCGGGCGCTCGCCGTCGCGGTGGGCGCCGCGAGCGTGCACGAAATCGATCGCCTCAACATCCGGCGCGCCTCGATCCTCGCGATGCGGCGCGCGTTGTTCCGCCTCGCGTGCGTTCCCGATTTCGTCCTCGTGGACGGGCTCCCGATCCCCGAGCTCGCCTGCCCGCACGAAGCGATCGTGGATGGCGACGCCCACTGCCATTGCATCGCCGCCGCATCGGTCATCGCCAAGACCGTGCGCGACGCGCTGATGGAGCGGCTCGCCGCGCGCCACCCGCGCTACGCCTGGGCCAGCAACAAGGGGTACGGCACGCCGGAGCACCTGGCGGCGCTCGCGGAGTTCGGCTTCACGCCGCATCACCGCACCAGCTTTGCGCCGGTGGTTCAGCTGGCCCTGGTCTGAGACGCGCGCTTCAACCCCTTGCGGAAGGCGGCGAGGGGTCGCGTGTTCAGGACGTCGTCCGCTTCGAGTCCCGCCCGGCGCGCCAGATCCACCGCGTACTTCATGAAGGGCAGGTTGTTCGGCTGGTGGCTGTCGGTGGACAACGCGAACCGCACGCCGCGCTGCTTCGCCGCGGCGGCGAGCGTGTCGGGGAGGTCCATGCGCTCCGGGTGCCCGTTGAGCTCGAGCAGGCAGCCCGCCGCGGCGCAGGCGCGGGCCAGCGCGTCGAAGTCGAGCGGATAGGGCTCGCGCTTGCCGAGGCGGCGGCCCGTGGGGTGGCCGATCGCGTCGATCCAGCGGTGCTCCGCCGCCCCGACGAGCCGCCGCGTCAGCTCCCGCTCGGTTTGATTGGTGCCGTAGTGGATCGTCGCGACGACGTAGTCGGCCTCGGCGAGCACGTCATCGGGGAGATCGAGCTTGCCGGTCTCGAGGATATCGAGCTCCACGCTTTTCAAGATGGTGATCCCGCGCGCGCCGGCATTCCACTCGTCGATCGTCCGCCACTGCTCGCGCAGCCGTTTCGCATCGAACCCGCGCGCCATGGTCACGCGCTTGGAGTGGTCGGTGATGGCGATGTACTCGTACCGGAGCGCCCGAGCGGCCTCGGCCATCTCGGCGATCGTCCCCTGACCGTCGGTGGCGCTCGTGTGCATCTGCAGGTCGCCGCGCATGTCGTCCAACGCGACGAGCTTGGGGAGCCGATGCTCGCGGGCCAGCGCGATCTCGCCCCGCGCCTCGCGCAGCTCGGGCGGGATCCAATCGAGGCCCAGCGCGTCGTAGATCTCGGCTTCGGTCTCGCCCGCGATGCGCCGCGTGCCCCGGAACAGCCCGTACTCGTTGAGCTTGAGCTTCTTGCCCTGCGCGACCTGGCGCAGCTCGACGTTATGGGCCTTGGATCCCGTGAAGTACTGCAGCGCCGCGCCATAGGCGGCCGGCTCGACGGCGCGTAAGTCGACCTGCAGCCCGCCGCGCAGCTTGACGGTCGAGCGGGTCTCGCCCTTCGAGACCACCTCCAGCACTTCACCGTAGTTGACGAACCGGTCCATCACGCGGGGGCTGTCGCCCGAGGTGACGAGAATGTCCAGGTCCCCGATCGTCTCGCGGCGCCGGCGGTAGCTCCCCGCGACCTCGATCTGCCGCACGCCACCGCCTTCTTTGACGTAGGCCACGATCGCGTTGGCCTGCGCTTCCGCTTCGTTCAGGAGCATGCGGTGCTCGGTCACTTGCGCCTGCCCCAGCCCGGCGCGCATTTTTTCTTCCATTTTGGGCCCGAAGCCTTTGAGCTTCTGCACCTTGCCTGCGTCGAGCGCCTTCGCCAGGTCCGCCGCGGATTTCACCTTGAGCTTCTTGTAGAGCAGCTTCACGCGCTTGGGGCCGAGGCCCGGGATGCGCAGCAGGTCGAGCAGCCCAGCGGGAAGCTTGGCGGCGAGCTGCTTGCGCAAGGGTAGTTCGCCGGTCGTGACGATCGCCGTGATCTTCTCGGCCAGGTCCTCGCCGATGCCGGGGATCTCGGTGAGCTGTTTGGCGCCCGAGCGCACTAGCTCGGCGATCGGGTCGGGGAAGTCGCGGATCGTGCGGGCGGCGTTACGATAGGCGCGCACCCGGAAGGGGTTGGCGTCCTGGATCTCGAGGAGATCGGCGACTTCGTCGAACACGCGGGCGATGTCGGGATTCTGCATGGATGTAAAATGCGCGTTTCTGCCGCCCCTTGCCGCCTGTTCGTTCGGGTGCTAATTCTGCCGCGCCTTGACCCGTTGCAAGGGAGGATTGCGTGAAGCCCACCAGTCTGTTGCTCGCGTTGCTCACCGTCCCGGCGGCGCTGTCCGCGCAGGGCGTGACCACGGCGGCGATGAGCGGCGTGGTCGCCGCTCAGGACGGAACCCCCCTCGCCGATGCGACGATCGTGGCGGTGCACGTCCCGAGCGGCACGCAATACCGGGCCGTCACGCGGGCCGGCGGGGCGTACAACGTGCCCAACATGCGCGTTGGCGGGCCGTATCGAGTGAGGGCCACGCGCATCGGGTACAAGTCCCATGCCCAGGACAGCGTGTTCCTGAGCCTCGGACAGGATCTCCGCGTCGACTTCCGTCTCGAGGCGCAAGCGATCGAGCTGGAAGCAGTCGAAGCAGCCGGACAACGTGACCCGGTCCTCAACCCGGGGCGCACCGGCGCGGCGACGTTCATCGATCCGGAGAAGGTGGCCCTCTTGCCCTCGGTCAAGCGCAGCACGCGCGACCTGATCCGGGTGGACCCGCGCAACGACGGCAACTACAGCTTCTCGGGCAGAAACTGGCTCTATAACAACATCTCGTTGGACGGGTCGTACTTCAACAACCCGTTCGGCTTGGACGACCCGGCGCCGGGCGGGCAAACCAATGCCGAGCCGGTTCCGTACGACGCGGTCGCGCAGGTGCAGGTCTCGGTCGCCCCGTTCGACGTGCGCCAGGGCGGCTTCACCGGCGCCAACGTCAACACGGTGACCAAGAGCGGCACGAACGAGTTCCACGGCTCCGCCTACACGTTCGGTCGCAACCAGGACTTGCTCGGCAACACCGTGCGGGGGTCGCCCGTCGTCGCCAACCCCAACCTGAGCTTCATCCAGGCGGGTGCGTCGCTCGGCGGGCCCCTGGTGCACGACAAGCTGTTCTTCTTCGTCAACGGGGAGATCGAGCGGTCGGACAATCCCGGCTCCGACTTCGCCGCCAGTCGCAACGGATCGTCTGGGTTCGGGATCTCGCGCGTGGACGCCGCGATCATGGACTCGATCCGCCGGCGCATGATGACCGCGTACAATTACGATCCCGGCCCGTACGAGGGATACCTGCACCACACCGACAACGACAAGTTCATCGCGAAGCTGGACTGGAACGTCAACGCGAGCAACACCCTGTCGTTCCGCTGGGACTACCTGAAGGCGAAGCGCGATCTGCCGCCGCACCCCTTCGTGCTGAGCTTCAACAACACCGGCCGGGGCCCGAACGAGAGCAGCCTGCCGTTCTACAAGTCGGGCTACGCGATCAACAACCACCTGCATTCGTTCGCGCTGGAGCTCAATAGCCGCACCCGGGGCCTGGCGAACCGCTTCTTCGCGAGCTACAACCGGTTCCGGGACTTCCGCCAACCGTTCAGCGAGGACTTCCCCACGATCGAGATCGGCGAGGCGGGCGTCACGTACACGACGGTAGGGCACGAGCCATTCTCGATTCACAATATTCTGAATCAGGACGTGTGGCAGTTCACCGACAACGTGAGTCTGTTCCGGGGAAAGCACGTCTTCACCGTCGGCGCGAATTTCGAGTCGTTCTCGTTCTTCAATTCGTTCAACATCTTCCGGGACGGGGTCTTCTTCCTTCCGGCGGGGATCGCGAGCGGAACGACATTCGACTCGCTGGCTCAATTCTTCCGAGCCACCGATCCCACCAACCCGAACCAGATCAAGTTCCGGTCTTTTATCGGAACTGGGTTGTACAAGGGCGAAGACATGTCCGTCGGGCAGGTGGGCTTTTATGCCCAGGACGAGTACCCCGCGTCGGACCGGCTCAACCTCACGTACGGGCTGCGGGTCGATTTCCCGATCTATTCCACGACTCCCGTTGACAACCAGTTTTCCCGGTCGTTGACGGCGCTCGATCAGAATCGCCAACCGACCACCATCGATCAGAGCAAGCTGCCGGGCGCCAAGCCGTTATTCGCTCCGCGCGTCGGATTCAACTGGAACGCGGTGGGCGACCGGCACACGCAGGTGCGCGGCGGGACCGGCATCTTCACGGGCCGCGTGCCGTTCGTGTGGATCGGGAACGTGATCTCCAACCCGGGCGCCAACCCAAACCTGTACCCCCAGTCTGGAGCGCCTGTGCGCCCCCAGGGCCCCGCCAAGGACTCCTCCACCCTCGCGCAGTCGTTCGATGTCAACGCGGTG
>QHUM01000008.1 GCA_003222135.1 Gemmatimonadota bacterium | reverse complement strand
CGTACCGGCCGCAGTCCGGGTCGCTCGTGGCGACGACGTCCGCGGGGTTGCAGTACGAAGACCGGCAGCTGGGAATCTCCAATATCGTGAGCCAGAACCTGATCGCCGGACAAGCGAACGTGAACGCCGGCACGAACGTCAGCGTGGGCGAGCGCCGCGAGGTCACGAAGGACTACGGCTTTTACGGGCAGGAGGAGTTCCTCACGCTCGGGGAGCGGCTGTTTCTTTCAGCCGGGTTCCGTGCCGACCGGAGCAGCAACAACGGCGACGTGAATCATTACTTCGTCTACCCCAAGGCCGCTGGGTCCTACCGGCTGCCCGCGGGGGTCGGCCCGTTGGGCGACTTCAAGCTGCGCGTCGCCTGGGGCCAGTCGGGAAACCAGCCGCTGTATGGGATGAAGTTCCCGGAGTCCGATGCCACCCAGAACGTCCTCGGGCTGCCTGGCACCGTGGTGCCCTCCGTCGTCGGCAATCCGAACGTCAAGCCGGAGCGGCAGTCGGAGATCGAAGGCGGCATCGACGCCACGCTCCGGAGCGGACGGGCGACCTTTGAACTCACGCTGTACCAGAAGAAGGTGAGCGACCTGCTGCTATTGCGGGGGCTGTACACGTCGAGCGGCTTCAAGAGCCAGGTCTTTAACGGCGGCGAGCTGCGCGATCGGGGCGTCGAAGCGACCATCGGCTGGGTGCCAATCCAGCGGCCTGAGCTCACGTGGCTGCTGCGCTCGACGTTCTTCTCGAACTCGAGCAAGATCACCCAGTTGCCGGTGCCGCCGTTCACCGATGGCAGCTTCGGTGGTCAGACCGGCAACTTCTTCATCGAGCCAGGGCAGTCGGCGACCGAGATCATCGGCCAGGTGCCGACCGGCCCGAAGACCTTCGTCACCCAACGCGTCGGGGATGCGAACCCCGACTTCCTGTGGTCGTACGCCACCGATCTCACGTACCGGCGCTGGAACCTCGCGGCGGTTGCCGAGTGGCAGCACGGCGGCAACATCATCAACCTGACGACGTTCATCTACGACCTCGGCGGGACCACACCCGACTGCCCGACCGCATGCACGGCTCGACGTGCGGGGGGGACACCGTCTTACATCGAGAGCGCCACGTACTTCAAGCTGCGGGAGATCACGCTCAGTTACACCCTGCCCACGAGCGTCGTCGCGTGGACAGGCGCGCGGGATGGGCGCGTCAGCGTCAGCGGGCGCAATCTGATCGTCGTGACGGGCGGCAACTACACGGGGATGGACCCGGAGGTGAGCAACTTCGGGATCCAACCCGTAGCGCGTAATATCGAGGTCGCGCAGTATCCGCGCAGCCGCACCTTCTGGTTCACCGTCAGCGTGGGGTTCTGACCATGACGCGGCTATCGCATCCTTTCCGCACCGCTCTGGCGTTGGTGCTCGGCGCGCTGCTCGCTGCCGGGTGCGCGGACTTGAACGTCCCGGACTTCAACAATCCGTCGATCGGGGATCTGCAGAATAATCCGACGCGGGCGGGCGTGATCACCGCCACACAGGGCTTGTTCGTTGGGGCGCGCGTCAACATCGCCACATTCAACGGCTACATCTCCGAGCTGGGAGTGTTTGGCCGCGAGTCCTACAACTTCAATTCCGGCGACACGCGGTTCATCAACGAGCTGCTCCAGCCCGGACCGCTCGACGGCAGTAGCCCGCGGTTCGGCGGCAACCTGTGGGCGGAGCGATACGCGAACATCCGCAACGCCGGAATCGTGCTGAACGCGCTCGCCAAACTGGGAACGACCCCCCCGGTGGGGATGACGAGCACGGAACAGGCGGCCGCGCGGGGCTTCGTGAAGACGATGGAGGCCCTCGACTTCCTGCTCGTCATCGATACGCGCGACTCGCTCGGCGCGCCGGTGGACGTGAACCACGACATCACCAATGGTCCGGCCCCGTTCGTGAAACGTGACTCGGTGTACGCCTTTATCGTGGGGCTGCTCGATTCCGCCGTGGCGGACCTTGCGGCCGGCGGTAGCTCGTTCCCGTTCGGCTTCCCCCCCGGGTTCAGTGGGTTCACGACGCCGACCGCCTTCACGAAGTTCAACCGCGCGCTGAAAGCCCGCGTCGAAGGCTATCGTGCCACGCTGCTGGCATGCGGTGCCCCGTGCTGGACTCGGGCCAAGTCGGCGCTCGATTCGTCTTTCTTGAGTGTGAGCGCCGACACGGTGTTCAAAGATGCCGTGGATTCCCTCGGCACCGCCGCGATGCTGGCACGGGGCGCCTATTATGACTTCGGCACGGGGTCGGGCGACGTCACGAACGGGCTGAACGACCCGACCGGAGTGAGCCAGGTGGGGCATCCGTCGCTGCGCACGCAGGCCGACACGCAGGCCACCGGCCAACGGGACCGGCGCTTCCTGAACAAGGTGCGGACGGTCACGCTGAGCCCGGTCCTGGGGCATTCGTCGGACATGGTCTTCAACATCTACCGGAGCAACGTGGCGCACGTCCCGATCATCCGGAACGAGGAGTTGATTCTGCTGCGGGCGGAGACCGAGTTTGGGCTCGGCAACCAAGCGGGTGCGGCGGCGCTCATCAACTATGTCCGCGTGAATTCCGGAAGACTGCTGCTGCGCGCCGGACTCGACGTGGCCCCCGCCGACACGGTCATCAGCCAGCTGTTGCAGCAGCGTGTCTACTCGCTGCTATTCGAGGGTGGCCACCGCTGGATCGACGCGCGCCGCTACGGCCGGCTGCTGACCCTTCCCGCTGGCGTCGCGGGCGACCAGATCTACAGCGCGATGCCGGTTCCCATCGACGAGTGCACCGCCCGCGGTCTGGCTAACAACTGCCGCCCGTAATGCACCGCAGCGCGACCTAGCCGCCGAGCGTACCCAGCGCCGCTCGGCGGTTTTTTTGCTCCGCCCCATCTTCCTTGACGCCCACCCGACCCGGCGGTATATCGGGCGGCGTGCGGATCGGTGACCGCAGTTACCCCTGGGAACATGAAGGAGAACCTATGCGACGCCTCGTCGCTGTCATCGCCTGCGCGGTCCTGATACTGATCGCGACCTCGGGTCGACTCGCCGCGCAAGGCGGGTCGGTCCGCGGCCGCGTGGCCGACACGACCGGCGCGCCGCTGGCGCGGGTGAGCATCAGCATCGAGGCGATCGGGGCGCGCGCCACCACCAACGAGAAGGGGGAGTACGAGATCCGCGGTGTGCCGGCCGGCACGCACTCGGTGCGTGCCCGGCTGCTCGGCTACGTGCCGCAGATTCTGCGTGTCACGGTGAGTGAGGCGCAGCCCGCCCGCCAGGACTTCGCGCTGCACACGCAGCCGATCGGGCTCGCGCCGGTGGACGTCGTGGTGGGCTCTCGCGCGCGGCACACGGCTGCGGACGAGCTCGCTGTCCCGGTGGACGTGTTCACATCCGAGCAGATCCAGCAGCAGGGGACCACCGAGACGAGCCAGATTCTCCAACAGCTCGCTCCCTCGGTGAACTTCCCGCGCCAGAGCGTCACGGATGCGAACGACATCGTTCGGCCGTTCACCCTGCGCGGCCTTAGCCCGGATCACACGCTCGTGCTGCTGAACGGCTGGCGCCGCCATCAGACGGCCCTCTTGAACACCTTCCCCTACGGCAGCCCCGCGGGCTCGAGCGGCGTCGACCTAAACGCCATCCCGCAGAGCGCCATCGATCGGATCGAGGTGCTGCGTGACGGGGCGTCCGCCCAATACGGCTCGGATGCGATCGCGGGCGTGGTGAACGTGGTCATGCGGGAAGGCAAGTTCACCCCCTTTCTGAACGCCGACGCCGGTCGCTACGTAAAGACCCGAGACTACCCGGACGACGGCACCACCGTGGACTTAAGCGGCGGCTGGGGTGTACAGCTCGGCCGCGGCTCCTTGGCGCTGTTTGGCGAGTTCCTCGATCGCCAGAAGACCAATCGCGCGTGGGCGGATTCGTTCCTGGTGGACAGCCGGGGGATCGCAGACCTGATCGATCCCAACACCGGCCAGATCATCAAGAAGCGTAACGCGCTTCCGCAACCAAACTACCATTGGGGCGACGGTATCGAGAAGGACGCCATGACCGCCGCCAATTTCCGGCTCCCCCTCAACGAAGCCCGCACGAGCGAGCTGTACGCGTTCGGCGGGTACAGCCACCGGGTCGGAACCGGCAACGGGTTCTGGCGCTACTCGAGCAGCGCGCGGAACTGGCCGGAGTTGTACCCGGAAGGCTTTCTCCCGGAATTCCACCCCAACGTGAACGATTACTCGGGTGTCGGTGGGTTCCGGGCCGCGGTCAGCGGGTGGTCCCTTGACCTGGGCGCGTCGTTCGGCATGAACCGCTTCGACTACGACATGCGAAACACCAACAATGCCTCGCTCGGCCCCTGCCTCATCGCGGCGTGCGCTCCGGGACCGGACCGCTTGTTCGGGACGGCGGACGATCCAGGTATTCCGAACCAGCTCTCGTTCAACGCGGGGCGGCTCGAGCGCCGGGAATTCATCACCGGATTCACGCTGGCGAAAGAGGTGACGCTGGGTCTGCACGCGCCCGTGAGCGTCGCGCTCGGGGCCGCATTCCGGCGGGAGACGTACAAGATCACGGCGGGCGAAAAGGCCTCATGGGTCAACGGTGGGCATCTGGCGCAGGATAGCGCGGGCACCGATGGAATCTGGGGCACGGCGGACGATGACAGCGTCCCCGCCCCGGCAGGCTCGTCCGTCTTCCCCGGGTTCGCTCCGACAGACGCGAGCGACCACAGCCGTACCAACTTCGGTACCTACCTGGACCTTGAGAGCGATCTCACCTCTCATCTGCTCGCCGACGTCGCGGGACGTTTCGAGCACTACAGCGACTTCGGGTCCCGGGTGACGGGCAAGCTGGCGCTGCGGTTCCAGCCCACGAAGCGCTTCGTGCTGCGCGGCGCCGCGAGCACGGGGTTCCGTGCCCCAGGCCTGAGCCAGAGCTTCTTCAGTCACACCACCACAAACTTCATCGGCGGCAAGCTCGTGGAGATCGGCAACTTCCCGGTGGACAACCGAGCGTCGAAGATCTTCGGCGCGAAGCCCCTGAAGGAAGAGACCTCCGTGAACTTGAGCGGGGGATTCGCGTTCACCCCGACCGACAACCTTACCTTCACGGTGGACTACTTCCACATCAAGATCGACAACCGAATCCTGCTGGGAGCGACCTTCGGCGACACCGTATCGCAGCGGATTCTGCGGGACTCGGGGTTCGCGGGCATCGGCGGGGTGCAGTTCTTCACTAACGGCCTCGACACCAAGACCGACGGCGTGGATGTGACCGCGGCGCTGCGCCGGCCGGTGGGGGGCTCTGGTACGTTCGACCTGACGGCCGCCGCCGGCTGGGCGCAGAACAAGATCACGCGAGTGGACCCGCTGCCGAAGATCCTGCAGGGGACCCAAACCGATCTCACGAGCATCCTAGACTTGCTGACCCAGCTCGCGATCGAGAAGGAGCGACCGGACTGGCGCGGGACGCTCACGGCGCAGTACACGAACGGTCGATTCCACTCGCTCGGCCGGGCCTCGTACTATGGCGGCTTTTCTTCGGCCGAGCCGAGCTTCACTGACGAGGAACACTATGGCGGGAAAACCCTGGTCGACGCCGAGCTCGGGTACCGCTTCGACCAGGTGGACCTGTCGGTTGGGGCCAGGAATCTCTTTGACGTCTACCCGGACCAGATGCGCAAGGAGTTCAACAACAACGACAACACCTTCCCCTGGGCGGCAGCATCGCCGTTCGGGTACAACGGGCGCTACCTCTACACGCGGGCGTCGATTCCCTTGAGTCGGTAGCGGTAAGAGGCGGTAAGGGGCGGTAGAGGCGGTATGTGTACCGCCCCTTACCGCCTCTTACCGCTCCTCACATCTCCGTATAGAGGTAGGCCCCGATCGGCCCGGCGACGGCGTACTGTACGAGCGCCACGATGGTGCCTATCACGTACATTCGCTGGGGGTACAGCCCCATCGGCCCCTCCCCCAAATTGTGCAGCAGGATGATGAAGAACCACACCGCGACCCCCGCGATCACCCCGGTCTTGGGGCCCGCGCCGAAGCGGGGGCGGATCGCCGCATACACCCACAACAGTCCGATCCCGTAGATGAAGTCCAGGAAGATGAACCACGGGACCAGGGCGTCGATTGCTTGTGGCTGCTTGCCGAGCGCCTGCATGGCAGCGGCCATGTCGCTCTTCATCACGACGCCGTAGTACACGTAGTCGAACGCGTTCAGCACCACGCCCGCCAACAGCCCGCCCACGATGACACGACCCCAGTTGATCTTGCCCATTGCGCACCTCGCGGAGGGAGAAATGGGACCCGCACGCGGTCCGACAGTAGGGGACGGCGGGCGAGGCGTCAAGCGAGCGCGAGCGCGTCCGTAGGTCCAGCTCTACGGGACGAGCAAGACGCCGACCATTCCCCCCAGCCCGTCGGGCACGGTCGCCACGCCGTTGGGCACGACCCAGTCGGTGCCGTCCACGAGGACGTTGAAGTGGTACAGGCCACGTTTGAGCGCGAGCGTTCCCTCCCACAGACTCGCCCCGAGCGAGCGCAGCGGCACCGGCTGCCACTGGTTCCAGTCTCCCGCGATCGAGACGGCGCGCACGCTGTCGAAACGGAACCGCACGACGAGGCTGTCGCCGCGCGGTTGAGGAACGAGCGGCGACCACTTGGCCGGGCTCGGGTCGACGCTGCGTGTGCGGGCCGCCGTGTGCAGCCGCACGCCCACGGTCACGAACCCCGCGCGCGGCAGCCCCTGGTACGGATCGCGCAGGTAGCTGCCCCCCCCCAGCTCGAAGGCGATGGTCGGCGTCACGAACCACTGCACGAACGCGCTCCCGGCGCCGCTCGAGCCGTACACCCCGGACAGCCGCACGGTCGTCCAGATGGAGGCGATCGCCGGGCCGCGCTCGAGCACCGCGCCCACGCTCGCGTCGGTGAACCAGGCACCCGGGAAGTGCGTCGGCTCGATGCTTAACTGAAAGTCCGGCCCGCTCGTACGCCACCAGGCGCGGGCCCGCACGCGCAGCGCCGCGACGGGCGTATCGTTGGCGATCCATCCCCCTGCGGGCCCGGCGCCAAGTCCCATGCCCCACCGTGGTCGCGACCACAGCAGCTCGCCGATGCCCTGGGCGGCCGCGGTCCAGGCGCCGTCCGTGCGGCTCGTGCCGGCGACCACTCCCTCCATCCCGAGCCGCCACCCGTGGAGCAGCGGCGCGGACGCGATCCAGACATCCCCTCGGCCCTGACTCGACCACGCCGCGCCTGGCAAGGACGCGAACGATCCCGAGACATCGGCGACGAGATTGGGAGAGGCGAAGCCCGCGGCGGGCGAGAACGTCGCGGAGCTGAAACTGGTCCCGCCGCCGTACCGCACCGTCCCGGCGCCGAGGCCGAACGACGCCTGCGCCTGCGCTGCGGCCGGTCGAACGCCGAGCCCCGCCGCAAGCAGGACGAGCCAGAATCGTTTCACGGCGACAAAGCTAGCCGGGGGCGAGGGCTGCGGGAACGCGGGCGCGGTCAAACGAATAGGGGCGCCGCACGCTGCGCCCCTATTCGAACCTGAACCAACTCTGCCGCGGCCCGGTCTACGGCCGGTGGTTACCTGACTGGCCCGGGTTGGACGGCTTGCGCCCGTTCGCGGGCACCGCCGGCGTGGCGGGCTTCGCCGGACCGGCGCCATGCGCCGGCGTGGCGCGCGTCGCCGGCAGCGCGGCCTTGGGATTGCGACCGCGGTCGTCGCGATCGTGATCGGTGTCTTCAGGCCGGGTGCGGTCGTCCCGATCGTGATCGACGTCTTCAGCGTGGACCACGTCACCACGCCGGTGCGTGGCGCGGTGCTGGGCGCCCTGGGAGTGCAGCGCCACCATGGCCTTGCCCCGGTCAGAGGCGTGATCGTTGGGAATTGTGGCCGTCTGGGCGGCCAGCAGGCTCGGCAACACAACCGCGGCGGCGAGCCCGAGAAGCTTGCGAATCATGAATCTCCTCCATCCGCACGTTGGGGGGGGCAGGCTGCCGACCCCCATGGTTCTAACTTCCTTCGCCCTGAAGAGGCTGGCCGGGAGCTCGAGGTAACGCGCTGGCCAGAAGTCACAGCGGGACCGTGCGTTACCCGCGTCTTACCGGGCGACTCTTTAGGCTGGAGCCGGTTGCCGCGGCCCGCGAGGACGTCTAGCATCCTCTGCGTACTCTGGCGGCCGAGGTGCTCGGTTGGGGCAGCGGGAACAGGCGACGGACGGAGAAGTCGTGCGCGCCGTGCTGGCGGGGGATGTGGAGCAGTACGCGGTGCTGGTGCACCGCTACCGCGACCGCTATGCGCGGTTTGCCGCCCGAATGCTCGGCTCGCTCGACGCGGCCGAGGATGCGGTCCAGGATGCCTTCGTGCGCGCCTTCGATCAGCTGGCGCAGTGCCGGGAACCCGCCAAGTTTGCGGGGTGGCTGTTTCTGATCTTGCGAAACCGCTGCTTCGCCGAGCAGCGTCGTCGGACCCGGGAAGGACGCGGGCTCGAGGCGACGGACGAAGCGATCGCCGGGCCCGATCGGCCGGATGGGAACGTGGAGCAGATCGAGCAGGCGCACGCGCTCGAACGGGCGCTCGTCGACCTGACGCCGGAGCAACGTGAAGTGTTCGTGCTGAAGCATGTGGAAGGACTGGCGTACGACGAGATCGCGGGGATGACGGGTGCCACAGTCGCCTCGCTCAAGATGCGCATGCACCGGGCGTATGACCGGTTGCGCGAGTTGTTGAAGGAGCACACATGACCAAGACCTATCATCCGTCGGTCAAGCGGTTGCTGGACGGTGAGCTGTCGCTCAGCGATCTACCACTCGAGCTGCGCGGCGAAGGTGCGGAAGCGCTGCGTCTGCTCGGCGCCGTGGATCGGGCGCCCGTGGCGCTCTCGGCCCAGTTCGAAGCGCGTGTGATGACCGAGGTGCGGCGGCGCGCCGGCTCACCGATGCGGCGCTTCTGGCGCGGGCTCGTGGAGCCGCGGGACATCGAGCTGCGGCTGCGGCTGCGACCCGGGATCGTCTGGGGCGCCGCGCTCGCCGCCGCGGCCGCCCTAGCGTTGCTCCTCACGCGGCCGTCACAGGCCCCTGAAGGCGCGCGGCCCGTGCGCCTCGCCGCGCGCGACAGCGTGTACGTCCGGTTCGTGCTGTACGCCCCGACCGCGCGGCGGGTGGCGGTCGCCGGAACCTTCAATCAATGGGATCAGAACGCGTCCCCGCTGGCGCGCGTGGGCGGAGGTGGCGTCTGGGCGATCACGCTCGCGCTGCCCCAGGGGCATCACCAGTACGCGTTCGTCGTGGATGGTGGGCAGTGGGTTCCGGACCCGGCTGCGCCCGGCGTCGACGACGGCTTCGGGCGCCGCAACAGTATGGTTGCCGTGACCGCTCGAGGAGCGCGGATCCTGTGAGGCGAGTGGCCGTCACCCTCACTCTCACTGCGGTCGCAGCGCTCCGGCTCGCCGCGCAGGCGCCGGACGTGGCAGCGCGACTGGCCGGCCGGGTGCCGCCCGAGGTGGCGAGCGCCGTCGCGGGGATCGCGGCGTCGGCCGCCGGCCGGGGCCTCCCGGTGGAGCCGCTCGTTCAGAAGGCGATCGAAGGCGGTGCGAAGGGCAAGCCGGCAGACCGGGTGATCGCTGCAGTACGGGCGCTTTCCGACCAGCTCGCCGCCGCCGCGGACGCACTGCGTTCGGGGGGCGGGCGCGCGGACGCCGACGTGGTGGAGGGCGGGGCCTACGCCCTCGGCGCCGGACTCGGCGTCAAGCAGGTGCAGCAGCTGGCGCGTGCGAGCCACGCGCCGTACGACGCGGCGCTGACGTTGCGCGTGGCGGCGACCCTTGCGGCGCTGGGCGTCCCCCCAGAGAACACGGTCGACTTGGTCGAGGGCGTGATCAGCGCCGGGCGCCCACCGAGCGAGCTGCTCGACCTTCCCGGCGAGGTCCAAGCGGGTGTCGCTCAAGGAGCGACACCGACGCAGGCGGCGCAGGGCCTCGGCCACGCGGCGGCGCACGCACCGCCTGGCCGGCCGGGGGGCCCCGTCCCGCCCGGGCAACAGAAGCCCACGAACCCCC
>QHUM01000049.1 GCA_003222135.1 Gemmatimonadota bacterium | reverse complement strand
GATTGATTGGCGCATGGAAACGACACGGAGATACGAAGTCGCCGCCGAGCCCCGCCCGCCCAGCCCGCCCAGCCCGCCCAGCCCGGTCGAGCGGGCGTTGCGCGTCCACCCGCGCGAGGTGCGCAACCCCGGTATGCCCCTCGACCTCGACTTGGTGCGCGCGCTGCGCGTGAACCGGAGCGCGGTCGAGCGCCGCGCCGCCACCCTCCCCACCCGCCGCACCGTCAAGCGTGAGTGGCAAGCCGCGTGGCTGCTGCGTTCGATCACCTGCATCGATCTCACCACCCTGCAGGGCGACGACACCGCGACCAACGTGCGGCGGCTGTGCGGCAAGGCGAAGGAGCCGGTGCGCCGGGACCTGCTCGAGGCGCTGGGCGCCACTGCCTTGGGGATCAGGGTCGGCGCGGTGTGCGTGTACCACGCGTTCGTTCCCGTCGCCGTCCAAGCGCTCGAGGGCTCGGGGATCCCGGTCGCGGCCGTGTCGACCGGTTTTCCGGCCGGGCTCAACCCCCTGCCCCAGCGGATCGAGGAGATCAAGGCCTCGGTGGCGGCGGGGGCGAGCGAGATCGACGTGGTCATCACGCGCGCCCACGCGCTGGCGGGCGACTGGGAAGCGGTGTACGACGAAGTCCGGGCCTTCCGCGACGCGTGCGGCACCGCGCACATGAAGGTGATCCTCGGCACCGGGGACCTGGCGACGCTCGCCAACGTGGCGCGCGCGAGCCAGGTGACGATGATGGCGGGTGCCGATTTCATCAAGACGTCCACCGGCAAGGAAGCGGTGAACGCGACCCTGCCGGTCGGCGTCGTCATGACCCGGATGATTCGCGACTACCACGAGCGCACCGGCCACGCGGTCGGCTTCAAGCCCGCCGGCGGGATTCGGAGCGCGAAGACGGCCCTGCAGTGGCTCATCCTGATGAAGGAGGAGCTGGGCGACCGTTGGCTCAAGGCGGACCTGTTCCGCCTCGGCGCCTCGACCCTACTCACCGACATCGAGCGCCAGCTCGAGCACTTCGTCACCGGGCGCTACTCGGCGGCCCATCGCCACCCGATGGTATGACGACCGTCTCCGAGATCTTCGAGACGATGGCCTACGGGCCCGCGCCGGAGAGCGATAAGCAGGCGCGGGAGTGGATCGCCCAGCACGGCGGTGAATTCGGTGTGTTCGTGGACGGGCGCTGGGCCAGGGCCGAGAGCGGCGAGCTGTTCGACGTGATCAACCCCGCGACTGCGGAGCGGCTGGCGCGCGTCACCCAAGCGGGTCCGGCGGACGTGGATGCCGCCGTGGCCGCGGCGCGCCAGGCATTCGGCCCGTGGTCCGCGTTGTCCGGGCATGGCCGTGCGCGGCATCTCTACGCGTTGGCGCGCGCCGTGCAGAAGCAGGCGCGGCTGCTCGCGGTGCTCGAAAGTCTCGACAACGGCAAGTCGATCCGCGAGACGCGCGATCTCGACATCCCGCTCGTCGCCCGACACTTCTACCATCACGCGGGGTGGGCGCAGCTCGCCAGCCCCGAGTTCGGGGGCCACGGCCCCGTGGGTGTCGTCGGGCAGATCATCCCCTGGAACTTCCCGCTACTGATGCTCGCCTGGAAGATCGCGCCCGCGCTCGCCGCGGGGAACACGGTGGTGCTCAAACCCGCGGAGTTTACGCCGCTCACCGCGCTGTGCTTCGCCGAGATCGCGCACGACGCAGGGCTCCCGCCCGGCGTGCTGAACATCGTCACCGGCGACGGCCGCACCGGTGAGCTGCTCGTCGCGCACCCCGCCGTCGACAAGATCGCCTTCACGGGGTCGACGGAGGTCGGACGCATCATCCGCAAGGCGACCGCCGGGTCGGGGAAGAAGCTGTCGCTCGAGCTCGGCGGCAAGAGTCCGTTCATCGTGTTCGACGACGCCGACGTGGACAGCGTGGTCGAGGGCGTGGTGGACGCGATCTGGTTCAACCAAGGACAGGTGTGCTGCGCGGGGTCGCGGCTGTTGGCGCACGAAGGCATCGCGGAGCAGCTGGTCGCGAAGCTGCGCGCGCGGATGGAAAAGCTGCGGGTCGGCCCGCCGCTCGACAAGGCGATCGACATGGGGGCGATCGTGGCGCCGGTACAGCTCGAGCGCATCCGCGAGCTCGTCTCCACGGGCGTCGCGGAAGGCGCCACGATGTGGCAGCCGTCGTGGGCGTGTCCTACGGAGGGGTACTTCTACCCGCCCACCCTGTTCACGAACGTCGCGCCCGCCGCGACGATCGCCCAGGTCGAGATCTTCGGGCCCGTGCTCGTCACGATGACGTTTCGTACCCCCGCCGAGGCGGTCGAGCTCGCGAACAACACCCCCTACGGACTCGCGGCGAGCGTCTGGACCGAGAATATCAACCTGGCGCTCGACGTTGCGCCGAAGGTCAAAGCGGGCGTGGTGTGGATCAATTGCACGAACCTGTTCGACGCCGCCTCCGGGTTCGGCGGGTACCGCGAGTCCGGGTTCGGGCGCGAGGGCGGACGGGAGGGGATGTGGGAGTATCTGAAGCCGGAGCGGGAGACGGGAGACGGGAGCCGGGAGACCAAGCACGCGGCACGCGGCGCGCGACCGAAACACCTCCCGACTCCCGACTCCCGTCTCCCGGCCATCGATCGGACCTACAAGTTCTTTATCGGGGGCAAGCAGACCCGCCCCGACGCGCCCTACGCGCGTCATATCATCGGAGCGGGGGGTCGTCCCCTCGGCGACGTGGGCGAAGGGAATCGCAAGGACATCCGCGACGCGGTCGAAGCGGCGCACGCGGCCGCCGGGTGGGCGCACACGAGCGGTCACAATCGCGGCCAGATTCTGTACTACATCGCCGAGAACCTGGCGGTACGCGCGGACGAGTTCGCCGGCCACATCGCGGCCCTGACCGGCGCGAGCGGCGCCGACGCCCGCCACGAGGTGGACGCGACGCTGTCGCGTCTGTTCAGCTACGCGGCCTGGGCGGACAAGTACGACGGCGCGGTCCACCACGTGCCGATCCGCGGCGTGACGCTCGCGATGAACGAACCGATCGGTGTGCTGGGACTCGCCTGCCCGGAAGAGTGTCCGCTGCTCGGCTTCGTATCGCTGGTGGCGCCCGCGATCGCGACCGGGAACACCGTGATCGCGATCCCGTCGGAGGCCCACCCGCTCGCGGCGACCGAGCTCTCGAGCGTGCTCGAAGCCTCCGACGTGCCGAGCGGCGTCGTCAACATCGTGACGGGCGCGAAGGACGCGCTCGCGAAGGTGCTCGCCGAGCACGATGATGTGGACGCGGTCTGGTATTTCGGAGAGCGGGCCGGAGCGACGGAGGTCGAGCGCGCCTCTGCCGGCAACATGAAGCGGACGTGGGCCGAGTGGGAAGCGAGAGATTGGCGCGACAGCCAGCAAGGCGAAGGGCGGGAATTCCTGAGACAGGCGACTCAGGTCAAGAACATCTGGATACCGTATGGAGAATAATCGGCTGTGGACTCAGAAGCCTTGGTCGTGCATTACGACCCGCAGCTGGAGCACGGTCACCGCTAGCCGGCCGACCAGGTCCGGGCCGGGATCGGTCGCGACGCGGGCGCGAACACCCACCCACACGTCGGGTGTATTGAAGACGGTGTCGTTCACCGACCGCGTCGTCGGTGGCAGCAGGGTATCGGTCTGCACGCCCGACACGGTGGCATGGGCGCTGACGTAAGGCTGGCCGGTGAAGAGACTGGCCTCGTCCTTGGCGAAGAACACGTCGAGAGCGACGGTCCCGCCGCCCTGGGTGCTCTCGAGGATCGCGCCGGCGGTCACCGCAACCGAGTCCACCCTACCCGGCCCGAACCGCGATGGGAGTGAGAACAGCCGTGCCGCCGTGAAGTCCGTCTGGGGCACGCCGCCGCGGACGCCGAAGGAGAACGCGTCGAGGCTGTCCGACCGCAGGAAGCTCAGCACGTCAACGGTGAGGACGATGCGGGATGCACCGCATGCCGCCAGCACCACTGCGAAGCACAACGTCCCGACTGCCGCCGCCCGCTTCATCGGGCCTCCCCAGCAGCGTGTCCCTTATGCTACTCGATAACCCCATGAAAGCAATTGGGTGCTCTGCGCATCAGGCGGCGAGTCGCTTGCCGTCGGGCCGTGCCACTACCGTTTTCAGGCGCGTCCAACGTCCGCAGAGCGGACATCCCGCGTAGGTTCGACCCAGCCAGTCCGTCTCGTACCGCACCGGATGCTTGCATCCGCGTCGCCCCGTTCGCTGCGGCGCCCGGCGATTGATTCTCGTGCGCATGTGCACCGTCCCTCGTTGCGTTGCAACCATAGGTAACCCGATTCCGCGCGGCGCGGTTCCCGCCTCCTGAGGCGCGCCGGTGGATGTCGCGCGGTCGCGTCGGTGGAAACGCCTCAGGTGAGGGATGCGTGCCCGCCGCTAACCCCTTGGCACGGAACTCGCTAAGTCACAGCCGCACATCCGTAACCGGGGGAGCAGTGACTGCACGAACTGAACAGGTTAGAGCCGCGCCGCGACGTTCGCCGGTCTTGTCCGCCGGTCGCAGCGTGGGCGCCCAAATGCGCCGCGACCGCGATTCGGCGAATCTCGACCTGTTGCGCGCGATCGCATTGATCGCCGTCGTCTCCGTGCATGTGCTGGGGTTTCTCAGCGTCATCCCCCCGGGCAGCCCGCTGCTGCGTATGGGGCGGTTCGCCGTGCTGCTCTTCTTCGTGCACACGAGTCTCGTGCTGACGCAGTCGCTCGCGCGACGATACCGAGGAGAGCGATGGAGCGACCTGCTCGGCCACTTCCTCGTGCGGCGCTGCTTCCGAATCTATCCCCTCAGCATCCTACTCGTACTGACGGTTTTCACCTTCAAGATTCCGGCTGCAGACATCGGCGTCTGGAGCATCCACTACGTCGACCTGGGAGTTCGGGGGCTGCTCGCCAATCTCCTGTTGGTGCAGAACCTGACGTACACCCCGTCCATCGCCGGACAGCTCTGGAGCCTGCCGCTCGAGATGCAGATGTACGTGCTGCTCCCGTTCCTGTTTCTGCTGGCTCACCGCACCACATCGGTGCGACCGTTGCTCGGGCTGTGGGTTGCGGCGCTGGGGCTCGCGCTGGTGCAACCGCTGATCAGCGATCGCCTCGACCTGGGCCAGTTCGTGCCCACGTTCCTTCCCGGTATCATCGCGTACCACCTGACGGGCACCACGCGGCGGAGCTGGCCGTCCTGGGCATGGCCCGTGTTTCTGGGGGCGCTGTGGGCGGCGTACCGGTTTTCACGGCCCTACGATCACGGGTGGGTGCTGTGCCTGCTCGCGGGCTTAGCCCTGCCTCACTTCCGGGAGCTGCGCCATACCTGGGTGCGCGGTGCGGCGCACGAGCTGGCCAAGTATTCCTACGGGACTTATCTGACACACGTCTTCGCGCTGTGGTTGGCGTTCGTCCGGCTCGGCGCGCTCCCGCTGGCAGGACGATGGGCGGTGTTCCTAGTGCTGCTCGTCAGCCTGCCGGTATTGCTGTACCACACACTGGAAGCGCCGCTCATCCGTTACGGGACGCGGCTCGCCGATCGGTGGTTTCCCCAGCGGGCGGACGGGACGACGCTGTCGTCGCCGACTGACCGAACTATTGCCTGGCCGGCGTGATATCCGTGACCGGCAGATCCCAGTGCGCGAGCAGGATCTCGAACCGGCGCTGCTCCTCGCGTTTGTAGCCGGCCTGGTCGGGCCAGAGCTGACTGATCCAGGATTCTTCCTGAGGGTTGGCGGTGGTTGCCAGCGTCGAGTTCTTGAATCGGATGGTGACGCGATAATCCCAGCGCGCGTCTTCGGTCATGTGGTTCGCCGGCGTTTCAATTTTCACGGACACCATGCGGCCGCTCTCCACGCTCCGCTTCAGCAGGGGGTAGTGGTTCTTGAGGAATAGCTGCAAAAACTCCTGCTGGTGTCCCCACTGCACTTTGTAGTAGTACTCCATGACATACGGCTGGTCGGGGGCAACCTGGGGCGGCGCACCCTGGGCGACCAGGGCGCGCGCACACACCGCAAGCGACAGCGCCGTCAGTAGCTGCTTCATCGTTTTCTCCGAAGCGAGGTTGGGACCGGTAGCAGCGGACACTCCTGACCGGAGTGGTAACATCGAGGACAACAAAGAAGAAGCCCCGCAAGCGATCGTTGCGGGGCTGATCTTCAAGAGGTCGGGGCGCCGGGATTCGAACCCGGGACCTTCTGGTCCCAAACCAGACGCGCTACCGGACTGCGCTACGCCCCGAAATGCTAGACGGGTAGACGGACAGACGGATAGACGGACAACGAGTGCAAGGTAAGAGGGAACAGGAGACAACGCTACGCGCGATGGTCGCGCCGCGTCAGCCGTTGCCGCTCTCGCGACCCGGGGCTTCCAGCACGGCGGCCAGCCAATCGAAGATCTGGCGCAGGTTGAACGGCTTCCGCAACAGGGCACATGGGTTGCGCTCGATCCAGGTGCGCACTTCGTCGGCCTCCGCGTCACCAGTCATGATGGCGATGCGCCCCGCCAGCGCGGGCCAGCGGTTGACGATGGCGAGAAACAGCGCCAGCCCCGACATGGTGGGGAGCCGGATGTCGAGCAGGATCGCGTCCGCCGGGGCCGCGGAGAGCAGCTCGTAGGCCGTTTCGGCGCTGCCGGCGCCGAGCACGCGATAGCCTTCCCGCTCGAGCGCGCGCTCGAGGACCCGACGCAGCGGCGCTTCGTCGTCGACGATCAGCACGGTGCGCTGAGGCTCGCTCACGAGACGGAAACCTGCGCTTGACGGGTCGGGAAGAAGTCGTGCACGACACGCTCGAGCGCTTCCTCGGGGGCGAGCGTGAGGCGCATCTCACCGGCGGTGAGTCCCAGATAGGTGCGGGCGTGCAGCTGCAGCGTCTTGGTTTGCGCGTAGCCGAGACGCATCGCAACGTCTTCGATCGTGAACCCGGGATCCTGGAGCAGGCGATGCGCGTAGAGCACGCGCGCGGCGGCGAGGAAATGCCGGGGCGACGGCAGCCCCACGCGCATGAACCAGCGCTCGAAGGTGCGCCGGTCCACCCGGGCGCGCGCCGCCACCTGCTGGACGGTTTGGACCTCCGCGGGCGAGCGCAGCACTTCTTCGAGCACCCAGCGCAGCTCGCTCGGCAACGGCGAGAGGGCCCAGGCGAACTGATCGAGCAATTGTTGAGACGCGGAGCGCGACTCTTCCTGCGCCAAGACATGGCGGAGATGCAGCGGGTGATCGTCGTAGCGGGAGAACACCACGTGTCGGATGCCGCGTTGGCCGAGCGCGAGCAGCACCGCAGCCGTCTGCGGGGTGAGGCTGGTATAGAGGATGAGCGGCAGCGACGGAAACAGAACTCGCAGCCGCTCGATCTCCCGGTCGCTCGCCGTTCCCGTCAACAACGGATCCACCACCGCCAGCTCCACCGGGCGGCTGCGGATCGCGGAGAGGACGGCATCCCAGGTCGACGCGTGCACCACGGCGAACCGCGCCGCGGCGGCGCGGCGCAGCTTGTGAAACTGAATCCCGGAGACGGCGGCTAGAACCAGCATAAATGTCGCAAAACCACCCCACGATGCCGCGAAAACGCCCTAAAAAACATCCGCTCGAGCGCCCAGTTTAGCGTGTCGCCCGAAGTACACTCCGTAACTCAACTCTTGGAGGTCGTATGTTGCGCCCAACCCGCACCCTGCTCGCACTGCTCATCGTGTCGTTCGCGCTCGTCGCCTCGGCGTGTGCCGATTCCACCGCGCCGCAGCCGCTCACCTGCGACGTGAACAATCCCAACGTGTGCCACTGAGGCACTCACTCGCCCAGCTGCGCGAGCGAGGTTGAAACCTCTCGTACCGACTCGCAGGATTCACCCGGTTCCGCGGCTGCCGTCAGGACGGAGCAGCCTCCCGGTTGGCAGTCGCGGAGCCCGTCTCTAATCCGCTCACTTCTGAAGACCAGTTCGTGCATACCGGCTTTCCCAGCGACCTCAATCGCCTGCTCCAGCAGGCGTGCCGCCCTGCGGAATCGCCCGAACCGCGCCTGGCCAATCCCTGACTTGAGATAGAAGTCCGCCAGGATGTTCGGCGGCATGGTGGGGATCCGCGTCTCACACGCCGCGCGCCATCGCTCGAATCCCAACCGATCGCCTCTGAAGGACGCGCAGTGCATGAGCTCAACCACCGCATTGGACACGACGTCCTGCATCCCGGATCCCCTTCTCACTACCTCGACTAAGGCGCGTTCCGCGGCGGTCACCTCCCCGACAGTCAGCAGCATCGCGCCCAAGTCTCCGAGTGCTCTCACACGCGACGCGTCGTCTTCGTACAGCTCGAATCCGCGCCACACATGGACGATGGCGTCGGCGATCTGCCCTCGGAACAAGAGCGTCGTGCCCAAGGCATGCTCTGCGTGCGCTTGAATTTCACGTTCCTCAACTCCCTGGGCTTCCGCCGCAATCTCGCGTAACGACTGCTCGGCGGCCGCCAGATTCCCCCGCGCTTGAACCGAGATGGCGCGCCCCACTCGGCTCAGGAAAGCTCCGTGGATGTCGGCCACCGTTGTAGCCAACTCTCCGGCGATGTTGTACGCCGCATCCGCTTCGGCAAACCGGTTCAACTTGCGGTTCACGCGAGCGACTCGCAGGTGCGCCGCAATGGCGTCTGGCTGTCCGAGTCGTTCATCTGCGACACAGAGCAGGGACGCCAGGACATCGAGCGCCTCTTCGAGACGCAGCTCGTTCTCGAGATAGTGCGCGTAAGCGAACAGCGCGGGCACCACGATGCGTGCATCGTGCTCCTGGAAGGCGTCGGCCGCCGCCCGCACGACGCCCGTGAGATGGCTCGTCTCCGTGCAGTCACCGGGGAGCTCGCGGCATGCGCGCTCGGTGGCCGCGTGCTGATAGCGAAACACGTCCGCATGCGCCGCCCCGCGCCCGGGGCCGAGCCGGTCGACGAGACGGAGCGCAAGAAACGCCCCGTTGCCGAGCCGTGCGTCGCCCGACGTCGCCGAGCGGGCCCCCGCGAGGCGCCTGAGGAACACCGCGTGCGGCAGACCGTCCCGTTGCGTACAAGGTAGCGTCATCATCGGCCTCCCTCGCTTCGATTCAGAGCGGCCCCGGCCATCCACGTCGTCCCGCCACGCCCCGTTCCCCGAACCAAGTTACCGCATCCCTAGACTCCTCGAAACACCCGGCACCCCACCGCCCCTGTGCCCGGCGTCACCACGACGTCGTGGACAGGTCCGCCGCGGGCTCGAGGCCTTGCAAGTAGGTCACGAGCTTCCAGATCGCGTCGGGCGGCAGCACGCCCCCGAACGCCGGCATGCCGCGCGGCCGACCGTAATAGATCGAGTGAAAGATCGCGCCGTCGGCGCCGCCATAACGCCAGCGCCCGTCGGCGAGGCTCGGCCCCTGCCCCCCGGTGGCGCCCAGGGAATGGCAGCCGTCACAGTTGAAGGCGCTGAAGAGCTTCTCACCGTCCGCCACCGATCGCCGATCGCCCTTGAATGGGTTTTCGAGCGTCCCGGCCAGCGGCGCAGCTCCGCCGGCAAAGACGTGCTGCTCGTAGCGCACCGCGGGCGGGATGGCCTGCTGCCCCGCCGTCACGAGCAGGGCGATCAGTGGGGCCGCGGCTACAGCGCGAATAGCCATACAATCCCTCCCAGGCTGGTGTGCCGCGCCAGGTCCGGCATGAAGCTCGCCGGCGGGCGCACGTCCGCGGGATCGTCGGAGCGGACGTCGCCGGCCAACAGGGCCCAATCACCGCCCAGCCCCGCGTAGACCGCCACGTACTGCTTGCCGTCGGCGCCCGTGAACGTGATCGGGTTGCCGACGACGCCGGACCCGACCTTGAACTTCCACAACCCGCTGCCGGTCTTCGCGTCGACTGCCTTGAACCAGCCGTCCAGCGTCCCGTAGAACACCACGCCGCCGGCGGTAGCGAGCGCGCCGCTCCAGACCGGGTACTTCTCCTTGATCTCCCAGACCTTCTTCCCGAGCCCCGCGTCCCACGCGATCACGGCGCCCAGGTTGCCGCCGGGGCCGGGCTTGTACGGGGCGTTGAGGCCGATGAACGGCGTCCCGGCGAGATACGTGACAGGCGTGGTGTGATAATCCATGCACATGTTGTTCGTGGGAACGTAGAACAGACCGGTGCGCGGGGAGTACGCGGCGGGCTGCTGGTTCTTGCCACCTTCGAGCGTCGGGCAGATGTCCTGCACGCTGCCGCGGGACGCGCCCGTGAGCTTCGTCGAGTCCACCTCGGGGCGGCCGGTCGTGAGATCGACTCGCTTCGCCCAATTCACGGTCACGTACGGCTGCGCCACCAGGACCTCTCCCGTAGCGCGATCGATCGTGTAGGCGAAGCCGTTCTTGTCGAAGTGTACCAGCACCCGGCGGCGGCGGCCCCGGACGGTCAGCTCCGCGAGAATCATCTCCTGCACGGCATCATAGTCCCAGTTGTCGGCCGGCGTGAACTGATACGCCCACACCAGGGTGCCGTCGCCGGGGCGGCGCGCCAGGACGCTCGTCGCCCATTTGTTGTCCCCCAAGCGCTGGTCGGCGTTGTAGGGCGCCGGGTTACCGGTGCCGTAGTAGAAGAGGTCCAACGCCGCATCGTAGGAGAGCCATCCCCAGACGGGCGCGCCGCCGTGCTTCCACCCATCCGGCGGCCACGTGGTCTGCCCTAGCCCAGAGCCTTTGTCATAAAACGGTCGGAACGTCTCGGGCCGCGCCAGGATCTCGGCGTCGGGGCCGGCATTGTAGGCCGTCCAGACGACGCGGCCGGTCGCCAAGTCGAGCCCCTTCACCCAGCCGCGCACGCCGTACTCGCCGCCGGCGGTCCCCACGATGACCCGGTCGCCGACGACGAAGGGCGCCATCGGGGTCGTCTCGCCCTGCCGCACGTCGGCGACCTTGGTATTCCAGATCTCCCGACCCGTGGCGGCGGCGATCGCCACCGTATGCCCGTCGAGCAGGTTGTAGACGATCCGGTCGTTCGCGAAGAACGCCCCGCGGTTCACGACGTCGCAGCACGCCATACCGATCGCCGCCGGGTCGACGTTCGGGCGGTACTTCCATTTCAGCGGGTAGCCCTCCTGCGAGAGGTCGAACGCGTAGAGGACGTTCGGGTAGGGGGTGACGACGTACATCGTCTGGTGCACGACCAACGGTTGTCCCTCATGCCCCGCGAGGACGCCGGTGGAGAAGCTCCACACCGCGCGGAGCCCTTTGGCGTTTCCCACGGTGATCTGCGCCAGGGCGCTGTAGCGTGTGGCGGCGTAGTCCTTGGCGGGCATGGGCCATTGGTCCTCCGACGCGCCCGCCGCGGCGCGCTGCACGACGAGGACGACGAGCAGAGTGGATACGGTCACGGGCGACCCCTCCTCATTTGCTGCGGCGCACGAGCACCTCGATCAGGGCACGGATGGCGCGTCCGCGATGCGAGACCCGCTGCTTGGCCGCGAGCCCCGCTTCGGCGAAGCTGATGCCGAGATCGGTGGACAGGAACAGCGGGTCATAGCCGAAGCCGCCGCCGCCGCGGGGCGCCGCGAGGATGCTGCCCTCGCACGTCGCCTCGACGAGCTCGGGCTTGGCGGTCGCGGTCTCGACGTACGCCACGACACAGCGGAAGCGCGCCGTACGCTGCTCGTCGGGCACTAGGGCGAGGCGCTCGAGTAGCAGCGCATTGTTCTGGGCGTCGAGCGCCCCTTCCCCCTGCCCGGTGACCTCTCTCCCGTGCATCAGGGCCCACCGGGCGGAGAAGACCCCCGGGGCTCCGTCGAGCGCGTCCACTTCGAGCCCCGAGTCTTCGCCGAGCGTCGGGAGGTGACTGCGCGCCGCGAAATAGCGCGCCTTGGCCACGGCGTTCTCGGAGAAGCTCGAGCCGCGCTCCAGGTCCTGCTCTTCCGGCAGCCGCTCGAGGAACTGATCCGCCGGAAAGACGAGTTGAAACGGGAGCGCGGCGAAGATGTCGCGGATCTCCCGGGCCTTGCCGTCGTTGCGGGTTCCGATCAAGAGCTTCATCGCCTCGCGTCCCGCCGCAGCCGTCCCAGGAGCTCGCTGGTCGAGTACCCCGGTACGAGCGCCACCCGCACGACGCGCCCGCCCCAGCCTGCCACCTCGGTGGCCCCGACGATGTCGTCCCGGGCGTAGTCCGCACCCTTGACGAGCACGTCCGGCCGCAGCTCGGTGATGAGTGCCCCGGGAGTGTCGGCGTCGAACAGCACGACACAGTCGACGCAGGCGAGCGCCGCGAGCAATCGGGCGCGGTCCGCGCCGGGTACGATCGGGCGGTCGCCGCCTTTCCCGAGCCGGCGCACGGAGGCGTCGCTGTTGACACCGACGACGAGTGCCGCGCCCTCGGCGCGGGCCGCTTCCAGCAGGCTCACGTGCCCGACGTGCAGCAGGTCGAACACGCCGTTCGTGAACACGACGGGACCGCGCTGGCGCTGCCGCCACGCGGCGGCCTCCTCGGGGGTGCGGAGCTTGGCGGCAGTGTTCAGGGGAGCTACAGCGGCTGCGTCGCCTTGGGATGGAAGGTGAAGGTGTGGGTGAAGAGCGGGAGGTGAATAGTCTCCGAGTACTCCGCCTCGATCACGATTTCGCGCGGCGACGCGCGGCGGATGATCCTGATGCTCTGCGCCTGCTCCGAGAGACCGATGTCCTGTGCCGTCGCCTGAATGCGGCGCCGGATGGTCCCGTCGTCCAGCGCGGCGGCCAGCTGCGCCTGCGTCTGCATCTCATCCAGCAAGCGATAGTACCGGAAGTACACCTCGCCGACGTTCACGCCGTAGTACAGCACGGCGACGAAGAGCAACAGCGAGAAGAGGCACCCGGTCGAGCTCGCGCCGCGCCGGCCCAGGGGCCGCGATGCCGGCAGGCCGCTCACCATTGGGATTGCGCGCCTTCGACCAGGTCGTTGACGAGCTTCTGCAACGCGACCTTGCGCCCGGCCGCCTCTTGGGGTGGCGGGTATTCGCCCACCACGGTGAGGCCCTGCTTCTGCCACAGCGTCTTGCTGTCGCGCTGATCGAATAGCTCGACGTCGACGGTGATTTGCACCTGTCGCCGGGTCACGTCGGGCCGCTGGCCGGGCTGGAACGACAGCGGGACGTCGGACTCATAGCGCACCACACGCCCCCGCACGACGGCGTCGGCGTTGGCCTCCGCCGCCGGGCGCAAGCCGAGCCGCCCCTGGAAGGCCTCGAGCACGGCGTCGTTGACCTCCTTGGTCAAGGCCGGCTCCGGCGTCTGGTTGTCGAACGGCAGGATGGCGACGGTCTTGATGTTGGGCAAGCCGCCGCCGGCGAAACCGTAGAGACAAGCGGCGAGCGCCAGTCCGCTGGCGCTACCGGCGGCGGCGCCACAGCGCCGGATCGATGACCGCCGCAGTGTCGACCGCAACCACCGAGAGCTCAAAACGGGCCGGGCCCTCCGGGAAATCGAGTCGGGCGCTCGCCGGCAGGCCGCGCCCGTCGAACTGTGTGGTGCTGCGGGCCAGCATCTTTCCCGCCTGCCGCCACTCCGCGTGCAGCACACGACCCGCGCCTTCCAGGACCACGTAGTCGAGCGTATCCGAGCCGTCGACGAAACGCCAGATTTGTCGGCGCGAGTCGCCCGGCGCGTCACTCAGACCAAAGACCGCACCACCCGCAGGTGGCCGCACGATGCCGAAACCCGCCCACAGCATCCGCACGGCCGGCACGAGGGAGCGGAAGTTCCGCTCCGGGTCGGCCCACCGCACCGAATCCCCCACCACCACGGCCGCGCCGGCGCCCAACCCGAGCGGTCCCACGTAGTCGAACCGCAGCGAGTCCGGCGGCGCGATGCGAGCCTGACCACGGCCCCCCCAGCGCCGGTCCGCGTCCTGGTATTTCCAGCGGAACCGGATGGCGGTGTCGCGTCCAGGCAGCGTGGCGCGGGCCCATGCCGCGGCGGCGGCAGGATCGGCCGGGGCGAGCGGCATCGGGACGAGCGGCGCCGGCTTTCCCGGACAGCCGGCGAGCAGCCAACAGGCGCCAATGTAGGAGAGCGTCACCCGCCGGTCAAGCGAAACGCGTTGCCGGCTCAATAGTTAAACCCGAAGAAGAAGTCGACGAAGCGCGAGCCGCGGCTCCCCGACGGAAGCGCGTAGCCGGAGATGTCGCCGGCGTGAAACCGGTACCCCAGATCGAGCCGCAGTACCAGCGGCGCCCCGAGCGACATGCGGAGCCCGAGTCCCGTGCTGCCGAGCGTGCCGCGGTCGAGCGACGTCGCCGTGTTGGCGCTCCCCAGATCGCAGAACAACGCGCCCTGCACGCCGGGGAACCGCGCCACGCCGAACGGGAAGCCGATTGAGAGGAAGTCGGTGATCGGGAAGCGCCACTCCGAGTTGAGGAGCCAGGCGCGCGTACCCGCCACGAAGCCGTACCGGGGGTAGCCGCGCAGCCCCCACGAGCCGCCGATGTTGACCCGGCGGGGGCGTTCGCCGCCGGCGTAGTAGCCCAGCAGGCGGACGGCGATCGCGCTCCGCAGCGACGTGCGCAGGTAGCGGCGGTAATCCCCCGTGAGGACCCACGTGTCGAACCGGCCGTGACTGATGTCGTTCACCAAGCCGCCGGTGAGGTTCATCCGCACCCCGTCGATCGGTCCGGTAGGGAGCCAGAGGGTGTTGTCCCGCACGTAGCTCACGTAGTTGGACGCGAGCCAGCCCACCCGGTGGAACTCGGTCGGACCGTTGTCGATCAGATCCGGTCGGGTGATGTCGAACCGGTTCGAGTGCTCGATGCGGTACTCCGCTTCGATGCGCGTGAAGCGGGACAGCGGATAGCGGATTTCCCCGAACACGCCGCCGGATGTCTCGTCATACAAGGTGCTGAAGTCCCCCTCGTAGAACAGACCGCGCAGCCGGAACGCGCCGACTCCCCAGTTGACGCGGTGGGACTGGTTCAGGTAGAACGCGGTGCCGCTGAAATTGTCGAGCAGGTTGCCGAAGCCCGAGCCCGAGAACGAGGACAGCAGCAGGTACAGCTGATGGTCGCTCAGCAGGTCGCTGAAGACGAAGACGGCGCCCTGGGCCGACCCGACGCCCGGCGCCACCACGGCGTCTCCCGCCGCGAAGTCGAGACTGAACTTGCGCTCGTAGGGAGCCGCATTAGCGCGGGCGTACTGCGGGCTCGCGAGCTCGGGCCACGTCCACTCCGGCGCCCCCCGGTCCGCGGCGAGCGCCACCGCGCGGGCGGCGCTGTCCGACACGGGGTGCGCCACGTAGATGTTATAGCTCAGATCGGCGAACCCACCGAACACGAGGCCGTGATCGGCGTCCACCCACTCCGGGTCGAACGCGCCGTTGAGCGTGTTCGTCTCGCGGCGTCCCACCCCGGTCGCGTTCACGGAATAGATCTGGTAGGTGCCGTCGCGGTCCGACGCGAAGAAGATGCGGCCGTCGGGCGCGCAGCGGGGCTGGTCGTCGCGCCAATCGCCGTAGGTGAGGTAGCTGATCGTCCCCGAGGCAAAGTCGAGCGTGAAGAGGTTGCGCGCTCCACCCGGACCGAACGGGGTCCGGTCGGATGAGAACACCACGGTCCGCCCATCCGGGCTCACCGTGGGATCCAGGTCCTGGTACCGGTCCGAGGTGAGGCGCTCCAGCCGGCCGTCCGGGAGCCAGAGGCGGTACAGATCGGAATAGCCGGAGACCGCCAGCCCCGAAAACACGACGCTGCGGCGATCCGGCGCCCAGGCGGGCGACAGGATCGAGATGAGCTCGGGGAATTGATAGCGGCCGACGACTCGCTGTTTCGCGAGGCTCCACAGAAACAAGGCGTCGCGGTCGAAGTATTTGCTCGAGAACGCGACGATGCCGTCGCTGGACACGCCGATCCGCGACTCGAAGAAATGGAAGGACTCGAACTCGGCGCTGCGCTCCCCTTTGACGACGGCGCGCGGCGCATCGCCCGCGAACGACTGCGCGTAGATGTTCGTGTACCCGGTGGACGGCGAGAAGTACAGCACGCCACGCGCGCTGTCGGGACCAGCGGGCGACCCGAACACCGCGGGCTTGATGGCGAGCCGGGTGAGCAGGCGGGCGGTGATCGAGAGCGGCTCCGCCGCCACGACGGCGGGATAGTACCGCTGCCGCATCCAGTACTGCCATTCGTCGGACAGCTGGTCGAGCGTTCGGCTGTACACGGCGCGCACCTCGTCGTCGAACGAGCCGTACTTCCACACGTCGCGGTACATCTCGTTGATGCGCCACTCGCCGTACGTGGCCGCGAGGAAGTGATGGATCGCGCCTCCCAGCGGGTACACGAGCCCGCCTCCCGCGTACGCCAGCTCGCCGAGCGCCGGCAGCCGTCCCGACACCGTCAGATCGCGCAGGATCATCTCATCGCGGGAATCCTCACCGGCGGAGAAATACTCCGCGAGCCCCTCGGTCCACCACAGCGGCGGGTCCACGTGACGCACCCGCGGATAGCGCGCGAACGCCTGGTTCGTGAGGCTCAGCTGGAACACGTGCACCAGCTCGTGACGCAGCGTGTGGCGGAAATCGAAATAGCTGCCCGTGAACGGCAGGGCCACCCGTTGCTTCAGGAACTCGGTGACGCCGAGCAACCCCTCCGGCGGCACGAAGGGCAACACGTTGGTCTGCTCGAAGTCGGAGTGCGAAGCGTAAATGATGAGCGGGATGCGGCGGTGCGGGTGATGGGTGAAGCGCCGCTCCAGCACGCCGTAGCTCTCTTCCGCGTAGGTGAGGGCGACGCGCGCGAGCTCCTGTTCCTCCGGGTAGTAGTAGAGGTCGACGTGCTCGCCGCGCAGCACGTGCCAGTCGAAGCCGCGGTACTGGATCTTGTTCTGCCCGAAGTAGCCGAATTGTGCGGCCGCCGAGCGGAAGCCGAGCAGCAACGACACCAACAGTAGCGCCGATCCGCAGGCTAAAGCCTGTGCTCGGCACGACGCTACCCTTAAGGGTAGTGCTCTGCCGAGCGCACGCGTCAGCGTGCGAACCCGAATCCGCGCGTCACCGCCCGCCCTCACCGATGAATGCTCCGGATGCGGTCGCCCTGAGCGATGGCGCCCAGCACGTTGAACCCGGTCACCACCCGACCGAACACGGTGTAGCCGCCGTCCAAGTGCGGCTGCGGCGAAAGGGTGATGAAGAACTGACTGCCGCCCGTATCGGGCCCGGAGAGCGCCATACCCATGGTACCCACGTCGTACCGCACGGGATTCACCTCGTCCCGGAGCACGAAGCCCGGCCCTCCCCACCCATCGCCCCGCGGATCGCCGTCCTGTACGACGAAGTTGGGCACCACCCGGTGCCAGCGGGATCCGTCAAAGTAGCGTCGCTCGACCAGGGAGAGAAAGGCGGCGACCGTCAGCGGGGCCTCGGTCGCGTAGAGCTCGACGACCATCGTGCCCCGGTCGGTTTCGATCGTCACCCGCGGCGGCTGGCCGCGCAGCGCCACCAGGAGATAACGGCGCACGGCATCGCGGTACGCCTCCGGGCCGCGATCGGTGGCGATGGGCACCGCGGGCCCCCACCGCTCGGCGGCGTCGGGGAGCCGCTCGGCCGCCAGCCGGCGCACCAAGTAGTCGTCGGCGCGCGGCACGGTCGCGAGAAACCGACCGGCGACGGCGAGGCGCCCCTCGGCGCTCGCGCGCGCGATCGCTCCGAGAGCGGCGACGGCCGAGAGGCGCGCGTCATCGAAGGGATCGCCCGCAGCCCGGGTGTAGGCCTGGATCAGACGGTCCACGTCGGCCGTGACCGGGTGCCGCGCCAGGAGATCGGCCGCGACGCTCCGCACGGCGGGATCGGGGTGCGCGAGCAGATCCCGCGCCCGCGGGCCAAGCGTGGTGTCGGCCTCGGGCACGACGCGGGCGAGCGTCTGCAGAGCCTGCGCCACGACGCGGCCGTCGGCATCGCCGAGCAGGGCTTCGAGCCGGGGGCGGTCGCGCGCAGCCCCGAACACCTCCGCAGCCATGCTGCGCCAGCGCCAGTCGGCGTCGCCCGTGAGCGCCGCAGCGGCCGTCGCGCCCGCCGCGCTGTCGGCCTGCGCGAGCGCGATCAGCGCCTGCCGCCGCAGCGCGAACACCGCACTGCTCAACCGGACGCCGAGCGCCTCGACCGCGGCGCGCCCACCCAGGACGCCGAGCGTCGTCTCCGCCTGGACCGCGACGTTCACGTCCGCGTCGCCGGCGAGGGGAACGGCGAGCCGGGCGAACGCGCTGTCGTGAAAAGTGGCGAGCGCCCGCAGGGCGTTGATCCGCACCTGCGGATCGCGGTCGCCGAGGAGGGGCCGCAGGCGGCCGACGACGACCTGCGGGTCGAGCCGGGCGCTGTCGACGAGCGTGCGACTCACGCCGCGAGCGGCGACGGCGCGCACCGCGGGTGTGCTGTCGTCGAGCGCCCGCAGGAGCGCCTGAACGCTTCGGGCGACGCGCAGGCGGGCGAGGGCGTACAGGGCGTGCCAGCGCGCGGTCGGGTCCGGGTCCTCGGCGAATCCGACGAGCGACGGCACGGGCGCCCGGGTGCCGAGGCGCCACGCCTCGAGCAACGCCGTGCTCTGGGCGAGCGACGTCGGCACGCCCGGCGTGAAGCCGTTGCCCAGGATGTCGCGCAGCGCGCCGGCACCCTCATCGCCGCCGATCTTGGCGATCGCGGTGACCGCTTCCGCCTGCGCCGGGCCCTGCTGCGCCGCCGGCACTGCGCGCACCTGCGCCAGGAGCGGCGCGACTGCCCGCATGTCTTTGAGCAGCCCCAGCCCGAAGGCCGCCGCGGCGCGGACGGCCTGATCGGAGTCCGCGAGTGCCTCGACCAGCAGGTCGGTCCCCGCCGGGTCGCCGATCCGGCCGATTGCGAGGGCCACCTGGCGGCGCACCACGGCGTCGGGATGATGCAACGCCTCCCGGAACAGCGGCGCGTCGAACGCGCGGGCGTCGGCGACCGCGAGCAGGCGGGCGAGCTGGCCCACCAGCGCCTCATCCTGCTGCTGCGCCGCGCCGCGCCGCCACGGCGCAGCGACCGCCAGCACGAGCAGCAGGCCGGCGCTACACGCGGACCGGATCCGGCACCGGCTTGAGCAGCTCGACGACATAGTCGGGAATCCGCGTGAGCGTGTGCTGGTGCGTGAGCGACACGAGCGCTGTCTCACCCGTGGCGAGGAGCTCCGCCGTGGCGGCGCGCTCCACGGCGTAGCCGAAGATCACGCGCCGCGACGCGAGGTCGCGCACCCAACAGCGCACCCGTACCAGGTCGTCATATCGCGCCGCGGCCCGGTAGCGAACCTTCACTTCCGAGACCGCGAGGTAGACGCCCTGCTGCTCCAGCTCCCGGTACGTGACGCCGGTCTCGCGCATCAGCTCGGTGCGGGCGCGGTCGAACCAGATGAGGTAGTTGGCGTGATAAACCACGCCCATCTGATCGGTTTCCGAGTAATTGACGCGCAGCGTAATCGTGCTGATCACGTCGCGCAAAATACCGCATCGCCGCTTGCGGCGCTCCGGGGCCGCTCCTAGCTTGGGGGCCGTGCCCTCCCGCGTGCTCGTCGTCGCCGACGCCCATCTGGGACAGGTCCCACCCGCGATCGAGTCTGCGTTCCACCGCTTCCTCGAGGCCGTCCCCGACCTGGGCGAGGCCCTTCTCATCAACGGTGACCTGTTCGATTTCTGGTTCGAGTACAGGGCGGTGATCCCGCGACGCCACTTCGGCACCGTGGCGAAGCTGCAGACGCTGCGCGCCAAGGGCGTCGCGATCACGCTGGTCGGCGGCAATCACGATCGTTGGGGCGGCGATTTTCTCACCCGGGACCTGGGGATCGGCTTCCACGGCGGCGCAGCGGAGATCGAGGTGGCAGGCCGGCGCGCATTCGTGGCCCACGGCGACGGGCTGACCGAGCAGCACTGGAGCGCGAAGCTGATGCATCAGATCACGCGCCATCCCATCACGGTGCGCCTGTTCCGCGCGCTGCACCCCGACCTGGGCTTCTGGATCGCGCACCAGCTGTCCGGCAGGCTCGCCGACAGCACCCGCGATCCGGCGGTGCTGGATCGCGCCGCGCGGGCGCAGGCGCAATACGCGGAGGACCTGCTCCGCCGCCGCCCCGACCTCGACCTCGTCATCCTCGCGCACACCCACCGTCCGGCGCTGGCTGAGCTCGGCAACGGGCGGAGGTATCTCAATCCCGGGGCGTTTCTGGATGGATACCGCTACGCGGTAGTGACCCGCGACGGCATTGAGCTGAAGACGTTTCACTAAGACGTCACGCAAAGGCGTCACGCACCGACGTCACCCCAACGGGACGACTTCCACCCGCTTCAGCTGCTCGCCGAGGAACCGCGCGCCGACTTTTCGAAAGTGGGGCTCATCGTCCGACACCACGAAGACGTGCTCGTGATGTCCATCGCCCGCGAGCAGCCCCCCGGCCTCGAGCTCCCGAGCCACGACCTTCGCGGTCTCCTCCGCGGAGTCCACGAGTGTCACGCCCGGGCCCATCACCCGCGCGAGCAGCGGCTTCAGGAGCGGGTAGTGCGTGCAGCCGAGCACCAGCGATTCGACGCCGGCACGTTGCAGCGGCTCCAGATACTCGCGGGCGATGAGCTCGGTCGCGGGGTGATCGAACCAACCCTCCTCCACGAGCGGCACGAGCAACGGGCAGGCGCGGGCGTGCACGCTCGCATCCGGTCGGATCGCCCGGATGGCGCGCTCGTAGGCACCACTCGCGATCGTGCCCGCGGTCCCGATGACGCCGATCTTCCCTGTCTTGGTCGCCTGCACCGCCGCCCGCGCGCCGGGCTCGATGACGCCCACGAGCGGCACCGGCGAGCGCTCCTGCAAGTAGGCGAGCGCCTGCGCAGTGATCGTGTTGCACGCGACGACCAGGGCCTTCACGCCGCGCTGCAGCAGGTAGGCGAGGATCTCCCCGGCGTAGCGGCGCACGGTGTCCGGGGACTTCGGGCCGTACGGGACGCGCGCGGTGTCGCCGAAATAGATCACCGATTCCCGTGGGAGGCGCTCGAACAGGGCGCGCGCCACGGTGAGCCCTCCGATGCCGGAGTCGAATACGCCGAGCGGCGCCGGGTTCACCGATTAAGGCACCGGGAAACTGATGCCGACGCCGTGGGGGATGGCCCGGACCTCGAGCTCCCGCGGGAAATCCTGCAGGTGCGCCGAGACGAAGGCTTCGGCGCCCGAAAACAGATGGTTGAAGATCCACAGCACGAGCCAGTCCTGTACTTCCTGGCGCTTCGCCCCGAGGTTGTCCGAGCCCGAAGCTTTGAGGTAATGGGTCTCCTGCTGGGCCTTGAGCGTCATCATCGCGGTGACGCCCTCCCAGACGACGAACAGCGCGCCGCTCACCGGCCGACCGGTGTCGGCTTGCCCCCACCCGGGGAGCAGGAGCGAGTGCCAGAAGGCGGTCATGGGTCTGATGCGGTGGGCTGTGTCGGGACCGACGACGGTCGCACCGGTGGTGACGACCGGCGCCCGAGCGGTGTCGGGAACTTGGGCGGATAGACGGTCAGACGGATAGACGGTCAGAAGAGCCGTCGCGAGTCCAGCCACACTACCCGTCCATCCGCCTAACCACCTAACCGTCGGCGTCATCGCGCCACCAGCACACTCAGCCGCCGCGCCGCCACCCGCACGGTGCAGTGGCTCACCCCCGGCTCGCGCAGCTCGCCGTCCACATGCAGGAGGAGCGGCTGGTCCGGGCAGCGGATCGTCAGCTCGCGGGTCTGGAACATGACCACCTCGCGCATGCGAGCGTGGGTGCCGCGCATCACGCGAGGCACGGCGATGAGGAACCGCGGGAGGGACACCCGACGGACCAGACACACATCGAGCTCGCCGTCCGACGGATCGGCATGGGGAGCGACGCGATAACTGCCTCCGGCCGTGGTGCCATTGCACACCTCCACCATCATCATGTACCCGATCTCCGCGTACTCAGTCGAGCGCAGCTCCAGCCGCGGCGGCCGGAATCCAGCGAACGCACGGTACACGGGGACGAGGTACGAGAGGAAGCCCTTGAGCCCCGGCATGGCGTTGCGGACGCGGACGACCTCCGGCCCGAAGCCCAGCCCCATGCTGTTGACGAACCACTCGCCCAGCACCTGCCCCACGTCGAACCGTCGCGACTGGGCCGTCACCAGCCGCTGCACCGCGCGCACCGCGTCGTGGCCATACAGGCCCACGAGCTTGGCGAAGTCGTTACCGCTGCCCACCGGCACCACGCCGAGCGAGACGGCGGCATGGTTCCGGAGGAGCCCGTTCGCCACCTCGTGCACGGTGCCATCTCCACCCATGGCCACGACACAGGTGGCGCCGTCGCGCGCCGCTTGTGCCGCGAGCTCGGTCCCGTGACCGGGGCCCTGGGTGCGCGCTACGTCCACCGCCCAACCTTGGCGCTGGAACTCGCGCGCCACGGCGTCGAGCCTCCGGGCGCCGGCGCCGCGACCCGCGGCGGGATTGAGGATGATATGAGCGTGAATCAGAGGGCTGCAAGATAGCCCTCGGGGTCAGTCCGCGAGATACGCCTCGTCCCAGGCGATCTCGAATTGCCCGCGACAGCGCCGGCACTCCATGGTCCGGGGCCGCCCGCGCAGCGCGGCGCGCTCGCGGCAGCTCGGGCACACGGCATACGCCGCGCCCCAATCGCGCGGGAGCACACGGGCGTTTTGCGGGCGCGGCACCACGCTCCAGCGTCGGGGGGGTGCGGAAATGACTTCGATGAGATAGTGCGGCACGGCGAGCAACTGACGGTTGACGTCGAGCACGGCCTTGAGGGAGGCCACTTGTTTCACGCGATACCAGGCACCGCGGCGCAGCTGGCAGTTTACGTCCACCTGGAGACGACCCCACTGCATCCCTTTCATCTTCCCCCCCCCCCGCTCTCGAAATCGGAATTCGGTCGAAACGCGGCCCCCAAGGTATCGCCGCCGAGCCCGCCGGAAAGTGACTCAGGGCACACCGGCCGGGGTAATTCGACCGGGCGGGCCCGGTCAGGCTTGGCCGGAGTGTCGCCCGTGCCGCGGCGGCACTCTCTTTGTTAGCCTTGAGCATGCCTTCCGAACAGGCGCCGGTCACCGAAACGCAACTGCGCCAGGCGAATAAGATGGAGGCGCTGGCACGGTTCGCGCGCGGCGTGGCGCACGACTTCAACAACGTGTTGACGGCGATCGCCGGGAACAGCGACCTGTTGCTGAGCGATCTGCCCGCTGACGATCCCCGCCGCCGCGAAGTCGAGGCGATCCGCGCCGCCGTGACCCGCGCCACGGTGTTGACCCGCCAGCTCTTCACCTTGAGCGGTCAGCCCGAGACGGACGCGCGCTCGCTGGACGCGAACGCGCTGGTGCGCGCGCACGAGCGGGAGCTGGCCCGCCTGGCCGGCGAACGGATCGCGGTAGCGAGCGCGCTCGAGCCGCGCTCCGCCAGCGTCCAGGCGGATCCACGCGAGCTCGAGCAGGTATTGCTCAACCTGGTGCTGAACGCGCGCGACGCGATGCCGGGGGGTGGCCGGATCACCATCGAAACGCAAAACGTCGAGCTCGACCAGAGCTACATGGCAGACCAGCGCCCGATGCCGCCCGGCGAGTACGTGCTGCTCGCCGTGAGCGATACCGGCACCGGGATGACGCCTGAGACGAAGGCGCACCTGTTCGAGCCGTACTTCACGACCAAAGACGCGAATACCCGGACCGGCCTCGGGTTGGCGACGGTATACGGCATCGTGAAGCGGAGCGGCGGCTTCGTCTGGGTGTACAGCGAGCTCGGTCTGGGGACGAGCATCAAGATCTACCTGCCGCGCACGGACGTGGCGCGCGCGGCGGCACTGCCGGCGCAGCCACCGATCGCGTCGCTCCGCGGCACGGAGACGGTGCTCCTCGTTGAGGACGAGGACGCCGTCCGGGCCGTGGCTCGGCAGGTGCTGGCGCGCCACGGGTATGCCGTGCTCGAAGCCCGAGGCCCGGAGGACGCGCTCGCGCTGACCGATACGACTCAAGCCGTCGATCTCCTCCTGACCGACATCGTGATGCCGGGATTGGGCGGTCGGGCGTTGGCGGCGCAGTTCACCGCGCGCCGTCCCGGTACGCAGGTGCTGTTCATGTCGGGGTATCCGGACGCCGCCATCGGACGGCACCAAATGCTCGAGCGAGGGCTCGCGTTTCTGCAGAAGCCGTTCAGCGCCGAGGCGCTGCTACGGAAAGTGCGGGAAGTCCTGGGGTGAAAACACGAGCGGCAGGGACGTCCCCGTCCCCGCCGCTCGTGTTTTCACCGCCACAGCGTCTGACCCTACCTTACTGACACTTCGGCTCGCCTTCCTTGTTGGCCGGCGCCAGCGCCGTCGACCCGATGTAGATCGAGCAGGTCTTCGTCGTGTTGGCGTTCTTGATGTTCGCCGTCCAACCGTCGGCCGACAGGGTGACGGTCGGCAGGGTATTGCCCGTCGACTGGGTGAATATCACGCCACCAGCGCCGATCGTAGCCGAATACTTGACGGAGTCGGCGAAGTACGCCTCTTCCGCCGTCACCAGGTTGCGCAGGTCGGACTTCATCGAGGCGAGGTACGCCTTTTCTTTCGTATTGGCGAACTTCGGGATCGCGATCGCCGCCAAAATGCCGATGATCACGACCACGATCAACAACTCAATGAGCGTAAAACCCTTGCGGTTCATGTCAAACCCTCCGTGTCGAAGTGTTTCTACTTCGCACTCGTATCGAACGGCGTAGCAGGAACACCGGCGTCCCTACCAATGTCGCGGGGGGGACGGCGGCAGGCAACGCGGGCAAGAGGGAATCGAGTCCGTCGTCACCATCGCGAGGATGAGGATGACGATGATCAGCTCGTTGAGGGTACAGCCGTTGCATATGAGGCTCACCCTTCCTGCAACACAGCCCCACGCGCCCATGGAGGGCGGGGGGCCGTCTCGCGACCCTGGCAGCTGGGCTGTCTCGGCTGCTGCGCCCGAGACCCCGTGGCTTTGCGCCCCGCCGTCACCGGCGGTTTGCCCGTGCAGAGATCAGCGTGGGTGTAATGCGGCAAAAACCACGCCCTGCGGCGGCGGCGCGATGCTCAAAAGGTGCCTCTGGTAACGTGCCGCAATATGCGTTCATCGCTGCACAATGCTAGAGTAACGAGCCGGATGGCGGGAGCGTGTAGGAATCGAACCTACCGAGGCTCAAACGAGCCCCAGCTGGTTTTGAAGACCAGTCGGACCACCAGGCCCGAGCCGCCCCCGGGTTACCCTGCGCGTGCGATCGCGTCGATCTCGACCCGTACTCCCTTCGGCAGTCCGGCGGCCTGCACGGTGGAGCGCGCCGGCTTGTGGTTGCCGAAATACTTGGCGTACACCTGGTTCATCGCCGGAAAGTCGGCCATGTCGGCGAGATAGACGGTCGTCTTGACGACCATGCCAAGCTCTGAGCCCGCGGCTTCGAGCACCGCCGCGAGGTTTTTCAACACCCGATCGGTCTGCTCGGCGGCCGTCCGCCCCACCACGTCGCCGGTCTGGGGGTCGAGGGCGATCTGCCCCGCCGTGTAGACCGTCCCGTCCACGACAACCGCCTGGCTGTAGGGGCCGATCGCCTTCGGCGCGGCGTCGGTGACCACGATACCCAGTCCTTTCGGTTTCATCAGAACAATCCCTCGATGGTGCCGTCCGGGTGCACGCGGATCCGCTCCGCGGCGGGCGACTTGGAGAGGCCCGGCATCGTCATGATGTCGCCGGCGAGGGCGACTACGAATCCGGCGCCCGCGGCGGGAAGAATGTCGCGCACCTGCAGGGTGAAGCCGGTGGGCGCGCCGAGCTTCGCCGGATCGTCCGAGAACGAGTACTGCGTCTTCGCCATGCACACCGGGGTTTCGCCCAAGCCGAGCGCGGGGAGCTGCTCCAGCGCGCGCTCGGCGGCAGGCGCGAAGGCGACGCCGGCGGCACCGTAGATCTGCTTGGCGATCGTCTCGATCTTTTCGCGAATGGGGCGCCGCTCGTCGTACAGCGGCTGGAACTTCGCGCCTTTGGCGGCGAGCAGGTGCAGCACCGCTTCGGCAACGGCGATCCCGCCTTCCCCACCCTTTTCCCACACCTCGCACAGTTCCACGCCCACGCCCTCCGCGGCGCATGCCTCCCGCACGGCGGCGAGCTCCGCCTCACCGTCGGACAGGAACCGGTTGAGGGCGATGAGGACGGGCACACCGAACTGCTTCACGTTGCGAATGTGGCGGCGGAGGTTGGCGGCACCCCGCTGCACCGCAACCGGGTCAGCCGCGCCAAGGCGGTCCTTCGGCACGCCGCCGTGCATCTTCAACGCCCGCACCGTCGCCACCACGACGGCGGCTTCGGGATGCAATCCCGCCATGCGGCATTTGATGTCGAAGAACTTCTCGGCGCCCAGGTCGGCGCCGAATCCCGCTTCGGTCAGCACGATGTCGCACACCGCCAGCGCGAGCCGCGTCGCCACGACGGAGTTGCAGCCGTGGGCGATGTTGCCGAAGGGCCCGCAATGGATGAACGCGGGGCCGCCCTCGAGTGTCTGCACGAGGTTGGGGTTGATGGCGTCCTTCAGGAGCAGGGTCATCGCGCCCTGCGCCTTCAGATCGCTCGCGCGGACCGCGGTCTTCCCGGGGGTGAGCCCGACGATGATCCGCGCCAGCCGGCGTTCCAGGTCCTCGATGCCGCTCGCGAGCGCCATGATCGCCATGATCTCGGAGCCCGGGATGATGACGAAGCGCTCTTCCCGCGTGGGGCCGGCGTTGAGCCCGCCCAGACCGACGATGATGCTGCGGAGCGCGCGGTCGTTCATATCGATGGTGCGGGGCCACGTGATGCGGCGGGTGTCGAGCCCCAGCACATTGCCGTGGTGCAAGTGCGCGTCGAGCATCGCCGACAGGAGGTTGTGCGCGCTCGCGATCGCGTGGAAGTCGCCGGTGAAGTGGAGATTGATGTCTTCCATGGGGACGACCTGCGCGTAGCCGCCGCCCGCCGCGCCCCCCTTCACCCCGAACACGGGCCCGAGCGACGGCTCGCGGATGCAGAGCGCGGCGTTCTTCCCGAGCTTCCGCAGGGCCTGGGTCACGCCGACCGTCACCGTGGATTTGCCTTCGCCGGCGGGCGTGGGGTTGATGCCGGTGACGAGCACCAGCCGGCCCCGCGGCTGACGGCGCGCCAGGGCGTGCAGCCGGATTTTCGCCTTGTACTTGCCGTACAGCTCGACCTCGTCGTCCCCGAAGCCGAGCTCGGCTGCGATCTCGGCGACCGGACGGAGCTTCGCGGCCTGGGCGATCGCGATGTCGGTGGGGACTTTGGCCGTCGTGGTCACGAGTCCGCTTCGTGCAAGAGTGTCGAGGCGAGCCGCGCGCCGAACACGCGACGGGCGTTGTCCGTCGTCCGTTGCGCCACGTCCGGGAGGGATGCCCCAAGCGCACGGCCGAGCGCCTCCGCAACCCGCCCCACGAACGCCGGCTCGTTCCGCTTGCCGCGGTGCGGCACGGGGGCGAGGTAGGGCGCGTCCGTCTCGACTAACACGCGGTCAGCCGGATATGCGGTGAGCGAGACCGCGGGGCTCCACTTCTGGAACGTGATCATGCCGGAGACCGAAAAGTACGCGCCGATCTGCATCCCCGCTTCGAACAGCTTCGCGCCGGAGCTGAACGAGTGCAGGACGACCGTCGCCCTGGCACCGGCGAGCATCGCGGCGACATCCTCATCCGCCTCGCGCGCGTGTACGACGACCGGCTTCCCGAGCTCGGCCGCGAGCGCCAGCTGGGCTTCGAACGCCCGCCGCTGCGTGTCGCGGGGGGAGTGGTCGTAATGGTAATCGAGGCCGGTCTCACCGACAGCCACCACTTCAGGTAGGCCGAGCAGCGCCTTCAGGCGGGCCGCGGTGTCGGCCGACCACGCCGCCGCATCGTGGGGGTGCAGGCCGGCGGTGGCCGAGAGGCCGGCGCGGCCCCGGGCAAGCGCGGCGGCCCGCGCGCTGTCCTCCGGCGTGGTGCCGATCACGATGACGTGCCGCACGTCGGCTTGGCGAGCCCGCTCCAGCACCGCGTCACGATCCGGGTCGAACGCCGCATCGCCCAGGTGGCAGTGGGCGTCGACCAAGTAGGGGCGCGCCGTCGGGGGCACGGCGGTGCCGTGCCCTTACCGCGTGGGTTGAGGTTGCGGGGCGCGTGGCTCGGGCGCCGCCGTCCCAGCCGGGCGGAACGCCCGGGCGCCGCGCGCGTCCTGGCCCGGCCAGCGCTTCTCGATGTACATGAGCAGCGGCGCGGCGATGTAGATCGAGGAGAACGTGCCGGTGAAGATGGCGAAGGTCATGACCAGCGCGAAGGGCCGCAACACCTCGCCCGCCAGCAGCACCAGCGCGACGGTCGTGGCCATCGTGGTGCCGTGGGTAAGCACGGAGCGCGGCAGCGTCTCGTTGATCGACAGATTCAGGATTTCGTACAGGTTCTGACGGCGAAACTTGCGCAGGTTTTCGCGCACGCGGTCGAAGATGATGATCGTGTCGTTGAGCGAGTAGCCGACCATCGTCAGGACCGCGCCCACCACGACCAGGCTCACTTCGAGGTTCAGGTAGCGGATGAACGCGATGGTCGTGAGAATGTCGTGGAAGGTGGCGAGCACGGCCGCCAGGCCGAAGCGCCATTCGAACCGGATCGCGAGATAAATGAGCGTGACGATGAACGAAAAGAAGATCGCCAGAAACGCCTTGCCCTGCAGCTCGCGGCCCACCTTGGGGCTGATCGCGTCGAAACGGACGATCCTGTAGTGCTCCGGGGCCGCGCCGAGGGCGTGGGCCAGCGCCGAGTCCACCGCGGCCGCGGTGGCTTCGGTCGAGCCCGCTTCAACGGCGGCCCCATGCCCGATTCGCGCGCGCACCACATAGTCCAGGGGATCTCCGAACTCCTGGATCTCGGCGTCCCGGATCCCCGCTGCGTCGAGCGCGCCGCGGATCGTGGCGGTGCCGATCGGCTGCGCCGTGTGCACCTGGATGAGCGTGCCCCCCGTGAACTCGATCGAGTAGTTCAGACCGTGCACCAGGAACAGGGCCAGGCCGGGAATGATGATGGCCGCTGTGAGCGCGTAGGCCCAGCGACGCCACTTGATGAAGTCGTAGTTGGCGTTGGCGAAGAGTCGGATCATCTCAGACGCTCAGAGTGGCCATGTCCGGCCGGCGCTGCAGCCAGATCATGTAGAAGGTCCGCACCACGAAGATGGCGGTGATCATCGAGGCGCCGATCCCGATGATCAACGTAATGGCGAAACCCCGCACCGGGCCCGTGCCCACCAAATACAGGATGCCCGCCGTGAGGGCGGTGCTGACGTTCGAATCGATGATGGCGCTCATGGCGTGCTTGAATCCCTCGTCCACCGCCGTGCGCACCAGCTTGCCGTGCTGCAGCTCCTCGCGGATGCGCTCGAAGATCAGCACGTTGGCGTCGACGGCGATGCCGACCGACAGCACCAGGCCGGCGAGCCCGGGCAGGGTCAGGGTCGAGCCGAACAGGGAGAGTCCCGCCAGCGTGAACGCGATATACAGGGTCAGCGCCGCGACCGCCAGCACGCCCGAGACGCGGTAGTACACCACCATGATCAGCACGACGAGCACGACGCCCACGACCCCGGCGCGGATGCCGTCCCGGATCGAGTCCTGGCCGAGCGACGGCCCGATGGTGCTCTCGTCGACGATCGTGAGCGGCGCCGGCAAGGCGCCGGCGCGCAGCACCAGCGCCAGGTCCTGCGCGTCCTGCAGCGGCTTCGAGCCGAGCTCGATCTGGCCGTGCTGCCCGATTTGACCGTTGATGATCGGCGGCTGACCCTGCACGCGGTCGTCCAGGATGATGGCCATGTAGTCGTGGATGTGGCGGCCGGTCTCGCGCTCGAACTTGCGGCCGCCCGAGCGCGACAGCACGAAGTCCACGACCGACTGGTTGGTCACCTGGTCGCGCCGGGCCGTGGCCTTCTCGAGCTCCTCGCCGGTGATGATGGGCCGGTCCTGGACGGCGTACAGCGCGCGGTACGCCCGCGCCCCCCGGGACGCCAACTCGGTGCCCCACTTGAGATCGATGCCCCGCGGGATGAGCCGCTTCACCTCCGGTCGCGCCAGCAGGCTCTCGGCGACGGGCACCTGCTCCTCGGGGACGAGGAACTCGCCCGGCATATTGAGGGGGGATTGGAACAAGAGCGAGGACAGCGCCCCCGGCGCGTTCAGGTCGGTCGTGTCCTTGGCGGCCTTGCCCTTGGCAGGCGCCTTTCCCTTTTTGCCTTTGGTGGTGTCGGCGCCGAACAGCTGCGCCACGTTGGCGGCTCCCGCCCCCGCTTGTCCCGGCGCCCGTACCCCCGCCTCACGCAACGCGCGGTCGATCTCGGGCAGCGCGTCGCGGAACAGGTTCTGCATGTCGGTGATGCGGAACTCGAGGAACGCGGTGCGCTGAATGATGCTCTTCGCGCGGGCCGGATCCTTCTCGCCCGGGAGCTCGACGACCAGACGGCAGCGCCCGACGATCTGCACCACGGGCTCGGTGGTGCCGAACTGATCGATGCGGCTCCGCACCACCCGCTCGGCGCGGCTGATCGCGTCGGCGCAATCGGGCACGGGGCCCTTACTCTGGTCCACCTCGAGCGCGAGGTGGATGCCGCCCTGCAGATCGAGCCCCAGGCTGATGGGCACGCGGCGCACCGTCGTGTCCTTCATCCGCCCGGTGGCGGCATCACGAATCCGCTGGACCGAGTTACTGGGCTTGAGCGCAAAGACGCTGCCGACCACCAGCGCCCCGGTCACCATCAGGCGTGAGCGAATCGTTCGGAAGAGCATGGCGTGTTACCGGTTGAGGATGGCGCGCGCCGCGATCGCGTCGCGTCCGAGCTGGTCCACGAGCGCCTCGCGCGACGGAAACGTTTGCACGTCGCGCAGTCGGCGCACCCACTCGACGGTCACCACTTCGCCGTACAGCTCGCCGGCGAAGTCGAACAAATGGATCTCCAAGGCCCGCGCCGCGATGCCGAAGGTGGGCCGCGGCCCCTGGTTCATCATACCACCGTATCGCACTCCCCTTCCCCCTTCCCCGTTCCCCGGGAGTCGCACCCACACGGCATACACACCGTCCGGCGGCAGGAGCTTGCGGGGATCGAGGGGCGCCAAGTTGATCGTCGGAATCCCGATCGTCCGCCCCCGCCCCGCCCCGCGCTCCACCACGCCCGTCGCCCGGTAGCGCCGGCCCAGCCAGCGCTCGGCGGCCGCGAGGTCTCCGTGCGCGACCGCGGTGCGGATCAGCGACGACGAGATCGGTTGCCCGTCGTCCCGCACCGCGTCCACGACCTCCACCGCGAAGCCGTCGTCGCGCGCCAGGCGCCGCGCCAGGTCCACGTCGCCCGTCCGTCCCCGCCCGAACCCGTGGTCATACCCCAGCACCAGTTCCTGCATCCCGTACTGGGCGCGCAGCACGTCCCGGACGAATTGCTCCGGCGCGAGCCGCGCCAGCGCGGTCGTGAACGGCACCAGCTCGACCCGATCGAGCCCCAGCTCCGCCATGAGCTCCCGCTTCTCGTCGGGGAGCGTGAGCAGACGCGGCGCGGCCGACGGATTCACGACCTCGAGCGGGTGCGGGTCGAAGGTGACGACCAGGCTCGCCAGTCCGCGGGCGCGTGCCCGCCGCACGATCTCGGCCAGCACCGCTTGGTGCCCGCGGTGCACGCCGTCGAACGTGCCGACGGTGGCCACCGTGCCCGTCACTGGTCCACCACCACGACCCGCGGCTTCAGCACCTCTCCCTCGCGCTCGGCCACCGCGACCAGATGGCCGTCCGCGAACAACGCCACCCTTCCGCCTTCCCCCTTCCCCGCAGACACCGGCCGCCCGTGGATCACGGCCACTCGCCCCGCTTCGTCCAGGTCCCGGCGCGGCAACCCCGCCACCAGCGTCGCGGGGTCGCGCAGGTCGCCGGCGGTCAGACGCTCGGGCCTCACCGCGTCCTCGAGTCGGAACGGACCCACCCGGGTTCGCAGCAGCGTCGCGAGGTGCGCGCCGCACCCCAACTCTTCCCCCACGTCCCGGGCGAGGCTGCGGAGATACGTCCCGCCGCTCACGGTGGCGCGGAATCCGACGTCGGGTGGCGCGAAGCTCGTCAGCTCGAGCGCCGACACCTCGACCGGGCGCGCCGCGAGCGCCACCGGCTCGCCCCGGCGCGCCCGCCGGTAGGCGCGCTCGCCCTCCACCTTCACCGCCGAATAGGCGGGCGGCCGCTGCTCGTAGGTGCCCCGAAACCGCGCGAGCGCAGTCTCGACGCGCCCACGATCGAGCGACTGCCAGGCGTCCGAGGCGCCGGCGGTCTCGCCGGTGCCGTCGTCGGTCGTGGTCGTGCGGCCCAACCGGATGACGCCCTCGTACGACTTGGCCCACTCGGCCACGTACGGCGCGAGCCGGGTCGCGCGCCCCACGACGACCACGAGCAGCCCCGTCGCAAACGGGTCGAGCGTGCCCAAGTGTCCGACCCGCCTAAGCCCGAGCGCGCGACGCACCTGGTCGACCACGTCGTGCGACGTGGGTCCATCCGGCTTCGCGACGAGCGCCACGCCGGCGATCAGCCCGGGGGCTCCTTGAGCTGCTTCAATACCGTGTCGATGCGCTGCGCGTGCTCGAGGCCGCGGTCGAGCTCGAAGCGCAGCTCGGGACTGGTGCGCAGGCGCAGCTCGTGCGCCAGTTGGGCGCGCAGAAACCGCGCCACGCTGGCCAACCCCTCCAGCGTCTGGGCCTTCTCCGCATCGGTCCCCATGACGCTCACCCGGATCCGGGCGTGGGTCAGGTCGCGCGACACTTCGACCGCCGTGACCGTCACGAAGCCGACGCGCGGGTCTCGCACATTGGCCGTCAGGAACGCCGCCACGGTGTGTCGGATCAGCTCGGCCACGCGCTCGGGGCGGCGGCGAGGACGCGAGGACGGGACGGATCGTCGGGTCATATCACAGAAAGCTCGTGCTCGTATCCACGATGCGGGCGCCGTCCGCCCCGTCCACCAGGCGGTCCGCCTCCCGGAGCACGCTCTGGGCGTGGCCCCGCTCGTTCGACACCACACAAACCGTCAGTTCGGCGCGCTGCCACAGGTCGTGGTGTGCCGTCTCCGCGGCGGAGACGTTGAAGCGGTCGTGGAGCCGGTCCTTGAGGCTCTTCAAAACGTGGCGCTTCTCCTTCAGCGAGCGGCACCCCTCGAGGTGCAGCTCCCAAGTCATCAGCCCCACCACCATGCCTCACCTGCCCCGGGGCGCGGTCACGCGGGCGTCAGCGAGCGCGCGACCTCCTCGACCTTGTACGCTTCGATCAGGTCGCCGACCTTGATGTCGTTGAACCCTTCGATGCCGATGCCGCACTCGAAGCCCTCGCGCACCTCGCGGACATCGTCCTTGAATCGCTTGAGCGACGCGATGCTGCCCTCGTACACCTCCACGCCGTCGCGGATCACGCGCACCCGTGCGGTGCGGGGAATGACGCCCGAGCGGACGAAGCACCCGGCGATGGTACCGATCTTGGCGATCTTGAACGTCTGCCGCACCTCGGCCTCTCCCAGCACGACTTCCTTCTTTTCGGGCGTGAGCAGGCCCTCCATCGCGGCCTTCACCTCTTCCACCGCCTCGTAGATGATGCGGTAGGTGCGGATCTCCACCCGCTCACGCTCGGCCGAGGCGCGGGCGTTCGAGTCGGGCCGCACGTGGAAGCCGACAATGATGGCGCCCGAGGCCTTCGCGAGCAGGACATCCGAGTCCGTGATGGCGCCGACGCCGCGGTGCACCACCTCCACCTTGACTTCCGGTGTGGAGAGCTGGGCCAATGCGTCCGCGAGCGCCTCCGCGGGGCCGCCCTGGTCCGCCTTGATGATGATGCGGAGCGCTGCGGCGCCACCGGCCGCGCGCTCGGCCATGAAGTCCTCGAGCGTCTTCACGCGCCCGGTGCGGCGATGCTGTGCCTCGCGCTCCAGGCGCTGGCGCTTCTGGGCGATCTCGCGCGCGGCCCCGGCGTCTTCCATCACGCTGAAGGTGTCACCCGCCTCGGGCACGCCTTCGAAGCCAAGGATCTGCACGGGCGTCGAGGGACCGGCGAGGATCACGGTCTCGCCGCGCTCGTTATACATCGCGCGCACCCGCCCCGAGAACTGGCCGCAGATGAAGTCGTCCCCGACCCGGAGCGTGCCGTTCTGCACGAGGATCGTGGCCACGGGCCCCTTGCCCGGGTCGAGCGTCGCCTCGAGCACGGTGCCGTGGGCCCGGCGATCGGGATTCGCCCTCAGATCGAGCAGCTCGGCCTGCAGCAGGATCTGATCGAGCAGGGTGTCCACGCTCTGCCCGGTCTTCGCCGAGATCGGCGTAGCGAGCGTCGTACCGCCGAACTCCTCGAGCACGACCTGGTGCGACAGCAGATCCTGCTTCACCTTCTGCACGTTGGCGGCGGGCAGATCGATCTTGTTGATCGCGACGACGAGCGGCACGCCGGCGTTCTTGGCGTGGGAGATGGCCTCGATCGTCTGCGGCATGATCGCGTCATCGGCGGCGACGACCAGCACGACGATGTCCGTGACCTGGGCACCGCGGGCGCGCATCGCCGTGAACGCTTCGTGGCCCGGCGTGTCGAGGAAGGTGATCGACCGGCCGTCCTTGAGGGTCACCTGATAGGCGCCGATGTGCTGCGTGATGCCGCCGGCCTCGCCGGCCACCACGTTGGTCTTGCGGATGTAGTCGAGCAGCGACGTCTTGCCGTGATCGACGTGCCCCATGACGGTCACGACCGGCGGCCGCGGCTTGAGGGTCGCCTGGGCGTCGTCGGGAGCCTGCTCGCCCTCCCCCACGACGTATTCCTCTTCACGCACCGCCTGGAAGCCGAACGCGGACGCGATCAGCTCGATCATGTCGAAGTCGAGCCGCTGGTTGATCGTCACCATCTGTCCGAGCTCCTTGAAGGCGAACGCCACGATCTCCTTGGCAGGCACCTTGAGGATGTTGGCGAGCTCGGACACCGTGATGAACTCGGTGACGCGCACCAGCGTCTTCTCGCGCTCTTTTTCCTCGCGCCGCTTCTCTTCCTGGATGTCGCGGAAACTCGGTCCCTCGTCGCGGCGGTGCACCCCTTTGCGCGCGACCGGGCCCTTGATCGAGGCGAGGGTGCGAGAGATGTTCTGCGCCACCGCCTCCTGGTCCACCAGCGACTTCTTGCCTTTCTTCCGCTTCTTCCCCTTATCGCGGCGGCGCTCTTCGGCGGGTCCGACGCCGGGCGCGGCCGACGCCACGGGCCTGGGGGGCGCGGGCGGACCGCCGCCCGGCGCCGCACTGGCCACCGGCTTGGGACGCACGGGGGTCGGAATCATTTGCCGCGGGGGAGCGCCGAACGAGGCGGCGGACGGTGGGGGCGACGCCGGCGGCGCGGCGGTCGCCGCTGGCGACGGGGCGAAGGACGGCTGCTCGCCCCGCGACTCCTCGGCCGCGGGGAGGTCCTTGAACAGCGCGGCGGCGCGCTCTTCGAGCGAGGGCTTCTCCTCGTCATCGACCGCCTTGGCGGCCTCGAGCGCTTCCCGCGCCTTGAGCTCGCGCTCCGCCTCGACCGCCGCCTCGGCCTGCGCCTCGGCCTCGGCCGCCGCCACCTCGGCCGCCGTACGGCGGCGCCGCATGGGCCGCGCCTCCGGCGCCGCCGCGACCGGCTCGGGGGCGGCGGCCTTCACCACCCGGCGCCGCTTGGGCGGTGGGGGCGCGTCCTTCAGCTTGCGCTTCTCGCGCTCCCAGCGCGCGCGCATCAGCGCCACCTGCTCCGGCTTGAGCGGGGACAGGTGACTGCGCACAAAGATGTCCAGCTCCTTGAGCATGCCGAGCAACTGCTCCGAGGAGATGCCGAACTCCGTCGCCAAATCGTGAATCCGCGTCGTCGTCACTTACGCCTCCAAAGACGCCAGCCCGCGGGCCAGTCCCGCGTCTTCGACTCCGACCGCCTGCACCGGCGGCCGGCCGAGCCCGGCGCCCAACGGCCCGGCGCCCGGTCCCCGCACAATCGGCACCCCGCGCGCGCGCGCGAGGCGCTCCACCTTGTCCCGGGTGCGCGCGCTCGCATCCGCCGCCAGCACGACGCACCGCAATCCGTCCCGCTGCAGCTTGGCCCGCACCCCCGCGACCCCCACGACCACCCGCCCGGCCCTGAGCCCGAGGCCCAGCAGCCGGACGATCCGGTCGGTCACGCCGGCTGGGCGGACGTGTCGCCGCCGGCCGGCGGCTCGACCGCCGGCCCCGCCTCGTCCTCGCCGCCTTCTTCCATCATCTCGTTCAAGAAGGTCATGAGCTTATCCGCGAGCTCGGGCGTCATGTCGGCGATCTTGTCCACGTCCTCGCGCTCCAAATCGAGGATATCTTGGAGCGTCTTCTTGCCCGCCCGCTCGAGCACGTCGACCAGCTCGACGGGCAGACCCTTGAGCTCGCGCAGCGACACCTTGGTCGCGGCCTCCTCCTCGGGCGGCAGCGGCGCAAACAGCGGTCCTTCGCCACCGCGCTCAAGCCACTCACGGCTCGAATACAAGTCGATCTTCCAACCCGTGAGCTCGGACGCGAGCCGTACGTTCTGGCCGTTCCGACCGATGGCGAGCGACAGCTGGTCCTCGTCCACGATCGCCTGGATCGTCTTGCTCTCGGGATCCGAGAACACGCGCGCCACGCGCGCCGGCGCGAGCGACAGCTTCGCGAAGCGCTCGGGGTCGGGCGACCACGGGACGATGTCGATGCGCTCGCCGCCCAGCTCGTTCACCACCGCCTGCACGCGCGAACCCTTGAGCCCGACGCAGGCGCCCACCGGATCGATCGAATCGTCCCGCGACGAGACGGCGATCTTGGTGCGGCTCCCCGCCTCGCGGGCCGTGGCGCGAATCTCGACGATCTGCTGCTGAACCTCCGGCACTTCGAGCTTGAACAGCGCCTTGACAAACAGCGGATCGGCGCGGGACAGGATCAAGCGCGGCCCTTTGGGCGTCTCCTCGATCCGCTTCAGGACCGCCCGGATCGTGTCACCCTGGTGGAAGTGCTCGCGGTGGTTCTGCTCGCGGTAGGGGATGATCGCCTCGGCCTCGCGAAATTTCGCCAGCATCACCACGATCTTGCCGCGCTCGATCTGCTGCACCTCCCCCGACAGGAGCTCGCCGACCTTGTCGGTGAACTCCTCGCGGATCCGGGCCCGCTCGCCCTCGCGCACTCGCTGGATGATGCGCTGCTTCGCCGCCTGCACCGCGGTGCGCCCGAACGCCTCGAAGGGCACTTCCTCCTCGAGCACATCGCCGACCTGGAAGTCCGGGTCTTCGAAGCGCGCTTCCTCGAGCGCCACCTGCGAACCGGGGTCCTCCACGGTCTCGACCACGGTGCGCAGCACGACGACCCGGATCGTGCCCTTCAGCTCGTCGATGCCGATCTCGGACCGCACGTTGGGGCCGTAGCGCTTCACCAGAGCCGCGTGCAGCCCGTCCTTCAGCAGATCGAGCAGCTCCCCGCGCTCGAGCTGCTTCGTGCTCGTCAGCTCACGGATCGCGGAGACTACGTCGCTTGTATTCGTCGTCATTGGTTCCTCGTCACCAGTCCACCGCCAGCCGCGCGTCGCGGATCCCCGCCAGGGGCACGGGCCGCGGGTGCGCGCCCGCGGGCTCGAGCACCACCGTCTGCTCGTCAGGCACGGCCACGATGCGGGCGCGCACCCGGCCGAGGCCGGCGACCGTTGCCTGCACCTCACGCCCCACGAAGCGCAGCCAATGCCGGTGCCAGCGCAGCGGCCGATCGAGTCCCGGGCTCGAGACCTCGAGCCCGTAACGCGCCCCCAGGGGCCCGCCTGCGTCGAGCCAGGCTTCCAACGCCCGGCTCGCCATCGCGCAGTCGTCTACCGTCACCCGCCGCGAGTCCTCTGCCGGCGGCCATTCGATGCGCACTTGAACGAGCGGCCGAGCCTGCGTGCCGCCGATACGGAGGTCGGCCAGTTCGAGGCCCACCGCAGCCAGCTGGGCCCGAAACGATTCGACGAGACTGTCGGAGAGCATAAAAAAAAGTGCGGGCCGAACTTCGCCCGCTTCACCGGCCCGGAATCTATTCCGGGGACCGCGCGTGTCAAGCTGGGACGCCCAGATACGCGATCATCCGTCCGTCCCGCCCGCCCGAGGCGCGGTGTGAAAAGAAGTGCGCGCGGTCGTGGGCGCTGCACCAGGGGGAGACGGTGACCTCCTCCAGTCCCAGATGTCGGGCTTGAGACACCAGCGCTACCCGAAGGTCCAGATGATTCGACGCCTGCCCGGGTAGCCCGACCCCCGGGCCACGCCCCGGGGTCTCCGGGGCCTCGAACCGACTCAGCACTTCAGAACCTACTTCATAACACGCCCCACAAATACCAACACCACAATGCATTACAATATCGCCCGCTTTGACGAACGCCTCGCGCCGGACCAGGGCCACCCCCTGCTCCAGCATCCCGCCAGCCGTACCGCGCCAGCCCGCGTGCAACAGCGCCACGACGCGCTTCTTGGGGGCAAGGAGATAGATCGGGACGCAGTCGGCGACGGTCACCGTGAGGAGCACGCCGGGCGTCCCGGTCGCGTGACCGTCCACGCCATCAAGGATGAGCCAGCCCTCCTGCCCCGCGCGGTGCCACTGCACGGCGGTGCCGTGGATCTGGTGGCTCAGCACGACGGCGGGGAAGGCGGAGCGGAAGGCGGCGCGGAGGGCCCGCCAGCGCGTCATCACCTGCCCGACGTTCTCCTCGCTCCACAAGCCGAGGGAGAACCCGTGCCCTTCCCCCCGGGTGGTGATGCCCGCCACCACGCCGTGGCGCTCGGCCCAATCGCGCAGCTCCATGCGGGGAACGGTGGCGTCGGCGACGGGCTGTTCGCGCAGCGAGGGGGGTTGCGGCAGGTGGAGGGCGGTGGAGGGTGGTGAGCTCATCGCGTGCCGTCCACGCGCTCGATCTGGGCCCCCAGTGCCTGGAGCCGTTCGTCGATCCGCTCGTAGCCGCGGTCGATCTGGCCGACGTTGTGGATGACGGAATCCCCCTGAGCGGCGAGGGCGGCGAGGAGCATGGCCATCCCGGCTCGGATGTCGGGGCTCTCCACGACCTGCCCGTGCAACGGAGAAGGCCCGGAGATCACGGCGCGGTGCGGGTCGCACAGCACGATGCGCGCGCCCATGCCGATCAGCTTGTCCACGAAGAACAGCCGCGACTCGAACAGCTTCTCGAACACGAGCAGCAGCCCCTCGCACTGCGACGCGACGACGATCGCGATCGACATCAAGTCGGCGGGGAACGCGGGCCAGGGGCCGTCCTCGAGCTTGGGAACGTGACCGCCCAAATCCGGTCGGACGCGGCGCTCCTGGCCCGCGTCGACGATGAGCTTGGCGCGATCGAGGCGGGGCCGGACGCCGAGCCGCTCGAACGCCAGGAGCGTGGCGCGCAGGTCGTCGGCGCGCACGCCATCGATCGTGATGGCGCCGTTCGTCACGGCCGCGAGCCCCACGAACGATCCGATCTCGATGTGGTCCGGGCCAATCGTGAACGGTGCCGGACGGAGCGGCGCGCCCCCTTCGACGGTGAGCGTATTGCTGCCGATCCCGTCGATCCGGCCGCCTAGGCCGACGAGATAGCGCGCCAGATCCTGCACATGCGGCTCGCTCGCGGCATTGCGGAGCACCGTGGTGCCCGCAGCGGCGACCGCGGCCATGAGGGCGTTCTCGGTGGCCGTGACGCTCGGCTCATCCAGGAAGATATCCGCGCCGCGCAGCGTTTTCGCTTCGAGCTGGTAGGTCGCGCCGACGGTGATCTCCGCGCCCAGTCGCTCCAACGCGAGGAAGTGGGTATCCACCCGCCGGCGGCCGATCACGTCGCCGCCGGGCGGCGGCAGGCTCACCCGCCCGAACCGCGCCAGCATCGGCCCCGCCAGCAGAATCGAGGCGCGGATCCGGGCGGAGAGTTTGGGGTCGAGCTCCCGCGGCTCGGCCCCGGCCGTGTTCACCTCGACCGAGTTCGGCGCCGTCCACGCGACCGCCGCCCCCAGGTGCGCCAGCAACTCCAGCATGGTCTCGACGTCGCGGATGTGGGGAACGTTATCGATGCGGCAGGGCCCGTCGGCGAGCAGCGTGGCCGCGAGGATGGGAAGCGCGGCGTTCTTGTTCCCCGCCGGGCGGATCGTCCCCTTGAGCGGGCGGCCGCCCGAGACGCGGAACGACGGAGGCATAGTGACCGCAAGCTACGGCGCGCCTTGCGCGCGCGTCAAGCGTGCGCGAACGTACGCCCTTGTGAATCCGGTTCTCGCGCTCGGGCTCCTCGCCGTCGCCGGGCTGCTCGCGGCGCGCCTGCCGCGCCCGCTGTCGCACCGCTCGCCCTCGCTCGACCTCGCGATCACCGCCGGTGTTCCACTCATTCTCCTGGGACTGGTGCTCGGACCCGGGATCGAGCTCGCTCGGCCGCTGTTGCGCGCGCTCGCCCCGCTGACCGCATTCGCGATCGGGTGGATCGGGGCGGTGCTGGGCGCGCGGTTCGAGTGGCGCTACGCGCGCCGCATCCCGCGCGCCGCCTGGCTGCTCGCGGCGGCGGGAGCGGGGGCCGCTTTCCTCGTCGTGGCGCTGGGCGCCTGGCTGCTCGCCCGGCTCGTGCCGGGCCTCGCGGCCGTCTGGACGCCGCGGCTCCCCGCCGTGCTTGGTATAGCGGCGGTTGCCGCCGCCTCGGGGCCCGAGGCGGTCACCGCGGTGGCGCGCGCCGTCGGCGTGGAGCGTCGCCTGGCGCGCGCCCTGGGGCGCGCTGCCGCGCTCGAGACGGCCTGCGCCGCGCTCGCGATGGGCATCCCACTGGCGCTGCGTCATCCCTTGTCCTGGGGCGTCTTCGCCGCGGGCGGCGGGGCCCTCGTCGGATTGGTGTGCTGGCGCGTGACGCGCCTCATCCCCGCGGGCCAAGACGTCGCGCCGGCGCTCGTCGGCAGCGTGCTGTTTGGCGCGGGGATCGGGTATGCGACCGACGTGTCGCCCTTCCTGGTGTGCGCGCTCGCGGCCGTGGTCGCGGTGAACGCCGCGCCCCGGCGGCGCGAGGTGCGGGCCGCGCTGCGCGCGTGGGAGCGCCCGACCTCCGCTCTCGTCCTGATCATCAGCGGCGCGCTGCTTGCGCTGCCCACGCTCTGGATCATCGCTGCGGTGCCGGTGCTGCAGGCGCTCCGCATCGGCGCGCGCTGGCTGAACGCGCGCTACGCACGGGTGGCGCTCACGTGGCGCGACCTCCCGCCGCACTTCGGGCTCGGCACGGTGGCCCAGGGCGGAACGGCGCTGGCGCTCGCGGTCAACTATTTCATCATGTACGGCCGGGGGCCCGAGAGTCCGGGCGTCGGAGCGGCCCCGGGGGGAGGGGTCAGCGGGATGGACGCGGGCGCGGCGGTGCTGACGACGATGGTGCTCGGCGTCGCGCTGGCGCAATTCGCGGCGCCGCCCTTGATGCGGCTCGCGCTGCGCGCGGGCCCGGCGCCGTTGACACCTGCCCTCGCCCGCCCCGAGCTTACGACCAATGCGCCGGTGGACTGACCGAGCATGATTCCGTCCTGGGTGGCGGTGGTGACGGGCATCTCGCTGGCGATCCTGGCGCTGGCGGCGATCGCGATCGCCCTGTCGTCCGTCATCGCCGTCCTCGCCTTGCGGACCTTTCTGCGGATCCTCGAGCACCTGGCCGGACCCGCTGTGAGCGACGTGCGCCAGCTCGTGGCGACGATCCGGACCGAGGCGGACAGTCTGGTGGGAACGTCGCGCGACCTGCGCGCCCGGATCGTGAAGGCGGCGGACGCGGCCGAGGCCCGCCTCGCCGACCTGGACGCGCTGTTCGAGGTCGTACAGGAGGAGGTCGAGACGACGGCGCTCGACGTGGCGGCCACACTCCGCAACGTGCGGCGCGGCCTCTCGGTGCTGGAATGGGGGCGGCGCGCCATCAAGCGCCGGAGGAAGCACTGACGGCGGGGCGACTGGTGGCGGCGGCGGCGGCGGCGCTCGCGGGCATCGTGCTGCTCCCGGCCGTGGCCCACGCCTGGACGCCGGGCACCCACGTATACCTCGGCGAGTCGGTGCTGGCGAACCTGCACCAGCTGCCGGCCGTGGTCGCCGACCTGCTGCGGGCCTTCCCCTACGACTACCTGTACGGCAACATCGCGGCCGACACCTCGCTCGCGAAGAAGTACGCCCCGGTCGGCCGACACTGTCACGCCTGGCACGTGGGCCAGGAGATCTTCGACCTCGCTCCGACCGATCCGCTGCGCGCGTTCGGGCTCGGGTACCTCTCTCACCTCGCGGCCGACGCCGTGGCCCACAACTTCTTCGTGCCGCGCCAGCTGGTCCTCACTTCCAGCACCGCGGCCCTGGGCCACAGCTACTGGGAGAGCCGCTTCGAGACGCACCTCGGCGACGCCTACGCGAAAGAGGCCAAGGAGCTGATCCTGCAGGATCACACGCCCAGCGACACGCATCTCGACACCATCATTTCGCCCACGTTGTTCAGCGTCCGGACCAGTCGCCGCCTGTTCCGCGGGATGGTGCACCTGACGGAGAGCGAGAGCTGGCGCTGGGCGTTCCAGATGATCCTCGAGAATACGCGGTGGGACCTTCCCGACGAGGACGTCGAGCGACACATGGCGGTGGCGTTCGAGTACGTGATGGAGATGCTGGGCGAGAAAGATGCGGCGGCGCGGCGCCTCGACCCGGCGGGCGACAAGGCGTTGCGGCTCGCCAAGCAGATGCGCCGCCAGGCGCTGCACGAAGGCGGTCGCGAAGATCCGGAGCGGATGGAGCAGACGGCCGAGGAGCACTTCGGGCTGCCCGCGCCCGCGCTCGCCTACTGGCGGGCCTCGCAGGCGCAGCGACCCTGGCGCGACCGCTCAGGCGGCTAGCTTCTCCTCCAGAATTCGCTGCGCGAGCTTCGGGTCGGCTTTGCCGCGCGACACCTTCATGACCTGACCGACGAAGAACGGCATCAGCTTCGTTTCGCCCTGCTTGTAGCGCACCACCTCCTGCGGGTGGGCCCCGAGCACCTCGGTCACCCAGCCCGCCACGACCCCGCTGTCCCCCACCTGGACGACCCCGAGCGCCTCGGCGACGTTGCGCGGCTCGCCCCCTCGCTCCGCCACCTCGGCGAACACGCGCTTGGCCGCCTGCTGGCTGAGCGTGCCGCCGCGCACCAGCCCGATGAGCTGTGCCAGGGCGCCGGGCGGCACGCGCAGCTGCTCGTCGTGGGTCTTCGCGTCGGCGAGGACCTCGTTGATGACCCAGTTCGCCGCCAGCTTGGCGTCCGCCCCCGCGTGGACGACGGCTTCATAATAGTCGGCCACCGCTCGATCGCCGGTCAGGACATCGGCGTCGTTCACGCTCAGGGCGTACTGGGTCATGAAGCGCTCGCGCTTCGTCGCCGGCAGCTCCGGGAGCTGCGCCTGTTGCTGGGCGATGAATTCCTCGGTGAGCGCGAGCGGCGGCAGGTCGGGGTCCGGGAAGTAGCGGTAGTCGTGACTCTGTTCCTTGCTGCGCTGCGGGCGTACGCCGTTCGTCTTCGAATCGTACAGCAGCGTCTGCTGCTCGACGACGCCGCCGCCCTCGAGCAGCGCGATCTGTCGGTCGCGCTCGACGGTCAGCGCCTTCTCCACGTACGCGAACGAGTTGATGTTCTTCACCTCGGTCTTCGTGCCCAGCGCCGTCGCGCCGGCACGCCGCACCGAGACGTTGGCGTCCACCCGGAGGCTCCCCTTCTCCATGTCGCAGTCGGAGATGCCGGCATACTCGAGCACCTGCTTCAGCGTCTGGAGGTAGCGCCGGGCTTCCGGCGGCGAGCGGAAGTCGGGACCGGTGACAATCTCGATCAGCGGCACTCCGCAGCGGTTCAGGTCGATCGCGGTTTCCTTCGGGAAGCGGTCGTGCAGCGACTTCCCAGCGTCCTCTTCCACGTGCAGCCGCACGATGGTCGCGGTCGTGAGCCCGCGCTCCGGCGACACATAGGACAACGCCCCCTGGGTCGCGAGCGGCTGCTCGAACTGTGAGATCTGGTAGCCCTTTGGGAGATCGGGATAGAAATAGTTCTTCCGGGCGAAGACGCTCTTGGGGTGCAGCGTGCAGCCGAGCGCGAGCGCGGCCCGCACGGCGAGCTTCAGCGCCTGCTCGTTCGGGACGGGGAGCGCGCCGGGGAGCCCGAGGCACACCGGACACACGTTGGTGTTGGGCGGCGCGCCGAACGCCGCCGAGCAGCCGCAGAACATCTTGGACGCGGTGCGGAGCTGCACGTGCGTCTCGAGACCGATCACGGTCTCCCAGCCGCCACCCGCGACGGTCACGCGTCCTGCGCCGCAGGCACCACGCGCTCGAGCGCGTACGCCGCTTCGATCATTTCATCCTCGAGGAATGCCTGGCCGATGAGCTGCCCGCCGATCGGGAGTCCCTTGACGCGGCCGATGGGGAGGGACATCGCCGGCAAGCCGGCGAGGTTCGCGGTCACGACGAAGATGTCCGACAGGTACATGGCGACCGGGTCCGCGAGCTTCTCGCCCGCCTTGAAGGCCGGCGTGGGGGTGGTCGGCGTGAACAGGAGGTCGACGCCGCGGTCGAACACGTTCCGGAAGTCCTGGGCGATCAACGCCCGCATCTGCTGCGCCCGGCGATAGTAGGCATCGTAATAGCCCGACGACAGTACGTATGTCCCGACGAGGATGCGCCGGCGCACCTCGGGCCCGAACCCCTCGCCCCGCGTGGTGCGGTACAGCGCGCGCACGTCGCGCGCGCCGTCGAAGCGCGGCCCGTAGCGCGCGCCGTCGTAGCGCGCCAGATTGGACGACGCCTCCGCCGGGGCGATGATGTAATAGGTCGGCACGGCGTACTGGGTGTGCGGCAGCGATACCTCGCGCACCGCCGCGCCCAGCTCCTTCAGGAGCCGGATCGCGCGGTCGCAGGCGCGTCGCACGGCGGGAGCCAGGTCCGGCGGAAAATATTCCTTCGGGATGCCAATCACGAATCCCTGGAGCGATTCGGGGACCGTGGGGAGACGCAGCGAGTCGCGCGCCTCGCACGTCGAGTCTCTGGGGTCTCGCCCGCTGATCACGGACAACACGCGTGCCGCGTCGTGCACGCTCCGGCCGAAGACGCCGATCTGATCGAGCGACGAGCCGAACGCCACGAGCCCGGAGCGGGACACGCGGCCGTACGTCGGCTTGATGCCGACGATCCCGCAGAACGAAGCGGGTTGGCGCACCGAGCCGCCGGTTTCCGAGCCGAGACCGGCCGGCACGGCCCCCGCGGCCACGAGTGCCGCCGAACCACCCGACGAGCCGCCCGGCACGCGTGTCTTGTCGAAGGGGTGCAGCGTCCGGCCGTACGTCGAGTGCTCGGTGGAGGACCCCATCCCGAACTCGTCGCAGTTGGTCTTTCCGGCGATCAGTGCCCCGGCCGCCTTGAGCTTCGCCACCGCGGTGGCCTCGTACGGCGAGCGGTAGCCCTCCAGGATCCTCGAGCCGCAGGTGGTCGTGAACTCGAGGGTGCAGATGTTGTCCTTGACCGCGACCGGCATCCCGTACAGCACTCCCGAGGGGTGCGCGGCCTGAGCCTGTTTCGTGAGGGACTGCCGCAGCTCCTTCGGCGGCGTGAGGCAGGCGTTGAGGCGCTTGGCCCGGACGATCCGATCGGCCGCCGCCTTGGCACTCGCGAGCGCCTCGCCGGGATCGCTCACGCCTCCGGCTCCTCGAACTGGCCGAGCTTGGGCACGACGAAGAATCCCGCTTTGAACGCGGGGGCGAACTCGCTGGGCCCGAACGCGAGCGGCCAGGGCTTGACCTCGTCGGGGCGGAACCGCACGGCATCCGGGCCCGGCACGAACGGCTTGGCGCTCTCGCTCGCCGGCACGGCGCTGATCTGGGCCACGAACTCAAGGATGCGCGACATCTGTTCCGTGAGCACGGGCAGCGTCTCCTCGTCCACGTCGAGCTCCGCCAGCCGTGCGATCTTCAGTACGTCTTCATCCGTGACGCTCATGCGCTCTCCCACTCGCGCTCGAGACCCGCGTAGGCCACGAGCAGCTGCTTGGTGCCGATCTCAGCGTCGTCGAATTCCACCATGACCTTCAGCTCACGCCCGGTGCCGGAGACGGCGCGGACCACGCCGCTGCCGAACTTGCGGTGCCGCACCCGCTCGCCGGCGGCGTAGCGGGGCGCGTCCTGCGACACCTCTTCCACCCACTGGATCTCCGCGGGCGCCGCGCGCCGCCCGCGCCCACCCGCCGAGCGCCGCGTCCGGTCCCACTGCGGGGTCGTGCCCCGCTCTTCCACCACCGCCGGGGGCAGCGCCTCGAGAAAGCGGGACGACTCCGACAGCTCGAGTCGACCGTTGCGGTAGCGAGTCCGCGCCCATGAGAGATACAGTTTTTCGCGCGCCCGCGTGAGCCCCACGTAACACAACCGACGCTCCTCCTCGAGCCCGCCCGGCTCACCCGCCGCCCGCGCCAGAGGGAACAGCCCATCCTCGAGCCCGGCGAGCGTCACCACCGGCCACTCGAGCCCCTTGGCCATGTGCACGGTCATGAGTGTCACGCCCGTCGGATCGCCGCTGCCCTGATCCGCGGACGTCACGAGCGCGGCCTGAGTGAGATACCGCTCGATCAGCGACGCCGCCTTTCCCCCGCCTTCTTCCCCGGCCTCATCCCCGGCCTCCTCCGCGTCTTCAGCCGCCGTCTCGGCCCACGCCGCTGCCCCGGCGATCAGCTCCTGGACGTTTTCCACGCGCTCAATCCCTTCGGGTCCCTCGTCGGCGAGGTACTGGCCGTACTCCACCGCGGCGATCACCTGCTCGAGCGCAGTGGCCGGATCCGCGCCCCCGATGCGCGCCCGCAGCTCATCGAGCAGGCGGGCCACCGCCTGGAACGCGTCCCGCACGTTGGGACGGAGATCCCCGATCCGCTCGGCCGCGCGAGCGGTGTCGAGCAGCGGCCGCCCCCACTGGGCCGCCGTCCGGAGCAGCTGGGAGAGCGAGGCGTCCCCGATGCCGCGCCGCGGCACGTTCACGATCCGTACGAATGCCTCGTCGTCGGCCGGGTTCGCGATGAGTCGCAGATAGGCGAGCACGTCCTTCACCTCGCGCCGCTCGTAGAAGCTCACCGCCCCGACCAGCCGGTAGGGGATCCCCCGGAACCGGAACGCTTCCTCGAGCGGGCGTGACTGGGCGTTGGTGCGGTACAGGATCGCCATGCCTTCGTAGAGGACGCCGGCCTCGGCGGCGCGCCGCGCCAGCTCCGCGGCGAGCCATTCGGCCTCGTCGCGCTCGTCGGCCGCCGTGAGCAGCGTCACGGGCTCGCCGCCCGGCGTGGCCGTAAAGAGCGTTTTGCCGAGCCGGCGAGCATTTTCGGCGATCACCCCGTTCGCGGCGTCGAGGATCACCTGGGTGGAGCGATAATTCTGCTCCAGCTTGATGAGCGTCGCGCCGGGGAAGTCCTGCTGGAACGACAGCATGTGTCGCACGTCGGCTCCGCGCCAGCCGTAGATCGCCTGATCGTCGTCGCCCACCACGCAGAGGTTCGTGTGCTGAGCCGCCAGCAGCTTCACCAGGCGATACTGCGCGGCGTTGGTATCCTGGAATTCGTCAACGAGCACGTGCTCGAATCGCCGCTGCCAGTAGGCGAGCCGCTCGGGGTGCTCCCGAAACAGGGTGAGCGGGTGCAGGAGCAGGTCGTCGAAGTCCATGGCGTTCGCCTGGCGCAGCGCCGGACCGAGCGTCGCGTAGATGTCCGCGGCGACGCGCTCCAGGGAACTCTCGGCCTGGGCCCCGAGCTCCTCCGGAAGGAGCATGTGGTTCTTGGCGCTCGAGATCACGGCGTGGATCGCGCGTGGCGGGTTCGCCTTGGGCGAGAGGCCGCGCTGCTCGAGCAGGCGTTTGATGAACGACTCGGAGTCGTCCTGGTCGTAGATCGTGAAATTCGGCCCGAACCCCAAGGCGGCGGCCTCGCGCCGCAGCAGCCGCGCAGAGAGCGAGTGGAAGGTGCCGATCCACAGCCCCTTCGGGTCCGCGCCAAGCAAGGCCGCGACGCGGGAGCGCATCTCGCCGGCGGCTTTGTTGGTGAACGTGACGGCGAAGATTTTCTGCGGAGCGACACCCCGCTGCTGGATCAGATGAGCGATCCGCGCGGTGAGGACGCGGGTCTTCCCGGAGCCCGCGCCCGCGAGCACAAGCAGCGGGCCGCCCGCGTGTCGGACGGCGGCGTCCTGGGCGGGATTGAGGGGCAGGCTCACATCCGGGCCCTCACGTCGCGCTCCCCAAGGGAAATTCCAGCACGAAGAGGCTCCCCGACCCAGCGGCCCCGGGGTGATACGACACCCGCCCGCCGTGCTGCTGCTCGACGATCCGCCGTGCGAGGGCGAGGCCGATCCCCCATCCGCCGGCCTTGGTGGACGTCCCCGGCTCGAACAGCCGGGCGCGGACCTCGGCCGACAAGCCGGGGCCATCGTCGCGCACGCTCACGCGTGCGGCCGTCCCGACCGCGTCCACGGTGACGTCGATGCGGCCACCTCGCCCCGAGAGCGCATCGATCGCGTTCTTGATCACCGCCTCGACCGCCCACTCGATGAGCACCGGATCGCCGAGCGCGGTCGGTCCCGGCCCGGCCGCCTCGAGCGCCAGGGTCACCGGGCTCGCGAGGGTCGGCAGCCGCGGCCGGAAATAGCTCACCACCCGCTCCGCGACGGCGCCCAGGCCGACCGGCTCGCGGCGCGCCGGACGGCCGATCCGCTCGAACCGTTTCGCGACTCGCTCGAGACGCTCCGCATCAGCTTCAAGATGATCGGCCAGCTCATTCAGTGGTGTACCCGGGTTTTCCCGTAAGTAGGCAATCCATCCCGTGAGGCTCATCAACGGCGTGCCGAGCTGGTGTGCGGATTCGCGCGCCATCGCGACCCACAGCCGGTCCCGCGCTGCCGCGACCTGCGAGCGGTACGCCCACACCGCCAACAGGGCGAGACTCAGAAAGACGGCTCCCTCCAGTACCGCCAGGACCGTGAAGCGGCGCGCGGCCGGGAGCGGGCCATAGTGAATCGTGCCGACGCCGGGCTGGACGATCGGCGCGTTCACGCCGTCGAGCCCGGCGATCCAGTGACGCAACGCCACGCTGTCCGCGTCCACCCCCGGTGGTGCGTTGGCCGTGGCGGTCACGTGTCCCGCGGCGTCGGTGACGGCGATCGGGATGCCGAGCGAGCGAACCTGGGCCGCGAGATCCAGGAGCGCGTTCGTGGCCGCATCGGGCCGGGGGTCGTTCAAGCCGGCGAACACACGCCCCAGCAGCCGGCTGGTGTCACGAGCGTCATCCCGCAGGTGCCGGGCCACCACCCAGCCGTACGCCACGGTGATGCCACCCAGCAGCAACGCCAGCGCGACCACCGCGCGCGGCCCGGCACGCCGCGGGGCCCCGTTACCCGCCACCGGCCGCCGCGAGGCGCTCGGTCCCCACGTAGGGCGCGAGCGCCGGGGGAAGGACCACGGCGCCGTCCGGCTGCCGGTGCGTCTCGAGGAGCGCGGCGATGGTGCGCGGCAGGGCCACACCGGAGGCGTTCAGCGTGTGCACGAACTCGGGCTTGCCCCCGGGCTGCGGCCGGCAGCGGATGTTGGCGCGCCGCGCCTGGAAATCGGTGAAGCTGCTCGAGCTCGAGCACTCGAGCCACGCGCTCACCCCCGGCGCCCACACCTCGAGATCGTAGGTTTTCGCGCTGGCGAACCCCAAGTCCCCCGCCGCGAGCAGCACGACCCGATAGGGGAGCTCGAGGCGTCGCAGCACTTCCTCGGCGTGACCCGTGAGTCGCTCGTGCTCCGTCGCCGAGGTCGCGGCACGGCTGAACTGTACGAGCTCCACTTTGTCGAACTGATGCACCCGCAGCAGCCCGCGCGTGTCCTTGCCCGCGGCGCCCGCCTCGCGGCGGAAGCACGGCGTGTACGCGACGTAGCCGCGCGGCAGCGTCGCGCCGTCCACGATCTCGTCGCGCAGCAGGTTGGTGACGGGCACTTCCGCCGTGGGAATGAGGAACAGGTCGTCCGGCTCGGTGCGGTAGGCGTCGTCGGCGAACTTCGGCAGCTGCCCCGTGCCGGTCATGATCTCGCGCCGCGCCAGCAAGGGCGGCTCGACTTCCACGTACCCGTGCTCGCGCGTGTGCAGGTCCAACATGAAGTTGATCAGCGCGCGCACCAGCCGCGCACCAGCCCCGACGAATACCGGAAACCCCGAGCCGGCCAGCTTGGCACCCCGCACCAGGTCGAGGATGCCGAGCGACTCGGCGATCTCCCAGTGCGGCGGCCCGCCGGCCGGCGCCGGCTCGCCCCAAGTGCGCACGATCTTGTTGTGACTGGCGTCCCCGTCCGGCGACTCGGGGAGCGGCAGGTTCGGGACGAACAACGCCTTGCGCTCGAGCTCGATCTCGAGGTTGCGCAGCTCGACGTCGAGCCCCGCGATGCGCTCGCCCAGCTGCTTACGCTGCGCCCGAACGTCGGCCGGCAGCTCGCCCTTCTCCTTCATGAGTCGCGCGTCGACCTGCGCGGCGGCGTTGCGCTCGGCCTTGAGCTGGTCCAGCTGCCCCGTGAGCGCGCGGCGGCGGATGTCGAGTGCTTCGAGCTCGTCGAGCAACCGCGTAATGCTCGCGTCGCCGCGGCGCGCGAGCGCGGCCCGCACCTGGTCGGGCGAGGCGCGCAGCAACTTGAGGTCGATCACCGCATTACTGCGTCGGGATGCCCGGCTCGAGACCGCGGTAGCCGCAGTTTTGGTCCACCAGGATCCGGAAGTCGATGCGTCGCACCGTCGTGTCGATGGCGACGACCACCAACTTCGCGTATGTGAACACCGTGACGCCGAAGAGGCAGCCGGTGGGGCGCGACCGCACGATCACGACGGCCCCGGAGTCTACCACCAGCCCCCGGTCCAACACGTAGCCGCCGGTCGGCGCCACCTTGATCGAGTCGAACGGCACGCTCGCCTGTTGCAGCCCGGAGGATTGTCCCAGCCCGACCGCGCCGGTCGGAAGCAGCACCGGTCGCCGCAACGAATCGAAATTGAAGGCGAAGTCGAACGCCGACGCCTGATCGGTCCGTACCAAGGGATGGCCGGTGAGCCGGCCGTTGAGATCGTACGCCGACGGCGTCGCGATCGGCGTGCCGAACAGCGCGAACAGGGACGTGGTGTCGACCACGTTGGTGATGCCGGCGGCCGGCAATCCCGTGGTGTTGCTGCACGCGGCAGCGAGCACGACGAGCCCGGTGACGGCGACGCTAGACGCGAACCACGAGCAGCGGCGAGACATGCGGTGCCGGAGAAGATACTGGACGCCGTCCGAGTGGGTCAACCCGCGATCGCTGCTTGACTTCGCTCGCGCCCACTCCTAGGTTGGCCGCCGTATGGCGACGATCCGGGAAGTGGTCGAGGCGCTCAGCCGGCGTCCCGGCGTGGATGCCGTGGTGGTGGTCGGCCGTGACGGCCTGCCGATCGACTCGCACGCCAAGAACGGCGTGGATCCCGAGAACGTCGCCGCCCTCCTGCCATCGGTGATCAACGGCATGACGCAGCTCGGCGAGGCGGCGCGGCGCGGGGAATTCGGCGCCGGGGTGCTCGAGTTCGGCGCGGGGCTCGCGGTCGTCTCCGTGCTCAACGCCGAAGCCGTGCTCGTCGTGCTGCTGCAGCCGTCCACCAACGTAGGCGGGCTGCTGTACGACCTGCGCCGCCACCGCTCGGCCATCGCCGGCCTGCTCTGAGCGGGAGCCGCCGGCGTGGCAGCCGCACCGCGGCACCTTCTCGTCGTGGATGACGAGCCGCACATCGGGCTCCTGCTCCGACCACACCTCGAGCACGTCGGCTACCGGGTGAGCCTCGCCCGCACGCTCGGTCAGGCGCGCAGCGTGCTCGCCGACCTGCGCGCGCCGGTCGACGCGCTGCTGCTCGACCTCCACCTCCCCGACGGCTCGGGCTTGGACCTGCTGCGGGACCTGCGGGGCGCCGCCGCGACGCGGAGCCTGCCGGTCATCGTCCTGACCGCCGAGGGTGAGGATCGAGTGCTGGACGAGGCCCAGGAGCTCGGGTCCGCGCTGCTCACCAAGCCGTTCAGCCCCACCAAGCTCGTCGCCCGCATCGCCCGGCTGCTGGGAGATTCTCCCCCGCCCTCGCCTCCACCCCGATCGCTGGACGAGTCGCGGTGAGCACCTGGGCCGCCATCCTCGCGGGTGGCTCGGGCACCCGCTTCTGGCCGCTGTCGACGCCGCAGCGGCCCAAACAGCTCCTGCCGCTGGTGGGAGACCGGCCCCTCCTGGTCCAGGCGGTGGAGCGCCTCGAGGGGCTCGTGCCGGCCGAGCGGGTGCTCATCCTCACCGGGCCGTTCCTGGTGGACCAGGTCGCCGCCGCGGTGCCGCAGATCCCGCGGCCTCAGATTCTGGCCGAGCCGCGCGCCGCGTCGACCGCCCCGGCGCTCGCGTGGGCGGCGCAGTGGATCTCGCAGCGCGACCCCGGCGCCCAGATGCTGTCGCTGCACGCCGACTGGGCGGTGGGCGACGACCGCGCCTTCCGCTCGGCCGCCCGCAACGCGCTCGGCGTCGCGGAGGAGTACGACGTCCTCGTCACGGTCGGCGTCCCGCCGACCCGCAACGAAACTGGCTACGGGTACATCGTCCCGGGCAAACCGCTGGGCAGCGCCCGCGCCGTGCGGCGCTTCGTCGAAAAGCCGAGCGCCGCCCGGGCGGCGTTGCTGCGGCGACGGGGCGCGCTCTGGAACACGGGCCTCTTCGCGTGGGGCGTGGCGCGCTTCCTGGGCGAGGCAGGCGCCTACGCACGCGAGCTGAAGAGCGCGTGGCCCAAACTGTCGGCGGGGGACGTCGCGGGGTTCTTCGGCGCCGCGCAGCCCGTCGCCGTCGACGTGGCGGTGCTGGAGCGCACCAAACGGCTCGCCGTGGTCGCGGGGGCGTTCCAGTGGGACGACATCGGATCCTGGGATTCGCTGCTCCGCATCCGCCGCCCGGATGCGCGCGGGAACGTGATCGTGGGCAACGTGACCTTGGGGGACGACGTGCGACGCTCGGTCGTGTGGTCCGAGAGCGAGCATCTCGCGGTGCTGGGGGTGGAAGACATGGTGGTGGTGCGCGCCAATGGGCACACGCTCGTGATCCCGACCGGCCGGGCGGAACGCCTCAAGGAGCTCGTGCAGCGGCTGTGACCCACGCCCTCTACCTGCTCGACCCGGATCCCTCGCCTGCCTGGGCCCCGTTCGCCGGTGCCCGTCCGATCTCGGAGCTGCGGGCCGGCGCCCAGCTGATCCGCGAGCGGTGGGAAACGTTCGCGGGCACCGAGACGGCGGCGATCTTTGCCCTGCCTCACCTGGCGGGGTTCGTCGAGCCGGGCGTTCCGATGGTGAGCGCGCGGCATCCCGTCTCGGGACCGGCCTTGATCGGGTCGTCCACGTTCGTCCCGCGCGGCCTGGCGCCCCCCTTCCCCGCCGCCGCATTCCGTCTCAGCTGCCAGGGCGTGAGCGTGGGATGGGGTGTCGGTGCCGGCGCCACCTGGGACGGCCCGCAGGCCCACGCGACTCGCGTCGACGTCGCGGGGGTCGTGCTGCACGGCGCCTACGATCTCGTCCGCGGGCTCGAGCGGCAGCTCACGGGAGACTTGGGCGCGCGGCTGGGCGACGGCGATCCACTCCCGGCGGGCTGCGTGGTGCTGGGCGACCCGGCCGGGGTCGCGGTCCACGACGCCGCCCTGGAACCCGGCGTGGTCTTCGATGTACGTCAAGGGCCGGTGGTGTTGGAGAGCGGCGTGGCGGTGCGCGCCGGGACGCGACTCGAAGGGCCGCTGTGGGTCGGCGCGAACACGCACCTGCTCGGCGGGCCGATCCGCGCATCGGCGATCGGCCCCCATTGCCGAGTGCGCGGGGAGCTCGCGAGCTGCGTCTTCCTCGGCTACGCCAACAAGGCGCACGACGGCTTCGTCGGACATTCCGTGATCGGCCGCTGGGCGAACCTCGGCGCGGGCACGATCACGTCGAACTTGAAGAACACGTACGGCCCGGTCCGGCTCGAGGTAGCCGGTGCGGCGATCGATACCGGCCTCACCAACCTCGGGAGCCTGATCGGCGACCACGCCAAGACGGCGATCGGCACGCTGCTCGGCACCGGCACTGTGATCGGCGTCGGCGCCAACGTGTTCGGCGCGGTGCGTCCCCCCAAGTACGTCCCACCGCTCGCGTGGGGCGTGGGTGACCCGACCGTGCAGGCAGGGACGCGGCTCACGAAAGAGGGCTTTCTCAAGATCGCCGAGCGCGTGCTGCCCCGACGGGACATCGCCGTAGACGAGGCGACGCGCACCATGTTGGAGCGCATCTACGAGTGGGCCGCGCGCTGACGGGACGCCCGCCCCGTTGCCCCGTGGGCCCGCCCTGCGCACATTGCTCAGTTCGCGCCACCGGAGCGGTATGACGGGCACCGATCAGCATCGCCGCATCGGAAAGTTCGAGCTGCACGAGCTCATCGGGGAAGGCGCGATGGGCGCGGTGTGGAAGGCGTACGACTCCGTCATCCGTCGTTACGTCGCTCTCAAGATCTTGAGCGGCGCCGTCGGCCGCACGCAAGACGCCCGCGCCCGCTTCCTGCGGGAGGCACGCGCCGCGGGCGGGCTGCAACACCGCAACATCGTCACCATCTACGATCTCGGCGAAGCCGACGGCCAGCTGTTCATCGCGCTCGAGCTGGTGGACGGGCGGGACCTGAGCGAGCTGATCGCGGGACAGGAGCCGCTCACCCTCGAGCGGAAGCTCGACATCGCGATCGACGTGCTCCAGGGCCTCGCCTACGCCCACGGGCGCGGCGTGATCCATCGCGACATCAAGCCGTCCAACGTGCGGATCGCCTCCGACGGCTCCGTCAAGATCATGGACTTCGGGATCGCGCGCCTGCAGACCGCCGACATCACCGGCTCGGGCGCGATCGTCGGCACGCCAACGTACATGGCGCCCGAGCAGATCACCAACGGGCCTATCACGCCCGCGACCGACCTGTTCGCCGTGGGTTGCCTGCTGTACGAGCTGCTGTCGTATCGCAAGCCGTTCGAAGGCGAGACCGTGCACGGCGTGCTCTACCAGGTCCTCACGACCGATCCGAAGGCGCTGCGCGCGATGGTGCCGTCGCTCCCCTTGGCGCTGGAGCGCGTGGTGGCGAAGGCACTGAACAAGGTGCCCGAGGACCGCTACGAGACCGCACGGCATATGCAGTCGGCGCTGTCCAGCATCCGGGCGGCGCTGTCGGGTGCGTCCGAGCTCACGGCGCGGCTGACACCCCGCTGGACGCCGCTCCCCGACGCCGCCCTGCGCCTCGTGACCCACATGTCGCTCAAGTGGCGGGCGGCGGTATTGACGGCGCTCATGGTGACGGCGCTCGTGCTGCTGTACGTGTCGCGCTCGCCGTCGCCCGTCGCGGCACCGTTGGGAACCGATGCGACGGCCACCGTCGACCAGCTGCTCGCCTATCCGCTGCCGGCGGGGCTCAACGCGGCCCTGACGGCACAGCGTGACTCCGCGTTGGCCGCCCGCGACCGGGCGCACCGCGCCGGGGCGATGAAGAACAACGTGCCGTCGCTGCTGCTGGCGGAGACGGTCCTCCAAAACGCCGAGCGCGCGGTGCGGGCCGGCGACCAGGCCCACGCGGCGAGCGGCTACCTGAGCGCGGTGGCGCAGTACGGCAAGGCTCAGCACGAGGCCGACGGAGTCCGGCGGGAGGCGCAGCAGGCGATCGCCCGGGCGACCCCCGTGGTGCACGCCCTCGCGACGCGTCCGGAGGCCGGACGCGCGGGTACGTCGCTCGCGCGGGCCGAATCGCTGTTCGTCGCGATGGACTTCACGCTCGCCAAACTCGCCGCGCTCGACGCCGAGCAGGTCGGGGTCGCGGCGGGCGTGGCGCCGCCGAGCCCGCAACCTCTCGACCCGCGGGCGGCTATCGCGGTGCTGCTCCAGGATCTCGAGCGCGCCGTCTCGAGCGAGCGCGTCGCGAACCTGCGCGTCCTGATGCCCGGTATGGTAGAACAGGACGTGGCGGGCTGGGAGCGGTTCTTCCGGCGGTACACGCGCCTCACGGCGCGGTATGCGGTCGAGGCGGTCACGGTGCGCGGGGACGAAGCACACGCCACCGTGCGAACGCTCTACACCTACGTGCCGGCGCCGGGCGGCGCCCAGAGTGAAAGCCGCTTGCGCCAGGCGATCCGGTTCATCAAGACCCCCGACGGCTGGCGCGTCGCCGACATCCGCGACCTGCGCTAGCCGTCAGTCCCAGGCACGCTCGGTGGCGGGCGGCGGGGGCGGGATGGCCACCGAATCGGCCCGGACCGTCGGCGGGCCGACCCGCCGCAGGGCCACCGGCTTCTCGAGGTCGCCTCCCGACAACGTCAGCTTGTCGCCGTCGAGCTTCATGCCGTACACCTGCCAGACACCGTCCCCCAGGGTGATCCACAGGCTGTCCCCGACCACGCGCCAGCGGGCCATCTGGTCCCCGAACTGCGCGGAGCTGTCGCTCCGGACCATGACGTTGCGGATCTCGTCCTCGGCTTTCGCTTGCCACTTCCCCTCGAGGTGGGCGCGCCGGGCGGCGGTCTGGGCGGCGAGGCTTCGCCCGAGTCCGAGCAACAGCAGGAAGGCAGCGAAGGAGCGCAGCATGTTCAGATAAGTACCCCGGACGGGGGTGGCTCAGGTCCCTGCGGCGCGCACCGGCGCCCGCTCGTCGGTCATGACCGCCAGCTGCGGCTCCCACTGCTGCATCATGCGAACGAAGGCGCCCGCTAGCTCGGGATCGAACTCGACCCCCGCCCGATCGCGCAAGTAGGTGAGCGTCTTTTCCTGCGTCCACGCCTCCCGGTAGGGGCGGTTGGTGCGAAGCGCATCGTACACGTCGCACACGTGCACGAGCTTGCTCGCGTGATGGCAGTCGCGCCGGAAGCGGAAGGTCGGATAGCCTCCGCCGTTCAACATGATGTGATGCTCGTACGCCACCACCGCCGGCAGCTCGAGCCGCTCCTCCGACTTGAGGATGATGCGAGCGCCTTCCACTGGATGCGCGTTCATGAGCGCGCGCTCTTCGTCGGTGAAGCGACCCGGTTTGGTGAGCACCTCGAGCGGGATCGTGACCTTGCCGATGTCGTGCAGCAGGCCGGCGATTCCGAAGGTCCGCACGTCGCGCGCTCCCAAGCCCAGGTGCTCGGCGAGCGCCATGGTCAGCACCGCCACGTTCATGGAGTGCGTGGTGGTGTATTGGTCGAACTCCTTGAGCTGCAGCAGCGGGATCACCAGCTGGCGCTCGCTATGCATGGCGATCGACAGGGACCGCACCACCGCCTCCGCCTCGGTGAGCGGTACGACGCCCTGGGACTTTACGGCGTCCTGGAACCAGCGCACGGTCTCGGCCTCTTCGCCCAGCGAATAATTGATCGTGGCCGTCGCAACCGGCGGCTCGGCCTGCCCCGCGTCGCCCTTCACGCCTACCGATCCGAAGCGGATGCTCGAGCGGCGCAGCTGATGCGTCTCCGAAGTGTCGATCGCCGAGAGCGTCAAACGAGCGAGCACCTCGTCCAGGAACCCCTCGAACTCGTCGCGGCTCACCCGGTCGGCGAACTCGAGCCGCTGGATGCCAGCCTGGGCGAGCCGCCGGGACCAGTCCCACGCCTTGAGCTCACGGACGGGCAGGTTCCCGAACACGATCTCGTCGCCCAGGAAGGTGAAGAGCGCATTCGGCGCTGTGGCCTGGAGGTCGTGCAACTCCTGGAACGCATCGTCGATCGCGCGCTCGCGCGCGGGATGGCCGGCCGCGTACAGGGTCATGGCCGCGAGCGCGTGCGCGAACGCGGACAGGAAACCGGCGGGGCCGCTCAGAGCTCGCTCCCCCGTCCGCCCGCGTCCGCCGCCGCCTGGATGTCCGGGTCGCTCGACGCGGCGGCCCGGCGCAGCACCGCGCTGGCCCGCGGGTCCTGCTGCCACGCGCTCGCGAGCCCCGCCAGCGCGGCCAAGAGATCCGATGACTTGGGCGGCAGCTTCTCCCGTCCGAACAGGGTTCGGCCGGCCGAGGCCACCCGCAGCAGGGGCTCGAGCGCCGCCCGCGTGCGGGCATAGCCCAGGGCGCGGACGGCGAGGGTCCGCACATCGGGCGGCAGCGAGCGATCCAAGGCGCGTCCTGCCAACACGGGCACCGCGCTGTCGGGGCAGCTCTGGAGCGCTACCGCCAGGCCCAGCGCCAGCCGCAGGGTGCGGGGATCCTGATCCTGGAGACCGAGCGCGAGCGCCTCGTCACGCTCGGCGGGAAGCTTGACCTGGACCTTCACCGCTTGCCAGCGCACGCGAGCGTCCGCGTGGCGCAAGTACGCCGCCGCCGAGAACCCCTGGGGCAGCGGCGACAACTCTTCGAGCAAGCCCAGCAGGTTGCGCGTCACGTACCACCGCGGGTCCCCGAGCCGTTGGATCACGAGCGAGCCGATCTCCGGCCCCATCCTGGCAAGCTGGGCAAGCAGACCGCGGCGGACGCCGCGCGCCTCGGCCGCCGCAAGCGCGTCCAGCAGGGGGGCCGCCGCCGGGAGACCCACGCGAGGCACCAGCCGCTCGAGCGTCTTGAAATCCACCGGCTCCCGCGTGGCGAGTTGTCGAACGACGTCCGCCGTCGCGAGCCGCGCCCACACCTCGGACGCCGCGCCCTCCGATTCGGAGACTTCGGCCAGCGCGTCGAGCAGTTGGCCGAGCCGCCCCTCCCGCACGACGCGATCCGCCGCGGCGAGCACGTGCGCGTTGACGGCGTCCACCTCGAGCGCCATCGCGACGATGCGATCGGGTTCGGTCGCATACTCGCCCTCCGAGGCCGCCGGGCGCTCGGGCGCCGCCCGCGCCATGCGCTGCAGCGCCGCTCCGTACGCTCCCGGGGTCGGGTCCGTCAGCGTCCAGCCCTGGAGCAGTTGCCGCACCTGGTCGCGCAACGCGGCGTCGGCCTGGGGCCGGACCTCCGCGGCGCCTCCCTCCGCGTGCGCGGCCAGCTTGGACAGCATCCGGACCAGCGAGTGCGAGATGGTTTGGTGGGAGGAATCGGCGGCGGCCTGGACGATCTCGAGCACCGCGTCGACCGCCATCCCGTCCGTCGCGTCGTACACGAACTTGTGCCGCTGCGAGAAGTCGCCCCCCATGTCGACGAGGCGCCGCAGCGTTTCCGGCTTGAGGGCGCGGATCAGCCGGGACGTGCGGCGCCGCAGCGCGACCGCGTCCGCGCTGCCCGCGGTCTTCAACTCGTCCGCGATCTGCAGCAGGTAGCCGACGATCACCTGATCGTACGCCGCGGCGTCCGTCCTGGGGTGGTCGTCGATCGCCCGGGCAATGACGGCCGGCTCGGTCGGGGTCGGCTGGTCGTCGCTCGTTTGGGCCGTAAGGGCGGCGCGCGCCAGACCCACCCAGAGCTGCGCCGCACGCGCGCCGCGCTCGGACGTGGGCGCGCCGTCGTCCACCAGCTCGAGACGCTCGTAGGTGAGCGGGTGGAGCTGCACGTGGACCCAAGCGCGCAGCCGTTCCGGCGCGCCGAGCCCGAGCGGTTGCCCGCGACGCTCCGCGTCCACGGCCAGGGCTTTCAGGACGGCCGCCACTTCGTCGACTGGGACCCCGCGCCGGAAGGTCACGGCACCGAGGTGGTGACGGTGCAGCCGGCCGGCGAGCTCCGCCAACACCGGGTGTTTCGCGTCCGTCGCCACGCCCTCGATCACCAGCTGCTGCCGGGCGACGCCGAGCGACAGCGTGGAGCGATCCTCGAGCAGCAGCTCGGCGCGCCGGGTCACCCCCGCCGCCGCGGGCGCGAGCGACGGGTGGCCTTCGGGATACATGGCGTGCTTGTGCAGCGCGATCGAGAGCTCGATCAGGAAGTCCGCCAAGTCGCGCGACAGCGTCGCGCGCTCGCTCGCCGGGCCAGGCATGAGGAGACGATACCACAGCAGGATCGACGCGGGCTAGACGCGCCGACGCAACAGTCCGCGCGGGGGCGAACACGAAGAGGGAGCAGAGAACCTCTGCTCCCTCTCACCTGTTCACCCCTGTGCGTCGGCGCGTCTAGCCTTAGTACACGTCCACCCAACCGCGCTCCTTCGCCTGCTTGGGGTAGGCCGACGCCGACAGCGCGGAAATGAGGGCGCAGGAGGAGTACAGTATCGACGTGTTACCGGCAAGCGCGACGTTGTCGTCCACCGAGACGCTCGCCGACATCAGGGCGCCGCTGACCTTGTTGCCGGTCCCGGTCATCTTGAGCCCGCCCCGCACGATGACTGCTCCATCGAACGTGAAGTTGCCCGCCACCGTCAGGTCCCCGTCGACCAGCAGGATGCCTTGGCCGCGACCCGTAGTGATCTTCAAGTCACCCAGCGCGTGGATGACCGGGAAGTAGTTGTCGCACGCCCCCGCCGGGCTGGCGTGGGTCGGCTCCCCCCAGTTGGGCGGATTCACGCTGGCCTGGCACACGCCGCCGACCACAAGGGGCCCGACGCCGTTGAGCAAGGTGCCGCCCGCGTACGTATAGGTCGCCGCCGCCGCGAGCGACTGATACGTCGAGCTGCCGTAGCTGAAGTAGGTGTTCGTATCGCCGGCTGTGGGCGTGGTCAGTACGGGCGGGCTCCCCGTGACGCTCACGCTCCCGTTGATCGTGGCAGTGGTCGTGGGCGATATCGCAGCCCCGGCGACGGGCGGAGCGGTGGGGCCGCAAGCACTCCAGCCGGCAGGGGCGGCATCGTTCCCGTTCACCGTGACGTTGCCGTTGACGGTGGTATTGCCTTGGGTCGTGATTGCGCCCATGAAATTCATCTGCGGCATGTCGAGCTTGAATAACGTGGCGTAGCGGCGCCGGGCGGTCGCCTGACTGCCCTGCGCGCCCGCCGTGCCCTCCGAGACCGCCCAGAAGGTGACGCCGGAGACCTTGGTCACGGTGACCTGGACGCTCGCCCCACGCGGAGCGGTGTAGGACTTGGTGAGCGTGTCGCCCACTCTCAGGCGCTGGTTATCGGCGAGGTTCCAGTCCTGCGGCAGGCGGTTCAAGCCCAGCTCGGCGGCCGCCGCGGCGCGCGTTTGGCGCACCGTGTTGCCGCCGATCCGGTAGTCCTGGGTCGACACGAACACGATCCCGCCGATCATGACCCCGATGATCACGATGGCACCGAGCGCCATCAGCAGCGCCATGCCTCTCTCTGACTTCAGTTTCGCATGCATACTTGCCTCGCTCCCTGGAAAATGCTGCCCGCCGCTTACTTGCGGTTGCGCAGCCCGACCTCGATACGCAGTGAGTCCCGGAATGTCGTCGCCCCGTCCCCGGTCAGATCG
>QHUM01000070.1 GCA_003222135.1 Gemmatimonadota bacterium | reverse complement strand
AGACGCTCCTCAAGGACATCGAGGCCGCCGAAGACCTCGAAGTGGTCGAAGACTCGGTCGATGAGGACGTCAAGGCGCAGGACCTGGCGGACGACGCGCCGGTCGTGAAGCTGATCAACGGACTGCTCACGGATGCCGTGAAGCGGGGCGCGTCGGACATCCATATCGAGCCGTTCGAGCACGAGCTGCGGGTGCGCTACCGCGTGGACGGCGCTCTGCACGAGGTGATGAAGCCGCCGATCAAAATGCGGGCGGCGCTCACCTCGCGCGTGAAGATCATGGCGCAGTTGAACATCGCCGAGCGGCGCGTGCCGCAGGACGGGCGCATCAAGCTCAAGATGGGGAGCAAGGTCATCGACTTCCGTGTGTCGACCCTCCCGGTGCTGTTCGGCGAAAAGATCGTGCTGCGTATTCTCGACAAGGGCAACCTGACGCTCGACCTCACCAAGTTCGGGTTCGAGCCGAAGGCCGAGCAGGACCTGATGCGGGCGATCCTGAACCCGTACGGGATGGTCCTGGTGACGGGGCCCACGGGGTCGGGCAAGACGACCACGCTCTACTCGGCGCTGTCACGCATCAACCAGATCGACGTGAACATTCTGACCGCCGAGGACCCGGTCGAGTACAACCTGATGGGCATCAACCAGGTACTCGTCCGCAACGAAGTGGGGATGACGTTCGCGGCCGCCCTCAAGGCGTTCCTGCGCCAGGACCCGAACATCATCATGGTGGGGGAGATCCGCGACCTGGAGACGGGGTCGATCGCCATCAAGGCGGCGCTCACCGGCCACCTGGTGCTCTCCACGCTGCACACCAACGATGCCCCGTCGACCGTGACGCGTATGGTCGACATGGGGATCGAGCCGTTCAACGTGGCGAGCGCGGTGAACCTGATCGTGGCGCAACGGCTGGTGCGGCGCATCTGCAAGGACTGCAAGCAGGAGCACAAGTACAACGAGGCAGAGCTGAAGGCCCTGGGTATCCCGTCGGCGGAAGCGGCGAAGCTCACGTTCTACAAAGGCGCGGGCTGCGACAACTGCGGCGGTACCGGGTACAAGGGGCGGCAGGGACTGTACGAGGTGATGGCTCTGTCGAGCGCGCTCCGGCGCATGGTGCTGAAGGGTGGCTCGACCGAGGAGCTGCGGGAGGAGGCGGTGAAGGAGGGGATGCTCACGCTGCGCTCCGACGGCATGGTGAAGGTGAAGCGCGGGATCACTACCCTGGAGGAAGTCGTGAAAGAGACGGCGGCATGACGGCGGGGGCGCCCCAGGGCGTGAACCTCCGCTCGTTGCTCGAGGAGATGATCGAGCGAGACGCGTCGGACCTCCACATCGTGGCGGGCGAGCGCCCCAAGCTGCGGGTGGACGGGGACATCGTCGACTCGTCCGTGGAGCACGTGCTGACCCCCAAGGACACGCTGTCGATCGCGTACTCGGTGCTCACGGAGAACCAGAAGAAGCGGTTCGAGACCGAAAGCGAGCTCGATTTCTCCTTCGGGATTCAGAATCTGGCGCGGTTCCGCGGCAACTGCTTCAAGCAGCGCGGCTGCGTGTCGCTTGTCATCCGGCAGATTCCCTTCAACGTGCGCACGTTCGAGGATCTGGGGCTGCCCGGGGTCGTGGCGAAGCTCGCCGAGAAGCCTCGCGGGTTGGTACTGGTGACCGGACCGACCGGCTCGGGGAAGAGCACCACGCTCGCGGCGATGATCGACAAGATCAACAAGGAGCTGAAGGGGCACATCATCACGGTGGAAGACCCGATCGAGTTCATCCACCGGCACCAGGCCTGCATCGTGAACCAGCGTGAAATCGGGACGGATACCAACAGCTTCGCGGCCGCGCTCAAGTACGCGCTGCGGCAGGATCCCGACGTGGTGCTGATCGGCGAAATGCGCGACCTCGAAACCATCGCGGCCGCGCTGACGATCGCCGAGACGGGCCACCTCGCCTTCGCCACGCTGCACACCAACTCGGCGATGGAGAGCATCAACCGCATCATCGACGTGTTCCCGTCGCACCAGCAGGCGCAGGTCCGTGCCCAGCTGTCGTTCGTGCTGGAGGGCGTGATCACGCAGACGCTGCTGCAGAAGGTCAAGGGCCGCGGCCGCGTGATGGCCGCCGAGATTCTGATCATGACCCCCGCGGTCCGGGCGCTGATCCGCGACGCGAAGATCGAACAGATCCCGTCGATGATGCAGGCGGGCAAGAAGTACGGGATGCAGACGCTGAACGACGCCCTCTACCAGCTCTACCTGGGTCGCGAGGTTGCCAAGGACGAGTGCCTCCGCGTCTCGGCGAACCCGAACGAGTTCCTGCGGATGATTGGCGAGCCGCCGCAGGACGAGCGCGAGCCCGCCGCCGGCCAGCCCCAGGCCGCCCAGGCCAAGGTCGCGGCCCGCCGCTAGGGGCCACCCCGGAGGGAGTGAGCCATGACGGTCTTCCAGTACACCGCGCGCACGCTCAAGGGCGATCTCGTCAACGACAAGATCGACCTGCCGAGCCGTGACGACGTCATCGCCCACCTGCGGAAGAACCGCATGGTGGTGGTGCAGGTGCGGGCCGCGCCGCGCGAGTTCAAGCTCAACTTCAAGTTCGGCGGCGGCGTCAAGACGCGCGACATCGTCGTGATGACGCGGCAGTTCGCCACGATGATCAACGCCGGGTTGCCGCTCGTGCAGGCACTCGACATCCTGGCGCAACAGACCGAGAACAAGATCCTCGCCGACGTCACCCGTCAGGTCGTGTACGACGTCGAGAGCGGGCACACCCTGGCCGACGCGCTGCGCAAGCACCCCCGCGCGTTCAGCGACCTCTACGTCAACATGGTGGCCGCGGGCGAGGCGGGCGGTATCCTCGATACCATCCTCGTGCGCCTCGCCCAGTTCCTCGAGAAGAACGACGCCATCGTCCGCAAGGTGAAGGGTGCGATGGTCTACCCGGCGGTGATCATATCGGTCGCGGTCATCGCGATCTCGGTGCTGCTCATCTTTGTGATCCCCACCTTCCAGAACATGTTCGCGTCGGTGAACATGGAGCTGCCGCTCCCGACCCGCATCGTGATCGGCATGAGCAACCTGCTCAAGAACTACTGGTGGGCGATCATTGGTGCCATCGGCGCGGGCGTGTTCGGCCTCACGCGCTACTACAAGACGGCACCCGGCCGGCTGCAGATCGACCGCGTGCTGCTGCGCCTGCCGGTGCTGGGCGACGTGCTGCGCAAGTCGGCGGTGTCGCGGTTCACCCGCACCCTCGGGACGTTGATCTCATCGGGCGTGTCGATCCTGGACGGCCTCGAGATCACGGCCCGCACGGCGGGCAACATGGTGATCCACAACGCGGTGATGGAATCGCGCGCCTCGATCGCCGGCGGCGAGACGATCGCCCAGCCGCTCGCCAAGTCCAAGGTGTTCCCCCCGATGGTGATCTCCATGATCGCGGTCGGCGAGCAGACCGGTGGTATGGACGAGATGCTCTCGAAAATCGCAGACTTCTACGACGACGAGGTGGACGCCGCCGTCAGCACGCTGCTCTCCCTCATGGAGCCCATCATGATCGTCGTGCTCGGCGTCGTCGTCGGCGGCATGGTCGTGGCCATGTACCTGCCGATCTTCGACATGGTGAACGCGGTGCAATAGGACCGGAACAAGCCGGGAAAAGGCCGGGGAGGGGCGAAGGGCGCCCTCAGGGTGCGGGAGCCGGCGGCACCGTTGGATCCGTGAGGTTCGCGAACGACGGCAGCTCCATCCACTGGCGGGGGAAGCGCGGCAGGAATCTCACGTGGCGGTTGACCACCGCCTGCACTCGCCGCCACCAGCACACGATCGGCCGCGACGTCCGACCCACGCTCACCACGGCGAAGGGGATCGAATCCGCCACCACCGTCCGCAGGTCGGGCTGGCTGAGCGAGCACAGGTCTTCCGGCGTTTTCACGCCGAAACTCGAATCGGGGCCGGTCCACGGATGGTTGTGCCACACCGCGAGCGTCGCCGGCGCGCACGGCTGGGGCTCCACGGCGTCCACGGTGGACCGTAACAAGTCCGGCATCACGAACTCCCGCACCACGGCCGTATCCCCCGACACGCTCCCCTGCAGGCACAACACCACTTCCCGGTCGAGCCCCGCGGCGAGCACGCTGAGCCGGCGGAACAGTGACGGCGCGAGGACGAGCCGCTTCAAGGGCTGCGAATTGAGAACCGCCGAGTCGATGGGGGTGAGCGGCGCCTGGGCGGCAGCCGGCTGCGCGCCCAGCGCGAGTCCGAGAACGGCTGCCGCGAAGCGATGCCGCATGAGCCAACAATAGTCGCCAGCCGATGCCGGCGCCCCCCGCCGCGCTCCGCTCTTGCACTTTGCGACACTGCTTCCAATACTTAGCGTCCATGCCGCCACCCGACCACCCCGTCGCCCGTCTCCATAACACAATGTCGGTATTGTGCTTACACGGCTTCCGGCTTGCGGCTGACGGCGCCGCCTCCGGGAGTGCCACGTGAAGTGGCTGGGCCGCAGATCCTCGGGGTCGGCGATCCCCACCCCTCAGAGCCTGTTGCGGTCGGTGTACGTGGGCCGGCTGTGCGTCGCCATCGCCATCTACCTGAGCGCCGCACTCAAGTTCAACGTCGCCGCCCCGCTCGACCTCCTCGTCACCTCGTTCCTCCTGGTGGCGACGGTGGTGGTCACCATTGCCTCGTACTGGCACACCCACATCCGGGGACGCTTGCCGGGACGCACTTTCCTGTACGCCCAGGCGCTGTACGACGTCGCGCTGATCACCGCGGTCGTGCACGTCACGGGCGGTCCCCAGAGCGACCTGACGCCGCTATACGTGCCGCTGATCGCGGTGACGGCGGTGCTGATGCCTCCGGCGAGCACCGCGCTGATCACCGCCCTCGTCGGTATCGTGTACTTCGCCGACGTGTTCTTCGGTCATCGCACGCCGATGACGGCACAGGTAGGCTTGCAGCTCGCGGTCTTCGTGGCGGTTGCGGCCGTGACGGCGTATTTCGCGAGCCGGGTCTCCGTGATGGGGGCCGAGCGGGAGGCGCTCGCGGGCGAGCTGCGTCAGGCCCGGCTCGAGGCGGCCGACGTACTGCGCAACATCCCCACCGGCATCGTCACCGTGGATGCGGACGGCCAGCTGCTGTACTGCAACCCGGCGGCGGAGCAGATCCTGGGGTTCAAGGAGCGGCAGTGGCGCGGCCGCTCGGTCATGCCCGAGTTTGCGCGCATCGCGCCCGAGTTCTGGGCGGCGATCACCGCGACGGCGCGCCGCGGCGTCCGGGCCATGCGGGTGGAAGCCACGGTGCGGCGGCCGGACCGCACCTTTCCCATCGGCGTGACGACGACGACGCTCGAGGTCGAGACCGGCGGCACGCCACGGGTGACCGCGATCTTCACCGACATCTCCGACTCCAAGCGGCTCGAGGAGCTGCACCTGCGCGCCGAGCGCCTCGAGGCGGTGGCGGAGCTGTCGGCGAGCCTGGCGCACGAGATCAAGAATCCGCTCGCGTCGATCCGGTCTTCGGTGGAGCAGCTCGGCCGCGCGAAGCGGGCCAATCCCGACGAGAAATTCCTGACCGGGCTGGTGGTGCGCGAGAGCGACCGTCTCTCGCGTCTCCTGTCCGAGTTTCTCGACTTCTCCCGCGTGCGCGCCACCGAGTGCCGGCCGCTCGACCTGCACGCGGTGGCTGCGGCGGCGATCCGGCTGGTGCGCGAGCACTCCGACTGTCCCGACGACGCCGTGATCGATCTCGCGGGCGGGAGCACGGCGATGGAAGGAGATGAAGACTTGCTCCATCGCGTGGTCTCGAACCTGGTGCTGAATGCCGTGCAGGCCGCCGGCAAGGGGGCCCGCGTGACGGTCCGCACCGGGCGGCCGGCCCCGCACGAGCTGCCCCGCGGCGCGGGGATCGAGAACCCCGTGGCCCTCGCCGTGAGCGACAATGGGCCGGGCATCCCCGAGAATCTGCGGGCGCGCCTGTTCGACCCGTTTGTGACGGGTCGCGTCGGGGGCACCGGCCTGGGGCTCGCGATCGTGCAGCGCGCCGTGGAGGCGCATCGCGGGCTCGTGCTGGTGGATTCGACCGAAGGGAAGGGAACGACGTTCACCGTGTATTTCCCCGCCGACCGGCGGAAAGAGGAAGCCGCATGACGCAGCAGCCATCCATTCTCGTGGTCGACGACGAGCTGGGCATCCTGGACGTGCTCCGTATCCTCCTGAAGGGTGAGGGGTTCGACGTGGCCACCGCCCAGGGAGGCAAGGCGGGCCTCGAGGCGCTCAAGGCCTCGGCCCCCGACATCGTGCTCACCGACATCAAGATGCCGGGCGTGAGCGGCACCGACATCCTCGCCGCCGTGCGCGAGCAGGACCCCGAAACGCCGGTCATCCTGATGACCGCGCAGGCGTCGCTCCAGAGCGCGATCCAGGCGGTGAACCAGGGCGCCTTCTACTACATCCAAAAGCCGTTCTCCAACGACGACCTGGTCGCGATCTGCCGGCGGGCGGCGGAGCAACGCCTCCTCAAGGCCGAGAACAAGCAGCTCAAGCAGGAGATCCGTCGCCGCGAGCGCTCGGGGCTCGTGAAGCCGCTCGGCAAGTCGCGCCCGTTCCTGGACGTGCTGAAGCTCGCCGAGCAGGTGGCGCCCACCGAGAGCACCGTGCTCATTCGGGGGGAGTCGGGGACCGGGAAGGAAATCATCGCCCGCTACATCCACGAGCTGTCGGGGCGGACCGAAGGGGCGTTCCTGTCGCTGAACTGCGGGGCGTTGCCGGAGAGCCTGCTCGAGTCAGAGCTGTTCGGTCATGTGAAAGGCTCGTTCACCGGGGCGGTGCGCGACAAGCAGGGCCTGTTCGCCGCGGCGCGGGGCGGGACGTTCTTCCTGGACGAGATCGGCGAAATGTCGCCGGCGACGCAGGTCAAGCTGCTGCGCGTGCTCCAGGAGCGTGAGGCGATTCCCGTGGGCGGCACCGAGGCCATCCCGGTGGACGTGCGGGTCGTGGCCGCCACCAACCGCGACCTGGAGGACGACATCAAGCGCGGCCGGTTCCGCAGCGATCTGTACTACCGCCTCAACGTCATCGCGATCGAGCTGCCGCCGCTGCGAGACCGGCGGGAGGACATCCCGATCTTCGTGAAGGCGTTCCTCGAGCGCATCGCGCAGGAGCACGGCCTCGAACCCAAGCAGCTTGCGCCCCCGGCCCAGGAAGTCATCATGGCGTACGACTGGCCGGGCAACGTGCGCGAGCTGGAGAACGCCCTCGAGCGGGCGGCAGTGCTCACCAAGGGGGAGACGATCGAGCTCGCGACCCTGCCCGAGAAGCTCTCCGAGCGTCGCGCCGAGCCGCTCGTGTCCGAGCGGGTCCATCCCAACCCCACGCTCGACGTGATCGAGCGCGCGTACATCACCTGGGTGCTCGAGAGCGAAGGGGGCAACAAAACCCGCGCGGCCGAAGTGCTCGGCATCGATCCCTCCACGCTGTACCGCAAGCTGAGCCGGTACGACGGAGAGCTGGTCGAGGAGTGAGACTCAGCGTCCTGATCCCCGTCTACAACGAAGCGGCCACCGTCGGGCAGGTGGTGGACCGGCTGCGCGGTGTCCCGCTCGAGCTGGAGCTCATCGCCGTCGACGACGCCTCCACCGACGGCTCGGGCACGGTGCTCGACGACCTGGAGCGGGCCGGACACGTCCGACACGTCGTGCGCCATCCCAACAACCGTGGCAAGGGTGCCGCCATCCGCTCCGGCATCGCGCGCGCGACGGGCGACGTGGTGGTGGTGCAGGACGCCGACCTGGAATACGACCCCGCCGAGCTGCCGCTCTTGCTCCGGCCGATCGTCGACGGCCGGGCCGACGCGGTGTTCGGCTCGCGCTTCCTCGGTGGCCCGCACCGCGTGCTGTACTACTGGCACTCGGTCGGCAACCGGCTCCTTACGCTGTTGTCCAACATGCTCACCGACTTGAACCTCACCGACATGGAGACGTGCTACAAGCTGGTGCGCGCGGACCTGCTGCGACGGCTGCCGCTCACGGCGGAGCGCTTCGGCATCGAAGTGGAGCTCACGGCCCGGCTGGCGCAGGCGGGCGCGCGCATCTGGGAGATCCCGATTTCCTACAGCGGGCGCACCTACGCAGAGGGCAAGAAGATCACGTGGCGGGACGGCATGGCGGCCCTGGGCCACATCCTGCGCTACAACCTCCTTCCACCGGGGGGCGGTTGGCGCAGCCGCTAGCCGCCTTCACTCCCCGCCGCGCCGGCCTGGTCGTGGCCGCGCTCGCGGCCGCGGCGGGAGCGCTCACGCTGAACCACGACCTGGTCGGGGTCTTCTACGACGACGGTCTGTACGCCGGCATCGCTGTCGCGCTGGCGCACGGCCTCGGCTACGTCCATCCCCATCTGCCGGGCGCCCCGGCCGTGGTGCACTATCCGCCCCTCTACCCGCTGTTCCTGACGCCCCTGTTCGGGGCCTTCTCGCTGCCCGTGGCCGCGTACCTCGCGAAGCTCGCGAATCTGGCGCTCGCCGCCCTGGGGGCCGGGCTCATCGCGTGGCACGCGACGCGGGCCCGCCTGCTGGGGGACCAGGTGCCCGCGTGGCTCGCCCCTGTGGTCGTCGCCGCTGCCGCGATCGCGATCCCCGTGCTCGCGGTGCAAGCCGTGCTGTTCTCCGAGCCCCTGTTCGGCGTGTTGCTCGCGACGGCGGTGATCTTCGGGGACGCCGCGCCGCCCCGGTTGTCGCCCGCCGCCGGGGCGGCGCTCGCGGGAGCCGCCGCGGCGCTCGCGCTCCTGACCCGATCCATCGGCATCGCGGCGGGGGCGGGGATCGTGGTCTTCCTGCTCGCCACTCGCCGCGCGCCCCGACAGGTCGCGCTCGCCGCCGCCACGCCCGTCGCCCTCGCTGCCCTGGGGTGGGGGCTGTGGCTGCTGCGTCACCGCGGCGGGATCGACCCCGCGCTGGCGCTGAACTACGGCAGCTACTTCGAGACCGTGCGACAGGCGGGCCTCGGCGTGTTCTGGCCGGCCACCCGGGACCTGTTGCGCCCCCTCGGAGACTTGACCTTGGGCCTCGTGGCGTGGCCCGCGCTCTATTACGCGTTCGCCGCCGCCGCGATCGCGGTCGGCGGCTACGGCGTCTACCTCCTGCTCCGTCGCTCGAGCATCGGCTGGACCCTCGTGTTCTACTTCCTGATCCTGGCCGTGTGGCCCTTCCCGTCCGATCGCTTCCTCTGGGCCGTGCTGCCGTGGCTCGGTCTCGTGTGGACCGCCGGAGCGGCCGCGCTGTGGCGTCGCGAGCGGCTCCGTCTCGCGGTGTTCGTGCTCGCCGCCGTGCTGCTGGCGGGCTACGGGGTGGTCGAAGCGCGCGGTTTCGCCGGACGCTGGTGGGGGACCACAGCGCACCGGATCTCCGCCAACTTCGGGGAGCTGCTCCCCTGGCTCGCGACGCTGCCGACCGGGGCGGTGCTCGCCACCGACGACGAGGCGCTCGTATGGCTGTACACGGGGCGCCCCAGCGTGCCGCTCTACGTTTATGGCTACCACGGGCGCAGCGAAACCCGACCCTCCCCCGCCGAGCACCGCGCCTACCTCGAGCGTCAAGGCGTCACCCATATCGTGCTGAGTGGCTTCGGGGGCGGGTCTGACGTCGAGCTCGATTCGCTGCTTGGGGCCTTTCCCGGATGGCTCAGCGTGATTCACCGCTGGTCGGGGGGGCGCGCCGTGTTGCGTGTGAGCCGTTGAGCGTGCCAGATGCCTTGCAAAACGCGTGATTGTCGACCGACCGGCGCCGCCCTGATCCAGCGCCGTTTTGTGACTCAACTCATTCATGGTCAGCGTGTTGCGACGCGAGACCCATGCAAGGCACGCCGATTGCTTAGAAGAACACCGGCAGAACATCCATAGGCTCACGCAACGCGTTGATATCGGGACCTCCGAAGGGGGATGTGGAGATGAACCGCAAGGGTTTTACGCTCATTGAGCTGTTGATCGTGGTCGTGATCATCGGCATTTTGGCCGCGATCGCGATTCCGAAGTTTGCTAACACGAAGGAAAAGGCGTACCTCGCCTCGATGAAGTCGGACCTTCGCAACCTGGTGACGGCGGAAGAGGCGTACTTCGCCGACTCCGTCAAGTATTCGGCGACGATCGGCGCGGGTGGCGTGATATTCACCCAGTCGACCGGCAACACGGCGCCGACCGTCGCTTTGACGGCGGACGGTTGGACGGCAAACATCACCAACGTCAACACGACGAAGACCTGCTCGATTTACATCGGGTCGACGGCGCTGGCCCCGGCCAACAAAGAGGGCGAGCCGAAGTGCCAGTAAGCTTTCTGGCTTGACGCGCAAACGTGGAAAACGAAGGGCGGCGATGACCTCGCCGCCCTTCGTGTATTTGGCGAGAGAGTTGCAAAACGCCGCATTGTCGATGCCGGGCCGAGCGCGGCCCATGCTTGTAAGTGTTTGTACTTTAATGACTTGCCGTTGTCGGCATGCGCCTTGCCTTAGTGACCACCGGTGTGATGTACCTCGATAAAAAATTCCATAGGGAGATGTGCAGATGAACCGCAAGGGTTTTACACTCATTGAGCTGTTGATCGTGGTCGTGATCATCGGCATTTTGGCCGCGATCGCGATTCCGAAGTTCGCTAACACGAAGGAAAAGGCGTACCTCGCCTCGATGAAGTCGGACCTTCGCAACCTGGTGACGGCGGAAGAGGCGTACTTCGCCGACTCCGTCAAGTATTCGGCGGCGATCGGCGCGGGTGGCGTGACGTTCACCCAGTCGACCGGCAACACGGTGCCGACCATTACTCTGTCGGCAGACGGTTGGACGGCGAACATCAAGAACGTCAACACGACGAAGACCTGCTCGATTTACATCGGGTCGACGGCGCTGGCGCCGGCCAACAAAGAAGGCGAGCCGAAGTGCCAGTAAGCCTTCGGGCTTGAAGTCATACACCGAGCGGCGGGGACTTCCCCGCCGCTCGTTTTTCTTGCCTATTCGAGCCCCCATGCGCACCAAACCGGCCCTCCGGACGGAGCTGCTCTTCTACTTGTCGTTCTTCGCCGCCGCGGCCCTGTTGGTGGGTGTGGCGACGACGGTCGTGGTCACGAGCGTCGTGCCCCGTCAGGAATTCTGGATGGTGATGGTCCTGGTAGCGCTCGAGGTCGGCATCTTCCTCGTGTTCGGCCGCCACCTCGTCACGCGCCTCGTGCTGCAACCGCTCGAGCGCCTCATGGCGACGGCGGACGCCGTGGCTGACGGGGAGCTCAATGCCCGAGCGCCCGACGCCGAGACCCGGGACTTCGCGACCCTGGCGGAGCGCTTGAACCGGATGACCGACCACCTGCTCGACGCCCAAAGCCAGCTGGTCCGCTCGGAGAAGCTCGCGAGCGTGGGGCGGCTCGCCGCCGGAATCGCACACGAGGTCGGGAATCCGTTGGGCGCGGCCGGCACCTATGTGGAGGTCTTACGCCGCCGCGGGGCAGAGCCCGAGGTGATCCGCGGGCTCTCCCGGGAGCTGGACCGGATCGACCACATCATCCGGAGCCTGCTCGACTACGCCCGTCCCCAGGAGGAAGCGCTCGATCTGGTGCAGCCGGACGAGATCGTGCGCGGGGCCTTCGCGCTGCTCGGGGCGCAGGGCGCCCTGAAGGCCGTCCAGGCCACGCTCGACGTGGGGGGCGGCGTGCCACGCGTCCGGGCGCACGCCCACCTGCTCGAGCAGGCGCTCGTGAACCTCGTGCTCAACGCCGTGGATGCCGCGCCCGGCGCCGCCGTCGTGGTCGGGACGCGTCGCTGGGCGTACGACCCGGGCCGGGCGGCCCCGCGACGCGACAACGACCCGGGTCTCTCATCGTTCCTGCGCCAGCCGGCGCGCCGGCCGGCGCGGGTCGAGTTCAGCGCCGGCGCTCCAGGCGCCCTCGTCTTCGTGGCGGACGCCGGGCCAGGGGTGCGGCCGCAGGATCGTGAGAAGATCTTCGAGCCGTTCTTTACGACGAAAGCGCCGGGTCGCGGCACGGGGCTTGGCCTCGCGATCGTGGCCCGCGCCGTTCACGAGATGGGCGGGGTCGTGTGGGTCGACACGGCCCGCGAGGGGGGAGCGGCGTTCAAAATGTTCTTCCCGGAAGCGACCGCATGAGCCGGGTCCTGATCGTCGACGACGAGCCCGGCCTGCGCCAGTCGCTCGGCCTGCTGCTCGCCGACGCGGGTTACGAGGTCGCGGCCGAGAGCGACGGCAAGCGCGCCCTGGAGCGCGCCCTAGCCGAGCCGTTCGACTTGATCCTGAGCGACGTACGCATGCCGGAAATGGACGGCCTCGCCTTCCTGCGGGCGTATCGCGGCCGCGGGGGCGAGGCCCTCGTCATCATGATGAGTGCCTACGGGGGAGAAGAAGCCGCGCTCGCCGCCATGAAGGAGGGCGCGTACGACTACATCCCCAAACCGTTCCGCCCCGATGAGGTGGTGCTCACGCTGCGCAAGGCGGAGGAGCGCGAACAGCTTGGGCGCACCATCGCGACACTAAAGGCACAGCTCGACACCACTCCCAGCGCCCGGGCGGTCGTGGCCGCGAGTCCCGCGATGCAGGACGCCTTGGAGCTCGTGGCGCGCGTGGCGGAGCACCGGACGACCGTCCTCATCACTGGTGAGAGCGGGACCGGCAAGGAAGTCATCGCGCAGGCGATTCATCGGGCGAGCCCCCGCGTGGCGGCCCCGTTCGTCGCCATCAACTGCGCCGCGATCCCTGAGAGCCTGCTCGAGTCGGAGTTGTTCGGGCATGTCCGTGGAGCGTTCACGGGAGCCACCGGGGACAAGGCGGGCCTGTTCGAGCAGGCAGGTGGCGGCACGCTGCTGCTGGACGAGATCGGAGAGCTGCCCCTGCCGCTGCAATCCAAGCTGTTGCGGGTGCTGCAGGAAGGAGAGATCCGACGGGTGGGCGACCAGCGGACGCGCCGGGTGGACGTGCGACTGCTCGCGGCCACGGCCCGCGATCTCGAGGCAGAGGTGGCGGCGGGCCGCTTCCGCCAGGACCTGTACTACCGCCTCAACGTGGTCACGATCCATCTGCCGCCGCTGGCCGAGCGGCGTGCCGACATCGGGCCGCTGGCGCGCCACTTTGTCGCCCGGCTCGCTGGTCGCCTCGGCCGTCCCGTGACATTGAGCGACGCCACCGTGGCCTGGCTGGAAGCCCAAAGCTGGCCGGGCAACGTGCGCGAGCTCGAGCACGCCATCGAGCGCGCGGCCGTGCTGTCGGATCGGGACCTGCTGGAGCCGGCGGATTTCCGGAAGGAACCGCTCGCCGCTCCCCGCTCCTCCCTGGAGCCGGGAGCGGGGAGCGGCACGCTCCGGAGCGCGGTCGAAGCCGCCGAGCGCCAGGCGATCCTCGCCGCGCTCCAGGCTGCGGGCGGCAACCGCCGGGCGGCGGCGCAGCAGCTGGGCGTCAGCCTGCGGACGCTGTTCTACAAGATCGACCGCTACCGTCTGGAGTAGTGCAATAGTTTGCACTCGCGCAGGATTTTGCACTACCAATCTAGCCCATCCCAATAGTACAACACGTTGTCGTAAAATGACTTGCCGTCAGGCACGCAATATGTACTAGACTGGCCTGGACTGGAGGGATCGGCATGCGGCGGGACGGTTTCACACTTATCGAGATGATCATCGTGGTCGTCATGATCGGGGTGATCGCAGTGATCGGATTTCCCAAGATCCGCCGCGCGCTCGACCAGACCAACGTGCGCTCGACGCGCGTCTTCCTGAGCACGGCGGTGGCGACGGCGCGGGCGGCGGCGGTGCAGCGCGGCTGCCGCACGGCGGTGCACTTCGCGAACGGGAGCGGCACCGTGTGGGTCACCGCCTGCTCGCGGGCCAACCCGGCGCTCATCGACACTATCGGCGGGGTCGCGAACCTGGCGTCGCGCTACAACGTGACGCTTGCCGCGACCAACGATTCGATTCAGTTCGACCCGCGCGGGCTGAGCATGGCCAACGCGACGACGACGGTGCGGATCACGGGAGCCACGTCCTACGGCACGGACTCGGTGCTCGTCAACCAGCTTGGCAGGGTGGTGCGGTAATGAAACGAGAACAGGGGTTCACGCTCGTCGAGGTGATCATCGCGATCATGGTGCTCACGGTCGGGTTGCTGGTGCTGGTGAACAGCTCGGCGCTGGTGACGCGGATGATCGCGCAGGGACAGCGCTCGGCGGTCGCGGCGACCGACGCGGCGCGCATCCTCGACAGCCTGCGGGCCGTCGCCTGCACGGCGCGGAACGCCGGCTCGGCGGTGGTGTGGCGGGGCGCCGTGCCGGTGGATTCGCTCAACTGGAGCTACACGGCCGACCCCGCGGCGACCAATCACTGGCGCCTGGTCCTGTCGTCCAAATACCAGACGCGGCAGAGCCAATGGCGCCGCGACAGCATGGAGACCTACATCTCATGTCTCATCTAGCGCGTCGTGGTTTCACCATGATCGAGCTGCTGATCGCGCTCGTGATCCTGGGCATCGTGTCGGCGGCGCTGTACAAGGTGCTGGTCACGAACCAGCGCACCTATCTCGCCCAGACCCAGCGGATCGATCTGCAGCAGAACATCCGCGCGGCGGTGACGATCCTGCCGGCGGAGCTGCGGGAGATCAACGCAGTCGGGACGGCGGGCGCCAACAACGGCGATCTGAGCGGCATGCTCACCAGCTCGCTCACCATCCGCGCGCCGCGGCAGCTCGGGTTCCTGTGTCTGGCGCCGCCGTTGGGCGGCGGCATCGGCCAGATTACCCTGACGGTGCGACAGCAGCCGATGTTCGGGTCGCGCCAGACCTTCGCCCAGGGCGACTCGCTGCTGGTGTTCTACGAGGGCGACCCGGGCACCCGCAACGACGACAGCTGGCTGCGCGGCGAGGTGAAGAACGTGGTGGCCGGGGTCTGTCCCGACGCCAACGGCAATCACCCGGCCTGGGTGCTGACGCTCGGGGCGCAATGGATCGCGGGCAGCCAGTTCAACGTGGCCGGCGCGATCACGAGCGGCTCGCCGGTCCGCGGCTTCACGAACACGACGTACGGTCTGTGGCAGTCGCCGACCGACAACGAGTACTACCTGGCGCAGACGGTTAACGGGGGCGCGCAACCGCTGGTCGGGCCGCTGTCCGGCTCCAACGGGCTGACGTTCAACTATTACGACGCCAACGGCGTCGTCACGGCGGACTCGTCCCAGGTCGCCCAGATCGAGATCCGCGTGCGGGGCCGGACGCAGTCGAAGATTTCCCAGCCGGGCACGCCCGGCGTGACGTACAAGATCGACAGCGTCGTCACCCGCGTTGCTATTCGCGGGAACACGCGCTGCAACCCTTGTCAGTAAGCGCGACACTCATGCACACGAAGGAGCGGGTTATGAAGCGGACCATTCAGAACGAGCGCGGTATGGCGCTCGCCCTCGCGATCGTCGCCCTGGTTATCGTGGGCGCGCTGATCGCGGGCGCGTTCTTCGCGGGGACCCAGGAGCAGCGCGTGGGCGAAAACTCGCGCTACAGCCAGCGCTCGTTCGGCGTGGCCGAGGGAGCCGCGAACTACATCATCGGCCACTGGGATCCCCAGGTCTTCAACAGTCGGGGATTCTATCCGCTCGATTCGGTGAAAATTCCGACCCTGGGGGCGGACACTATATCGCCCAGCCATACGGGGCGCTACGCCGGCTACGTCTATCGGCTCAATCAGGAGCAGTACCTGATCGACATCACCGGTCAGGACTCGACCAGTGTGGGCGGCGGCGCGGCGCTGCTGCGACGCGGCGGTGGGGGCCGGGAGCGGATCGGCCTACTCGCGCGCATCAAGCCGTTGGTGGTGGACATCCGGGCGTCGCTCACCAGCGGGCGCGGTGACGCGCTCTCGGGCAACGCGGCGATCAGCGGGTACGATCACACCCCGACGGGTTGGACTACCTGCAGCGCACTCGACAGCGTTGGTAACGCGAAGGCGGGGATCCGGACCGACACGTCCATGGCGGTCAGCTCGGGCGGTAACTCGTCGATTGTCGGGACCCCGCCGGTCATCAAAGACCCTAACATCACCGACTCGACGTTCACGAAGTACGGGGACGTCAACTATAGCCAGCTCGTGGCGCGGGCCACGATCAACCTCGTCGGTACGAACTTCTCCAACAGCATCGGGCCGGTCGTGACCAACGGGCAGTGTGATAGGCTGGTCACCACCAACTGGGGTGACGGGGTGAACCCCGGCCAGCCGTGCGGCTCGTATTTCCCGATCGTGCACATCTCGGGGGATGCGAACATCAACGGCGTACAGGGGCAGGGGATTCTGCTGGTGGACGGCAGCCTGACGGTGCAGGGGGGCTTCCAATGGTTCGGGATCACCATTGTCCGGGGTACGCTGAAGACCGCCGGCGGTGGCTCCGCGGACGCCCATTTCTGGGGTGCGACGATGGTACAGGACAGCACCGTGGTGGGGAACAACCAGCTCACCGGCCACGCCAACATCCTGTACTCTAAGTGCGCTGTTGTCAAAGCGTTAGACCAGACAGGGGTGGTGGCGTTGATGCGGTCGCGGGGTTGGGTACAGCTCTACTAAACAGGCCTAACTATAGGCCAGCAAAGTACTTGTTGGTCAGGCCTCAAGTAGGTTCGAGGCTTGACAGGATAAGGGGCGGGGCTTACTGTAGTTTGCCCTCGCCCCATCTTGTCTCTAACCCATAGGCTCTATGGCCCTATTTGGGTTCCTGGGTGGCAAAAAAACCTCCGTCGGCCTCGATATCGGCTCGGGCATCATCAAGCTGGTGGTCGTGGACCACTCCGGCAGCGAGCCGGAGCTGGCCAAGGTGGCCACCACCGAAGTAGCGGCCGACGCCATCGTCGAGGGCGAGGTCATGGACCCCGGTATCGTCGCGGAGGCGATTCGGGGGCTGTTTTCGGCGGCCGGGGTGAAGCAGAGGTCGGTCGTCACGGCGGTGGGGGGGCGGGACGTCATCGTCAAGAAGATCCAGATGGATCGGATGAAGGAGGCGGACGCTCGCGAGGTGATCCGCTGGGAGGCTGAGCAACACGTGCCGTTCGACATGGCCAACGTGGAGCTCGACTTTCAGATCCTCGACCCCGACGCCGAAGGGCTGCAGATGAACGTGTTGCTCGTCGCGGCCAAGCGGGAGCTGGTGGAAGGCCGGGTGGGACTCCTGAACGAGGCCGGGCTCGAGCCGGGGATCATCGACGTGGACGCCTTCGCCATCCACAATGCCTTCGAGCTGAACCACCCCGACGCGATGCAGGGCGTCGTGGGCCTCGTGAACATCGGTCACGAAGTGACCAACGTGAACATCCTCGAGGACGGAGTGCCGGTCTTGACGCGGGATCTCTCCGTTGGCACGCGCCGGTTTCGCGAGGACCTGCAACGCGAGAAGGGGCTGTCGGCGGAGGACGCCGAACGGGTGATTCAGGGCCTGACGCACAGCGCCGACCTGGCGCCGTACGTGGAGGCGCGGGGCGAGGAGATCGCGGTCGGGGTGGAGCGGGCCGCCGCGTTTCTCGCGACCGCCTCGCGCTCGGCGGGGGGCCTGGGCCGCGTGTACACGATCGGCGGCGGGGCGCGGATCCCGGGGCTGAACGAAGCGCTCGGGAGCCGGCTCAAGGTGGCGGTCGAGGTCGCGAGCCCGGTGCAGCGGCTCAAGGTGCGCGACGCCGTGTTCGAGTCGGTGTCGGTGGACGAAGTCGCCCCGCTGCTGATGCTGTCGGTCGGGCTGGCGCTGAGGCGCGCCGCATGATCGAAATCAATCTTCTCCCAGGGAAGAAGAAGCGGGCGGCACCGGGGGGCGGGTTCAAGCTCGCCCTCCCCGACTTCCGTGGCCTCATCGCCACGATCAAGAACCCGTGGCTGATCGCGGCGAGCGCGACCTCGGCGGTGGTGATCGTCGGTGTGGTGCTGTTGTTCTTCACCCAGACGGCGCGGCTGCGCGTGGCCGAGGCGCGGCTCGACGCGGTGCGGATCGAGAAGCGGCGCTTCGACGCCGTGATCGCGCAGAAGCGCCAGTCGGAGAAGATCCGTGACTCGCTCGTCGCGGAAATCAACGTCATTCGCGGCATCGACGCGGATCGCTACGTCTGGCCGCACATCCTCGATCAGATCACCAAGGCGCTACCCCCGTACACCTGGCTCGACGGGATCCTGGCCCAGGGGGCCACGACCGGGCAGCCTGGCGCCCAGCCGGCCCCGGGTGCCGCCCCGCCCGGCGCGATGGACTCGGGCGGCGCGCCCGCCGTGCGCGTCTGGATCACCGGGAAGACGGTCGACATTCAGGCGTACACGACGTTTCTGCGGCAGCTCGCGGCGTCGCCCTGGCTCACCGATGTGTCCCCCGCCACGTCGTCCACGGTGATCGATGCGGATCGGCCGGTGACGGCGTTCAACGTGTCGTTGCGCTACAAGGTCGCGGACTCGGTATACATCCGGACCATCCCCCTCACCCAGTCGGTGAGGTAAGCGTGGCACTCCTCCCCACGGACCGGCAGAGCCAGTACATGCTCCTGATCACGCTGGTGATGGTGATTGCGGGCTACGTGTTCTGGACCTACTGGGAGCAGCCGACCGCGGCGCAGATCTCGACGTCGAACGCCGAGATCGACAGCTTGCAGACGATCATCACCAAGGCGAAGCAAGACCTGGCGAGCGGCACGGTCGAAGATCTGCGCCGCAAGGTCGAGCAATACCAGGCGCTGCTCGGCGTGATGCGCCGGCTCGTGCCCGAGAAGAACGAGGTGCCGGCGCTGATCGACGACATTTCGACCAGGTCGAAGGTTCGCGGCGTGACGATCGGCCGGTTCGAGCCGCTCGCGGTCGACGCGACCGCGCCGTTCGACACCTACCGCTATCGTCTGGAGATCCTGGGCCATTTCGACCAGCTCGGCGAGTTCCTGTCGGACATCGCGAGCCTGCCGCGCATCGTGGTGCCGCAGGACGTGATCCTCCATCCGGCGCAGCAGCAGGCGCAGAAGGTGCTCGGCGACACGCTGGGGGCGTTGCTCGAGGCCCAGTTCGTCATCCGCACGTTCGTCAAGTCGGCGGCCCCGCCGCCCGGGTCCAAGAAGGGCGCGCCGGCGAAGCCCGGCGCCCGGCCGACCGAATGAGCGCTCCACTCGCGCTCGGCCTCGCGGCGCTGTGCGTGGCGGCGCCGCTCGCCGCCCAGGCCAAGCCGCAGGCCCGGGCCAAGTCGGACAGCGCCGCCAGTGCCGCGAAGGACACGGCGGCCCGGTCCGACAGCGCCGGGTCGATCGTGCTGGTGCGCGAGGTCTACTCCTACGAGGGCGGAGGCCGCGACCCGTTCCTGTCGCTCCTCAAGTCGGGCGACATCCGGCCGCTCCTGTCCGACCTGAGGCTGGTCGGCATCTACTACGACTCGCGGTACCCGGCGCGCAGCGTCGCGGTGCTCCGCGACGTCACGAACAGCAAGATCTACCGGGTGAAGCCGGCGGAAATCATCGGGCGCCTCAAAGTCACGACGATCCGCCCGCGGGAAATCGTGTTTACGGTGCAGGAATTCGGCTTCGAGCGACAGGAAACGCTGTCGCTCGCCAAGCAGGAGGTATCGCCATGAAGCCCATCGCAGCCCTCGCCGCGTGGTTGCTCGTCGCGGCGGCGTCCCCGATCAGGGGAGCGCCGGGTCGGGACGGCGAAGTCAAAGCCGTCAGCGTGCTCCCGGCCCCCGGCCGCGTGGAGGTCGTGATCGATCTCCGGGGCGCGGTCGACGTCCAGGACTTCACCCTCGCGAGCCCCGCCCGGCTCGTGCTCGATCTGCAGGGGGCGCGGCTCGCCGCGCCTGCCGCGCTGTACGACGGGCAGAACCGCGGCGGCATCAAGAACGTGCGCTACGCGCAGTTCCGGCCCGGCGTCGTGCGCGTGGTGATCGACCTCGACGTGCTGAAGGACTACCAGATCGAGAAGCGGGACGGCCAGGTGCGCGTCAAGATCGGCGCCGACCGCACCGCCTTCGCGGCGTGGTCGAGCCTCATGGTCGCGACCCTGCTGCCGCCGCCGCCCCCGGCTCCCGCGCCGGTGGCCGCGACCGCACCGCTGCCGAGCCGCGGCGGCCAGGCCGCCCGCGTCGCCCCGGCCCGCCCCAGCGAGAATCCGGTGTCGATCGACTCGTACCTCGCGGCGCACGCCTCGGAAGCCGAGCAGTCGCAGGCGCCGCGCATCACGGTGACGTGGGACCGCGCCGACATCCAGGAAGTGGTCGCCGGGTTCGCCGCGTTCAGCGGGCGGACCATCGTGGTGAACAAGGGCATCTCGGGCTCGCTCTCGGCCGAGATCAAGAACCAACCGTGGGACCTGGCGTTCAGCGCGGTGCTCGAGTCCCAGGGACTCACCGCCAACCTGCTGGAAGGCGGCATCCTCCAGGTGATCGACAAAAAGGACCTGGCGCGCGCCGACTCCACGGTCCCGGTGGAGACGCGCCTGGTGCGCGTCAACTACGCCAAGGCGGTCTCCCTCGTGCCGGCCGTGCAGTCGATCGTGTCCAAGCGCGGCGCCGTGGTGGCGGACTCGACCAACAACGCGCTCGTCATCACCGAGATCCAGAGCCGCATCCGGATGGTGGAGGACTTCGTAAAAGGGCTCGACATCCGGACGCCGCAGGTGTCGATCCAGGCGAAGATCATCTTCATCGATCGCACCGACGTCGAGGATCTGGGGTTGAAGTACGACCTCGGCTCGACCACGCAGTTCTTCAACAAGCTCATCCAGCGGCCCGACCCCCGCACCGCGAAGCCGGTGGATACCAATCTCGACGGCGTGCCCGACGCGCTCGTGCCGCAGAGCAACTTCACGCCCGATCAGGTCATCGTGGACCTGGGGGGCAACTCGCTCTCGGCGCTCGGGAACGCCAGTCAGGAAGTCGTGAACCCGGCGCTCGACCTCATCTTCTCGACCGCGATCGGGAACTTCGACCTCACGACCTTCTTGCAGGCGCTGCAGCGCGTGGACATGGCCGACCTCCAGGCCGAGCCGACGATCACGACGCTCGACAACCGGCCCGCCGAGATCCTGGTGGGCGACCGCGTGCCGATCCGCGTGATCGACGCCAGCGCGGCGAGCGGAACCACCAACGCCATCCCCCGCGCCACGGTCCGCTTCGAGCAGACCGGCATCAACTTGAAGGTCACGCCACACGTGACGGCGACGCGCCAGGTGCTGATGGAGGTGCACGCCGAAAACTCCTCCGTGAAGCCCGCGTCGGTGGACATCGGGTTCACGTTCCAGACGCAGCAGGCGGACAACCAGATCCTCGTCAACGACGGCGAGACGGCGGTGATCGGCGGCCTGACGGTGACCTCGGTCACGGTAACGAAGACGGGGATCCCGTTCCTTGTAGACCTGCCGATCGTCGGCAAGCTGTTCGGATTCAGCCACCAAGAGGAACAGCGGCGCGATCTGTTGATTCTCGTCACGCCGCACATAATCGACGACCTGGTGACGCCCAACACCGGGAAGTGACCGGGAGCCAATGATGCGACGCGTAACAGGACTGCTGTATGGGATCGGTGCGCTCGCGAGCGCGGTTTGGGCGTGCGAGACGACCCGCAACCCCGGCGGGATCCAGCGGGACCAGGTCGCGCCTACGATCAAGCTCTCCACCTCGGCCGACACGCAGGACATCGCGGCCGGCCTCACGTTCAGCGTCGCCGCGACCGATAACCTCGGCTTGAAAGACATCCGGCTCAGCTACACCGGCGGCTACATCAACGTCACCGACACGGTGTTCACGAGCGCGGTCACTAACATCACGCTCTCCGAGAAGGTCACGCCCGGCTCCGGGGCGGGCGGGGTGATCCGTATCGTCGGCCGGGCGACCGACGGCGCGAGCAACTTCTCCGAAGACACGCTGTTCATTTTCCTGCAGAACATCGACGCCCTGCGGGTCTACCTGCTCCAGCCGACCGCCGGCGCCGTCGCATCGCAGGGGAAGTACGTGCCAATCCACGTCGCCGCACACCAGAAGTCGGGCATCAAGCACGTCGGCTGGCTGGTGGGCGGCAACGCCGGCCAGACCGCGCGCACGGGCGACTCGCTCGTGACCGCGTCGCCGCCGTTCCCTGACACCCTCGACTTCGTCGACTCGGTGCTCGTCACCGGCGCGGGCGGGTTCTTCACCGTCGCCGGGTTCGCCGTCGACTCGGGCAACCGCGTGGCGCAGACCTCGCCGATCACCGTGACGATTCAGTCGGCGGTGAACGACAACACCGCGCCCCAGATCGAGCAGACCGTGTCGCTCCGCGCCGAGGCGAACGATTCCGTGAAGGTGCACGCGACCGACCCGAGCGGCATCTCCGTCATCGGCTTCGAGGTGGATTCGCTCAGTGGCGGGCGCATCCGGCGGGACTCAGTGCTGCTCTCCGGCAAGTCGACCGACGTGCTGAAGAACTTCGCGCTCGGCCTGAACAGCCTGCTGCCCCCGACCTCGGTCGTGGTGCAGGCGTTCGCGTGCGACAGCGCGGTGGCCCACAACTGCGGGGTCACGTCCGCCGTGTTCAGCACGCCCAGCCCCACGGGCACGGCGCGCAAGGACACGATCGTCATCGTCGCCGGCACGACCAAGATCCTGCCGTTCGGCGGCAAGATCGTGGACGCGATCTATTCGGCCAACCGGCGCGAGCTGTACCTCACGAACCCGTCGCTGTCGCGGGTGGAGATCTTCCAGGCCGCGAACTCGACCTTCGTGGTGGCGGGTATTCCGACCGCCGGTCCGCAGCCGTGGGGCATCGCGCTGTGGCCGCGTGACACCCTGGGGGCGTACGGCGACTCGATCGTCGTCGCGAACTCGGGCGGCACGCAGCTCTCGATCATCGACGTGACGGCCGGCGCGCGAGTGCTGCGCTGGCGCCAGGACCTGCCGGACTTTTTGATCCAGACGTACAAGGTCGTCTGCGCTCCGGGCTGCAAGACGGTCATCACCGAGTACAACGTCTCCGACCGGCCGCAGTACCTGGGCACCGTATGCCGGCCCGCCGGGGGCACGCTGTGCGCGCAGGATTCGATCTTCGCGCTCTACTCGACGACGCCCGAGCCGTCGAACCCGGCGCCGTTCACGGGCCGCGCCACGCTGCGCATGGAGCGGCTCGCTAACCCCGGCAACCCGCCGGACACCTCGAAGCTGTTCGGCCACATCTTCTGGGAGATCTCCAACGCGCCGCCCTCGTCCACGTCCGACACGCTGCGCATCGTGGAGCGGCGCGGGCCGCCCTACAACGTCTCCAAGGTCACGCTCACGGCCTGCGCGGGTGCCAACGTCGAGCTGCAGTCGTTCGCGCTCGGGGATACCACCTTCGCTCGCAACTCGGGGAACTTCACGCACGGCTTCTTCGGCGAAGGCGGCCGGGTGACGGCAAACTTCGCCCGGGTGATGTCGTACCGGACGACGGGTCGACTGCTCCACGGCGCCAGCACGTTTGTGTCGTGCTCGACCAGCGGCGCCCTTGGTACCATCCGTGACTCCGGCCAGGTTGACGTGGATTTCGGGATGTCGCCCGCGGTCGCCGTCAACGACTTCATCAGCAACACGGCGACCAAGATCCGCTCGATCGCCACCAACTTCAACGGTCTGACCAACGCGGCTCGCGCCGACTCGGTCTACTATCTAGACGAAGGGCTGCGGCTCAAAGGCACCTCGCCCGACTCCGGGCTCGCGACCGGGATGGACATGAACTACAACCACAG
>QHUM01000048.1 GCA_003222135.1 Gemmatimonadota bacterium | reverse complement strand
CACCGCCGCGCGCACCAACGGCTTCGTCACCGGGATGCGGCGCACCAGGTGCTGCAGCGCGAGCACGTCTTCGGCCGTGAGCACCGGCGCAATGGTCGCCGCGAGATCGCCCGTCGTCGCCTCGACGATCGTCTCTTCTTCGTCCTTGGACGGATAGGTCACCCGCAGCTCGAACATGAAGCGGTCGAGCTGCGCTTCGGGGAGCGGATACGTTCCCTCCTGCTCGATCGGGTTCTGGGTGGCGAGCACGAAGAACGGCGACGGCAGCTGATGCGTCTGGCCCGCCGCCGTCACTTGGTGCTCCTGCATCGCTTGCAGCAGCGCCGCCTGCGTCTTGGGGGGCGTGCGGTTCACCTCGTCGGCGAGCACGATGTTCGCGAACACGGGCCCGCGCACGAAGCGGAAGCCGCGCTTCCCGGTCGTCTGGTCCTCCTCGATGATCTCCGTGCCGGTGATATCGGACGGCATCAGATCGGGGGTGAACTGGATGCGCGAGAACTTGAGCTCGAGCGCCTGGGCCACGGTCGAGACCATCAGCGTCTTGGCGAGCCCCGGGACGCCGAGCAGCAGCGCGTGGCCTCCGGAGAAGACGGCGGTGAGAATGCCGTCGAGCACGTCTTTCTGGCCGACGATGCGGCGCCCCACCTGCGCCAGGAGGTCGGCGCGCGCCCGGGCCAGCCGCTCGAGCAGCTCGACGTCGCCCTGCGGCCGGGAGGCGGGATGCGGGAGAGGGGAAGGGTTGGCCGTCATGATCGCTCCAGGTTAGCACATCATACTCCCAAGCGCCACATAAGTTTGCGCGGTCCGCCCTTTGCTTGCGAAATTTTTCACAAGCGCGTAGCTTTGCGCCGTGAAACGCCCGGGACCGCTCCGCTACGCCGGGCTCGGGGTCCAGCTGGCCGTCACCATCCTCGTCTCGGTCCTCGTGGGGCAGTGGGTGGATCGCAAGGCTGGAACCGACGGCGTCTTCACGATTCTGGGAGCGTTGCTTGGCTTCGGCGGCACGCTGTACTCACTGATTCAGGAACTCACCAAGGCCGACAAGGACGGGCGGTGACGGCGCCAGGTCGGTACCTGGTCGGCGTGGCGACGGTTGCCGCAGCGGCCCTCACTCTTAGCTTCGTGCTGTCGCCGGACGCCGGGTCCGGAGTCCGGCTCGCGTTGGGGATCGCCCTCGTAGCGCAGGGGCCGCTCGGGTGGTGGCTGGTGCGGGCGCTTGGGACGGAACGCTTCCTGCTGGTTTGGGCGACGGGCATCGCGGTGCGACTCCTGGTCGTGGCGGCGTGCGCGCTGGTGATCGCCCCGCAGCTCAAGCTGGCGCTCGAGCCGACGCTGTTCGCCCTGGTGGGCGTCCTGATGGGTTTCGTGGTGGTCGAGGCGCTCGTGGTAAAGGCGACGGGCACTGAGGTGCGATGAGCCGGTTCGCTCGGATGGGAGGAAGCATCGTGGTGGTGCTGGTGGCGCTGGCGGGACGAGCCGCCGCGGCGCAGCAGCATGCCCCCGCATCCGAGTCGAACGAGATCGACATCATGGCGCACCTCGGCAACTCTCATGCGATCGAGCTGCCCACGTGGAAAGCGCCCTACTACCGGGAAGTCGAGCTGCCGCGCTTCGCGCCGCTCCGAGTCGGCGGTCTCACCGTCGATCTCTCGCCCACCAAGCACGCCGTGTTCCTCACACTCGCAGCCGTGCTGGTCGCCCTGGTGTTCATGTACACCGCGCGTGTGGTGGCGCGCGCGCAGGCGGCCGGCCGCCCGCCGCGCGGCTTCGCCGCGGCGATGGAGGCGACGGTGCTCTACATCCGGCAGGAGGTGATCCTGCCGAACGTGGGGCCGCACGGCGAAGGGTACGTGAACTACCTGCTGACGGTTTTCTTCTTCCTGCTCGCCTGCAATCTGCTGGGGCTGCTGCCGTGGAGCGCGACGCCGACCTCGAACATCGCGGTCACGGGGGCGATGGCGCTGGTCTCGTTGGCCGTGATCGAGATCTCGGGGATGCGGGCGCTGGGGCTGAAGGGCTATTTGGGAACGATCTTCTTCCTGCCGGAGGGGCTGCCCACGCTGCTCAAGCCGGTGATGCTGGTGATCATGACCCCGATCGAGATCATCGGGAAGCTGGCGAAGCCGTTCGCCCTCGCCGTCCGGTTGTTCGCCAACATGACGGCGGGGCACGTCGTGGTCCTGGCGCTGATCGGGCTGACGTTCTTCTTTCAGAGTTACCTGGTCGGCGTGGCCGCGTCGGCCATGGCGACGGGGATCATGCTGCTGGAGCTGTTCGTCGCGTTCCTGCAGGCGTTCGTGTTCACGCTCCTGACGAGCGTGTTCATCGGGTTGATGCGCGCGGCGCATTGAAGGGGGTGCAGGGCCGACGGCGTCGGGCGCTCGCGCCGCCGTCGGAGGTAGCCCGCCCGCGGGGCGGGCGAAGCTCACTGATCGCTTGGGCGATCGAAGGGAGCCACCGCGGCGACGCCGGTCCGGGAGACCCGGCGCAGGCGCGGGCGAGCGCACCAGACATCCATCTCTCGCTCACGAATGGGAGTGTGACATGCTGCTGAACGTGCTCGCTCTGTTGCAGGAGCCCGCGGCGGAGGCCGCCGGCAAGGGCTACGCGCTGATCGGTGCGGGTCTCGCGGCGGGGCTCGCGGTGCTCGGCGCCGGCGTCGGCATCGGGCGGATCGGCGGCCAGGCCGTCGAAGGCATGGCGCGCCAGCCGGAGAACAGCGCACGCATCCAGACGGCGATGATCATCGCCGCCGCGCTGGTCGAAGGCGTGGCGCTGTTCGCCGCCGTGGTCGCGTTCGTCATGCAGGGCAAGGTCCATTTTTAGTCGAGGACGCATGCGCACGTCGCTGGGGCTCGCCTTGCTGCTCGCCGCCACAACGGCGCTGCCGGCGCGGGCACAGGAAGGCGGCGCCGGGCCGCTCACGGTCGACGGCGGGCTCGTCATCTGGACGCTCGTCGTGTTCGGGCTGCTGCTCCTCGTCCTGAGGCGCAGCGTGTGGCCGGTGCTGCTGGCAGCCGTGCGGGAGCGGGAGCGACGCCTCGAGGAGCAGATCGCGCAGGCGCAAAAGGATCGGGGGGAGGCCGCCGCGCTGCTCGAGGAGCACAAGCGGCTCCTGGCGGGGGCGAGGGCCGAGGCGCAGGAGCTGATCGCCAAGGCGAAGGCCGTCGCCGAGAAGGAGCGCGCCGCGCTGCTCGCCAAGGCTCGGGAGGAGTACGAAGCGCTGCTGGCGCGGGCGCGCAAGGACATCGAGGAGGAACGGGACAAGGCGATCCTGGCGCTGCGCCGCGAGGCCGTGGACCTCTCGATCGCTGCGGCTTCGAAGCTGCTCGAGGCGCAGCTCGACAACGAGGCCAACCGCCGCCTGGTGACGGAATACCTGGCGACGCTCGAGCAGCGACAGTGAAATCCGTCACGATCGCGCGCAACTACGCCGAGGCGCTGCTCCTGGCGGCGGAGGGTGCGGAACGAGGTGGACGTGAGACCGTCGAGCAGTACGGCCGGCTGCTGGAGGCCGTGGCGGGCGCGATCCGGGCGGACGAACGCATCGCCGTCGCGCTCGACTCCCCCCGGGTCTCGAAGGCCACCAAGAGCGCGTTGCTCGAGCGGGCGTTGGAGGGCATCGCGCCGCCTGAGCTCGTGCGCTTTCTGCAGGCGGTGGTGCGGCGCGGCCGCCAGGGTCTCCTGGCGGAGATCTCACAGGAGTATCAGGGCCTGGTGGACCTGCGGCTCAACCGCGTGCACGCGGGTGTGACGCTCGCGCGCGACTCGGATGATCTGCTCGAGCGGGAGATCGCCGAGCGCCTCACGGCGGTGCTGCACAAGGAGGTCCGGACGCACTTCCGCACCGATCGCGGGATCCTGGGCGGCGTCGTGGTGCGCATCGGCGACCGGATCTACGACGGCTCGCTCAAGCGCAAGCTCGCCGTGCTGCGGCGCAGGATGCTGACGGGAGAATAGGCGGGACCCCGGGGCGACGCCCCGGGGCCAACCAGGGTTGGCCCGGGCCGTCGTCGTTTGCGCCTACAACCGATAGCGCAGCCCGATCGAGATGCCACCGCGTCGCGTCGCCCGCCGCTCCACTCCCGCCGGCGTCTCGTCGCGATTCATTACCGATCCGCTCACGACTCCGGTCGCGCGAAGCGACCCGGCGCACCGTCCCGAGAGCGGCCACTCGAATGCGACCGCTCCCCGCCCCCCGACGCGCGTGCGCGAGACGCCGTCCACGTCCCAGATGGAGAGGCTGGGACCCGCTTCGACGCGAGTCACCCAGCCGGCACCGAAGCGCGCGACCGCCAGGGAGATCTCGGGAGCGGCTTCGAGCAGTGACGCGCGGTCGTAGAAGACCACCGCCGTTTGGTTCTGCTCACCCGCGAGGCCGGTGCGGGCGTACATCAACCCGATGCCGACGCGTACCGGGCCGAGATCCCGGGCGACCCGCACCCCGAACGTCGTGGGGCGGTAGGGGCCGAGCGAGGCACCTGAGCTGTCCCGCGCCGTGCCTCCGAAGCGCGCCACCCCGACCTCCGCCGAGAGGCCCCACTGCGCGGCGCGGATCCGACCGGGAACGGCCAGGGCGACTACGGCGAGCAATCTGATGAGCGTGCGCATGCTTGCTCCCTTGTGGAAACCGTTCACTTCAGCTCCAGCTGCACCCAGCCGTTGGTGACGTTGTTCTCACCCTTGACGATCCAGTTGAATCCCGGGTGATACTCCCCGACGACGTTGTCCTGGACGACGTCGCCTACCAGCTCGTCGTTGGTGTTGATGATCGACGCGAGCGCGCTCAGCAGCTTCTGGAACGCCTGCGCGTACTTCCACAGCTTCTGACCGGTGATCGACGTCGTGTCCTTCCCGGCCGTCCGCAGCTGGTTCGCCGCGTCCACGGCTTCGAGCGCCCTCTTCCAGGCGTCGCTGCTCGTCTTGATCTGGCACGCCGTATCGTCGTCCTCCACGACGTAGACCCGCACGTTCTGACCGCGGTGAGCGACGTTGTAAGCGTCGATCTGGCTCTTGCTGAACAGCATGACGCTGCCGCTCCAGTCGAGACCGTTCTGGTCGAAGTAATAGGGTGCCGGCTGCTTCTCACCGGCACACTGGTAGTCGGTGAGCGAGTCGCTCTGCCCCTTCTGGCCGAGCACGTGCACCTCAAATTCGGGGGCGCCTTTCAACCAACCCTCAAAATCATCCACAAAATGGGCTTGCGTCATGTAGAGCCCTGATGGGGGCGGGGGCGGGGCCGGAGGGGGCGGGGGCGGTGAGCCGCCACCACCCGTACCGCAGCCCTCCATGCACAGCTGCATCGACGGCACTGGCGTGAAGTCGGTCTCGACCGGGACGAGCGCGATCACCGGAGTCGCGGGCGGCCGGTCCGGGTCGAGCAGGACGCGGTGCCCTTGCGGGTCGAACGCCACCGGGATGTCGTGATCGCGCAGGGCGGTCGCGACGAGCAAGTTGGCGTCGCCGGTCCAGGCGCGCCGGTGCGCCGGCACGGGGAGGTAGAACTCGAGCGGGATCGCCGCCTGCGCCTCGCGGTCCACCTCGGCTGCCGTCACGCCGGCATGTCGGGCGACCTCGTCGCGGGCGTGGGCCCCGTGCGCGCCGAGAAAGCGCTGAAAGTGGAGCTTGTGCTCGCGAAACGGCGAGGAATCGAGCTGCGCTTTGACGTACGCACGGAACGCCGGGTGCGCGAGCGCGCGCGCCAGGTGTTGCGCCAATGCCTCGGATTTCGTCTGTCGCTCGGCGTCGACAGAGGTCGCCGCCGCTTCGGGTCTGTTGGGGGCAGGGCCCGTAGTATTCTGGGAGCGGTCGCTGCACGCCACTACGGCGGCGAGGACTGACACGGCCGTCAGGGTCCAACCGATCGAGAGATAGCGCGATTTATGCGTCATAACTGGCTCCTGTTGTCGAGGTTTGCACGCGCAACATGAGGAGTCAGTCGTCGAAAACCGGCGCCCGATTCGTGCGCCGCCGGTCGAAATCACGCGCCACGCCTCCCCGTCTGAGCGAGGGGCGTGTAGCTTCCCCATCCTCATGACCCCGATGATCCCGATCCTTCTTTTATTGATGGCCCCCGACACCCTGGGCTACTGGCAGCAGCGGGCTGCCTACCACATCACGGCAGCGTTGGACGAGCCGGCGGGCGTGCTAGTCGGTCACGCGCGGATCACCTACGTGAACCGCTCCCCGGACACGCTGCGTGACTTCTTCGTGCACCAGTACCTGAACGCCTTCCGGCCGGGCTCGCGCTGGGCCGCGGCGGACGCGGCCGAAGGACGGGTGCGATTCCAGCGGCTGCGAGACCCGGACTACGCGTTCGAGCGCATCACGAATGCGTCGCTGATGGGCGAGCGGGCCAGACCCGACTATCCGTATGCTCCCGATTCGACGATCGCGCACTGGGCGCTGCCGCGGCCGCTCGTGCCGGGAGACTCGGTGGTGGTGGAGATCGACTGGCGGGCGCGGCCCTCGACGCTCCCGCGACGACAAGGGCGCCAGGGACGGCGGCTCGATTTCGCGCAGTGGTATCCGAAAGTCGTGGTGTACGACCGGTGGGGATGGCAGGACCACCCGCTCTATCCCGCGGGCGAGTTCTACGGCGAGTTCGCGACGTACGACGTGATGCTCGACCTCCCCCAAGACCAGGTCATCGGGGCCACCGGCGTGGTGGTCGAAGGCGACCCGGGATGGGAGCACGCCAAGGTCGATCCGCGGCTGCGGATCGACTACCAGCGCGGCTGGTACGGGCCGCGGGTCCCTGGGGCGGGATGCGGCGCGGTGGCGACGGGACGCAAGTGCATCCATTTCCACGCCGAGCAGGTCCATCATTTCGCCTTCTCGCTCAACCCGCGGTACGTGTACGATGAGGGGCGCTACGGCGACGTCGTGGTGCGGGCGCTCTACCTCCCGGAGGACAGTGCGACGTGGGGAAAGGGGATCGCGGTGCGCAACACGGAGGTGGCGCTGGCGTGGCTCGACTCGCTGTACGGGAAGTTTGCCTGGCCGACGCTCACCAACGTGCACCGCATCGAAGGCGGCGGCACCGAGTTCCCGATGATGGTGATGGACGGCTCGGCCGGGCTCGGCCTCATCATCCACGAAGTCGGCCACAACTACACCATGGGGATCCTGGCCAACAACGAATGGCGGGAAGCGTTTCTCGATGAGGGGTTCACGAGCTTCCAGACGAGCTGGTTCTTCGAGCGACACGCGGGACGTTCAGAGTACCCGACGCTCGAGGCGGACGTGCTGATGCTCGACCTCGATCGCTGGAGCGAGCCCGTCTCCATGCCGAGCGAGCGGTTCCGCGACTTCTTCACGTACAACCAGATGGTGTACGACAAGGCGCAGCTGTTCTACGAGCAGCTGCGCTACGTCGTGGGCGACGAAACGATGCGCCGGATCCTGCGGGCCTACTACGCCCGCTGGAAGCTCAAGCACGTGGACGAGGACGCGTTCCGGGAGGTGGCGGAACAGGTCTCGCGGCAGGACGTGAAGTGGCTGTTCGGCCAATGGCTGCACGGGACGCCGTTGATCGATTACTCGCTGAAGCGAGTCAGGCGATCGCCGCAGGCTGACGGCCGCTGGTTGACGTCTGTCACGCTCGAGCGGAAGGGCGACGGCTTCATGCCGGTCGAGATCGGGACGCAGGGCCGAGGCGGCGAGGGAGACACCATCTACGCCCGCGCCACCGGCCAGCCGGCGCTCGAGCGCGTCGAGTTCACCACCGCCAAGCGACCGGGCCCCCTGATGCTCGACCCCCGGGTGCGGGCCCACGACTACAACATGCTGAACAACCGGGAACGGCACGGACTGGTGGGCGTAGGGGGCGGGTGGACGCTGCGGATCGACGATCCGTTCCAGGAGACGGTGCGCCGCGATCGCGGTGTACGCGGTTTGCTGCCCGTGATCTGGTCCAACGACTTCGGTGGCGTCACGGTCGGCGTGCGGGAGCGGGCCAACTACCTCGGCCGCTACAACCGCGCCCTCGTGCTCGGCACGGTGGCGACGCGGGGCGGCGCGAGTCAGGTCCTCGGGTTGTACGGTCGCTGGAGCAATCCGATCGGCCAGCTCCAGCCGCGCACTGAGACGAGCGTGGCGGCGTGGTTCGTCGAGGGTCGTGCGGGGGGCAAGATCCAGGTAGACCATGCGTTGCGACCGCGGCTCGTGGACGCCGCCGACCCCCATGTGGGGTTCGATGCCCTGTGGATGGCGACCACTGACCTGGGGTACCTCGATCGCCGGCTGTGGGACGACGCGGGCACGGTGGAGGGTGGGCCGTGGGTGAGCACCACCCGGACCCTGGGCACGGCGGTGTTGCGGGCGCGGCTCGGGGCCCACGCGGGGGTCGCCTACTGGAACCCGGGACCCGGCATCGTCGCCAACAACCGCTACGATTTCGAGGCGTTCGGCCGGTTCGCCGGGGAAGCGAGCGTCCGCACGCCGTCGTGGGGTGCGCGGCTGTTCGCGGGCGCCTACCTCGGCTCGTCCGATCCGGTGCGGCAGCGGCGTATCTCCATCGCGGGCGCCGATCCCTACGAGACGTTCACGAACCCCTTGCTGCGGAGCCGGGGCGCGTTGCTGGTGCGCCCCGACTTTCATTATCAAGCGCCTGGCGGTGCGAACCTCCGTGGCTTCCGGCCAGACCTGGGGGGGCGCTGGGCGGTGGCGGTGAACCTGGAAGCCACGCCGTGGGTCCTGCGACGCGATCAGGGTATCTTGCGGGGGCTCGGGCTCGAGGCGTTCGGGGATGCCGGGGTCGTGGACACGACGGCGCTGCCGTCGTCCCCCCCGGGGCAGTGGTACACCACGCTGTACGACATCGGGGTGGGGTTGATGACGCGCCATCAGGTGAAAGAGCTGGCCTGGACGATGCGCCTCGAGGTGCCGCTGGCCGTGAACCGCTGGGACGACGCCCGGGATTTCACGGCGGGAGACAAGCGCTTCGCGTTCCGCTGGCAGGTCAGCGTCGGGACCAGCTTCTGATGGACACGCGGGCGAGCGATCGGCGCGGCTTCTTTCGCGAGACGTTCGGCCGGCTGCTGCAGGAAGTGCGGGTGCGCACCGAGCAGCGCGTCGCGCCCCGCCGCTACTTCCGCCCGCCCGGCGCGGCGGACGAGCTCGCCTTCCTCGCTTCCTGCACGCGTTGCGGCGACTGCATCGACGTCTGTCCGGTGCACGCGATCGTCAAGGCGCCGGCCGGCGCCGGGCTCGCCGCGGGAACGCCGATGATCGATCCCGGCATCCAGGCGTGCGTCGCGTGTGCCGACATGCCGTGCGCGCACGCGTGTGAGACGGGCGCGCTCGTCCCGCCCGCGGACGGCTGGGCGGGCGTGCACCTGGGGATCCTCGAGCTCGAGCCGGAGCGCTGCATCACGTTCCACGGCGTCCCGTGCGGCGTGTGTGCGCGTGCCTGTCCCGTGGGAGAGCGGGCGCTCGCCCTCGACGCCGGCGGCCACCCGATCCTGAAGCCCGAGGGGTGCGTGGGGTGCGGGGTGTGCGTCACCGCGTGCGTCACTTCACCGTCCTCGTTGAGACTGAGCCTGCCTACGTGATGAGACAATTGCGGATTGACGATTGCGGATTGCGGATTGGCAGGACGAGTGTCGAAGCACACGACCTCCCCTCGGCATTCCGCAATCCGCAATCCGCAATCCGCGATTGACCGCTCCCATGCCCGAGGTCCCCTACCGCGTGGAAAAGCCCTGGGGCCACGAGCTCATCTGGGCGAAGACCGACCGTTACGTCGGGAAGATCCTGCACATTGAGCCCGGGCATGTCTTGTCGCTGCAGTATCACGACAAGAAGGACGAGTCGATCTACGTACTCTCGGGCGAGATCGTGTTGCGCATCCAGCAGGGGGAGACGCTCATCGAGCGGCCCCTCCGGGAAGGAGAGACGTTCCACATCACGCCCAAGACCATCCATCAGTTCGAGGCCGTGGTGGCGAGCGACCTGCTCGAAGCCTCGACGCCCGAGATCGACGACGTGGTGCGGCTCAAGGACCGCTACGGGAGGGTGTAAGTGCAGATCATCGTGCCGCTGGCGGGGAAGGGAACGCGGCTGCTGCCGCTCACCAAGCGCGTGCCCAAGCCCCTCGTCCGCGTGGCGGGGCGTCCCGTGATGGACTACGTGATGGATACGGTCAAGAGCCTCAGTGTCGACGAGTTGATCGTCATTACCGGACATCTGAAAGAAACGGTCGAGCGCTACATCGTCGAGCATTACCCCATCAAGGCGACATTCGTCGAGCAAAAGACGCTGGACGGCACGGCCGGTGCCATCAATTTGGCCCGCCCGTACGTCCACGGACCGGTGCTCATCATCTTCGTCGATACGCTGTTCGACGCGGACTTGTCGCTCACCCAGACGAGCGACGCCGACGGCATTCTCTGGGCGAAGGAGGTCGAGGACTATCAGCGGTTCGGCGTGATCGTCACCGACCGGCACGGCTACATGAAGACGATCGTCGAGAAACCCAGTACGCCCGTGTCGAAGCTTGCCAACATCGGGCTGTACTACATCAAGGACTGGAAGACGTTGTTCGACGGTATCGCGCACGTGCTGCGGCAGCCCCCCGGGAAGGGCGGCGAGTACTATCTCACCGACGCGTTCCAGTACATGGTAAACCGCGGGCGGCGGCTCTTCACCGCGCCGGTGGGGGGGTGGTACGACTGCGGGAAGGTGGAGACGCTGCTCGAGACCAATCGGCATCTGCTCGAGCAGGGGCGGGCTCGCGTCCCCCAGGGGCCGTGCCCCGGTTGCACCATCGTGCCACCGGTCTACATCGAGGACGGCGTGACGATCCACGACGCCACCGTCGGTCCCAACGTCTCGCTTGAGGCGGGGAGCTCCGTGGCTGAGAGCACGATCGCGAACTCGATCCTCGGGCGCAACGTGCGCGTGGTGCGCAGTGCGGTGCGCGATTCGCTGGTCGGCGACGATCAGGTGATCGAGGGGAAGACGATCGAGCGCAGCGTGTTCGACGGGGGAACGCTCGCCCCGGCCTGATCCATCCTAACTTCTGATTTAACAGCGGGTTGGTCACAGGTTGACGGGACAGGGGAACCGGACTTACTTACTTACCGTTCAGTTAGTAATTATCCGGAGGCAACCCGTGTCGCACGCCGCAGTACCCTCGAAGCGCACCGCCAAGCCTCGCTGGCAACGTCGCAAAGACGCGCGGCCCGAGGAGCTCGTGGCGGCGGCGCTCGAAGTATTCGTCGAGCGCGGCTACGCGGGCACGGCGTTGGCCGACGTGGCCCGCCGCGCCGGCGTCACCAAGGGCACGATTTACCTCTACTTCGAGAACAAGGAAGCGTTGTTCAAGGCCGTGGTGCGGTCGACCATCGTACCGGTGATCGCCCAGGGCGAAGCCTTGGCGCAGTCCTTCACGGGGAGCGCCCGCGAGCTGCTCGAACAGCTGGTGCGGGAATACTGGCAGTTGGTCGGGGAGACCGCGCTCGCCGGTATTCCCAAGCTGATGATGGCCGAAGCGGCAACTTTTCCGGAGCTGACGCGCTTCTACTATGACGAAGTGGTGGCCCGCGGGCACCGCCTCATGGCGGGCGTAATCGAGCGCGGCATCAAGAACGGCGAGTTTCGGCCGGTGGACGTGATGCTCGCCGCGAAACTCGCGATGTCGCCCCTGATGCACGCCGCGGTAGTGCGCCGGGCGTTCGCGTCCTGCATGCCGGAGGGGTTCAACGTGCGGGCGTATCTCGACACCCATATCGACCTCTATCTCCATGGTATCGCGAAGCAATAGCAGACGGCTGCTCGCAGGGCTCATAGTGCTCGCAGTGCTCGGCGTCGCATCGGTCGCGGCCCAGGCGCCGGCGGCGACCGCGCCGCTGCGTCTTGCGTTCGCCGACGCGGTGAACCTGGCGGCGGGCAAGACGCCGGTGGTCGAGCTCGCGACACTGCGCACCACGGAAGCAGACGCGCGGGTCCGGCAGGCGCGCGCGGCGCTGCTGCCGTCGCTGTCGGTGTCGGGGGCCTGGCTCAATCGAACATTCAACTCGAAATCCTTGGGCATCGATTTTCCGAGCCCGCCTCCGCCGCAGCCGCCGCTGGTCCCGCTGCTGGTTGGGCCGTTCAACAATTACGACACCCGCCTCAACGCGGCCCAGACGCTGTTCGACTGGTCGAGCGTGGTGCGGGTGCGCGCGGCGGGCGCGCAGGCCGACGGCAGCCGCGCCGAGCGCGGGGTGACCGTCGAGGGCTCGGTGCTCACGGCGGCGCTCGCCTACGTCCGCGCCGTGCGCGCCCAGTCGGTGGTTGCGGCCCGGCAGGCTGATTCGGTCATTGCGGCCGAGCTGGTCGGGCTCGCCGAGGCACAGCGCGCCGCCGGCGTGAGCCCGGCGATCGACGTGACCCGCGCCCGGGCGCAGCTCGCCACGGCGCAAGGGCTCCTGCTCGTGGCCAAGAACCAGCTCGACCGCGGCCGCATCGACGTGGCGCGCGCGCTGGGCCTCGACCCCGCCACACCGCTCGCGTTCGCCGATTCGCTCGCGCCGTCGCTCGGCGCCGCCGACGTGCCGGTCCAGCGGGACTCGGCCGTCACCGCCGCGCTCACCAACCGGCCCGAGCTGCGGGCGGAGCTGGCCCGCGCCGCCGCCGCGCGGCAGACCGGATCGGCGATCCGGGCGGAGCGGCTGCCCCGGCTCGAGCTGGCCGGGGACTACGGCGTCAACGGGTCGACCGTGCCGGGCGCAATCGCCACCCGCGACCTCGCGCTCCAGGTGAGCGTGCCGATTCTCGACGGCTTCCGGCGCGAAGCGCGGCTCGCCGAGCAGGACGCCGTGGTGCGCGAGTCGCAGGTGCGCGAGGCCGACCTGCGCCGACAGATCGCCGCCGAGGTGGATGCCGCCCTGCTCGACCTGGGCTCGGCCCAAGCGCAGCAGGCAGTGGCTCGCGAGCAGCTGCGACTCGCCGAGAGTGAGCTCAGCCAGTCGCGCGAGCGTTTCAGGGCCGGCGTGGCCGGCAACATCGACGTGATCACCGCACAGGCGGGACTGATTCGCGCGCGCGACACCGAGATCGACGCCCGCTTCGCCGCCGCTTCCGCCCGGATCTCGCTGGCGCGCGCCGCCGGCGTCGCCCGGACGCTTCATTAACCGCCTACACCGATGAGTGACGACATGGCTACCACAATCGAACGCGACGCTGCGCAGCGGTCCGCCAGGCCTTCCCCGGTGTCGCCCGACGACCCGGCCGCGCCGGCCAAACCGGGCGGCCGCAAGCGGACCGTCTTCATCATCATGGGCGTCGTCTTGCTCGGCCTCGTGGCTGTGGGGGTGCGGCGCTGGATCTACAGCCTCAGCCATGTGTCGACCGACAACGCCCAGGTGGACGGGCACATCGTCCCGATCCTCCCGAAAGTGGGCGGCTACGTGATCGACGTGCGGACCGACGAGAATCGGTCGGCTAAGGCGGGGGACACGCTGGTGGTGCTGGACGACCGCGACTATAGGGCGCGGCTCGCGCAGGCGGAAGGCGACCTCGCTGTGGCGCTCGCCGGTGTCAGCAATCGCGTGCGGGTGGGCCAGGCGGAGGCACAGGTGGCGCAGGCCCAGGCGAACGCGGAGAAGGCCCATGCCGATCTCGAGCGGATCAAGCCGCTCGCCGAGAAGGATATCGTCCCGAAGCAGGCGCTCGACGCGGCCGAGGCGACCGCACGCGCGGCGGACGCGGCGCTGGCGGCGGCCCAGGCCGCGCTGCTGGGCGCGGACGCCCGGGTGGGCGCGGCCCGCGCGGCGCGCGATCAGGCGGCGCTGAACCTCTCGTACACGCGGATCACCGCGCCCGCGGAGGGGGTGGTGAGCAAGAAGTCCGTGGAAGTCGGTCAGTTGGTGCAGCCCGGTCAGCCGCTCATGAGCCTGGTGCCGTTGGGCGACGTGTGGGTGACGGCGAACCTGAAAGAGACGCAGACGGCGGACGTGAGCCCGGGCGACCCCGCGGACTTCACGGTCGATGCGTATCCGGGCCGCCATTTCAGCGGGCACGTGGAGAGTCTCTCGCCCGCGACCGGGGCGAAGTTCTCGCTGCTGCCGCCCGACAACGCGACGGGAAACTTCACCAAGGTCGTACAGCGGATCCCGGTGCGGATCCGGCTCGACGGGAAGAACGACGCCGCGCATCCGCTCCGGCCGGGGATGAGCGTGAACGTGACCATCACGACGAAGTAAGCGATCCCGTGGCCACCGCCGCCCTGCCCGTACCCGTCCTCGGCGCCGACGCCGACCGGTACAGGTACCGCTACATCATCGCGATCACGGTGTCGCTCGCGTCGGTGCTCGAGCTGCTCGACACCAGCATCGTGAACGTGGCGATCCCCCACATGATGGGGAACCTGGGGGCGACGCTCGACGAGATTGCTTGGGTGTCGACCGGCTACATCGTCGCCAACGTGATCATCCTGCCGATTACGGGCTGGCTGTCGGCGTTCTTCGGACGGCGCAGCTATTTCGCGGGCTCGATCGCGCTGTTCGTGGTGTCGTCGTTCTTCTGCGGCAACGCGCATTCGCTCGTCGCCCTCGTGTTCTGGCGGATCGTCCAGGGGCTGGGGGGTGGGGCGCTGCTCTCGACCTCGCAGGCGATCCTGTACGAGGAGTTCCCGCGCGAAGAGTACGGCACCGCCATGGCGATCTTCGGGGTGGGCGTGATGGTCGGCCCCACGCTGGGGCCCACCTTGGGCGGCTACATCACCGATGCGTTCGGATGGCCGTGGATCTTCTACATCAACATCCCGATCGGGATGCTGGCGCTCGCGTTGTCGCTCAGCTTCATTCAGGACTCGCGGTACCAGGTGAAGGCCGAGAAGGTCGACTACCCGGGCCTGCTGCTGCTCGCCATCGGCATCGGCACACTGCAGACGATGCTGGAGCGGGGCGAGCGGCTCGACTGGTTCGACTCACGCGAGGTCGTGATGTACGGCGTGATCAGCGCGGTTTCGCTGATCGCGTTCGTGTGGCACGAGCTCACGACTGAGCATCCGGTCGTGGACCTCCGCATCCTGAACAGCCGCCAGCTCGCCGTGGGCGTGGTGTTCGGCGGGGTGCTGGGGATCTGTCTCTACGCCACGGTGTTTGTGCTCCCGGTGTACTTGCAGAACCTCCAGAACTTCACCGCGGAACAGACCGGGTTCGTGATCCTGCCGGGCGCGCTGGCGAGCGCGTTCACCATGGCCACGATGGGTCGCTTCACGGGTAAGTTCGACGGGCGGCTGTCCATCCTGGCGGGGGTCTCGATCTTCGCCCTGTCGATGTGGAAGCACGCGCACTTTACCACCGACAGCGGCATGTCGGACTTCTTCTGGCCGCTGATCTTCCGTGGTGTGGGGCTCGGACTCATCTTCGTTCCGCTCACCAACCTGGCGCTCGCGGACCTCCCCATGAGCAAGATCCCGAACGGCACCGGGCTGTTCAACCTGATGCGCCAGCTGGGCGGGAGCGTGGGGATCGCGATCTCGGCGACGCTGGTGCAGCGGTTCACGGCGATCCATCGGGGCGATCTGATCGCCAACGTCACGCAGTTCAGCGAAGTGACGCGCGAGCGGCTCGCTGGCATCACGGCGCGACTCATTGCGACGGGCACGCCCGCACCGCTCGCCGAGTCGAAGGCGCTGATGGTGCTGAACGGGCAGGTGACGAGGCAGGCGATGATGCTGTCGTTCGAGCAGCTGTTCCTGTTGTTCGGGGCGTGCTTCGTGCTGTCTCTGCCGCTCTTACTGCTGATGCACAAGAGCAAAGGAATGCCGGCGGCCGCTGCCGCGCATTGAGACACGTTGTCCCACGTGAATGGAGCGTGTATCTGTGAGGAAAGACAAGAAAGTACGCGTCGGGGAGCGCGCGCCGGATTTCACGCTGCCGGACCAAACGGGTAAGCCGGTGCTGCTGCGGGATCTCCTCGGTCGAGGGACCGTGGTGCTCTACTTCTATCCGAAGGACGAGACCCCCGGGTGCACGCTCGAGGCCCATGCCTTCCGGGACAGTTACGACCGGTTCACCGCCGCCGGCGCGGAGGTCGTGGGCATCAGCTCGGACTCGGTTGCGTCGCACCGCCGGTTCGCGGCGCGCCACGAGTTGCCGTTCCTCTTGCTCTCCGACCGTGGCGGCAGTGTGCGCGAGTTGTACGGCGTCGACAAGACGCTGGGCTTCCTGCCCGGCCGGGTTACGTACGTGATCGACAAGACCGGTGTGGTGCGGCGCACGTACTCCTCGCAACTGCGCGCCACGCGACACAGTCGGGAAGCACTGGAGGCGCTGGCTGCGTTAGGTGAGTACCAAGCTGCCGCCCGTGCCTGAAGCCCGTCAGGGCGTCAGCCTCACCGTCACCCGCAGCTCGCCCACACCCACGCCGCCGTCCTTGTCCGTCACTGTGACGCGGACGCGGTAGGTGGCCGGCAGGAAGTAGAGGTGGCTCGCCGTGATCGGGTCGCTCTGGCTCGAGGTCGAGCCGCTCTCGGTGAAGCCGTCACCCCAGCTGATGGTGTAGCGCCACGGCGCGTCGTTGGCGCCGGGATCGCTGAAGCGCGCCCGTAACGTGAAGGATCCGGGCATCATGCTCGCGTCCGGCCCCGCGTCGACCGTGGGTGGGATGTTGGCGATCGTCGCGGTCGCCGTGGCGGGATCGCTTGCCGCGCCGGTCGCGTCGGTCACAACGAGCGTGATGGTGTAGGTCCCGTCGGCGGCGTAGGCATGGATGGGCGCGACGCCGCTGCCGGTGCCGCCATCGCCGAAGCTCCAGGCGTACGTGAGCGGCGTGCTGCCGTCCGGACTGTAGGACCCCCTGCCGTCAACGGTGACCTGATCCTCCGACCGGTACGGTCCGCCCGCGCTCGCCGTGGGCGGCTGCCTGACGGTGACCGAGTTGGTGGTCGACCCGGTCGCGCCCCCGTCGTCGGTGACCGTGAGTCCGACGCTGTAGGCGCCCGACGCGGCGTAGCGGTGTGACGGATTCGGATCGGCGGACGTGGCGCCGTCGCCGAACGTCCACTGCGACGCCACCACGGTGCCGTCCGGGTCGTGGCTCGTGCCTGTGAACGCACAGCTGAGACCGGTGCAGGCGGCGCTGAACGACGCCTGCGGCGGCGTGTTCACCGGCGCGCCCGGCGCCCGATGGCACGGCGCGCCGCCCGAATCGGCAAAGGTCTGGCCCGCGTCGGGGATGAACTCCCACTCGTAGCTCGATTCTCTGAGCGTAAGCTTGAGGACGCCGTGCGCGCTGTTGTTCCTCGCCTCGGTGTTGGGGACGGAGGAAGCGAACTCCTCCAGCCCTGCGCCGCCCGTCCCCACGACGAACTCGCGGATGCCGTACGCGGCGTCGGCGACGCCGCTGGTGGTCTGGGGCGCGAAGCGCTGGTAGCTGTGGTCGTGCCCGGTCAGCACGACCTCGGTCCCGGCGTCGTACAGCGCCTGCCACAGCGGCTGAGTGCGGAGGTTGCCGCCGTGGGTCATTCCCGAGCTGAACAGCGGCTCGTGCCACATCGCCAACGTGCACTGCGACGGGTGCGCGGCGAGGTCGGCCCGGAGCCACTGCTCCTGGGTCGACCCGGCGGTCATCGTCTGGTAGTTGTTCAGGACGACGATGTGCCAGGCGCCCAGGTCGTAGCTGTAGTAGCCCAGCGCCGGGTCGCCCGCGGCGGCGCCGAAATACCCGAAGTAGCCCGTCGCATCGGGCGTGTAATAGTCGTGGTTCCCGGGCGTCGGCCGCGTACGCGCCTTGTGACGTCCCCAGGACGGGTCGTAGCAATCGGTGTACTCCGTTGCGGTCCCGTTGTCGTAGACGTTGTCGCCTAGCGTGAACACCGTCCCCGGGACGTCGTCGAGCAGGGCGGCGGTCTGCTCGTCGTATACGCCGCGGCACGTAGCGATATCGCCCGCGCCGACGAGGATCGCGGCGGTGCTCGGTGTCGTCGTGATCGTGGCGGTGCCCTGATGGCCTTCGACGGTCGCGGTGATCGTGGCGGATCCCGGCGCCCACGCGGTGACGACGCCGCGCGAAGTCACCCGCGCGACACTCGGGTCGCTCGACGTCCAGGTCGTCACGCGCTCCCCTACCGGCGCGCCGCTCGCATCCCGGGCGACCGCCGTCAGGCGGACCCGCCCGCCGACCTCCACGCTCGGGGACGGGGGTGACACATCCACCGACGACACGGGAGCGGGGGCCGAGGTATCGTGACACGAGCCGGTTCCGGAATCGGTGAACGTCTCATCGGAAACGGGAATGAAGCGCCAACTGTAGCCGCCGTCGTTCAAAGTGAGCTGCAGCACGCCGGCCGCACCGCTGTTGCGGACTTCGCTGTTCGCCAGCGCAGCGAGTGGGAACCGCTGCACGTCCATGCCGCCCGTCCCGACGGTGAACTGGCGGATGCCGCGGGGCGGATCGGCGGCGCCGTCCGGGTTCTGCGGCGCGAACCGCTCGTATACCTCATAGTGCGCGTTGAGTACGACCTCGGCCCCGGCGGCGTACAGGTCATCCCACAAAGGCTTGAGCTGGGGCAGAACCTTCACACCGGCCGAATTCGGCACCGAGCTGAAGCGGGGATGGTGCCAGTACGCGAGCGTGCACAGCGCCGGGTGGGTGGCGAGATCGGAGCGGAGCCATTGCTCCTGCGGTGAGTTGACCCGCATGTCGATCGCCGAGTTGAGCACGACGATGTGCCAGCTGCCGAGCTCGTAGCTGTAGTACCCGTTCCCTGAGTCCCCGGCGGCGGCACCGAAGTACTGCCAGTACGTCGCGGCCCCGGGGCTGTAATACTCGTGCGAGCCGACGGCCGGCCGGGTGCGCGCCCTAAACCGTCCCCACGACGGTCCGTAACAGTTGGTGAAGTCGGGGACGACGCTGTCAGAGCCGTACACGTTGTTACCGGCGGTGAAGACGGTACCGGGGATGGTATCGAGCAAGGCGGCGGTCGCCTCGTCCCCCTGTCCGTCGCAGCGCGCGATGTCGCCCGCGCCGACGAGCACGGCGCCGGTGGGCGCCAGCGTCGCGGCCCGCGGCCCGGTCGGCCCGGAACGCGACGCGTCCTCGGTGCACGTGAGGCAGGCGAGGAACAGCGCGCAGGCGACGACAGGGCGAAGCGGCGACATCGGGTCCGGGCCGGGTTGCCCGTCGTACGGGTCAAAGTTCGTGCCGATCTGGTGCAGGCCGAAAACGGCGCGCCGTGACCACCCGGAACGGGGCAAGCTGCCGCGCAGGGTCGACAGTGTGGGGGCGCTGCCGCACCAACCTTCTCGTCAGCGCGACGCCTCACTTCAGCTCGGCCATCGCTACCGTCACCAGCAGGGCGCGCACGATCCCCAGCGCGCCCTCGGTGTTTTCATACCACTCGGTCGCGAGGTGCGCGTCCCCGGCCTTGCCGCCCGCCCCCAGCGCGATCGCCGGGATGCCGAGGGCGATCGGCACGTTCGCGTCCGTAGAAGCGCTTGCCAGCTCGGCGTCGCGGCCCAGCACCCGGTTGGCCGCGACCGCCGCGAGGACGAGGGGATGGGTGCGCGGCGTGACGCCCGACGGCCGGTCGCCGACGGGCTGGTGCTCGAGCGTGAGCGGCGGCGTGCCGGGTGCGCGGCGACGGTTCTCGTCGTCGAGCGAGCGGTCCAGGGCGGCGCGCACGGTGACGTCGAGCTGGGCGAGCGCCTTGGGGTCTTCGCTCCGCAGGTCCAGGTCGAGCCACGCCTCCTGGGGAATGGAGTTGAGTCCGGTGCCTCCGCCCAGCCGAACGACGGCGCACGTGGTGCGCGGGGCGGGGGGGGCGGTGCGGGTGGGCAAATCGGCGAGCAGCGCGGTCGCGCGGCCCACCGCGTTCGCGGGGTTGGCGACGCCGAACGCGGCCCACGAGTGGCCGCCCGGCCCACGAAACGTCACGCGGTACCGCTTCGAGCCGAGCGCGCGGTGGACCACCCGCTCGAGCCCCGCCCCGTCGAGCGCGATGAACGCGGCGGGGGCCGCGTGCAAGGTCGCTCCACCGTTCCCACCGTCGAGGAGGTATTTCACGCCTCGCAGATCCCCCGACCCCTCCTCTCCCACCGTGGCGGCGAACAGCACCGGCCGAGCCGTGCGTACGCGTGTGACGACCATCGCCTCGGCGACGGCGACGAGCGCGGCCAGGCCGCGGGCGTTGTCGCTGATGCCGGGGCCCTCGAGCCGCTGGCCACGACGCTCGACGGCGACGTTCACCTCGGGCCCGAACACGGTGTCCAGGTGGGCCGACAGCACGACGGGGGCCCCGCCGTCACCCTTTCCCCTTCCCGCTTCCCCGGGCGTCCACCCGTGCACGTTTCCGACTTCGTCGATCGCGACGTCGTGCAGGCCGACGTCGCGGAACAGCTCGGCCACGCGCGCGGCGCGGCGGCCCTCGGCGCCCGTCGGCGCCGGAATCGCGCACAGCGCGGCTTGCCGCGCGAGCGTGACTTCGTCGGTGCGCTCGAGGTGAGAGCGCGCGGCGCGGACGCGGTCGTGCGCGAGCAGGCGCGAGATGGTCTGATCCACCACTGCACGCTAACTGCCTTGACGGTGCCGGGCGAGAGGGCGACACTAGGGTCATGGACGAGCGCGAGCTGATTTACGACTGGAACCAGAGCGGCGGCGGGCCGGCGCTCGACTGGTCGCGGGCGCGGGTCGACCTGAACGACGAGACGCTGCGGGACGGGCTGCAGTCCCCCTCGGTCCGGGACCCCTCGATGGAGGTGAAGCGGCGGCTGCTCCATCTGATGGCCGAGCTCGGCATCGTGGCCGCGGACATCGGGCTCCCCGGGGCGGGACCCCGCGTGGTGGAGCAGGTGCGGGTGCTCGCCCGGGAGATCCGAGACCAGAAGCTCCCCATCTTTCCGAACTGCGCCGCCCGCACCGTGATCGCGGACGTGGAGCCGATCGTCCGGGTTGCCGAGGAGGTAGGGATTCCGATCGAGGCTGCCACCTTCATCGGCTCCTCCCCGATCCGGCAATACGCCGAAGACTGGACCCTGGACCGCATCCTCACCGCCACCCAGGAGGCGGTGTCGTACGCCGTCAAGCACGGCTTGCCGGTCATGTACGTCACCGAGGACACGACCCGGGCCAAGCCCGAGGCCCTCAAGGCGCTGTACGGCGCGGCGATCGATTGCGGCGCGACGCGGATATGCTTGGCGGATACGGTCGGTCATGCGACGCCGGACGGCGTCAAGGCGTTAGTCAAATTCGTCAAGCAGGAGATCGTCAAGCAACACCGTGTGAAGATCGACTGGCACGGACACCGCGATCGCGGGCTAGGGCTGATCAATTGTCTGGCGGCGATCGAGGCCGGGGTCGATCGGGTCCACGCCACCGCCCTGGGTGTGGGCGAACGGGTGGGCAACGCCGAAATGGATCTCTTGATCGTCAACTTGAAACTGTTGGGCGCGCATCGGCACGACATCGCCAAGCTGCCGGAGTACTGCCGTCTGGTGGCCGACGCGGTAGGGGTGCCGATTCCGGTGAACTATCCGGTGCTCGGTGCCGATGCGTTTCGTACCGGCACCGGCGTGCACGCGGCGGCGATCATCAAGGCGAAAAAGAAGGGCCACGCCTGGCTCGCCGACCGGGTGTACAGCTCGGTGCCCGCCGAAGAGTTCGGGCTCGAGCAGAAGATCGAGATCTCACCCGTGTCGGGCCTGTCCAACGTGAAGTACTGGCTCGAGACCCACGGCTACGACGCCGAGGACGAGGCGGCGTGCCGCGTGCTGTTCGAGGCGGCGAAGCGCACCGATCGGGTGCTCTCGGACGAAGAGTGCCACCGCTTGGTCAGGCAAGGGGCATGGCGGTAGGGACGTTCCGCGAAATCGAGAAGGCGTACTTCGATCTGCGGTGGCACTTGGACCCCGTCGCCGCCACCCAGGCCGGAGTGAAGGCATACGACGACCGGTACGGGCGCTACAGCCCGCCGGCCCTCGTGCCCCACCTCGCCGCCCTGAAGTCGCTCGCCGCCGCGCTCGAAGAGACCACTGCCGACGAGCTGGAAGACGAAATCGACCGGACCGCTCTGCTGAACGAGATCCGCGTCGTGCTGCGCCGCTTCGAGCACGAGCGGCCGCAGGCCAAGAGTCCGGCGTTCTGGCTGAACCATCTGCTCGGCGGGCTGCACTTCCTGCTGGGGCGCGGCGACCGGAGCGACGAAGAGCGTGCCGGCGCTCTGGTCGGACGGCTGGAGGACGTGCCGCGCCTGCTCGACGACGCGCGCGCCGCACTGGTCGCGCCGGTACGGGTATTCGTCGAGACGGCGCTGCGGATCAACGCGGGAGGGCTGCGGTTGGTGCGCGGGATCGGCAGCGCCATCCCGGACGCCCCCCCCGGACCGGGCGACGCCTTGCGGGCAGCGGTCGAGCAGGCGGCGGAGGCGATGACGGCGTTCGAGCGCGATCTGGAGCGGTGGCTCGAGACGGCTGCGGAGGAGTTCGCGCTGGGCGAAGAGGACTTCGACTTCCACCTGCACTACGAGCACGCGCTGCGCGACACCGCCCCGGAGCTGTGGCGCTACGGGCTCCATCTGAAGGAGGAAGTCGAGGCCGATCTCGCGCGCCGCGCCGCGCGGCTCGACGGCGGCCAGCGCTGGCAGGATGTGGCCGACCGGCTGCGCGCCGATCATCCCCCCGCCGCCGGGCTGGTGGAAGCCTACGCCCGGGAGATGGTGCGGGCCCGCGACTTCGTGGCGGAACGCGGGCTCGCGCCGATCCCCGACGCCCCGCTCGACGTCGTGCCCACGCCGGCCTTCATGCGACCGGTGATTCCCTTCGCCGCGTACGACAGCCCCGGCGCGTACTCGAGCGACCGGACCGGCTGGTTCTACGTCACCCTGCCCGATCCGGCCCTGTCGGCGAGCGCGCAGGAACGCATTCTCCGCGACCACTGTCGCCACGAGCTCGCCGCTACGGCGCTGCACGAAGGCTACCCCGGCCATCACCTCCAGCTGGTGCACGCGCAGCAACAGCGGTCCGACACGCGCAAGAACGTGTGGACGCCGGTCACGGTCGAAGGGTGGGCGTTGTATTGCGAAGACATGATGGGGGAGGAGGGATTCTACCGGTCGGAGGAGGAGCAGTTCTTCCAGCGCGTGCACCTGTTGTGGCGCGCCGTACGGGTGCTGCTCGACGTGGGGTTGCATACCCGCGGGATGACGTTCGCCCAAGCGGTGGACTATCTCGCGACCCACGCCAACGTGGAGCGGACCAACGCGGAGGGAGAGGTGCGGCGCTACTGCGCTGAGCCGGCGTATCCGCTGAGCTATGCGGTGGGGCGGCGCGAGCTGCTGAAGCTGCGCGACGACTTTCACGCGGCGCGGGGCGCGGCGTTCACTCTACGGGGCTTCCACGACGCGGTCCTCGAGTACGGCGGCCTGCCCGTCGCGCTGATGCGGTGGGGCATGGGGCTCGATGACCGGTAGCAGCGCCGCGGCCTCCCGGCTGCCGCGGCCCGTGAAGGTGTTCGGGTTCGTCTCGCTGCTCAACGACTTCGCGAGCGAGATGGTCTACCCGCTGCTGCCGGCGTTCGTCACGGGCGTGCTCGGCGCGGGCCCGCAGGCGCTCGGCGCACTCGACGGCGCGGCCGAGTTCGCGGCATCGGTCGTGAAGTTCGCTGCGGGACGGCTCGCGGACCGGCCGGCGCGCCGCGGGCCGCTCATCGTGCTGGGCTACGCGATCGCCGTGCTGGTGCGCCCGATCATCGCCGTCACGGCAGCCGCGTGGCAGGTGATCGGGCTGCGGGTAGTGGACCGCATCGGGAAGGGCATCCGCACACCGCCGCGGGATGCGTTGATGGCGGATGTCACGCCCGCACCGCTCCGGGGCCGGGCGTTCGGGCTGCAGCGCGGGATGGACCACGCCGGCGCGGTGCTCGGTCCGCTCACCGCGTGGTGGCTGCTTACGTCGGGAAGCGCGAGCCTGCGGACCGTGATTGCTTGGAGCCTGGCGCCTGGGATCCTGGTACTGGCTCTGGCGACCTGGGCGGTAACAGGCGGTCAGGGGCGGTATGGGGCGGTAGGCGCGGGCCAAGCCTCGGACGACATACCGCCCCGTACCGCCTCCTACCGTCCCTTGCCGCCCGCCCTATTCGCGATCTCCTTCTTCTACCTCCTCCGCATGCCCGAGACGCTACTGATCCTGCGATCCCAGCAGCTCGGCGTCTCGACGGCGGCAGTGCTGTTGCTTTGGGCGGCACTTCACCTGGTGCGCTCGTCGGCGAGCTTCGCGGGCGGTCGCCTCACCGACCGCATCGGCCCGAGTCGCACCATGTGGCTGGGGTGGGTCGCCTATGCGGCGATCGCGGCCGGCTTCGCGGTGGCGCGCGGCGCCGGCGCGGCGTGGACGCTGTTCCTGGCGTTCGGGATCGTGGCCGGCCTCACCGAAAGCTCCGAGCGGGCGCTCGTCGCGCAATTCGCCGGGACCCGCCAGGGGAGCGGATTCGGGATGTACCACGGCGTGACCGGCCTGGCGGCGCTCGCCGGCGGCATCGGGCTGGGCGCGGTGTTTCAAGCGTACGGCGCCGCCATGGCCTGCTTCGGCAGCGCGGCGGGGGGCGTCGCGCTGGGGATCGCGTGGCCGATGGTGGGGAGGCGACGTTAGGAGCCGAGCATGAACATCCGGGCATTCCTCAATCTGTTGGTCGTGGCCCTCGCAGCCACCGCGCCGAGGCTCGCGGCCCAGGCCCTGCCGCAGACGACCGCCGAGCGGACTAACTACGCCGCCACGTCCACTAACGCGGATGTGGGCGCCTTCCTCGACAGCCTCGGGCTCGCCGGGGCACCGGTGGCGGTTTCCGAGATGAGCAGCTCCGCACTCGGCAAGCCGATCTACTTCGTGATCGCCTCCGACCCGACCGTGACGTCCCCGGGCGCAGCGGCGGAGTCCGGGAAGTTGGTGGTTTACCTCCAGGCGAACATCCACGGCGGCGAAGTGGAGGGGAAGGAGGCCGTGCTCGCACTGCTGCGCGAGCTGGCGGGACCGCGACGCGACCTGCTGCAGAGGCTCGTGGTCCTCGTCGCGCCGGACTACAACCCAGACGGCAACGACGCCTTCGGCCCGCAGGCGGTGAACCGCTCCGAGCAGAATGGCCCGGCGGTGGTCGGACAGCGCCCCGACGGGAAGAACCTCGACCTGAACCGCGACTACTTCAAGGCCGAGGCACCCGAGACCCGCGCGTCCCTCGCCCGCGTCTACACCACGTGGGACCCGGCGCTGATGGTGGACCTCCACACCACCGACGGCACATTGCACGGCTACCAGCTCACCTACGCCCCGCCGCTCGATCCCAACGGGCCGGCCGGGCCCACTGCCTACGTGCGAGACCGGATGCTCCCCACGCTCCGCCAGACGCTCCAGGACAAGTACCGGGAGCCGATCTTCGACTACGGCAACGTGGAGACCCAGCAGACGCCACAGAGCTGGGATACTTACGCGCCGCTCGGTTGGTACGGCACCAACTACCTGGGCTTGCGGGGGCGGATGGCGATCCTGTCGGAGGCGTATTCGCACGCCGACTTCAAGACCCGCGTGCAGGTGACGCACGACTTCCTGGTCGAGATTCTCGATTACGCCGCGCGGCACGGCGATGAGATCCGCCGCCTCGAGCGCGAGGCCGATCGCCAGACGGCGCTGGAAGGCGCGGGCACAGGCACGCGACCGTCACTGGCCGTCGCCTACAAGCTCGCGTCGCGCGGCGTCGAACCGGTGCGGCTGGAGGTGACGCAGCAGGTCCGCACGTACCCGCTTCCGGTAAAGGACCGCTTCGTCGATTCTCTCACCCGCCCGTTGCCGGCAGGTTACTTCCTGCCGGCGGCGGACAGCGACGTCGCCGCCCTGCTCCGCCTCCACGGCATCCAGGTGCAACGCCTCGCCCGAGAGTGGACCGACACGGTGGAGGTCCTGACGGGGACCGAGCTCAAGCCGGCGACGCGGGAGTTCCAGGGACACCATCTGCTGGAGGTGACGGGGACCTGGGCGCGTGCGCCGCGCCGCGTGCCGGCGGGCGGCTATTTCGTGTCCACGGCACAACCGCTCGGCAGGCTCGTCTTCGCCCTGCTCGAGCCGGAGGGGTTCGGTCTGGCGCGCTGGGGCGCGTTCAGCGCGGGCTCCACCTCCGGGCTGGAGTTCCCGGTATGGCGTGCGGGGCGGGCGCCCCGCGCGCCGTCACGGGTCCTCCCCTAGGCCGTTACGGGTCGACGTCTGCGTCGTCCTCGAACGCGAACGACCCGCCGCTCCCCGTGCCGCTCGCCCGCTCGACGCGCAGCACCCGAGACAACGTCTTGCCGTCTACGGTGATGCTCACGAGGTAGTCGCCGCTCGGGACGGCGGGCGTGCCACCGCCGAACCCGCCGAATCCTCCGCCCCCGCCCCCAGCTGTGCGACCAAACGCCTGGGCGATGAACCCGAGCCCGCCCAGCCCGCCCCCGCCCCCGCCCCCGCCCCCCCCGCCGGGGCCACGCTGGCTGGGGAGTGCGACGCGGATCAGCTGGCCCAGCGTGCCGAGGAAGCCCACGTCTGGCTGCTCCGCGCCGGACTCGCCGCCTTCCTGTTGCTGCGCTGCCGGGCCGGCCGTCGCCCCGGGCGCGCGGGGCGTCGTCTCACCCGGGCGCTCAACGAACCGCGCGGCGCTTAACGTCACAGCACCCCCACCGCCACCGCCACCGCCACCGCCACCACCTCCGAACCCGAATCGCTGCGCGAGGCCCTGCAGATCACCGGCCAGCAGGGCCGTCTTCAAGGGCCCGAGCATCTGCGCATTCGTGCCCGCCTTCTCGAGCGAGTCAAACACCACTTGGATGCGACGCACGATCAGCGTCGAGTCCCGGCGCTGCGAGGGGGACAGCGGCTGCGGGGGTGGCGTGCGACCCTGGAATCCCCAGGTCGCGCGGTGCAGTCCCGCCCCGCCCGGGCCGTTGACGGTGCGCACCGTGTCGCCGCGCACGTCTCGGATCACGACCTTGGTCTGCGTGCGCCGGTCGCCGCCGGTCAGCCGGTAGACGATCTCGGCGCCGTATTGCGGGCTGGGCGAGACGAACTGCTTGTGACCCCCGCTCGTATTGGCGCGCACGGCCTCGCCGTACTCGTAGGCCGTCTTGGGCTCGAACAAGTATGCGCTCGCCGCGAGCACGCTGTCCGCGAGCTGCTCGAGCGCCGCCACGTCCACGATCCAGATCCCCCGGCCGTGCGTCGCCGCGATCAGCTCGTGCTCGCGCGGGTGGACCTTGAGGTCGTGCACCGGCACGACGGGCAAGCCGGTCATGAACTTCTGCCACGACGCGCCGCGGTCGCGCGAAACGTACGCGCCCACGTCGGTCCCGACGTACAGCACGGTGCGGTTGAATGGATCCTCGCGCACCACGTGCACGTAGTCCGGTCCCCCGGTCGGCAGGTTGTGGCTGATCGCCGTGAACGTCTTGCCGAAGTCCGTGGTGACGTAGACGTAGGGCGCGAAGTTGTTGGTGCGGTGGCCGTCGAACGTCACGTAGAAAGTGGCCGTGTCGAAGTGCGAAGGCTCGATGCGGCTCACGTAGGTGCCCGCCGGCACGCCGGGGAACCGACCCGTGAGATTCTCCCAGTTGCCGCCGTCGTTGCGCGTGAGCCAGACGTTGCCGTCGTCCGTGCCCGCGTACAAGAGGCCGGGGCGGACCGGCGACTCGGCGAGCGCCACGATGGTGCAGAACGTCTCCGCGCCGGTGACGTCGGGGGTGATCCCGCCCGTCGTGTGCGTGCTGACGCCGATCTTCATGGTGTCGCGCGTGGTGAGGTCGGGGGAGACGGGATAGAGGCTCTCGCCGCGATTGGTGGACTTCATCACCTTGTTCGAGCCGGCGTAAAACGTCGTCGGCGAGTGCGGTGAGAGGAAGAACGGCGTGTTCCAGTTCCAGCGCAGATCGGCCTCGGCCGAGTCCGCGAGCTGACGCCGGCGCAGATCGGCGAGACGCTTCTGCTGCGTCGACGTGGACGGTTTGGTCGTGTCGGGGCGCTCGATGATGATCGAATCCTCGAACACCTGGTAGCGCGGCCGCCAATTGGGCTTCTGGAGCGAGGTGCGCTCGCCCGTGGCGAGGTTCAGGCGCCCCATGTTGCCGCCCTGGGATTCCGAGTAGACGATGTTCGGGTCGGTCGGGTCCTGGGCGGTGTAGAAGCCGTCGCCGCCGCCGATGGTGATCCAGTCGGCGTTGGTCACGGCGCCCTGGCGATGGCGGCTCGGCCCGCACCAGGAGCCGTTGTCCTGCAGCCCAGCGCACACGTGATAGGGGAACGCCATGTCGTAGCTGACGATGTACGGCTGCGCCAGCGTGATGACGTTCACAAAGTCGTAGTTCCCACCCTTGTCCCACGTCTGCGACACGCCACCGTCGTCGCCCACGATAATGTGGCTCGCATCGGTGGGGTCGATCCACATCGCGTGATGGTCGACGTGGATCCCCTGCGTTGCCAGGCCGACGGTCTTGCCGCCGTCGTTCGAGTAGTTGACCGGCGTGGACGACCAGTACACGCGATTCGGGTCCTTCGGATCGACGCGGACTTGAGAGTAATAGAAGGGGCGGACGTCGTTGTCGTTCGTCTTGGTCCACGTCGCTCCGCCGTCGGCCGAGCGGTACAGACCGGAGGGCCGCTTCTGCGCGGCGTTGGCTTTATCGGTCTTCTGATTAGGCGCGGTATCCGCTTCGACCAGGGCGTACACCACCTTCGCATCGCTCGGCGCGATGGCGAGGCCGATGCGGCCTTTCATCGTTTCCGGGAAGCCGCCGGCTTTCACTTCGGTCCACGTCTTGCCGCCGTCACCGGTCTTCCACAGAGCGCTGCCCGGGCCCCCGCTCTTCAGGAAATAGGGTCCCCGCACCCGCTCCCAGCTCGAGGCGAACAGCACCTCGGGGTTGGTGGGGTCCATGGCGATATCGATGAACCCCGCCTTGTCGCTGATGAATTTGACGAGCTGCCACGTCTGGCCGCCGTCGGTCGTCTTGTAGAGGCCGCGCTCGGGGTTCGCGGTCCAGGCTTGGCCGAGCGCCGCGACGTACACGATGTTCGGGTTGGTCGGGTGCACCACGATGCGGCCGATGGCGCCGGTCTTCTCGAGGCCCGCGAGCTTCCAGGTGAGCCCGCCGTCGCTCGACTTGAAGATGCCGCAGCCCGGGGAGATCGTGTTGCGGGAGTCTTCCTCCCCGGTGCCCGCCCACACCTGCAGCGTGTCGCTCGGCGCGATCGCCAGCTCGCCCATCGAAATACAGGGCTGGTTGTCGAACACCGGCCGGAATGACGTCCCGGCGTTGGTGGTCTTCCAAATCCCGCCCGCGGCCCCGGCGACGAAGAACGTCTTCGAGGGGCTCGGGATACCCACGACGCTCGACACGCGCCCGCCCATGTTGGCCGGTCCGACGTTGCGCCAGCGGAACCCGGCGAGCAGGGTGGAGTCGAGTGGGGCGGCGGTCTGCGCGGCCAGGGGCGGCAGGGCGGGGGAGACGAGCGCGAGGACGGCGAAACGGGCCCAGCGGCGTCGGGACATGACGGCCTCAGGAATGAAGTGGAAGGGTGCGACGGCGCACCGAAAGAAATACGCGCGAGGGGGGCCGGGCGTTAGTCCCCCGCTCGGCTGGAGCTGGGCCGTTGATCGCGCGTTGACGCACCGCGCTACAGTTGTGGTCTGCCGCCTAGCGAGGTGATATGTTGCGCAGTGTGAGCGCCTCGCTTCCACTGACTGCCGCAGACGTCGAGCGCATGTCCATTCCGGACAAGCAGGTCGAGCTCGTGCGGGGGCAACTCATGGTGCGGGAGCCCCCCGGGACCTGGCACGGGGCCGTCGCGGCGAACCTGGCTTACCTCTTGGGCGACTTTGTCCGTCGGCACGGGCTGGGCTTGGTGTTCGCTCAGGACACGGGGTTCAAGATCGGATCCGATCCCGACACGGTGCGCGCGCCGGACGTCGCGTTCGTCGCACGCGACCGTACGGGGCTCATCCAGGCGCAGGGATACGCGGAGCTGGCGCCCGATCTACTCGCGGAAATCCTGTCGCCCGACGACCGACCCGCGGACGTGCTCGCCAAGGTGGCGGACTGGCTCGGGGCGGGGACGAAGCTCGTGTGGGTGATCGACCCCGAGCGGTCGGAGGCTCGGGTCTACCGGCGCGACGGGAGCCTCTCGATCCTGCGGGAGCACGATTCGCTGGATGGCGAGGACGTGCTCCCGGGATTTGCCTGTCCCCTACGGGCCGTTCTGGCTCGCTAAGCCTCCTCAGTGCTCGTGCCGATCGTGGTGGGGTCGGCCACGGTGGCCGCGGTCGTCGTCCGGCGCGTGGAGCCTAGTGCGCGTGGTGACCCAGATGTCGAACACGCACGGTCCGGTGGAACTGGTGCACCCAACGGCGCCCGGGCGGGTCGACTGGAAGTAGAGGGTCGTGCCGTCGAACGACAGGGCGGGGCGAGCATCGACCAGTGTCGTGTTGACAGTCGGCCCGAGATTCACAGGAGGCGACCAGGGATCTGACGTGCTGGCGCGCGTTGCAACCCACAGGTCGAGAGCGCCGAGCGTCCCCGTGCGATCGCTGGCGAAGAAGATCTCTAAGCCGTCCCGCCGGATGGCGGGTTGCCGGTCGACAGACGTCGAGTTGAGTTCGACAACCGGCGCGCGCGGCCCGTAGGATCCGTCCGACAGCAGGGTGCTCGAGTAGATGTCGGTCGCGCCTGTGCCGATCGGCCCCGACCCGAAGAACAGGATACTCGTCGCGTGGTCCTCAAAGGGGTCCGGGGTTTGGTCATCATCGGTGCCGTTGACGCCACCCCGGAGATTCACCGGAGGCTGCCACGCGAAGTCGTCTCGCCAGTCGTGACGTCGAGAGACGTAGATGTCGTGACCGCCAATACCTCCCGGGCGGTCACTGCTGAAGAACAAACGGCGCCCGTCGCTAGACAGCCTGGGCGCTTGCTCGTTGGCGGTGGTATTGATGGTGGGGCCCAGATTCCGCGGCGGCCCCCAGGGATCGTCGGTATGCGCTCGCTGTGAGACGTAGATGTCGGCCCCGCCGATACTCCCCGGGCAGTTGCCGCAGTGAAAATAGAGGCTGAGCCCGTCCCTGGAGAGGGACGCGGCCTGCTCGATGAAGGCTGTGTTGACAGGTGGGCCGAGGTTGACCGGCGCGGACCAGTCGGAAAACTGGAGCGGATCGTCGGCTTCATGCCGCGAAGCGAGCAGACCTGGGGGGACCGGCTGGGTGGGCGCGCTGGTCGAGTCGTCGCGGCAGCTGGCCAGGGCGAGCGCGAGCAGCAGCGCGCCGTGTGCGGATGCGGACCTCATGGACCCTCCTCGCTTAAGGTCGTCGCAGCGTGCGGGTGGGAACCGTGGAAGTCTCCGCACGCCCCTTTAGACGGACCGCGGCGGGAGGGTTGCTACAAGTCTCCTGAGTGAATGCCGGTCTGCTCCAAGCTTCGCCGCAGCGTGCCGAGTGCCCGGTGTACCCGGCTGTAGAGAGCCTTGGGATTTGGGAGGCCGAGGAGGCGAGCGGCCTCGGCGGCCGGACGGCCGTCCGCCGCGCTGCGGTTCGGGCGCCGGCGGCGGACCGAGCTCGCGCAGCACCCGCCCACGGCGCCCCGCTGTTGCCGCCTTGTGCGTCTCGCGTAGCTCGCTCAAGAACCGGCCGAACGGGAGATCCGGCGCCTCGCGGGCGCGGAGCAGTTCGTACGCCTCGACGCTGCTGCGGCGCTCGAAGAACACCAGCTCGAAGATGCGGCGCCGCAGGGCCGGCAGGCGCTCCGCCAGGGCCGAGAGTCGACGCCGGCCGTGGCGATGGCGGAACCAGTCGATCGTGAGGTGGCGGACGACGGTGACCAGCCAGGTGGAGAAGCGGGCGCTGTGGATCGGTTGCTCGACGTAGCAGCGCAGCCGCGCGAGGTCGTCCTCGCGCAGGACCTCGCACACCCGCGCGAAGACGTCCATGACCTCGTCGTAGTCCTGAGCGTAATGCCGGATCGCCGCGAAGATCAGCCGGCGGTACCGCTCCAGCAACCGGTCCCACGCGGCTTCCGGCCGGCCACCTTGCAGCTCGATCACCCAGTCTTCCATCGCGCCCCCGCACGGCGTGGCGCTGGATATAAGGCGGCCGGTGAGGGCGTCAAGCCCTGCTCAGGGCTATCGCGGTGGCGCGGCAAGGCTTGCGCCAGTACGATTCCTCATCTTCGATCGGGACGAGGCGGTGGCAGGTCTGGAAGGGGTTGGTGGCGGGCGTCGCGACGGAGTAGCGGCGGATGACCGCCTGGTGCGCTTGGAGCGGGCGGGTCTCGTGCGGCGGGCGACGCGACCCCTGTTCCTCGAGCGCCTGCGCGCCGCGGCGCCGCGGCCTAAGGCCAGTGTGCTCGACGCCCTGCGCGAGGAGCGGCATAGCGGCCGATGAAGTTCTGGGACAGCGCGGTCCGTGCCGTCCGCGCGGTAAATGCGCGCGTCCCGCCGGACCTGGTCGAGGAGCCACACGACCCGCACGCCCGCGCTCAGCCACTGACCCACCTTCTCCAGCACTTCGCCGGGGCTGTCGCTGGGTGAGAGGATCTCGGCCACCCAGTCGGGCGCGAGCTCGGCATAGCCTTCCTGCGGGATGTGCACCAGCCCCTCGCGCGCCACGAAGGCGACGTCCGGCGCCCGCACGGTGTCGGGGTCACGCTCGATCTTGAAGCCCGTATCCTGAGCGAACACGTGGCCCAGGTCGTGCCGTTCGACGAAGGCGCCCACTCGCAAGGTGAGCCGTGCGGCGCGGGCGCGTGGCCGGTCCCGGGGGGCTCCCGCACGATCAGCACCCCGCGCACGAGCTCAGCCGTTTTGCCGGGCTCGCGGAAATGGAGCAGGTCGTCCGCCGTCTGCATGGCCGCTGGCGGCATGGCCGAAACGTAACGCCGTGGCGAATCCACGGGGACCGAGGATGCGACGCGGGCGTCAACCGGGCGTCAACGCCGGCGCCAGGTCTTAGTGCGCGCTCGGCGTGCGGGTGGCCATCCAGATGTCGAGGCCACCCACGCCGAGCGGTCGATCGGAGGCCCACACGAGCGTCCGGCCGTCATGCGAGAGACTCGGTTGCTGGTCGAACGCCGTCGTGTTCAACGGCGCTCCGAGATTCACCGGTGTGGACCACGGCTCGCGGACGCTTTGGCGAGTGGCGACCCAGAGATCCGCAAATCCGAGCGTGCCGGAGCGGGGGGAATGAAACAGCAGCTCCCTGCCATCGGCGCGCACAGTCGGTGCCGCGTCGTTCACGATCGAGTTGAGCTCTACAGCGAGAACGGCGGGGCCGCGGGTCTGACCGTCCCGCGTTATCGCGGCGACGTAGAGGTCCTGTGCCTGCGTAGTCGCATCTCCTCTGGTGAAATAGAGGTTAGCCGACCCGTCCTCTGCGCTCTGTAGGTAGGTGGGCGCGTTCTCATCCGCCGACGTGTTGACGTCGGGTCCGAGCGCCTCCGGCGGTCCCCAGCCGACGTCGTCATTCGGGTCCGCTCGCCGCGACACGTAGATGTCGTTGCCTCCCAGGCTTCCGGGCCGGTTGCTGTGGAAGAACAGCAGATGCCCGTCCGCCGAAAGGTCCGATCCCGCTTCGACGCCGGAGGTGTTGATGACGGACCCGAGGTTGACCGGCGCTTCCCAGGGACAATCCTCGCAGGCACGCCGGGCGACCCAAATGTCGTTGCCGCCCTGGCCGCCGGCCGGTCGGTTGGACGTGAAGTACAAACTCAGTCCATCTTTTGACAGGTTCGGCTGAGCGTCGATAAACGTGGAGTTGATCGTCGCTCCGAGATTTACCGGCGCGGACCACTCGGAGTTGGCGAACGCCATGGCCTGGAGCCCGGGCGCCGCTGGGCCGGACTCCGATGCGCATGCGACGAGCAGCGTCAGGCACGCGAGCGACGCCACGTTGGTAATCAGTACGCGGTTCATGGCTTACCTCCCGTCTGCATCGGCCGCCGAGTGGCCGGCGCTCGCGACGTCGAGCCGTGGGGCGGCGTGGTGGGGCCTAGGGGGCGTCGCGGAGCCGCCATCCTTGACGGCGTCGCCGCAGCACGCTTGAGAGACGGCGTGAGGTTGGGCGCTGGCCGTGACGTCGACCGCACGCGCGCAATGCTGGAGCTCGCTGGCGGCGTCGGGAATACTTCGTTTGACCAGTCGGAGTAGCCGCCGTCCTTGACGGCCACGACAAAGTACGCGTAGCAATAGGTGCAGTACGGGTCCGCGTAAGCGACGGTGGTGGTGTTGGACGCAAGCGACGCCACGGCGTACACGTTTCCGTAGCCATCGTCCACCCATACTTCGTAGCCATCCTCGACGGCGGAGTTGTCGGTCCATGCGAGGTTCACGGTCGTCGCATCGACCGCAGCCACGGTCAGGCCCGTCGGGCCCGCGGGCGGAGTTGTGCAGGCGGTATTCGAGGGTGGCGAGTCGCCGAGGTTGTTGAACGCGAACACCCGATAGCACGCCTGTTGCTCGGCCGACAATCCTGCCTCGTTGAAGTAGTACTCGTCGATTGCGGTGGTGGCGGCCGTCACCCAGTTCCCAGTGCCGTCGCTTGAGCGTTCGATGCGGAATCCTGCCTCGTTGCTGGACTGGTCGAGCCACAAGCCGTACACGCTGCTGCTCGACGTCGGTTGCACGCCCAGGCCCGATGGAGCGGCGGGCGGTTTCGTGGCGAGCACCACCTGGACGGGATCTGTGTCATAGGACGATCCGCCATCCTTCATCGCGTGCACCGCGTACAAGTACGTGTTGTCGGCCGTCAGCCCGGCGTCGTGATAGACCGTGGTGTTGGCCGGCAGGGTCGCGACGATGCTCCAGTCGGCCCCCCCACCAGCGCGCCACACCCCGAACCCGTCCTCGACCGCGGAGTTGTCGGTCCACGACAGGTCTACCGAGGTGCCACCAACCGGGTTCGCCTTGAGGTTCGTCGGCATGGCCGGCATGGCAGTGCAGTCGACGTTGGACGGGTCGGAGTCGCCGTACGAGTTCACGGCAAACACACGGTAGCAGGCCGGCCGGTCGTCGTACGTGTAGTTCACGAGGTAGTCCGCGAGGGACGTCCCGTTCGCACTCGTCGTACCGACGGCGGTCCAGGGCCCGGCGCTGGTCGCCGCGCGCTCGACGCGGAATCCGGTCTCGTCGGAAGAGTTGTCGGACCAGCTGACGTCGAACAAGTAGAAGCGTGGCACGGCGTTCACAGCGGACGGCGCTCGCGGGACCGGTGGGGCCGGCGTGGTCGCGCAGGCGGTCGTCGAGAACGGGGAATAGCTCCTGTTGGGTCCGCTCACCTTGAAAGCACGGACCTTGTAGCAGTACTGTGTCGCTCCGCTCAGCCCCCCGTCGGGGTAGCTGGTGACGCCGGCCCCCGTCGAACTCCGCAGCGCGAAGGTGCCGCTCGGCCCTGTGGTCGAGCGGTAGACCTCCGAGCCGCTCGCGTTTTTCGAGTTATCCTGCCAGGCGAGGTTTATCTGGCTGAACCAGACCGCAGTGGCGGTGAGCACCGCCGGCGTGCTCACGACGGCGAAGCTCGGCGCGAGGGGCTGGCGCCCGTCACAGCCGATCAAGGAGAGCAGCATCAGCGACCAGGCGACGGAAACGCGACGCAAGTTCATACGAGCCCTCCCCGATCTGAGCACTGCGCGGCGAAGCTCAAGAGCGGTATCGAGCCTCGCGTGCTGCGTGGACGCCTCAGTGAGACGGACGGCGACGCGGGGGTTGCTCGGGAGGGACCGTGTGGCTTGGCAAGACGGTTTATCGAGATGACGCGCGATCAGCGTGCTACGGCTGACCGCCCACCTTGACCGGATTAGGTTCGTACGGGGTGAGCGTGCCCAGGCCCAGCTGCCCCATGTCGTTGCGGCCCCAGCAGTAGCCGACCCGGTCATTCGTGACGGCACACGAATAGCCGATCCCCACGGTGATCTGTGTGAATACGAGACCATGCTGATCCGGCGGGCTGAGGCCCAAGCAGTGGATCGTGCCGCTGGCATCGAGACCGCAGGTGCCGTAAGGGGCGGGACCAGAGGCAAGGGCCACGAGGGTGAATCCATTGGTCCACCGTAGCGGCCTTAGGCTCCCGCCGTTCAACGACCCCCAGCAGTACGCGTCCTCGCTTGACGTGACGCCACACGTGTGCGTTTCCCCCGCGCTGAGCGCGGTGAACGTGAGCCCGCCCGCCACCGGACGAGGGGTCTCGCTACTTAGGGTGTCGCCGGTGCCGAGCTGGCCGGAGGAGTTGCTGCCCCAACAATACGCCACGCCGCCGGCCGTCAGCGCGCAGGTGTGCGACAGACCGGCGCGGATCGCCGCGAAGGTCAATCCGCCCGGTACCGGTACCGCATCGGGAGTCTTGCTCCAGTCCAGCCCAGTCCAGCAATACGCGGCGCCGCCGCCCGTGAGGCCACACGTGCGCCACCCGCCCGTACTGAATGCGGTGAACTTGAGCCCCCCCGCGACTGCGACCGGCGTCGCGCTGCACGCGCCGTTGGGGCAGGTGTCTTGTCCCGTCCGGTTCAAACCCCAGCAGTACGCCGCGCCGCCGCCGTCCAGGCCGCACGTGTCCGAGTAGACAGACAGCGTCGAGAAGAGGTGTCCGCTGGCGACCGCCGTGGGCAGCGGCGCGTAGCCCCGCGTCCCGGTGCCGAGCTGACCGTCCCAACCATACCCCCAGCAGTACGCGGCCCCACTCGGCGTGAGCCCACAGGTATGCCCCCCGCCGGCGCTGATTGCCGTGAACGCGAGGCTCACCACTGTCGTGTTCGCCGTTCCCTGATGGCCATTCCAGGTGCCGGTGATCGTCGCCGAACCCGCTCGGAGGCCGGTGACCAGACCGGCGGCATTCGTGGACGCAATGGGCGGGTCCGAGCTGACCCATAACACCTGGGTCGAGTCGATCCCGCTGCGGAATCCTTGTGCGTCTCGGACGAACGCTGACAGCTGCACCGTTCCTTGCAACACCGTCGTGACCGGGTTGGGCGAAAGCTCGAGCGCGACGATCGCCCCGGGCGGGCCGACCGCCACGACGGACGTGTCAGCCTTGCCCTCGACGCTAGCCACGACCCTCGTAATCCCGTTCGCCACGCCGCGTACGAGTGCCGAACGGGAGTAGTACGGGGTCACGGTCGCCACGCCTGGATTGGTGCTCGACCACGTGATCGGGCGTGGGATCCACACGATGTTGCCCGCAGAGTCTCTCATGTCGACCGCGACGACCAGGGAGTCACCGACGGCAACGCGGGCGGACTCGGGCGTCACCGTCACGGAGCCGATCGGCGCCAACGAGGCGCTGACACTCAGGTGCGTCCCGTCGCTCTGCCCCTCGACGTCGGCCATGATGAACGTGTACCCCTCGACCAGGCCCGTCACGAGGCCCGTCGCCGACACAGCTGCCACCGTATCGTTGCCACTGCGCCACGTCGTCGGTCGACCGGCGAGGAGCCTGCCCTGAGTGTCCTGTGGCACCGCGGTGAGCTGGACTTGCGACCCGACGCGAATTCCCACGGAGTCGGGGAACACGCGCACGGATGCGACGGGCCCTTCCACCGCGGTGCCGGTGGAGAACGGCACGCCGGTCTCCGCCGCGAGTGCATCGCCCTCTAGATCCTTGATCCCTTGCGTCACGACCACGCGATACGCGGTGTTTGCAGTGAGGGGCGCAGTGGGAATGAACACGGCCGCCGTCGCGCTCCCCTGAAGCAGGCTCACCATTCCCGCGACCGGACTGGTGCCGCGTAACAACTGCACCGACGCGGTGGTGATCGAGGCACCCGCGACCGGCTCACTGAACACTACGACGATGCGCGCGTTGAGCGGCTGATCGCGCTTGCCGGGAGGCGGATCGGTACGAATGACGATCGGCCGGCGTGTGGTCGGGACGGCGCGCATGAAGCTCACGAGGTCGCGTCCGCCCGCGCTGACGGTGACCTGCACACTGTCTCCGGCGGTGGCGGCGATCGGGAGTGGGTCGAAGCCGCCCGCGGTCATCGCTGCCGTCACAGTGCCCGTGGTGCGGAGGCTGCGGATGGTAACCAGCTCGCCTTCGGGGACTGTGCCGGGGGGGAGCGAGACGTAGGCGAGATCGATACTGGCGCTCCCGACCACGGAGAAGCTCGCGCGCCTTCCCGAAGGCGTCGGCGTCGGCACTGGGTCCGACACGATCGCGGAGTCCGAGCCCTGAGACACCACGAAGGGGTCGGGAGGACCGCCGCTATCGGAGCATGCGCCGAGCCAGGCCGCCACGCCGAGCAGCGTCGCTCCCAGCGCGATGGCTACAAGTGGGGTGGGTTTCAGAGTCACGCTCCGATGAGCGATCGCGCGATCCGGCGCGTGTTCACGTCTACCGCGGCCTCCACTTGGGCCCCCCGTTGCTTCGCATACTCGTGTTCGTGAGCTGAATCATCGATGCCCCCACACGACCACTCGGCCCGCGAGGCCGAAATCGGTCCAGATTCCATCGTGCTTCTGGTCGCTGCCGGGCGAGGCGATCAACACCGAGTCGATCTGGAATTCCACCCTGTCGATCGTGTAACCTGCGAAATCGGGGGCCGTGCCTGGCCTCCCCGTGAAGAACTGAGATTCGGGCATCCCCTCGCCACCACCCCCGACGTTCTCCAGGAACACGCACCAGGTGGCCTCCTCATCGACTCCGTCAGTGAGGAGATGGGTGAAAGCGGCGAAGTCAGGTTCGTTGCCGGCGTCCGCGACGAGCGTGTGATGGTCATCACCGTCCCGAATGATCGTCCGATAGAACATCGCCACGCCCTGTTCACGACAGCCGGGAGCCACACTCGAGATGTCCAGCGAGAAGATCAACCCCGTGGAGATCGCGCCTGCACTACCGCCGAGTGACGTCACTGGTGCGCTGGCGAGAATTTCTGGATGCGGGGAGTCGTTGACACCGCTGCAGGAAACGCCGAGCAGCAGGGCGATGATTCCCAATGTGTCACGATGGCTCAGTCGACGAGTTGCCATTCGAGTAGTGCTCTTCCGAGCGAGCGCGAAGCCGGGTCCGGTGCCGGTCGATGCCATACGTCCACTCCTTTCTGTAGCGTCATAGTTCGGCGGAGACGCCGTTAGTGACTGCACCGGGACGCCAACACGCCGGGACGGACGAGGGCTCATGGGGTCGTGGTGGCGGTGAACTCGACGCCGGGCGTGCGCCCCGTGCCATCGGTGACGGCCGCCCGAAGTTTGATCTCCTGCGGCGCGGCTGCGCCGAGTGTCAACCAGACCGACGTCTGACCCGACGCGTCCGTGACCGAGAGATATGTCGAAAGGGAGGGCTCCGAGGGCAGCCCGCCATCCGGCAGGTACCACGAGATGTGCGCGCCGGCCACTGGGGCTCCGTCGTCCCGCGACACCAGCACGGTGAGCGGCTGCGGGAGCGTTGTGAGGGCCCTGCCGGTCTGTCCGTTACCGCCAGCGATGCTGATGGACGCGTAGGGCTGCGGCATCGTCGGCATCGTCCCGACGGGTGACCACGCAGGGTCGTAACCGATCCCGCGCCGCATCATCCCGGAACCGTCGACGTTCACCACGGTCAGACCATACTGCTCGAATAGGATCACCCGACTGTCCGGTGACCAGGACGGCGTTTGCCCGAACAGTGTGACCTGTGCGAATCCGGAGCCGTCGGGCCGGACCAGGCAGATCACGCCTCCTCCGGAAACGCCGCGCTGGAAGGCGATCTTGCTGCCATCGGGCGACCACCACGGCGTGTAATCTCCCCCAGGGTCGTTCGTCAGCTGCCTGACGTCAGAGCCGTCGGCGCTCATCACGTAAATCGCGCTCGTGATTCCGGAGCGGGAACTCGCGAAGGCGATGCGCGTGCCGTCCGGTGACCACGTGGGGTTGTAACCACTGTCAGTCAGCCTGGTCACGCCGGAGCCGTCGCTCGCGTTCATGACGGAGATCCCGCCATCGCGATAGAAGGCGAGGCGGCTGCCGTCGGGTGACCAGGCCGGGTGGGCGTCAAACACGGCGCCGCTCGTGAGTTGCCGCAGGCCGGACCCGTCGGCGTTGATGCCGTAGATGGCCGAGGTGGACTGGTTATTACTGAGGCGAGAGAAGGCGAGCCTGGCGCCGTCCGGTGACCATGTGGGGTGCCAATCGGCGGCGGTCGTCAATACTCGCCCGCTCGTGCCGTCGGCGTTGATGACCTGAATGCCGCCATTCGGCCATACGGCGAACGCGATCTCGCTCATGCGTTCAGTCGGCGGCGGCGGCGGACCCGACGCATTAACGACGATGTCGCCGCCGATCAGGTTCCTCAGCGTGAGCACGCCATTGACCGGGCTGCCGAGCGGAGTTCCGGCGCAGAAGTTCTGCGCCGTGCCGAGACCGTCCGCAGCCAGTGGGTCGGCCAGGCTGAGCTGGTCGGGAACACCGCCCTCGGGCGGCCCATTGTCCACCGCCCGCCACCCGTCCTCCTGTCCGATGGCCGTGGTATCATTGGCGCCCGCGACGACGCCGGCGATCCAAGCAGCCTTCCCGCCCACGATGGTGAAGCAGGTCACGCGGCCAAACACGCGCACGCCGGTGGCAGGGTAGAAGATGCTGAAGGTGCCGGAGACGCGGCCGTCGTTCTGGCGAATGGCACTCATGACAAACGTGCGCAGGTCGCCACGGAAGGGGTCGGTGATCAGCGCCGGCTGGGCGGTCGCGACGCTCGCCGCGATCACGGTGCTGCCCGTCGCGAACTCGGCCGTGACCGGCTGCTCTAACCGGTCCCCGCTCACATCCGCGACGTCCGTCGAAATCGCCAGCGCAAAGCCCGCGTTCGCCGCGAGCGGGCCGGCCGGCTGGAATTCTGCACGGAGACCATCGGCCGAGAGGGTAGTATGGCCTGCGATCGATGCCGCGCCGCGCAGCAGTCGGATCCCGCCCACGGTACCGGGATTGATCGGCTCGCTGAACACGACCAGGATGCGCGCATTGAGCGGCACGTCCCGCTTGCCCGGGGGCGGGTCGGTGCGGACGACGCCGGGCCGGTGCGTGACCGGCACTCTGAGGGTCAAGGTCTGGGTGCCGCCCCCGGCCAACTCGACTTGCACGGCCAGCACGTCGCCCGCTTGCGCATCGATCTGTACCGGATCGAAGCCTCCCGCGTCCATCGCCGCCGTCACGCTGCTGCCGGTACGCGTGTTCCGGATGGTGGCTAGGCCACCATTGGGAACGGTTCCCGGTTGCAGCGACACGTAGACCACGTCCGTGCCTGTCGCCTGGCTGACCGAGCGAGACGCGGCGCGCGCCAGGGCCGCCGGCACCGGGTCCGAGACGATCGGCACTCCGGGGCGGAGGGTGGCGCCCGTGCCTGTCGGCCCGACCGGGTGCTCGTCCTGACACCCGCCGACCCAGGCCACTCCCAGGAGCACGGCACACGCCGCCGCGAGTCTCATGGCACCGTCTCCCGTGTACCGCTCCGCCCCGCCACCTCGAACCCGGCCCAGGCGAACGGATGCGCGGTCGCCGGCGCGGCGAGCAGCGCGCGCTGCGCCAGCGCCAGCGCCCGCGCCGGGTCGGCGCCCGCGGCCAGGCCTTCGTAAAACCGCTCCATCAGCGCGGCCGTCGCCTGGTCCTCCACCGGCCAAAGCGTCGCCACGACGCGCGCCGCCCCGGCGTGCAGGAACGCGCGCGTCAGGCCGACCCAGTCGTCCCCGGTCGGGACGTCGGCGAGCGCGCCTGAGCCGAGCCCCGTTTGGCAGGCCGAGAGGACGACGAGGTCTGCGTGCAGCCGCAGCCCGAACACCTCGTGCACCTCCAGCCGCCCGTCCTGCCCGCCTCCCGGTGCCAGGTCGACATACGAGAACAAGGGGTTGTGCTTGTTGAGGACGCCGTAAGTAGCGAGGTGCAGCACGCGGCGCGTCGGCGCCTCGCGACGGAACGCATCTTCGGTCGCCGCGCCGCCGGTCAGGACTAGGGGCTCGGGTCCGGCGAGCCGCGCGATGGCGGCGACTTCGCGGCGCGAGGCGGGGAGCGCATCGGGTCGTGGGGCGAAGGCGAGGGTCCCCGCCGTGGCACGGCCCGGTGGACTCCGCGCCAGCGCGAGCCACACCGCCGCCGAAGGCGTCACCGTCACCTCGTAGCGCTCGACTAGGAAGCGGTTGCCCGCACCGCTCTCGAGCAGCGCGGCGAACGGCAGATAATGCAGCTCCCCGTGCGGCACGAGCACGAGCCGCGTCTTGTCCCCGAGCAGGCCGGTCTCCTCGAGCGGCGCGAACAGGTGCTGGTGCAGTCGCCGCAACGGACCGCGCCACAGGGAGTCCGTCCGCGCCGCGGCGCGGCGCTCGAGCGTCCCGCGCGCGAACTCGACGAGGCGGGCCAGGTCGCGGCGACCGGCGCCCAGATCCACGGCGGCGAATGTGTCCGACACGATGACGAACGCCAGCGAGCCCGAGTCACTGACCAGGTATTCAATGAATGCCTCATCCGGGGCGAGCCGCCGGGCCACGTCCCGCCATGTCGGCGTCTCCGGGGAGACGAGCGCCGCGTGCTGCGGCGTCCGCTCGCGCATTTCGAGCAGCAGCTCAGTGTAGGCTTCCTGCGCTCGGGTGAGGCCCTCAGTGGTTGCCGTCCGCAGCGGCGTGGCGTTCGGCCCGCGCAGCGCGTCGTCGCCTGCGGTCGCGCTCTCCAAGTCGTGAGTCAGCTCGGCGATCCGGTGACGCAGATCCTGCTCGCGAATCACGAGCTCCGCGGCGGTGTCCGAGGGCGCTCCCACCCGGCCCCGTGCCAGGAGCTCGAGCATCTCGCGCGCGCGCAGCCGCTCGCTGGCCTCGAACGCCGCACCCGGACGGCCGCGCGCGCGTTCGGTCAGTGCCAGTTGCGCATAGACGTCCCACTTGTCGGCGAGGAAGGCCGACCGCCGCTCCGCGAGTGCCAGCGACCGGCCCGGGCGCTCGACGTCGGCGAGCGCAGCCCGCAGCTCGCGCACGGCCGAGTCGGGCGCTCCCTGGGTGCGACGCGCCAGCGCCAACCCCGCGTGTAATCGCCACGCGACCTCGGGAACGGTGCGATCTCCCAGGCGCGCGAGCGCGGCGCGATACAGCGACTCAGCTGCAGCGGGGAGCCCCGCCGCAGCCTCGAACGCCGCCAGCTCGCCCAGCCCGGCAGCGGCGGCGACCGGATCTCCCAGTCGCTCCAGGTCGGCGGCGGCGCGCCGGAACTGCTCGCGCGCGGCCGCGGTATCGCCGCGCGCGCGCGATACGTCGCCGAGCGAGAGTCGCGTCAGCGCTGCCGCGCGCTGGTTGCCCGCGGCGAGCTGGGTCCGCAGCGCGGCCTCGAGCAGCTGCCGCGCTCGGGCTTGGTCGTCGCGCAGCAGGAACAGCAGGCCGCGGCCCTCCTGCGCCTCGGCTTCGCCGCTCGGGTCTCCCCCCTGGTGATACAGGTACGCCGCCCGGACGTACAACCGCTCCGCGTCGGGAAGGGTGTTGAGCTGCACGGCGAGATCGGCGCGCGCGAGCGCGATGCCCGCCCGGGCGCCGGGCGGCGCCTTGAGCGAGTCGGCGAGTCGCTCGGTGCGCCGCAAGCCGTCGAGCGCCCCCTGTAACTCGCCGGCGGCGGCGAGCGCCGCGGCGAGCTCCCGCCGGACCGCGAGCGCGCTCGCCAGCGGGCCGGTGCGGTCATAGATCGCCAGCGCCTCGAGCAACGCTGCCCGGGCGGCCCGATAGTCGCCGCGGCGCAGCTCGAGCTGGCCCAGCCCGTGGAACGCATCCGCCGCATCGGCCCAGCGCTCGTGGCTCTGCCAGGTAGCGAGGGCATCGCGGTACAGCGCCTCCGCCCGCGCGAAGTCGCCCTCCTGGCTCGACAGCCCGGCCAGGTTCACGAGGTTGGTGGCGGCGACCTCATCCCGTCCGTCGCGGCGGTTCAAGGCCAAGGCGGCCTCGAACTGGCGTCGCGCCTCGTCCGGATCACCGACGCGTTGCGCCAGCAGACCGAGGTTGTTGCCGTCCGCGGCGACGCCGCGCGTGTCGCCGATCCGCTCCCGCAAGGCGAGGGCCCGCACATATCCTTCCCGCGCGCCAGCCAGGTCTCCCCGATCCGCGCTCACCCCGGCCAGGGTTCCGACGGCGTTCGCCTCGACGCGAATGTCCCCGATGCCGGACGCCAGGGTGCGTGACCGCTCCAGATCGGTCTGGGCGCTGTCGAGCCGACCCTCGTTCAGGAATCCCGCACCGATGTTCCCGAGCGCCGCAGCCGCGCCGGCTGTGTCGGCGATGATCAGCGCGCGCGACAGGGCGCGGCGCCAGATCGTGATCGCGGCGAAGGCGCCGTCCCGGCCATACGCCGTGATGCCGGCCCGGCGCACGCTGTCGACCCACAGCTTCGCGGCCCGACGATCGGGAGGCCAGGCCGCGAACCGGGCGACCTCGCGGACCAGGAACGAGTCGCGCCATGCCACGGCGTAGGCTGCGGCGAGCTGGCCGGCCGCGGTGAGGTCGTTGCCGGCCAGCGCGCCGGCGACCGCCTCGCGCACCGCCAGCGGACGCGCGCGCGTCTCCAGCACGAGCGCCGACTGGGGGAGGCGCGCGGCGAGGACGCGGAGCGAGTCCGCCGCCGGCGATTGGGCGGCGATCGCGCCGAGCCAGAGCAACACCGCGGACGCGGTCACTGCGGCGCCCCTCGGAGGGGAGCGAGCGAAAACTCCACCAGCTCGGACGGGGACCAGCGGTCCCAGCCCGTGCGCGCTTCCACTTTCCAGAGATACGGTCGCCCGGGAACGAGGACCAGCGAATCGGGCAGTACGGCTACTGTATCGGCGAGCTGGGTCTCGTATAGCACCGCGCCGGGAGCGTCAAACAAGGTGACCCGGTAGCGGTCGGCGCCGGGCACGGCGACCCAACGCAGTGTGTCCGCGTCGGCCACCACGCCGACGGGTGACGCCGGCACGGGGACCGCGCCGGTGGGCGGCGGCGCTCGGTGGACGGGACGGCCCAGGTCCAAGAGCCGCGGCCCGACCAGCAGCAACAGCACGCCCGCCGCAGCTGAGAGCGCCACGCCGTAGCGCAGGCGGCGACCGCCGCGCTCCGCGACCGCGACCTCGCGCGCCACCGCGGGATCGGCGAGCGCCCGCGCGACCGACGCGACGGCGTGGCGGCAGCGAGGGCACGTCGCCAGGTGCGACAGCGCGTGCACCCGCGCCGCGGCATCAATGGTTCCCGCAGCGAGCGCCGCCACCGTGTCGTCGTCGAGACAGTCAGGTGTGCGCGCCTCGGGCGCAGGGGTCGCGCCTAGAGCGTCGCGCAGTGCGTCGAGCGGATCGGGATCGGGCACGTGTCTCGAGTCCTCCGAGGTGGCGCAGTTCGACCGGTCGCCGTTATGAGACGGCCAGGAACGGCGCGACTGCTCACACGTCGTGTCGCTGGAGGCCGCCCTGGGCGAGCCGCGCCCGCAACACGGCGAGCGCTCGGTGGACTCGGTTGTAAACCGCCTTGGCGTTCGGTAGCCCGAGCACGCGGGCGATCTGCTCGGCGGGGAGTTCTTCCACGATGTGTAGCTCGAGCGCCACACGGTCCTGTGCGCTGAGCGAGCCGAGCAGTTGCTGCACCAGCTCGCGCCGCTCCGCGGGCTCGCCGTCGTCCGCCGCTTCGGGTGGGGGGAGTGGGGGCGGCGGCCCGGCCAACTCGCGCAGCACCCGGCCGCGTCGCCCGTCGATCACGACGGCATAGGTCGCTCGCAGCTCGACGAGGAACTCGCCGAACGTGAGGCCGGAGGTGCCGTTGGCTCGGATCAGCTCGTAGGCCTCGACGTGGCTGCGGCGGTCGAGGAAGACGTGCTCGAAGATGCGCCGCTGCAGCGGCGGCAGGCGCGCGGCTACGGTCGAGAGGCGGCGGCGGCCGTCGCGGTGGCGGAACCAGTCGACCGTGAGGTGCCGGACGACGGTGACGAGCCACGTGGAGAAACGGGCGCGGTGATCGGGCTGGTCGACATAGCAGCGGAGCCGCCGCAGGTCGTCCGCGCGCAGGGCCTCGCACACCCGCGCGAATATGTCCATGACGTCGTCGTAGTCCTGGGCGTAATGGCGAATCGCCGAGAAGATGAGGCGGCGATAACGCGCGAGACAGAGGTCCCAGGCCGCCTCCGGCCTGCCGCCCCGCAGCTCGGCGACCCAGTCGTCCATCCGCCACCCCGCACGCAATGAAAAACCGGCAGAATGGGTGTGCCCCACTCAGCCGGTTCGCGATTCGCTCCCCCCGAGGCATAGGCGAGCCGCACGACATCGCACCCCGGGGTTCACAGCACCTGAGTCAGTTTCAATATGCACCCAGCAGGGGGACTGTCAAGCCAGGACGCAGAGGCCGGAGGCCCTAGCAGCAGCGCACTCCCTTCCCCTTCGCCTCGAAGAACTGCGCGACGTACTCGCGTTCGCTCAATGCGGGTCCGTGCCCGGCTGCCCGACAGTGCTCGAGATACGCCTGATAGTCCGGCGCGCCGAGGATCTTGCGGGCCACACGGGACGCCCGCCTGAGCAACGTCTCCCGCTTCCCGTCTCCCGTCTCCCGTTCAGTCCCCCGTCGCATACGCACTTTCCACATATGACGCCTCGTGCACCAGGGCCGGCTTGCGTCGCGACAGCACCAGCCACCACTCGCGCAGCGACGTGACAATCAGCACCGCAACCACGGTCATGAACAGCAGCGCCACGAACGTGTTCAGGCGGTCGTTGAAGATCAGTCGCGCCGCATCCAGGTTGGGCGAGGCCGCGAGCGACGCGGCGTGGGCGAGGAAGCCGAGCCGCGGATCCGGCGAGAACACCTTCTGCCACCCCGCGGTCATCGTCACGGCCACGAGCCAGGCGAGCGGGGTGAGTGTGACCCAGGCGAACCGCTGCCGGCCCATCTTGATGAGAATCGTCGTGCCGACGCACAACGCCACGGCGGCGAGCAGCTGGTTCGAGATCCCGAACAGCGGCCACAGCGAGTTGATCCCGCCCAGGGGGTCCACTACGCCCTGGTAGAGGAAGACCCCCCATCCCGCGACGACCAGGGCGCTCGAGGCGAGGACGCTCGGGTACCACGACGTCTCTCCGAACCGGGGCCAGACGTGGCCCACGATCTCCTGCAGCATGAACCGCCCGACGCGGGTGCCCGTGTCGATCGTCGTGAGGATGAACAACGCCTCGAACATGATGGCAAAGTGGTACCACAGGGCCGTGAGGGTCCGGCCGCCCAGGGCCGAGGTCACGCTGGCGAAGATCTGAGCCATCCCGACGGCGAGCGAGGGCGCACCCCCCGAGCGCGCGATCAACGTCTGCTCGCCCATCTGGGTCGCGAGCTGGTGCATCACGTCCGGCGTGACGACGAATCCCGCCTGGGCGAGCACCTGCGACGCTTGCGCCAGGCCGGCGGGCGTCGTATTCATCGCGAAATACACGCCCGGGTCGAGTGTACACGCCGCGATCATCGCCATCACCCCGACGAACGACTCCATCAGCATCCCGCCATACCCGATGAAGCGGGCATCCGACTCGCGGGCGATCATCTTGGGCGTCGTGCCCGAGGCGACGAGCGCATGGAATCCGGAGATCGCGCCGCACGCGATCGTGATGAAGGCGAACGGGAACAGCTTCCCCGCGAACACCGGTCCCTCTCCCAAGCGCGCGAACGGCGTCAGCGCGGGCATCTTGAGCGGGGGCAGGATCACCAGGATCGCGAGCGCCAGGACGAGGATCGTCGTGACCTTGAGGAAGGTGGACAGGTAGTCCCGCGGGCAGAGCAGCATCCACACCGGGAGCACCGAGGCGACGAACCCGTAGGCGACCATCATCCAGGTGATCGCCGCGGCGGTGTGCGTGAACAGGGGAGCAAGCTGCGGCTGCGCCGCCACCCATCCCCCCGCCACCAGCGCCCCGAGGAGCAGGACAGCCCCTACCGCCGAAGCCTCCCCGACCTTACCCGGGCGCCACCGCTTCATCCACCACCCCATCAGCAGCGCGATCGGGATGGTGCACGCGATCGTGAACAACCCCCAGGGCGACGCCTTGAGCGCGTTTACCACGATCAGCGCCAGCACCGCGAGGAGGATGATCATAATGAACAGGACGGCCAGCATCCCCGTAATCCCGGCCGACCGGCTGATCTCTTCCTTCGCCATCTGGCCCAGGGACTTGCCGTCGCGCCGCAGCGAGCAGAACAGGATCGTGAAATCCTGCACTGCGCCCCCCAGCACCACGCCGATCACGAGCCAGAGCGTTCCCGGCAGGAAGCCGAACTGCGCGGCCAGCACCGGCCCCACGAGGGGGCCCGCTCCGGCGATCGCCGCGAAGTGGTGCCCGTACAGCACCCAGCGGTTGGTCGGGACGAAATCCCGTCCGTTGTTGAAGCGTTCCGCTGGAGTGGCGCGGCGGTCGTCCAGTCCGAAGACGCTGTTCGCGAGGAACCGGGAATAGAAACGATAGCCGACCGCGTAGGTGCAGACCGCAGCGGTGAGGAGCCAGGCGGCGTTGATGCTCTCCCCGCGGGACAGCGCGAGCACCCCGAACGCGGCGGCGCCGAGTCCCGAGATCCCACCCCACAGGAGCAGCGCGCCGATCCGATTCATGGGCCCAAGTTACGCCGTGCCTTGCCGATGTTCAATTTCGAACATAGGTTCGAAATCTTGACGACTCAAGCGTCGTGGGTGCTCGCGTCCCGCGGGGCATCGGCCGTCGGTGCTCCAGCGACGGAGACGCGCGCCGATCCGCTCCGCCTGGCGGAAACGGTGCAAGGCCGGGTGGCGATCGTCACGGGGGGCGCGACGGGCCTGGGTCGCGCCACCGCCATCGAGTTCGCGCAACGCGGTACGGCCGTAGCCATCAACTACGTCGACCTCCCCGAGCGCGACGTCGCCGCCCAGGCCCTACTCACCGAAACGGCGATCCGCGCTCTGGGCGTGCCGGTGTACTGCGCGCGCTGCGACGTCCGCAACCACGCCGAAGTGGACAAGTTCGTTACCGCGGTGCGTGAGCGGCTGGGCGGGGTGCATTACCTCGTCAACAACGCTGGTGTGACCCACGACGGCGCGCTGTGGCGGCTCGAGCCCGAGGCGTGGCAGGAAGTGCTGGACGTGAACCTGACCGGCGCCTTCAACTGTATCCAGGCGGTGGCCCAGCCGATGCGCGCCCAGCGCTATGGCAAGATCGTCAACGTCGCGAGCCATCAGGCGTTCCGACCCGGCTTCGGGATCGCGAACTACTCGGCGAGCAAGGCGGGGCTGATCGGCCTCACCAAATCGGCCGCCGTCGACCTCGGTCCCTCCAACGTCAACGTCAACGCCGTCGCGCCCGGCTTCGTCAAAACCGACCTGCTCACCAAGCTGCCGCGCGAAGTGCTCGAGCGGGCGGAGCACGAGTCGCTCCTGGGGCGGGTGGCCGAGCCGGAGGACGTGGCGCGCGTCATCGTGTTTCTGTGCAGTGAGGCGGCGCGGCACATCACCGGGCAGGTGATCGTGGTGGACGGCGGGCTGACGCTCGCTTCTTGAAAAACCCGGGCGCGCTTACGATATTGGCGCCGTGACTAATCCCTTACAAATCAAAAACTTAGTTCGCGGTGCGCGGTGCGGCGTTGCCGCCGTCCTGGTGGCCGGCTGCGGCGGCAGGCAGCACGCCGAGACCCCGGCGCCCACCCAGCCGCTCCCCACCGCCGGGCTCGCCGCGCAACAGGTCAGCGTGCTGCCGCTCACGCTGATCGCCGCGGAAGACTCGCTGCACTGGCAGGACAAGTTCGCGGACCGGCGTGCGGCGCTGGCCCGGGCCGACAGCGTGATCGGCACCCTGCTCCCGGCGCGCGCGCCGGAAGTGACGTGGGTGCTCCCCGATGCGTTGCGCAAGGCGGCGCGCCGCGCCCCCGGGATCGCTCCGGATCCGGACCAAATGGGCACTGCCGTGCTGCGGGCGTCGAACATCGAGATCGTGCCCGATCCGTTGCGCGGCGAGCTGCGTACCCTGGTGGCGCTGGGCGGGAACGGCGGGCGGTACGCGCTCGTGCCGGCGGCGCTGGTGTTCCGGCGGCCGGGCGCGACGACGGGCGGTCAGGCGGACCGGCGCGCCGGCGTGGCGGCGGCACGACCGGCGGCCGGGCCGCCCGACCGCCCGTTGGCCACGGCCGAATTGGCGGTCGTGATGGTCGACGTGCGCACCGGGCGCGTGGGGTTCCGGACCACGGCCCGCGGCGACGGCGATGATCCCTGGTCGGCGCTCACCCGGGCGGTGAAGAACCTCACGCCGGGACTGCCGTGACGCGGGAGGCGACGCTGATCGCCGGCGACGGAATCGGGCCCGAGATCACGCAGGCAACGCTGCAGGTGCTGGACGGTTTGGGGGTGCAGATCGTGTGGGACGAGGAGTACGGCGGGATGAGCGCCATCGAGAAGGCCGGCACGCCCCTCCCCAACGCCACGCTCGATTCGATCCGCCGCACCGGGCTCGCGCTCAAGGGGCCGCTCACGACCCCGGTGGGCGGTGGATACCGGTCGGTCACCGTGGCGCTGCGGCAGGAGTTCGAGCTGTACGCCAATGTGCGTCCGGTGAAGTCCATCGTGCCGGGGGGCCGCTACCAAAACATCGACCTCGTGATCATCCGCGAGAACACCGAGGGGCTGTACGTCGGGATGGATCGCACGTTCAAGGTCGGGGGCGATCCCAAGGCGCTCGCGCAGGCAACCTCGGTGATGACGCGCGACGGCTGCCGCCGGATCGTGCGCTACGCGTTCGAATACGCCAAGCAGCACGGCCGTAAGAAGGTCACCGTGGTCCACAAGGCGAACATCCTCAAGGCGACCTCGGGGTTGTTTCTCGAAACGGCGCGACAGATCGCGCAAGAGTACGAGGGCCAGATCGCGTCGGACGACAAGATCGTGGATAACGCCGCCATGCAGCTGGTGATCAACCCGGCACAGTTCGATGTGATCGTGACCACGAACCTGTTCGGCGACATCCTGTCCGACGAGGCGTCGGGTCTCGTGGGCGGCCTGGGGCTCGCCCCCGGGGCGAACATCGGGGAAACGGCCGCGATCTTCGAGGCGGTGCACGGGTCCGCGCCCGATATCGCGGGGCAGGGGATCGCGAACCCGTCGGCACAGATGCTCGCCGCGGCGATGCTGCTCGACCACATCGGCGAGCTCGAGGCGGGGGACCGGCTACGCCGGGCGCTCGAAACCGCCATCGTCAAAGACAACGTCCGCACGAAAGACCTGGGAGGCAGTGCTTCGACCACCGAGTTCGCCCGCGCCGTGGTCCGGCGGCTCTAGCCACCCCTGCGCCCGCTGCGGGGAAATCACCGCGGGCATCGCGGTGGGCGGTTTCTGCGCGCGATGTGTGCAAGACGTCACGCGAAAGGCGTCACGTATAGGACGTCTCATAGCAGTGATCACTACGCTCTTGCTTGCGGGGTACGTGATGATCACACTGCGCTCCGTCCCTCCCGCCGGGCAGACGACGGCGCGCACCGTTGGCGCAGTCGCCCTGGTCGCGTGGTATCTGTTGACCTATCGCATCGTGCAGAGGATCGCCCTGGAATGGTTGAAATGAAGTGTTCAGGGGTCAGCGGTCGGCTCTCAGCGTTGCTGGTGCTGCTCGGGGCGCCGCTCGCCGGCCAGACATCTCTGTCGATCTATACCGACGGGCGGGTCGTGGTGCGCCGCACCCTGCCGCAGGCGCTCGAGAAGGGGCGAAACGCGCTGACGCTCCAAATCGAGGACCTGGACCCCGCGACGCTGTTCTCTCCGGATACGAGCACCGCGCTCGTGTCGGCGGTCGTTCGAGCGCCCACGGATCGTGAGGCTGCCCTGCGACACGCGGTGGGACAAACGCTGGCATTCGTGGCGGAGCGGGCCGACGGCAGAAGGGATACGGTGCGGGCGAGCGTCGTGCGGGTCGCTCCCCCGCAATACCGGCTCTCCGATGGACGATTCTTGCTGTCGGAGCCGGGCGAGCCGCTGTTCCCGGCTGGCCTCGTGCGCGCGGCACCGGAGGTGTCCTTGGTACTCGACGCGACGCGCTCCCGCCCGCGTACCGAGCTCGCGTGGGTGGGGCAAGGGGCGTCATGGGAAGCGACCTATCAGGTCGTCCTGGCCGGCGCCAAGTGCGAGGTGTCGGGGACGGCGACGATTCTGGCGCAGTCGCTGCGAGCCGACAGTGCGGACGTCCAGCTGGTTGCGGGGTCGATTGCGCGGGCCCGACCGGAGCCCAAGCTGATGGGTTACGTGTCCGGGGTTGCGAGAGTCCAGATGCAAGCTGCCGAGGTCGCGTCCGCGCCCGCCGAACAGGCGGTCGGCGAGACCCACGTGTACCAGCTCTCCGGTCGCCTGTCGGTCGAGCCCGGCGTCGCGGTCACGACCGCCCTGTTCCCGCGCGCGAGCGTTGCCTCCACGCAAGAGCTGATCGTGCCCGGCGCGCTGCCGTGGCGCGGCTTCTTGGGACAGACGCCCGCCGAGCCGAATCGGGTGCCGGTGCAGGTCTGGTACACGCTCAAGCGGCCCCGCGGGACGCCGTTCGGCGATCGGCCCCTGCCCGGAGCCACGCTGCAGCTCTATCAGGCGGACTCGGCCGGCCGGCTCCAGCTTGTGGGCGAGGCACGCAGCGACCACACCGCGCCGGGGCGCGACCTGCGGGTGCAATCGGGGGAAGCCTTCGACGTGACTGCCGAGCGGGTGCAGACTGATTACAATCAGGAGCAGCTCGCGCCGCCGCGCCGCGGCCTGCCGCCGCGGCAACGCATCACGGCGGCGTATAAGGTGACGATCACCAACGCGAAGCCGGAGGCCGTCACGGTGGACGTGCGCGAAGCGCGCTACGGCGTGTGGCAAGTGGTGGAGAGCAGCGTCCCCGCCGAGAAGCTCTCGGCGACGGAAGTGCGCTTTCGCGTGACCGTGGCCGCGAGCGGCGCGGCCACGCTCACCTACACCGTGCAGGCGGAATCGTGACCGTTCAGCTGCTGCACCTCGCCGATCTGCACTGCGGTGGCTTCGCCGACATCCGGAAGATCGAGGCGCTCGAGAAAATGATTCCGGACCTCCGGCCCGATGCCACGGTGATCGCCGGGGACCTCTCCCAGCGCGCGCGCCACGGCGAGCTGCAACGGGCCCGGGCGTTCGCGAACCTCGCGGCCGAAACCGCCCCCGTACACGTGATCCCGGGGAACCACGACGTGCAGTGGTGGACCCGGCCGCTCATCCCGTTCGCCAAGGACGCACTGTACCGCAAGTATGTGCACTACTTCGGCGCCGACTTGGCGCCCACGCTCACGGTGCGGGGCGCGGTGATAGCGGGCGCGCTGACGTCGCACGGGGCGGCGTGGGGCTCGCTCACGCTGCGGCTGCGGGACCTCGCGGTGAAAGGGCACCTCCCGAAGCGGGAGGTGGCGCGCGTGAAGCAAATCTTCGCCGCCGCGTCTCCGGAGCAGGCGCGCATCCTGGTGCTGCACCACAACGTGCTGCGCGGGGAGATCTCGCGCCGCATGGGACTCGCCCGCTGGCGTCAGGCGCAGCGGCGTATCGTCGAGTCCGGCGCGGAGGTGGTGCTGTGCGGGCACGACCACCAGGAGGGCGCGGAACTGCTGCAGGGCCGGGTGGTGATCTCGACCGCGGGGACGCTCTCCACCCGCACGCGGGGCGGCCGGCCGTCGAGCTTCAATTTCGTCACCATCGAGCCGTCGGCGGTGCAGGTCACCATCTTTCGGTGGGAGGCGGAGCGCGGGAAATTCCGCGCGTCGGATACGCTGGCATTCGCCAGACCCGGGCGGGCTGCGGCCCCGAGCAAGGACTCCCTGCCGGTGGGGCAGGCGGGGTAGCTTTGGGACCCCGGACCATCGGCCCGGGGTCAGCCGCGCCGCGACCGATTTCGAGCGGCTGACCCCGGGGCGGCGCCCCGGGGTTTCTCACACCCAGTTGAGGGGTTATGGCACCGAAGTTCCAGGGCGTCGACTTCTACGACGTCGACGGGCTCCTGTCGGAGGAAGAGCGCGCCGTGCGCGACACCGTGCGCGCCTGGGTGGACGACAACTTGATGCCCGTCATCGCCGAGCACTACCTCGAGGGCCGGTTTCCGAAACATCTAGTCCCCCAGATGGCGGAGCTGGGCCTGTTCGGCGCCAACCTTCCCGAGGAGTACGGCTGCGCCGGGCTCAACCACGTCGCCTACGGGCTCATCATGCAGGAGCTCGAGCGCGGCGACTCCGGCGTGCGCTCGTTCGCCTCGGTGCAGGGCGCGCTCGTGATGTACCCCATCTTTGCCTTCGGCTCGGAGGAGCAGAAGCGGCACTGGCTCCCGAAGATGGCGGCGGGCGAGGTGATCGGGTGCTTCGGGCTGACGGAGCCCGACTACGGGTCGAACCCCGCCGGCATGATCACGACCGCCCGGGAGACGAAGAGCGGCTGGATCCTGAACGGCGCCAAGATGTGGATCACCAACGGATCGACCGCGCACGCGGCGATCATCTGGGCCAAGACCGGCCAGCCCGACGACGTGGAATCGATCCGCGGCTTCATCGTCCCGACCGATACGCAGGGCTTCTCGGCGAAGGACCAGAAGGGGAAGCTCAGCTTGCGCGCCAGCGACACGAGCGAGCTGGTCTTACAGGACGTGTGCGTGCCGAAAGACGCCGTGCTGCCAAAGTCGGCGGGCTTGAAGTCGCCGCTCCTGTGTCTCACGCAGGCGCGCTACGGCATTGCGTGGGGAGCGGTGGGCGCGGCGCTGGCGTGTTACGACGAAGCGGTGAGCTACGCGAAGGCCCGGGTGATGTTCGGCAAGCCGATCGGCGCTTTTCAGCTCCAGCAGGCGCGGCTCGCGGAGATGCTCACCGAGATCACCAAGGCGCAGCTGCTCTGCCTCCAGCTCGGGCGTCTCAAGGATCAGGGGAAGGTCACGCCCCAGCAGGTCTCGCTCGCCAAGCGCAACAACGTCAGCATGGCGACCGACGTCGCGCGCGAGACCCGGCGGCTGCTCGGAGCGAACGGCATCCTCGCCGAGTATCAGGCGATGCGCCACCTCGCCAACCTCGAGTCGGTCTACACATACGAAGGGACGCACGACATTCACACCCTCATCTTGGGGCAGGAGATTACGGGGCTGAATGCGTTCAATTGATTGCGGATCGACGATTGCGGATTGCGGATTGGACGCACGCTCTTCGAATCCGCAATTCGCAATCCGCAATCCGCAGTCGCTGGCGGGGGCACTCATCCTCGCTCTGCTCACCCCACCCGTCGGCGCGCAGCAGCCCGACTCCCTCCCCACCGACACGCTCGCCCCCGTGGTCGTGACCGGCGTGCGGCTCCCGACCGTACGCGAGCTGGCGCGCGGGCTCGCCGGCCGCACCGCCACGCTGCACGCCGCGGACCTCGATGCGCGTGGCGTGCGTTCCCTCGCGGACGCGCTCGAGCAGCTGCCGGGCGTCACGACGTCGGATGAGCTCGGCGCGCCGGGCCAGCTGGACGTGACGCTGCGAGGATTTCAGGTCTCGCCGACCATCGGCTTGCCCCAGGGGGTGACGGTGTACCTGGACGGCGTGCGGGTGAACGAGCCCGATGCCCACGAGGTGAACTTCGACCTGCTGCCGCTCGAGGACGTAGACCACGTGGACGTGACCTACGGCCCCTCGGTGCTGCTGGGCCGCAACTCGCTCGGCGCGGCGGTGAACCTGGTGACACGCCGCGGCTCGGTGCCAGCCGAGCGCGAGGTCGAGGTTTCCGGGGGCAGCTTCGGGCGCTACGAGCTGAAGGCGCACGCCGGGGATCGGCGCGGGATGTGGGACTACTACCTCGGAACGCGCTACGAGCACGAGGACGGCTGGCGTGCCGAGACCCCGAGCCGCACCGCCACGCTGTTCGGCAAGCTCGGCGTCAATACCGGGACGTGGGATGCGACGCTGAGCTATGCCGGAGCCGACAACCGCCTCCACCAGGCGGGGAGCCTGCCCGAAAGCCTGTACGCCGCTGCCCCGCGCATGAACTTCACACCAGGCGACTACTTCGCCCCGCAAGCCCATCTCGTCACCCTGAACGCGCACCGGGTCGTGGGCGGGACGCAGCTCGCGCTCAACGGCTTCGGTCGGGCGCTCACCACGGATCAGTTCAACCGGAACGCGAGCCCGCCGGACACGCGCGAGCGCAATCGCGAGCGCATCGGCGGAGGGGCGGTGCAGATTTCGGGGACCGTGGCCCTGGCGCGGCGGCCGCTGCGCTGGCTCGCCGGGGTGGACGGCGCCTATCAACACACGGCGGTGCGGCTCTACGCCGTACGAGCGACGAGCCCGGACTCGCTCACCGAGTCGGTGCTGACGAACGAGGTGGACGTGGGGGCCTTCGTGGGCGCCAACTGGCCGCTCGTGCCGGCGCTCACCGCCACGATCGCGGGCCGCTACGACTATGTCCGGGTCCCGTTCCAGGACTTGCTGGATCCGGGCCAAAGTGGGCTCAACATCTTTCGACGCCTCAGCCCCCGGGTGGGCTTCACCTGGAGCGCGGGGTCGGGTCACGAGCTGTTCTGGTCGGTGAGCCGGGGGTTTCGCGCCCCGGCGCTCGTCGAGATCGGCTGCGCGGATCCGGCGGCGGCGTGCCCGCTGCCGTTCGCCCTCGGGCCCGATCCCGCGCTGCGACCGGTGATCGCCACCACGTACGAGAGCGGGTGGCACTTTCGCGGCCCCGGGGGTCACGGGGACCTGAGCGCCGACGCGTTCTGGACGGACGTCTCGGACGACATCTTCTTCGTCGCCTCGACTCTCACGGCGGGCTATTTCCAGAACATCGGGGCGACGCGCCGCGCGGGGATCGAGCTGGCGGGGCAGTGGCAGCGAGGGGCGGTACGCCTGTACGCGAACTACGGGTACACCGCCGCGACATTCCGGAGCGCGGCGCGGCTCGCGACACCGCGTGACCCGGCTGGTGAGACCGTCGTCCCCGGGGACGTGCTGCCCCTCGTACCCGACAGCCGAGCCAACGCTGGGATCTCTGCCCCGGTCGTCGCGGGCGGAGCTTCGGGTCTATCGCTGCGCGTCGGCCTCGACGGGCGCTACGTCGGCCGCCAGTGGCTCAGGGGCGACGAAGCCAACACGACGCGCCGGCTCTCCGACTACGCGGCGGCCGACGCGTCGCTCCTCATGGAGTGGAAGCGGTTCGAGCTGCGCTGCATGGTGCGCAACGTCTTCGACCGGCGGTACGCGAGCTTCGGGGCGTTCGCGGAGAATCCGCTCGCGCCCGGCGCACCGGTGCAGCGGTTTCTCACGCCGGGATTGCCGCGGCATCTGCAGGTGAGCGTGAGCACGGAATTCTGAAAGCGTTGGATAAGGTTGCCAGCCAGACGTCGTCAGGTTTCTTTTCCCCACGCCTTTTCGTACCACGTGAGGACTCAGTGAAGATCGCCGTCTGCGTGAAACGCGTCCCCGACTCGGAGACCCGCGTCAAGATCGCCTCCGACGGGAAGTCACTGGACGAGACGGGCGTCAAGTTCATCCTCAATCCGTACGACGAGTTCGCGGTGGAAGAGGCGCTGCGCCGCAAGGAGCAGGCGGGCTCGGGCGAGGTCGTGGTCGTATCGCTCGGACCCGCTGCCGCGCAGGAGACGATCCGCACCGCGCTCGCCATGGGGGCGGACCGGGGCGTCCTGCTCGAGGCCGACCGCGTCCCCGTCGACGGGCTGGAGGTCGCCAAAGCGCTCGCCGCCGAGCTCAAGAACGGCGGCTATGATCTCATCCTGTTCGGCAAGATGGCGATCGACGATTACAACCATCAAGTCGGACCGATGGTGGCAGAGCTGCTCGACCTGCCGTGCGTGACCGCGGTCGCGCACCTGGACATCGCGGGGCAGCGGGGCACCGCTGAGCGGGAAATCGAGGGCGGGGTCGAGACCGTGGAGTTCCCGCTCCCCGCCGTGCTCACCACCGACAAGGGACTCAACGAGCCGCGCTATCCCGCCCTGAAGGGCATCATGGCGGCCAAGAAGAAGCCGCTCGAGCTCAAACGCGCGGCACTCGGAGCGGGCGGGCTCGAGGTGCTCGGCTTGACCCCGCCACCGCAGCGCAAGGACGGCAAAGTCGTGGGCGAGGGGCCCGCCGCCGTGCCCGAGTTGCTGCGGCTGCTCCGCGAGGAGGCGAAGGTTCTGTGAGTGACGTCCTCGCGGTCGCCGAGCAGCGCGACGGTGTGCTGCGCAAGGTGTCGAGCGAGGTGGTGACGGGCGCGCGTCGCCTCGCCGACGCGCTCGCCGTCCGCGTGGATGCGCTCGTGGTCGCCGCGAGCCCGGTCCAGGGTGCGGACCAGCTCGGCGGATTCGGCGCGGACAAGGTGATCACCCTGACGAACCCCGCCTTCGGCCGGTACGCGCCCGAAGGATACGCTCGGGTGATCGCGGACCGGGCCCGCGCGGGCGGGTATCGCGCGGTGCTGTTCGCCGCGAGCGCCGGAGGACGGGACCTGGCGCCCCGGGTGGCGGCCCGCCTGGGCGTCGCCCTGGCTCAGGACATCACCGACCTCGCGTTCGAAGGCGGCGCCGTGACGGTGATCCACCCGGTGTACGCGGGGAAGGCGCTCCTCAAACTCAAGCTCACCGCGACGCCGGCGGTCGTATCACTGCGGCCCAACGTGTTCACACCCGTGCAGCGTCCCAAGGCGGGGACCGCGGAAACAGTACCGGTGGAAGCGGCGGCGGGCCGCGTAGTAGTGACGGGAACCAAGGCCGCCGCGGGCGCGCTCGACGTGGCCGAAGCCTCGATCGTCATCTCGGGAGGACGCGGCCTGAAAGAGCCCGCCAACTTCAAGGTGCTCGAAGCGCTCGCGGCCGCGTTCGGGGGCCGCGCCGCGGTGGGCGCTTCGCGGGCGGTGGTGGACGCCGGCTGGCGGCCGCACGCCGATCAGGTGGGCCAGACCGGAAAGACCGTGAGCCCCACATTGTACATCGCGGTGGGGATCTCCGGTGCGATCCAGCACCTCGCCGGGATGCGCACCTCGAAGGTGATCGTCGCGATCAACAAGGACAAGGACGCGCCGATCTTCAAGGTGGCCGACTACGGCGTCGTGGGAGATCTGTTCGAAGTGGTCCCGAGGCTCACGGAAGAGATCAAGAAACTGCATGGCTGAAGGAGCGAGGAGCGGGGAGCGGTTCGTTCCGGCTCAGCACCAGCCAGAGTTACCACTGGACCGGCTCCTCCTCCAGGCCGGCTCGCCTGGCGCGGGTGATCGGATGGAACTGGACGTGCTGATCGTCGGGGCCGGGCCCGCCGGCCTGGCCGCCGCGATCGAGCTGGCGCGGCTCGCCACCCGGAACGGCACGGAGCTCAACATCGGCGTGCTCGAGAAGGCCGCGGCGCTCGGCGAGCATTGCCTTTCGGGCGCGGTGGTCAACCCGCGGGCGTTCCGCGAGCTGTTCCCCGAGCTGCACGATTCGGACTTCCCATTCCGCGCGCCGGTGCGCAACGAAGCGGTCTATCTGCTGACGCCCGAACGCCGCCTGCGCCTTCCCACCCCACCAACGATGCGCAACCAGGGCAACTACATCGCGTCGCTGTGCGAGATCGTCCGCTGGCTCGGCGAGAAGGCTGAAGCGCTGGGCGTGAACGTGTTCACAGGGTTCCCGGCGGCGAGCTTGCTGGTCGACGGCGCCCGCGTGGTGGGTGTGCGAACGGCGGCGAGCGGCCTCGATCGCGACGGCCGGCCGCTCACCAACTATCTCGCGCCGAATGACCTCGCCGCGAAAGTAACGGTATTGGCCGAGGGGACCCGGGGGACGCTGTCGCAGGCGTGGTGCGCCTGGCAGCAGGTGACCGCGGAGAACCCGCAGCTCTTCGCCCTCGGCGTGAAAGAGCTGTGGGAGACGCGGCAGCCGCTCGACACGATCATCCACACGCTGGGATGGCCGCTGCCGAGCGACGCTTTCGGCGGGACCTTCATGTACCCGCTTGCGCCGAACCTCGTCGCCCTGGGGCTCGTGGTCGGGCTCGACTACGGGGACGGCACGCTCGACGTACATGGGTTGCTCCAGAGGATGAAGCTCCATCCCCTGTTTCGCCGCCACCTCGAGGGTGGTGAAATGGTCGAGTGGGGCGCGAAGACGATTCCCGAAGGAGGTTACTACTCCCTGCCCGCACGGTGCTCAGGGCCGGGCGCGGTGATCCTCGGTGACTCGGCCGGCTTCGTGGACGTGCCGTCGCTCAAGGGGATCCACTACGCGATGCAGTCGGGCATGCTCGCGGCACGGGCCATCTTCGACGCCCTGCAGGCGGGCGAGGCTTCCCCGGCGCGCCTCGGTGTTTACGACCGGATGGTCAACGAGTCCTTCATCGTGCGGGACCTGTACCGCACGCGGAATATGCGGCTCGCCTTCAAGGATGGCTTCTACGCCGGTGCGCTCAAGGCCGGGCTGATGACGCTTACCGGTGGCCGGTTCCCGGGTTGGAGAATCGCGATGCCGCGGGATGCGGACGCGGCCCGACGCATAGCCCCAGGCGTCGGCCCGGGGCCACTTGTTCCCGACGGCCGCCTCACCTTCTCGAAGGTCGACGGCGTGTTCAAATCCGGGAACGCGACGCGCGACACGATCCCTGCCCATCTCATCGTGGGTCGGGACGTGACGCCCGAACTGGCCGAGTTCTATGCGCGCATGTGCCCGGCGGGCGTGTACGAACTGGTGGACGGCGGGCTGCGGGTCAACGCGCCGAACTGCATCGATTGCAAGGCGACCGACGTGCTGGGGCCCCGCTGGACCCCCCGGGAAGGGGGGAGCGGGCCCAAGTACAAGCGGATGTAGGCGCGGGCGCAACACCTTGCTGCGTCACCGTCGCTGCATCAAATAGGGGGAACGGCCGCCCTTCATTGGTGCGCCGTCATGTGACCAGAATATCCGGTCACATGACATCTCCAACGGTACCAATCCGATAGCCTCACACCTCCTGCGCACTCGAAGTGGCCCCGAATGTGCACCGAGAACAACTCGCCGCGCGATACCCGTGTCCATCTCGCGTGCATCCGGTTTGCAGAGAAAGGCTCGTGCGGCCTGCGAACGAAGTGGGTGCCCCGCTGCGTCGGCCGCGACGCCCGTAGGCGGGAAGGTGCTACATGATGAAAGACACTAAGGTCAACGACGCGCCGCGAGGCGAACGGCCCCGGCGACGCTGGGACCGGCGGCAGAATTTGGGAGGCCGCCGCATGGTACGCGACCGGCGCCGGGAGACGGTCGCCGTCCAGTTCGCGCGCCGCACCGGTGCCGAGCGCCGCTCGGGTGCGCAACGACGGGCCCAAGCGGAGCGTCGCATTTCGGACCCCGAAGGTTTCCATCGCATAGACGTGTAGTGCTCGGCCGTCGTACCCCATGGCCTGGAACATCGCCGCCTTGGCGGCCCTGCTGCTGGCGCTCGGTTATATCGGGTTCCTACACTACCGGGTCTACGTCAGGGAGCGCGCGCTGGCCCGCACCGACGACCTGACTCGTATCGACAACCGGCGAGCGTTTTATGAGAATGCGAGTCGCGAATTCGAGCGCGCCCGACGGTACAACCATCCGTTCACGCTGGCGTACTTCGACGCCGACGACTTCAGGGAATTGAACGTTCGGTTCGGGCAGCAGGTAGCGGACGGCGTACTGCGCCTGATAGCCGAGACCGCGCGTGAAGCGATTCGCGCCAGCGATCTCGTGGCGCGCCTGGGGGCGGACCAGTTCGCGTTGCTGCTGCCGGAGGCCGGCGCCGACGCTGCGAGCGCGGTGATCCGCAAGCTGCAGCAGGCGCTGCG
>QHUM01000007.1 GCA_003222135.1 Gemmatimonadota bacterium | reverse complement strand
GGTCGTCGGGGAAAAGCGCGAGCCCGCGGAGGGACAGGGACTCGGCTGCGGCGTACCGGCGTATGTCGTTCATTACAAACGCCAGGTTATTGAGCGCCACGAGGTTCTCCGGATCCAGCTCGAGCGCGGCGCGGTAGGCGGTCTGGACCTTGGTCCGGTCGAACTCCGCCACATCGTAGTAGTACGCCTCAGCGAGGTAGCGCTCGAGCGGCGTGAGTCGGTCGCGATGCCGGAAGGCCTGCGTCGCGGCCGCGGCGATGCGTGAGGGCGCTGCGAACGTGTTGCTCAGCACGACCGCGAGCTTGCGGTACGCCATCGCGAAGGTCGTATCCAGTGCGACGGCCTCCTCGAGCAGGGCCACGGCGCGCTCGGTCTCGCCGGCGTCGTTGACCCTGATGGCCTCCGAGTACTTCCGCAGCGCGGCGAGTGAGCCCGTCGTCACCTGCTCGAGCGGCTCGCTCGCGCGGATGGTCTTGAGCGACTCGCCGATGCGCTCGCGCAGCCGCTTCGACAGCCGGTCGACCGCGTCGATGATCGCCCCGTCGTCCCTGGCGTTCTCGCGCAACGCGACGAGCTGCCGTCCGTCCGCCGCCGCGACCAGCTCGGCTGAGAGCACGAACCCCCGCCCGACCGGGTCGATCGTCCCCAGCACGACCGCTTTCGCTCCCTCGCGCTGCGCCAGCTCGCGGGCCAGCGCGGGGTCCAGCACCACGCCCGGCGCGCGATTCATGCGGCGCAGGGCGTCGCCGACCGCCGCGGCGTCGAGCAGCCGCACGACGGGTGACTGGGCGAGGTCGACGTGGAACGCCTCACCCAGCGAACGGCCGAGCGTCGTGTCGGAGGTGCGGTTGGTGAAGTCGGCGAGTACCATGCGGTCCCGCGCCCCGAGCACTCCGCTCGCGACCAGCGTTCCCACCGGCCCGATCCCGAGCACGCGCATCGCCGTGTAGACGCCGGCTCCGAGGCCGAGCGCCGCGAATGCCGCCACGCCGCCGGTCACTGCCTTACGCCACGTCAGCCAGCCGCGCAGCCCGCTGGGCGGCGCGGCGAGCCGGCCTGTCGTGCGCGCCAGCGCCCGCTGCCGCTCGACCAGCCCCGTGGTGACCATGATCGGGAGCCCGACTGCGAGCAGCCCGGCGGCGACCGGCAACACCCAGCCCGGCAGGCCGAGTTGGGTCATGAGGAAGTACACCACGCCGAGCACCGCGACGGCCGCGAGCGCGAACAGCCCCGCCACCCGCGCGGGATGGGCGCGCGCGGCCGCCACGACAGCCGCGGCGTCGTACGGCGCCGAACCTGTCGGGGTAATGCCGCCGGAGGGCGTCACCATCTGCTCGAGCGCTTCCAGGACGTCTCCTGCCGACTGGAATCGGTCCGCCGGATGTTTCGCCAGGCAGCGCATCACGAGTGCCGCCAGCGCGGGCGGGGTGCTGTCGCGGTACTGGGTGACGGGCTCGGCTTGGCTGGTCACGTGGGCAGCCAGCACGGCCTGAGGGGTCGGTCCCACGAACGGCGGGCGGCCGGCGAGCATCTCGTAGGCGAGCGCCCCGACAGCGTAGATGTCCGCGCGGTGGTCCGTGGTTGGGTCCGCCGTGGCTTGCTCGGGCGCCATGTAGGCCGGCGTGCCGAGCGCCACGCCCAACGACGTGAGCGCCGTCTTCCCCGTCGACTCGGCGACGGCTTTAGCCACCCCGAAGTCCGCCACCAGCGCGTGCTTCCCCGAGAGCAGCACGTTGTCGGGCTTCACGTCGCGGTGCACGATGCCGTGACCGTGCGCGTAGGCGAGCGCATCGCACACGTCGCGCAGGATGCGCACCGTTTCGGCTACGGGCAGCTCGCGCTCGTGGGACAGCCGCGCGCGCAACGACTCCCCGGCAATGTGGGGCATGATGTAGTAGAGCAGATCACCGTGCGATCCGGCGGTGAGCAGCGGGACGATGTGGGGGTGCTGCAGCTTGGCGGCGAGGCGGATCTCGCGCTCGAACCGCTCGACGTTCACCCCGGCCGCCATCTCGGGCGGGAGCACCTTCACCACCACCTGCCGGCCGAGCCGCACTTCCTCGGCGAGGAAGACCCGGCTCATCCCGCCGCCGCCCAACTCCTCATCGATGCGGTAAGCGTCACCGAGGGCGGACTGGAGGCGGTCGCGGAGGTCCGACATGGGGCCAATGTATGACCCGGAGAATGCAGCGGCTAGGCGCGGATTCGTCTACCCGTCTTGCAGGTCGTCCGGACCGGGCACTCAGGGCACCGCGGCTTCCTAGCGACACAAATCAAGGCTCCCAACTCCATCACCGCCTGATTGAAACGCCACGCGCGCTTGCCGTTCTTGGGGACGAGGCCGGCGGCGAGCCGCCAGATATCCCGGGAGGCGGGAGACGGGAGGCGGGAGCCGAAGAAGACTCGTCTTAGCACCCGCGCCACATTCGTATCCACCGCGGGCACCGGCTTCTCGTACGCGAAACTCGCCACCGCTCCCGCAGTGTAGGGTCCAACTCCCGGCAGTTCTACAAGCTCTTGCGCTTCGTCGGGCAACGTGCCGTCGTGCCGTCGTGTCACGCACTTCGCCAACTCATGAAGGTTCCTCGCCCGCGCATAATATCCCAGCCCATCCCACGCCTCCCGCACCGCGCGCGGCTTCGCCTGCGCCAGCGTCTCCAGATCCGGAAAGCGCGCGAGAAACCGCGGATAGTACTCGCGCACGCGGCTCACCTGCGTCTGCTGCAGCATGAACTCCGACACGAGCACCCGGTACGGATCGCGGGTGCGGCGCCACGGCAGGTCGCGCCCGGCGCGGGCGTACCAGGCGAGGACCTTGCGCGTAAACGGTTGAGCGTTCTTGAGTTTCGGTGCTCGGGGGGTGGACGAATGGGGCATAGTTACACAACATACAGCCCATGAACGGGCCATGGCGGCCGTAGCCGGCGCGCTGGACCTCGTGCGGTACGTCGGGCGGTGGGGCAGCCGTCCGGCCCAGCACGTCCTCGGCAACGCCGGGCGGTTCACCTACCTGCTGATCGATCTGATGCGCGGGCTCACCGAGTGGCGCGTCTATCTCCCCCGCATGTTCACGCAGGCGACCCACATCGGCTACGGCTCGCTGTTCATCGTGCTGCTCGTGGCCGGGTTCGCGGGGGCGGTGACGAGCCTGCAGACGGGCTACCAGTTCACCGGCTCACTGCCCCTGTACTACGCCGGCGCCGTGATCTCGGAGTCGATGATCCTCGAGCTCGGGCCGGTGCTCACGGCGCTGATTCTCGCCGGCCGGATCGGGGCGCGCTACGCGGCGGAGCTCGGCACGATGCGGGTCACCGAGCAGATCGACGCGCTCGAAAGCCTGGGGCGCTCGCCCATCACCCATCTGCTGTTGCCCCGGGTGATCGCGGGGATCCTGGTGATCCCGGCGCTCACCATGTTCGCCAACGCCACGGGGATCGTGGTCGGCTATCTCACGGCCAAGGGCTCGCTCGGGCTCACCTACGCCGACTTCGAGTACGGCGCGCGCTACTTCTTCCGGCCGCTCGATCTGTGGTATTCCCTCATCAAGAGCTACTGCTTCGCAGGCGCGGTCACGCTCATCCCCTGCTACATCGGCTACAACACGCAGCAGGGGGCCGAGGGCGTGGGGCGCGCGACCACCACCGCGGTCGTGTCGGCGTCGGTGACGATCCTGTTGCTCGACGCGCTCACCACGAAGCTGTTGCTCGGTGTGAAATGATCCAGCTCCAGAACATCTCCAAGCGCTTCCTTTCGAACGTGGTGCTGGACGGCGTGAGCCTCGACGTGCAGGACGGCGAAACGGTGGCGCTGCTCGGCCCCTCCGGGGTGGGGAAGAGCGTCACCCTGAAGATGATCAACGGGCTGCTCAAGCCCGACTCGGGCGACGTGATCGTGGACGGGCTGCACGTGCCCAAGCTCAAGCGGCACGAGCTGGCCGAGCTGCGCAGCCGCATCGGCTACGTGTTCCAGTACGGCGCGCTGTTCGACTCGGACCCCGTGGCCGAGAACATCCGGCTCGGCATCACCAACGAGGACCAGTACCACGACGAGGCGTACTGGAAGGAGCGGGTGAAGGAGTGCCTGCGCCTGGTGAACCTGTCGGCCGACGTGGCCGACAAGTACCCCGCCGAGCTGTCGGGCGGCATGAAGAAGCGCGTGGGGATCGCGCGGGCGATCGCGGGGAAGCCCAAGTATCTCCTGTACGACGAGCCGACCTCGGGGCTCGACCCGGTGAACGCCGACGTGATCGACGGGCTGATCGAGCGACTGCGCGACGAGCTGGGCGTGACGAGCGTGGTGGTGTCGCACGACGTGCGCGGCTCGTTCCGGGTGGCGGACCGGGTGGCGCTGTTGTGGCAGGCGAAGATCCGCGCCGTGGGGACCGCCGAGGAGATCCTCGCCTCGCGCGACACGGCGGTGCAGCAGTTCCTCGAGCGCGACCTCGAAATGAGCCTGATCCAGGCCGAGGGGAACCAGGACCGACATGGAGCTTAGCTACAAGGAAGAGGTGGGCGTCGGGGCGCTCGTCGTAGCGGGCCTGATCGCCTTCACGATCTTCATGTTCTGGCTCACCGGCCGCTCGATCACGTCGAAGGGCGTGCCGATGCCGGTCGAATTCAAGAACGTGAGCGGGCTCAAGTCGGGGGACCCGGTGCGCGTGTCGGGCGTGAAGAAGGGACGGGTAGCGGGGGTGCGGCTCGACCGGGTGGGGCGCGTGACCGTGACGCTGCTGCTCGACCCCGATCCGGGAGTCCGGCCGCACGTGGACGCCACCGCCGCGGTGGCCTCGGCCGACTTCCTGGGCGCCAAGTACGTCGATTACAACCCGGGCGCGAGCGACTCGCTGTTGCCGCCGGGGGTTCCCATCAAGGGGGTGACCGAGGAGCAGTTCGCCGACGTCGCCGCGCGCGCCGCCACCAGCGCCAACGAGCTGATCGGCAACGTCAACAAGGGGCTGAACGCGGCCGAGCTGGCGAGCGACATCCACAACACGCTGCTCGCCACGCAGCACGGCATGAGGGCGCTCACCGAAGTCGCCAACGGTCCGGCGGTGAAGCAGACGCAGCAGACCCTCGCCGCGCTGGAGCGGGTGATGCAGCGGCTCGACACGCTGCTGGGCGCGTCCAAGGTGGAGAAGTCGGGCGCGCGGCTCGACACGCTCTCCGCCAACTTGACGCAGCTCACCACCCGGCTCACCGCCGCCACCGGATCGCTCAAGAGCGTGCTCGACAAGATGGAAAAGGGCGAGGGGACGCTGGGCCGATTCGCGACGGATACGATGCTGTATAAGAACCTCAATGCCACGCTCACGTCCCTGACGGCGCTCCTCACGGATCTGAGAGAACGGCCGGGACGATACATAAACGTCAAGGTCTTCTGAGACGGGATGCTCTCCGTCACGTTCCTTGGTACGTCAGCGGCCAGGCCTACGGTAGAGCGCAACGTCTCCGCCCTCGCCCTGGTGCGGGAGGGCGAGACCCTGTTGTTCGAGTGCGGCGAGGGGACCCAGCGGCAGATGATGCGCTACGGCGTGAGCTTCGCGCTTTCGGAGATCTTCTTCACGCATTTCCACGCGGACCACTTCCTCGGCGTGATCGGGCTGATCCGTACGCTGGGGCTGCAGGCGCGCGCCGAGCCGATCACCCTGTACGGTCCCCATGGCGCGAAGAAGGTGCTTACCCAGGCGATCCAGCTCGGGGTCGAGCGAATCCCGTTTCAGGTGGAGATCCGAGAGGTGAAGCCGGGGGAAGTTCTGCGGGAGGCGGGAGGCGGGAGGCGGGAGGCCTACGAGATCCAGGTGTTCAAGACTGAGCATGGCGGTGGATCGGTGGGGTATACGTTGCGCGAGCACGAGCGGCGCGGGCGGTTCGACGTGAAGAAGGCGCGAGCAGCGGGCATTCCCGAAGGCCCGTTGTGGGGCAAGCTGAGTAAAGGCGAGCCGATCCAGCTTGCTGACGGCCGACAACTGACCCCTGACCCCTTCGTTGGTCCCAAGCGTCCCGGGCGGGCCATCGTGTTCACCGGCGACACGCGGCCGTGCGCGTCGGTGGTGGATGCGGCGCAGGGCGCCGACTTACTGATCCACGAGGCGACGTTCGGGGAGGAGGAGCGGGACCGGGCGAAGGAGACGGGGCATTCGACGGCGCGCGAGGCGGCGCAGATCGCGCTGGCGGCGCACGCCAAGCGGCTGGTGTTGAGTCACGTGTCGGCGCGCTATTCGATCAGCGCGGAGGAGCTGGTGAGCGAGGCGCGCCAGGTGTTCCCTGACACCACGGTGGCCAAGGACGGGATGACGGTCGAGGTACCGTATACGGAGTGATTGCGGATTTCGGATTGCGGATTGCGGATTTGATGCTCGGGCTTCCCCTTCCAATCCGCAATCCGCAATCCACAATCCGCAATTATCGAGTGAGCACCTTTCTCAGGTTCTGCAACAAGCCATCAAACAGCTGATACGAACTGCGCCGTCGATAGAACTGGCCGAGCAGCCAGGCGCGCAGGCCCTTGGGCTCCCACATGTGCTTCATGGTGATTTTGGTGGCGCCGCCTTGGAACTGGAGGGCGAAGAAGGTGCGGGAGCCGGCGCGGCGGCGGATCTCGACCCAGCCGTAGGTGTAGGGCGGGTTGTAGTCGATGACTTCGATTTCGACGTCGATGCGGCGGCCGTCGCGCTCGAAGAAGATGCGGTGGCGGTCGCCGCGGCCGGTGAGCTTGGGAGCGGGCTTCACCGACTGGCATCCCGGGAGCCATTCGGGCATGCGGGCGGGGTCGGTGATGAGCGCGAAGACTTTATCGATCGGCGCGCCGACGGTGCCCGAGTAGGTGAAGGAGACGGGTCGCATGTGGCGAGAATATAAGGCGGCGATCGGATACGGCGGCGGTCAGGCGGTCGCGCGCACCGCTGGTGTTAAATTTGCGGGGGGTTTAAGTTGAGCCTCCGCGCGGGGCTGTAGCTCAGCTGGGAGAGCGCCTGGATCGCACCCAGGAGGTCAGGGGTTCGAGCCCCCTCAGCTCCACTGAACACCTAGACGAGTAGACGGACAGACGGGAAGACCGGTAGCGGTTCCCAGCTATGCGACGGTAGGTTTGTTTCGGCGGCGGGAACGAAGGCGCGGAGACTCGAATGACACCCCTACCCGTCTATGCGTCTAC
>QHUM01000038.1 GCA_003222135.1 Gemmatimonadota bacterium | reverse complement strand
TACACCGATCGCGCTCGCGCGATCATCGCGCACACTCCCATGGGGCGACTCGGCACGCCCGACGAGATCGTGGGTGCGGTGCAGTGGCTGTGCAGCGACGCGGCGTCGTTCGTGACGGGTGTCGTCCTCCCGGTGGACGGCGGGTTCAGCGTCTCGAGCGGTGTCTGAGCCGACCGGAACCGCCATCACCCGGGTCAGGTGGACCGTCGTGGCGCTGCTGTTCGGGGCGACCACCGTCAACTACCTCGATCGTCAAGTCCTCGCGATCCTCGCCCCGACGCTCACGCGCGAGCTCGGATGGCGGGAGACGGACTACGCGGGGATAGTCTCCTGGTTCAGCGTGGCCTACGGCGTGGGGCTGCTGGGCATGGGCCGCGTCATGGACTTGATCGGCGTGCGCCTCGGCCTGTCGCTCGCCGTGGGGCTGTGGAGTCTGGCCTCGATGGGACATGCGCTCGTGACGAGCGTCGCCGGCTTCGGCGTGGCGCGCGCCCTGCTCGGGATCGGCGAGTCCGGCAACTTCCCGGCCGCCGTGAAGACGGTAGCCGAGTGGTTTCCGAAGCGCGAGCGGGCCCTCGCCACCGGGATTTTCAACGCGGGCACCAACGTGGGCGTGGTGCTCGCCGCGCTGCTGGTGCCGTGGATCACGCTCGCGCTGGGCTGGCGCTGGGCGTTCGTCGTTACGGGGGCGCTCGACCTCGTCTGGCTCGCGGCGTGGCTCGCCTTCTACCGGGACCCCGGCCGGCACCCCCGCGTCTCGCGCGCTGAGCTGGCGTGGATCCGCAGCGATCCGGTCGAGCCCGGCGGGGAGGGCACCGTGGCCTGGCGTAGTTTACTGCGGCGCCGCCAGACCTGGGCGTTCATCGTGGGAAAGGCGCTGACCGATCCGGTGTGGCTGTTCTATCTGTTCTGGCTTCCCAAGTTTCTGGAGGCGAATTTCGGCGTGCGCCTCGCCGGCCTCGCGGCCCCGCTGGTCGTCATCTACGTGGCCGCGGACCTGGGCTCGGTCACGGGCGGCTGGATCTCCGGTGCGCTGATCAAGCGCGGCTGGAGCGTCAACCTCGGCCGCAAGACGGCGCTGCTCGTCGCCGCGCTGGCCATCGTCCCGACGATGTTCGCGCCGGTGGCGGGAACCGTGTGGGCGGCGGTGAGCATCGTCGCGGTGGCGGCGGGGGCACACCAATGGTGGTCGGCCAATTTGTTCACGACGGTGAGCGACATGTTCCCCCGGCACGCCGTCGCGTCGGTGGTCGGCCTGGGCGGCTTCGCCGGGATGTGCAGCGCCTTCGCGTTCCAGCGACTCACCGGCGCCGTGCTGGAGGCGGCCGGCGGCAGCTACGCGCCGATCTTCGCGGTGCTGGGGCTGGCGTACGTCAGCGCGCTGCTGCTGATGCATCTGCTGGCGCCGCGCCTCGAGCCCATTGCCGCAGGGTAGTCATCAGGTCAGTTTATCACCCATCGCCCATGAAGATCACCGACATTCGGGCCACACCGGTCTCGGTTCCGCTCGAGGCGCCGCTGCGTCACGCGAACGGGTGCCACTGGGGCCGTTTCGTGCGCACCATCGTCGAGGTCGAGACCGACAGCGGTCTCGTCGGCCTCGGTGAGCTGGGGGGTGGCGGCGAGAGCGCCAGCGCCGCCGTGCACGGGCTGAAGCCCTATCTCTTGGGACGCGACCCCACGCGCATCGAAGAGCTGCGCTTCCTCATCGCCAACCCGACCGCCTCGTTGTACAACCTGCGGACCCAGATGCTCGCCGCCGTCGAGTTCGCGTGCCTGGACCTGCTGGGACAGCACTGGCGCGTGCCGGTGTCCGAGATCCTCGGTGGCCGGCTGCGGGATCACGTGCCGTTCGCCTCCTACCTGTTCTTCCGCTACGCCAACGCCGGGAACGGGGCCGGCGAGGTGCGCACCGTGGACCAGCTGGTGGCGGAGGCCCGCGCCCTCAAGGCGCAGTGGGGATTCACCACGCACAAGCTCAAGGGCGGCGTGTTCCCGCCGCGCTACGAGCTGGAGTGCTACCGCGCGCTGGCTCGGGCGGTGCCGGGCGACCGCCTGCGCTTCGATCCCAACGGCGTCTGGTCCACGGAGCAGGCCGTCTGGTTCGCGCGGGAGATCGAGGACTTGAACAACGACTACCTCGAAGACCCGGTCTACGGACTGCACGGCATGCGCCGGGCCCGCGAGCGGATCCGCATGCCGCTGGCCACCAACACGGTGGTCGTCGGGTTCGAGCAGCTGGCCGCCAACGTGCTCCAGACCGCGGTGGACGTCATCCTCCTCGACACGACGTTCTGGGGAGGGATTCGCCCCTGCATCAAGGCGGCCGGCATCTGCGAGGCGTTCCAGTTCGGCGTGGCCGTACACTCGTCGGGCGAGCTGGGCATTCAGTTGGCGACCATGCTGCACCTGGGCGCCGTCCTGCCGAACCTCACCTTCGCCGCGGACGCGCACTACCACCACCTCGTGGACGATGTGATCGAGGGCGGGAAACGGGCGTACTGCCACGGTGGGATGGCGGTGCCGACCGCCCCCGGGCTGGGCGTGACGCTGGACCGGGAGCGCGTGGCCCGCTACCACGAGGACTTCCTGCGGCTCGGCACGTACCCGTACGACCAGGATCCCCTGCGCCCCGGCTGGGCGCCGCTGATCCCCAACTCGCGCTGGGCCGATCCCGCCGACGCGCGCGTGCCGCACGTGCCCGCCTGAGGCCGAGCGCGCATGCGCCGGTCCCCGCTGCTCCCGCCTCGCGTCTCGAGGTTTGTTCTGGTCGCCGCGGCCCTGCTCCGGCCGCCCGGCGTCCCCAGTGGCCCCGGTGTCGAAGACGGCTACGATCTGTGGCTGCGCTATCGCCCGGTCGCGGACGCCGCCCGCCTCGCCGAGTACCGTGCGACCATTACAGAGCTGGTCGTAGCGTCCGACCGCGCGACGCTGCGGGCCGCGCGGGATGAGCTGGTAAGAGGGGTGCGCGGGCTCCTCGGGCGGGACGTCCCAGTCGCGCGCTCTGTGAGCCAGGACGGCGCTCTGGTCGTGGGGACGCCCGCCAACTCGCCCGTAGTCGCGGCCCTGCCGCTCGGCGCCGCGCTGCGCCAGGTCGGCCCGGAGGGCTTCGTCATCCGCGCGCTGCCGATCCGCGGCCGGCGCGCCATCGTCATCGCCGCCAACCGGGACGTCGGCGTCCTGTACGGAGCGTTCCAGCTGCTGCGCCTGCTCCAGACCGAGCGGCCCCTCGCCGGGCTCGACCTGGCGAGCGCCCCACGCCTGGGCCTCCGCCTGCTCGATCACTGGGACAACCTGAACGGCACGGTGGAGCGCGGCTACGCGGGGGCATCGTTGTGGGAGTGGGCACGGCTTCCGGACTCGATCGACCCGCGCTACTCGGACTACGCGCGGGCCAACGCGTCGGTCGGGATCAACGGGGTGGTGCTGACCAACGTCAATGCCGACGCCCTGATCCTGACTCCGGCTTACCTCGGCAAGGTCGCCGCCCTCGCCCGCGTGTTTCGCCCCTGGGGCATGAAGGTCTATCTCACCGCCCGCTTCAGCGCTCCGATCGAGATCGGCGGGCTCGCCACGGCCGATCCCCGCGACGCGGGTGTGCGCGGCTGGTGGGCCGCGAAGGCGGACGAGATCTACCGCGCGATCCCGGACTTCGGCGGCTTCCTCGTGAAGGCCAACTCCGAAGGGCAACCGGGACCCCAGGATTACCACCGCACGCATGCGGACGGCGCGAACCTGCTGGCGGATGCGGTGGCGCCGCACGGTGGTATCGTGATGTGGCGCGCGTTCGTCTACTCGAGCGCGGTGCCGACCGATCGCGTCATGCAGGCCGGCGACGAGTTCGTGCCGCTCGACGGCGCGTTCCGCAAGAACGTACTGCTTCAGGTGAAGAACGGGCCGCTCGATTTCCAGCCGCGCGAACCGTTCCATCCGCTGTTCGGTGCGATGCCGCGCACGCCGCTCATGATGGAAGTCCAGATCACCAAGGAGTACCTCGGCCAGGACAGCCACCTTGCGTTCCTGGCCCCGCTGTGGCAGGACGTCCTCCGGGCCGACACGTACGCTCCCGGGCCCGGCTCGACGGTGGCGAACGAGATCCAGGGCATCGCCGGCGTGGCCAACGTCGGCGCCGATCGCGACTGGACCGGCTCGGACTTGAACCAGGCCAACTGGTACGCGTTCGGCCGGCTCGCCTGGGATCACACGCTGTCCTCGGCCGCCATCGCGGACGAGTGGGTGCGGATGACGTTCTCGAACGATCCGCGCGTCGTCGGGCCAGTGCAGGCCATGATGCTCGTGTCGCGCGAGGCGGTGGTGAACTACATGACGCCGCTGGGCCTCGCCCACCAGATGGCGCGGGGCCATCACTACGGGCCCGGGCCGTGGGTGTCGGGTGGCCGCGTCGACCAAACATCTGTCTACTTCAACCGCGCCGACTCGGCCGGCCTCGGCTTCGACCGCACGGCCAGCGGCAGCAACGCGGTGCGCCAGTATGCGCTTCCGGTGCGCAACCGGTTCGCGAGCCGCGACTCCGTGCCCGACGACCTGCTGCTCTGGTTCCACCACGTGGGCTGGAGCGAGCGGCTGCGCTCGGGCCGCACGTTGTGGGAGGAGCTGCTGCGGCACTACCAAGCCGGCGTGGACACCGTGCGCTCGATGCAGCGGACCTGGGACGGCCTGGAAATGGAAGGGCTGATCGACGCCGAGCGATTCCACCGCGTCCAGGCGCTGCTGCGCATACAGGAAGCGGAGGCGCGGTGGTGGCGCGACGCGTCGGTCGCGTACTGGCAGTCGTTCTCGCTCCTGCCGTTGCTCGCCGGTTACGAGGCGCCCGCGCATCCGCTCGACTGGTACATGCAGTTGCGTTGCCCGCCCGATCCCCGCAAGCCACGCTGCGATGCCGTGATGGGAGTCCCATGAACCGCCCCGCTCCGCAAGACGACTACACGCCGCGCCCCGAGCATCACTTCACGTTCGGCCTCTGGACCGTCGGCAACGTGGGACGTGACCCGTTCGGCGAGCCGGTGCGACCGGCGCTGGATCCGGTCAGGGCCGTGCACCAGCTGGCGCAACTGGGCGCGTACGGTGTCAACCTCCACGACGACGACCTCGTGCCGTCCGGCACTCGGGCGAGCGAGCGCGACCGCATCGTGCGGGAGTTCAAGGCCGCCCTGCAGGCGAGCGGGATGAAGGTGCCGATGGCCACGACGAACCTGTTCTCGGATCCGGTGTTCCGGGACGGCGCCTTCACGAGCAACGACGCGCGCGTGCGCGCGTACGCCATCCGCAAGACCATGGCCGCCATGGATCTGGGGGTCGAGCTCGGCGCCGCGACGTACGTGATGTGGGGCGGGCGCGAGGGCGTCGAAACCAACGCGGGGAAGGATCCGCGCGCCGCGCTGGCCTGGTACCGCGAGGCCGTGAACTTCCTGTGCGAGTACGTCCGCTCGCAGCGCTACGATCTCCGGTTTGCGCTCGAGGCCAAACCGAACGAGCCGCGCGGCGACATGTTCCTGCCCACCACGGGCCACATGCTCGCATTCATCGGCACGCTCGAGCACCCGGAGATGGTGGGCGTGAATCCCGAGCTTGCCCACGAACAGATGGCGGGCCTCGACTTCTCGCACGGCGTGGCCCAGGCGCTCGACGCCGGCAAGCTGTTCCACATCGACTTGAACGGCCAGAAGATCGGCCGCTTCGATCAGGACCTCCGCTTCGGGAGCGACGATCCCAAAGGGGCCTTCTTCCTCGTCAAGTTGCTCGAGGACGCCCGCTGGCCCGGCATGCGCCACTTCGACAGTCACGCCTACCGCACCGAAGACGCAGCCGGTGTGTGGGCGTTCGCCGCCGGCAGCATGCGCACCTACCTGATCCTGAAAGCCAAGGTGGAGCGCTTCCACCGCGACCCGGAGATCCGCCAGATCCTGGAAGAGCTGCGCGCCCGGGGCGGCGGTGGCGAGCGCCTGGTGTTCAGCGCGGAGCGCGCCCGCGGGCTCGAGCGCGAGGCGTTCGACCTCCCGGCGCTGCGTGCCACGGGGTACGCCTACGAGCGACTCGATCAGCTGACGATGGAGCTGCTGCTGGGCGTACGCTGACCCGCGTTCACGGTCCAGCTCGCGGCGCGCCGGCTGTAGCGCCGGCTTGACAACCGGGCCCCGGCCGGTAGAATCGCCGGTGACGTGGTGATCTTATGACTTCGCCCCAACCGGGAGAGCCGACCGGGAGGTCCTGATGCGATGCGGCATACTCGTTCTGGCGGCCGTCGGCGTCGCCCTTAGCACCGAGGCCCGAGCCCAAGGCAGGATTACCGGCACCGTCACCGCCGCCCTGGACGGTCGACCCATCGCGGGCGCGGCCGTCACCGTGGTCGGTACCAACCGCACGAGCGCGACGGATGCGTCGGGCCGGTACGAGATCGCCGACGCGCCGTCCGGAACGCAGCTGGTGCGGGTGCGGCTCCTGGGATTCGCGCCGCTCACGCAAACCGTGCAGGTGCCGGCGGGGGAGGCGGTCACCCTCGACTTCCAGCTGGTCGCGGCCGCGGTGCAGCTCGAGGGCGTGGTCGTCGTCGGGTACGGTACCCAGGAGCGACGCGATCTCACCGGCTCGATCGCCTCGGTCTCCGCCGAGCAGATCGCCGAGGTCCCCACGGCCAACCCGATGCAGGCGATCCAGGCCCGGGTGCCGGGCGTGGACGTCGTGGCCGGCGGCAGCTACCGGCCCGGCGTGCCGATGAACGTCACCGTGCGCGGCGTGCGGTCCATCGCGGCGGGGAATCAGCCGCTCTACGTGGTGGACGGGGTGCCGCTGGCGGGCGGCATCGAGGATTTCAACCCGGCGATCATCCAGTCGATCGAGGTGCTGAAGGATGCGTCGGCGACGGCGGTCTATGGGAGCCGCGGCTCCAACGGCGTCATCCTCATCACCACGCGCCGCGGCGCCGCGGGCGCTCTCGACAACAGCATCCACGTCACCTACGACGCACAGTACGGCGGGCAGAGCGCACTGCACCTCGTGGACATGATGAACGGCCCGCAGGCGATCGCCGAGCGACGCGAGGCGTTCCGCTCGGCCGGACGCCCCACAGACAACGCCAGCGTGTTCACGCCCGACGAGCTGCCGCAGGTGCAGTGCGCCACCGATGTCGCGTACCAGGCCGCGCATCCGGGATGCGCGACCGGCACCGACTGGCAGCGCCTGGTGCTGCGCACCGGTTACCAGCAGCGTCATCAGTTCGCCCTCACCTCTGTCGCGGGCAACTCCAGGCTGTCGCTCACCGGCAGCTACTTCGACCAGGACGGCATCACGATCGGGCAGGGGTATCGCCAGTACTCCGGCACGGTGAGCTTCGAGAACACCTACCGGCGGCTCCGGATCGGCGTCACGGCCACCGGCACGCGGTCGATCGCGGACATCGGCGCGGACGCGTCGTTGTGGGGCGAAGCCCTGGCGAACAACCCGCTGGGGCTGCCGTACGACAGCGCCGGCGTCCCCTCCGCCGCGCTGTGCAGCGTCTGCACGCTCAAGATCAAGCCGACGCCCGACGCGCTGCGCGTGAACCCGCTGCGCCAGGCCGCAGGCTTCGTGCGCCAGCAGACCCGGAATCGGCTGTTCGGTTCGGTGTTCGCCGAGCTGCAGCTGGGCCGCGGCTTCTCGTATCGCGTGAACTTCGGTCCCGACCTCGGGAACCGCATGGACGGGCAGTTCCAGGGCGCGAACGTCGTACTGAACCAGACGCCGATCGGCAACGCCCAGGCGCAGCGGACCGACGCCGAAGAGTTCGCCTACACGCTGGACCAACTGCTGCTGTGGAATCGCACCGCTGGGAATCACCGCTTCGACGTGACACTGCTGTACGGCATCCAGACGGACCGCTCCACCACCACCACCGCAGAAGCACGCAACCTTCCCTACGACGACCAGCTCTGGTACAACCTGGGCACTGGCGAGAATCCGCAGCCACCCCAGAGCACGCTCAGCGTGTGGAAGCTGGCCTCGTACATGGGCCGCATCAACTACGCGTTCGCGAACCGCTACCTGCTCACGCTGACCGGCCGGTACGACGGCTCGAGCCGCCTGGCGGCAGGGCACAAGTGGTCGTTCTTCCCGTCGGTCGGCCTGGGCTGGCAGCTGGGCGAAGAGCCGTTCATGCGCCGCTTCGGGTTCATCTCCGGGCTGAAGCTGCGCGCCAGCGGCGGCGTCACCGGGAACACGTCTATCAACCCCTACCAGACGTGGGGCGGCCTGGACCGCACCCGGTACAACTTCGGCAGCGGCAGCGCCGCCGGGTACCGCCCCGGGGCCATCCCCAACCCCGACCTCGTGTGGGAGCGAACGGCCAAACTCGACGCCGGCGTGGACTTCGGCCTGTTCCGCGATCGCATCAGCGGCACGCTCGACGTTTACCGCGAGCGCACCAGCGACCTGCTGCTGCCGCGCTCGCTGCCGGCCTCGACCGGCTTCACCCAGGTGCTCCAGAACATCGGCAAGACGGAGAACCGGGGCTGGGAAGCCAGCATCACCACGGTCAACCTCCCGGGCGCCGGGGGCGGCCCCCGCTGGACCACCGATCTGAGCTTCACCCACAACCGCAACTTCATCCTCGCGCTGGCGAGCGGCGCGGGGGATGACATCGGCAACCGCTGGTTCATCGGGCAGCCGATCAACATCGGCACCAATCCGGCGATCCCGCCGTTCGACGCGCTGCGCCAGGTGTTCTACGACTTCGATTACCAAGGCATCTGGCAGCTGGCCGATTCGGCCGTCGCCCGTCGCTACGGCCAGAAGCCCGGCGACATTCGGGTCCGCGATGTGAACGGCGACAGTGCGATCACCGCCGCCGATCGTATCCTGCTCGGCAACACCTACCCGAAGCTGCTCGCCAGCATCTACAGCCGGCTGACCTGGCGCGGCTTCGACCTGTCGTTCCTGCTCCAGGGCCGACTCGGCTACACCATGAACGACGCGTTCGGCTCCGCCGCCACCAGGTTGTTCGAGCGCTTCAACAACTTGAACGTGGCGTACTGGACGCCCATGAAGTGTGACGGCGGCCCGGACCCCAACGTGCTCGACGGCCCCGCCGGCATGACGGCGGCCCAGCAGGCCGCGATTCCGGGCTGCAACTCCTACTGGAATCCCAGCGCGGGCCGCGAGAACCCGCTGTACAACGACGTCAATTCCTCATCCCCGGCGTACCGGCCGGGTGGGCACTGGCGGGTGCGCAACATCACGCTCGGCTACACGGTGCCGGCGAGCCTCGTGAGCCGGTTTCGGTTCAGCTCGCTGCGCCTCTACGCACAGGCCCAGGATCCGTTCGTGTTCACCAGCTACTACGGCTACGACCCCGAAGCGGGAAGTGGCGCGACGCCGCCGAGCTATCGCACGCTGCTCATCGGCGCGAACCTGGGTTTCTAGCGCGAGATCAACCCGAACCGAGGCTGGCCAATGAAGAACCTGCAATTGATGTCTTGGGGGTTGGCTCTCGCGGCGCTGACGGCGTGCGTGAATCTCGACGAGCAGCTGGTCGGCACGGTCACCACCACGTACTTCACCACCCCGGCGGGTCTGGAAGCAGCCGTCGACGGCGACTACGCCCAGCTGCGCGACGTCTTCGGACGCGAGGAGTCCTTCGCCGTGACGGAGTTCGGCACGGACTTGACCACCAACGGCGACCAGGGCGGCTACCAGTTCGAGAACACCTACGCCGCCGGCCTGAACGCGAGCGCCCCCCACTACCAGTTCCCGTGGCAGAGCTTCTACCGTGGCATCAACACCTCCAACACGGTGATCGAGCGCGCGCCGGCCGTGACGGGGATGGACTCGGGCGTCAAGGCGTCTCGGATCGCCGAGGTGAAGTTCCTCCGCGCGTTGAGCTACTTCTGGCTGGTCCAGATGTACGGACCGGCGCCGCTCCCCCTCACGGAGAGCCAGGGCGCCAGCAATGTGGCGCACCGCTCACCGGTGGACTCGATCTACCTCCAGATCGCCAAGGACCTGCGGGAGGCCATCCCGGACCTCCCGGTTACGCAGAGCCAGGTCGGCCGGGCGACGCGGGGCGCGGCCCGCCATCTCCTGGCCAAGGTCCTCCTGACGCGGGCCTACCATCCCTTCGCCTACGAGACGGCGAACACCGACCTCTACCTGAGCGGCCCGGCGTTCCTGCGCGAGCCGGGCGCGACATCGGCCACCGACTTCACCGCCGCGCGGGCCGAAGCGGATTCGGTGATCGCCGGCCCCTACACGCTGCTGCCGAACTACGTGGACATCTTCTGCGCGCCCATGGGCGCCCGGGGACCGGGCTCGTACTGCAACGTCCCCGCCAACGAGACCAACGCCGAGGTCATCTGGTCCGTGCAGTTCACCACCACGGCGGGCCTGTTCAACACCGGCGGCGGCAACGCGCTGTTCGTGCAGATGCTGTCGTTCTACGACGACCGCCAGGGCATGGCCCGCGACTGCAACAACGGCCGCGGCTTCCGCCGCGCCCGGCCCACGCTGTACGCGCGCAATCTGTGGCAGCGCTGGACCGACTCGACCTACGCGACGGTGCTCGACACTCGGTACGATGGCACGTTCCAGAGCGTGTGGCTCGCCAACTGGTCCAACTCGGGGGCGTGCTTTCAGTCCCAGGGGGCGAGCCGGGGCGCGGGGTACACCGTCGGCACCTGCGGCTCCGGCGGCCTGCCGACCTTCGGCACCAACTGCACCAACGGCGCGGCGTTCGTCGTGGGCGATACGGCCATCTTCCAACCCGGGCACTTGGTCGGGCAGGCGGTGCGGCAGGCCGCCAAGTACGCCATCTACGAACCGTGCAACGCGGAACCCTGCCCCAACCAGACGACCGTCGGGCAGTACGATATTTTCCGCTACCCGACGATGAAGAAATGGCAGGACGAGGCGCGGCCGGACTTCAACAACCTGGACGGCGGTCGCGACGTCCTCCTGATGCGGCTGGGCGAGACTTACTTGCTCGCCGCCGAAGCGGCGCTGGGGGCGGGCGACCAGGCGGGTGCGCGCGCCTACCTCGTGACGCTGCGCCAGCGGGCCGCGAATTGCGGCGGCTGCGCGGCGGAGGCGGCGAACCGGGCGCTGATCGTGGACGCCGCGCACATGCCGGCCACGATCGACCTCGAGTACATCCTGGACGAGCGCGGCCGCGAGCTGTACGGCGAGTTCACACGGTGGCTCGACCTTGCCCGCACCGGCCTGTGGCACCGCATCGTGGACGACAATTGGCAGGCCTCGCCGTCCCACGGCGGGTTCTTCAACGAGGCGAAGCACCACCTGCGGCCGATCCCGCAGACCCAGATCGATCTGACCGCCGGCGGCACCCGGGCGTTCCCGCAGAACCCGGGGTACTGAGGGGGCGCGCATAAACACGCTCCGCCCGGCCTGGAGCGGACTGGCGCTGGCGGGCGTGCTCGCGACCGGTTGCGCCCGGCCGCCCCGCACCCTGCACGCGGCCTTCGAGGGCGCCTTCCTGGTCGGAGCGGCGCTCAATGCGGCGCAGTTCTCCGGGCGTGATACACTCGGGGCCGCCCTCGTCACAGCGCAGTTCAACGCCATCACGCCCGAGAACGTGCTGAAGTGGGCGTCGGTGCACCCCCGGCCCGGGACCTACGATTTCAGCGCCGCCGACCAGTACGTCGCGTTCGGCGGGCGCCACCGGATGTTCATCGTCGGCCACACGCTGGTGTGGCACGAGCAGACCCCGCGCTGGGTGTTCCAGGACTCGAGCGGCCAGGCGGTGAGCCGCGACACGTTGCTTGCGCGGCTGCGCGACCACATCCAGACCGTGGTGGGGCGGTTCCGCGGCCGAATCCGCGGCTGGGACGTCGTCAACGAGGCGCTGAACGAGGACGGCACGCTGCGACCGACGCCGTGGCTGACGATCATCGGCGCCGACTACCTCGCCCAGGCGTTCCGGTTCGCGCACGAGGCCGATCCCGACGCGGAGCTGTATTACAATGACTACGCGCTGGAGAACGCGCCCAAGCGGCGTGGCGCACTCGAGCTGGTGCGACGGCTGCGGGCCGAGGGCGTCCCGCTAACTGGCGTCGGATTGCAGGGCCACAACCGGATGGACTGGCCCACGCCGGCCCAGCAGGACACCACGATTGCCGCCTTCGCCACGCTCGGCGTGCGGGTGATGATCACCGAGCTCGACATCGACCCGCTGCCGCGTCCCGGCGAGGCCTCGCCCACCGACTTGAATCCCTACCGGGACGCTCTGCCGGACTCGGTGCAGCGAGCGCTGGCGCAGCGCTACGCGGAGCTGTTCGCCGTGTATCTGCGGCATGCCCACGACATCAGCCGGGTGACCTTCTGGGGCGTGGCGGACGGGGATTCATGGCTCAACAACCGGCCGGTGCGGGGACGGACGAGCTACCCGCTGCTGTTCGACCGGCAGCGCCGTCCGAAACCGGCGTTCGATGCCGTGATCGGGGTTGCGCGCCGTTAGCTTTGAATCGGGCGTAACGCCCGGGAGGTACTGTGGCTCGGCGACCGACGGCGGGCGAGGCCGCGCAGACGGCATTCGCGCCGGAACTGAAGCAAAGCCTGTCGGACAGACTGGCGCGGCGGATCAGAGGAATGATCCAGCGGGGGCAGTATCGCGTAGGCGATCGCTTACCCTCGATCATGGAAATGGCCAAGCGGTTCGGCGTGGGGCATCCGACGGTGCGCGAGGCCCTGAAAAAGCTCGAGACCATCGGCGTGGTCGAAATCCGCCACGGGTCCGGCGTGTACGTGAGCCGGAGCGACGAGGTCCTGGTACTGGCCAGCCCGGACTACCCGGGCACGGTTAGCAAGAAGCTGCTCGTCGACCTCATCCGGGCCCGCATGGCGCTCGAGGCGCAGTCGGTCGCCGATGCGGTCCAGAAGGCGACCGCCGCGCACCTGAAGGAGATGCGCCGGCTGCTCGCCACGGCCGGCGAGAACCTCGCCAACGACGACGTCCTGAACACCGTCAACATGTCCTTCCACCGGCAGATCGCGCAGGCGTCCGGCAACGCCGTCCTGGTCCAGCTGCTCGACGTCCTCCGAGAGCTGTTCACCGAAGAGCAGCGGCTGATCCTGAACATCTTCGGCTCGCGCGAGCGCGATCACGAGGGTCATCTCGCTATCCTCGAAGCCCTGGAGCGGCGCGATGCGAAGCTCGGGGTGAAACGGATGCGGGCGCACTTGAAGGGAGTCGAGGACGCCATCCTGCGGTGGAACCCCGCCCATCACCCCGTGGCCTGAGTTGGGCGCCGGCGCCGAGCGCCGTCAGCGGCGCGTCGAGACGAGGATGACTCCGTGGCCGTGGTCCAGCCCCCAGCGGGCGGCGGCGTCGACGCCATTGACATGCCGGATGTACAGCACGTTCGCCAGCGGCAGCGTGCGTAGCGCCTCCACGCCCCCGAGTCGGGAATCGTCGAGATAGACCTGGACGTGGCCGGGGATGGAGAAGCTGTCCGGTCCCCGCTCCTGCAGCCAGTGCGAGCGCAGGGCTTCGATCGCGTCGAACACCGTGGCGAACCGGTACTCACGCAGGTCTTCCTGCGTGAGCAGGTTGCGATCTGCGGGCGGGGCGCGGTCGGGGGCTGAATGCGCGGCACAGCCTGACGTGGCGACCAGGATCGCCGCCCAGCCCAACACGCAGGGCAAGCGCGTCATTCGAAGGTATGGCCTGCTCCGTGAACTATGGCTTCCGGATCAGGTCCCGGATGCGCGGCGCGTCCTGCTTGGGAAGCACGTCCAACCGATGCAGCGCCGTGTACGCCGGCACTGAGCGGCCGGCGATCATGCTGAGCGGCGAGCCAGTGGTCGAGTCGATGTGGAGCAGAAACGTGCCTTCCTGCCCGACGGAAAACTTGGGCGTGCCGACCCAGGCGACGTCGGGCGAGCCGGGGAAGCGCACCACGACCTGCTGCCCAGCCTGGGCGCCTTTGATCCCGTCCTGCACCTGAATGATCGCTTCCTGCCAGTTGGGGTCGTGCTCGGTGATCCGTTTGGGACGCGCCGCTGCGGCCGCGAGCTCGGCCGGACGCACCTGTTCCACCCGGCCCGCGACCACCATCGCCGCCTTCTGAATGTGCGCCTTCAGATCCGCGTCGTTCACGTCGAGCCGAGCCCTCGCTACCGCTTGCTGCTGGACCGCCGCCACCACCGGGGATCGCCCCGGCTCGTGGCCGACCTCGCGCACCGCTACGCCGCGCCCGAAGATCCAGCCCGTCGTGTAGAACGTGGCCTGGGTTCCCGCTTTCAGCGAGCCCGGCCGCACGGTTTGCACGGTGACGGAATCGCCCGGCGTCAGGGCGACCGCGGCGGGCTTCTCGAGCACCTGGTCGACCCGCACCACGATCGTCCGGTCCGATGCCGGGACCTCGGGGACCGCGACGGCGCCCACCTTGGTGACGGTGCCGATGAAGATGATGTCGGACTGCTTCACGAGCGCCGCCCGGGCCCCCTGAGCGGAGGCAGGGGCGGGGGAGCCGAGGAGCGACAACGTGACCGCGAGCAGAACAGCTGACCGAGTGTACATGGGACCCTCACCGCGACCGCTGTACGGTCATGGCAGAACCGGGACGCTGAAGAAGAACGGATCGATCGAGACGGCCACCGCGGCGCCCGAGCCATCGAGCAGCCGATGCGTCGGGAGGTCCACGCGCCGTTGATACACCACGCCTTGCGGGAAGTTAGTGGAATCGGGCGTGTTGTTGGCCGAGAAAATGCCGAGGAACTGGTTGCCGCGCGCGAGCAGACCGTTGTAGTCGCCGATGTACGGCAGGAACTGGAACGTCGGCGTCGCGGCCGGGACGGTGGCGAGCACGACGTCCTGGTGCGTGGTGAAGCCGTCCCGGGACTGCTCCAACCGGGTGACCCAGCGGCTGGTGCTTCCCGTCCCGGTCACTTGCTGATACAACAGGCCGGCCGTGCCGTTGGTCGAGACCGCCAGGCTTGCGTCGGTGGCGTTGGTCAGGGTGCGCAGGTCGCCGCTCCACGTCGCGCCGCGGTCGGTCGAGCGCCGCACGTGCACCGTATAAATGTCCCCCGTCCCGACGCGGTCGGCCCACGCAACGTACACGTTGTCGCTGTGCGGCCCGTCCACCGCGATCGCCAGCGTGGAGCCGATGCGCTCCTGTCCCAGTGTCGGCGCGTTGGACCAGGGGATCGTCACGTGAGTCGCGACGAGGCGGCCGGGGAGGTGGTCCGACGGGTCGAGCAAGTCCCGGAAGGGAGTGGCACCAATCGCCCCACTGTCGTCGCGCACCACGACCACGTCGCTCGTCACATCCGATCCGGTTTGCGAGCGCCAACCGAAGTACGCCACGTACACGGTGTGATCCTGCGCCACGGCGGGACGGATCGACGGGCCATTCTGCCCCAGGGTGCCGCGGGTTTCGATGCGACGGGACGTATAGGTCGCGCCCCCGTTGAGCGAGACGTCGACCGTGGCGGTGCGCCCGTCCGGTGCGTCGAAATCATTGAGGCCGATGTACACGCGATCGGCGCTCCCCACCCCGGTGGTCCGGACGAACGGCTGATCGATGTCGGCGCGCGACGACTGCAGCGTCATCGTGGCGGGCGAAAAGAAATCGCTGGCCTTGAGCTCGTTCAGCGGGAAGCCGGGCACCTTCATGATTCCGGCGTACAGCACCGGTGGGTTGCCCCCGACCGCGTGAGTGATGTCGGCCGTCATCACCTGGCTGGGGAGGGTGTTGCGCAACGTCCAGGAGTCGCCGCCATCGTCCGACACGAAGATCGGCGCCGTGGCGCTGGCGGACCCGCCGGGATTGGGCGTGAAGGCGGAGGCCGCCATGAGCTGCGGGTTGGCGGCGTACAGCGCCAGGAACGGCTCGGCGTCCTGCCAGGTCTCCCCGGAGAGCGAGACCGGGATCAGGTCCACGACCCGCACACCCGTCAGTTTGGCCGGGGGCGCGTGCGACACCGGTGCCTCACAGGCGACGCACACGGCGGCGGCGACGACAATACCTCTAACTCGCATGACTCAAGATAATCGCACTCGGAACCTTGGTGAAATGGGCGCCGTTCGTGAGGTAGCTCACGTCACTTGGATTACACACATGTCCTGGAAACCCATCGTCGTCGGCGTCGACGTTTCACCTGAAGCCGCCAACGCGGCCGTGTTCACCGCCAACGCGGCGCGGCGCGGCGCAACGACCTTTCATCTCGTGCACGCCGTGCCCACATCCGAGCGTGGCCGCTACCCGTACACCCGGCGCGACGAGCAGATCCGCACGCGGATCGTCGCGGCGCTCGGGAACCGCGTGCCGGGGGCGCTCGCAGCCCTCACCGTCCACGGAGGACAGCCCGCTGCCGTGCTGAACGATGCCGTGGCCGCGCGCGGGGCAGAGCTCGTGGTGCTGGGCGGCAAGCACCACTCTACCATTGGGCGCTGGCTGGGCGGCAGCACCAGCGTGAGCGTGGCGCGTACGACTCTCGTGCCGTTGCTGGTCACGGTGGGAGAGCCTGTGATCGGACGAGTCCTGGTCGCCGTGGATCAGTCGGGCGCGGCCCGGCCGACCCTCGCCGCCGCCCAGCGCTACGCGACGCTGTTCGGTGCCGAGCTGCGTGCCTTGAGCGTGATCGAGCCGCTGCCCGCGCTGCTCGACATGCCGCAGCCCGATGCGGCAGAGAATTATCGACTCCTGGAAGAGACGGTCATGCGCGACATCTGGCCCCAGATCCGCACGCCCGGCGTGGTCACACAGGTCCGTCACGGCCCCGCCCTGGAGACGATCCTGGGCGAGACCGCCGAGTGGCGCGCCGATCTGCTCGTCGTCGGCTCGCACGGGAAGGGATCGGTCACCCGCATGCTGGTGGGCAGTGTCACCGAACGACTGATCAACCATCTGCCCACGTCGCTACTCGTGGTTCCGGCGGCGACGGTGGAGCTCGAAGCGGGCGCATTCAGCGCCGTGAACGAGGAGGAGACATGAACATCCTGTACACCGCCGAGGCCGTGGTCCAAGGAGGGCGAGCCGGACGTGGCCGCACGTCTGACGGGCACCTTACCGTCGAGTTGTCTGTCCCGAAGGAGATGGGCGGTGAGGGCGGGCCCGGTACCAATCCGGAGCAGTTGTTCGCCGTCGGGTACGCCGCCTGCTTCCAGTCGGCACTGCTGTCGGTGGCGCGGGGTCGGAAGCTCGATGCCGCCGATTCGACAATCACCGCGCGGGTGGGGATTGGTCCCACCGGTCACGGCGGCTTCGGCCTGACGGCCGCGCTCGACTTGCACGCGCCGCGCCTGTCGCGTACCGACGCGGAGGATCTGATGCGTCGCGCCCACGAGCGCTGCCCGTACTCGAACGCCACACGGGGCAACATCGATGTGATGCTCAGTGTGGACGGGACCGAATTGGACCGCCGGGCGGCGTGACCCGAGGAAACGGGACAGCCGGGGGACGCGCTCGCTAGCTACGCTGTGGGAGATGCCTTGGTCGTTGGTCCAGGTCCACGTCACGGTGCCGCCCACGGCCACGGTGTCCACCGCCGGATTGGCGCCGGCGTCTAGGAGCCTTCGCCGCGGCGCGCGGAAGGCGTTAAGATCACGCCGGGTCCCATCGGAGAGAGGATGGCATGGATCGCACTCGGCTGCTCGCGCTGGGGCTGCTCTTTGTCACACGGGCGAGCCTGCCCGCACAAACCCAGCCGCGCTTTGCGCCCGCTCGCCTGGCGCGCATCGACCGGTTCATGCAGCAGTACGTCGACTCCGGGCGGATCGGCGGCGCGGTCGGATTGGTGCTGCAGGACGGTCGCGTCGTCTACCAGCATGCGGTCGGCTGGCTCGACAAGGAGTCGGGGCGCCGCATGACCCCCGACGCGCTGTTCCGCATCGCGTCCCAGACCAAGGCCCTCACGACGGCCGCGATCCTGACGCTCGTGGAAGAGGGGTCGCTCGCGGTCGGCGACCCGGTGAGCCGCTACATCCCGACGTTCGCGCACACCACCGTCGCGACGAAACGCGACACTGCCCTCGTCACGAAGCCTGCCGCGCGACCGATCACGATCCGGGATCTGCTCACCCACACGGCCGGCATCTCGTACGGCACCGACGGGTTGATCGCACCGCTCTATGCCGCGCAGGGGCTCGGGCCCGCGGCGGGATGGGGCTGGTACACGGCCGACAAAGACGAGCCGATTTGCACGACGATGGAACGGCTCGGCTCCCTGCCGTTCACCGCGCAGCCGGGCGAGCGGTGGGTGTACGGCTACAACACCGACATCTTGGGCTGCGTCGCCGAGCGCGCCTCCGGGATGCCGCTCGACCAGCTGATCCGAACCCGCATCACGGGTCCGTTGAAGATGAACGACACGTATTTCTTCGTGCCTCAAGCGGCGAGCGGGCGGCTTGCGACCGTGTATGCGAGCGACTCGACCGATCACGCACAGCGCGCCCCCGATGGCCCGCGCGGGCAGGGGAATTACGTGGAGGGTCCGCGCCGGAGCTTCGCGGGCGGTGCCGGGTTGGTCTCGACCGCGGCCGACTACGCCCGTTTCCTCGAGATGTTGCGCAACGGCGGCGAGCTCGGCGGCGTGCGCATCCTGGCGCCGCACACGGTGGATCTGATGACCCACAACCAGATCGGCATGTTGTTCGACTCGACCGGGGCACGCGGATTCGGGTTTGGGTTCCAGACGACCGAGCGCTACGGTGCCAGCGGGATGGCGTCGGTGGGAACGTTCAGCTGGGGTGGGGCGTACGGCAGCGGCTACTCCGTCGATCCGGTCGAGCATCTCGTCATCGTGTTCATGATCAACCAGCTGCCGAACCGGACGGACATCGGCGGGAAGTTTCCCACGCTGGTATACCAGGCGCTCATGACCAGCCGCGGGCCCGCCTACGGCCGGTAGGCCCGAATCCGCTCGCCACTTCCCGTTCGGGCCTGACGCAGCGCCGCGCCCGCGTGCTCGAGCAGGCTCGCGGGCTCGAGCGGCGTGTGGTGCACGTCCGCGACGGCGTCGTACCCCGCGTGCACGCGCAGCGGCGGTACGCCGGCGGGCCGGGGTCCCGCCGTCTCGATCACCCGCGACAGCCGCTGGGCCATCCGTTCGGCGCCCTCGGGGGCGGTCGCGGGCGCGAGCACCGCGAACGCTCCCTGACCGAGACTTCCCACGCAATCGGACGTCCGCCCGCTCGCCTGCAGGATCTGCCCGGCGTATGCCGCCGCCCCGGGCAGCGCCGTGGAATTCTCGCCCGCGCCTTTGGGGTCGAGCCCGATGCCGAGCGCCACACACGCGAGGGGCGCGCGCCGCCGGACCGCGTCCGCAGTCAGCTCGCGCGCCCGTCGCTCGAGCCCGCGGAGCGTGTACAGCCCGCTCGCCGGGTCCACGGCGCTCTCCTCCAACGCCCGGTCCATCTCGAGCTTGAGACGGGCCATGGCGTCGACCTTCAGGGTGAGCTCCTCCGGATTGAGCAATACGCTCACGTAGTCCCACGCCCCCGCCTCGAGCGCCGCCAGCCGCTGTTGCTTGGTCGCGGGCGTCGCCGTGATCATGATGACGGGCATGTTCCAGGCGGCGCGATTCTGGCGCAGCGTGCGGCACACCGCGATGCTGTCGAGATCGGGAAGATCCGCGTCCAGCACGATGACGTCGGGCCGCACCGCCGGCGCCTGGTCCAGCAGCTCCCGCCCGGTCAACACGAAGTGGACGCGATAGCCACGCGCCTTGATGAGGTTGGCGAGCGCCTGGCTGAGCCACGTGCCGAACGCGTTGGCGACGAGCAGGACGGGAGCACGGCTGAACGGGGCGCGACGAGCCACCTTGCAATGTGGTCACGCTGTGAGGCGGGGGAAACCGGGGAAACTCCTGGCGCGGGCCGGAGAAGACCCGGGCTACGGCGCGATCAGCCCCTCGCGGATGGCATAGCGCACCAGGCCCGCGACGTCGTGCACGTCGAGCTTCTTCATCACGCGCGCGCGGTGAAACTCGGCCGTCTTGAGGGTGATCCCGAGCAGCGCGGCGACCTGCTTGGTGGATTTGCCTTCGGCCACGAGCTGCACCACCTGGCGCTCCCGGGGGGTGAGACGACCGCGGTCCTGCGCCGCGGCGGCGCGGCAGGCCTCCACCACCGCCTGCGAGACCCCCCCGCCCACGTAGAACCCACCGCGCGACACCTGCTCGATCGCCTGCACCAGGTCCTCCTCGGCCTGGGTCTTGAGCACGAACCCTCGGACTCCCGCGCTCACCGCCTCCGTCACGAGACGCTCCTGGTCGAGCGCGGTGAGCAGCACGACCTGGGTGTCCGGGCACGTCTCGGCGATCTCGCGCGCGGCGTCGATGCCGTTCAAGAGCGGCATCATGATATCGAGTACCGCGACGTCCGGATGGTGCTCGCGCGCCGCGGCGGCCGCCGTCCGGCCGTCGGACGCCTCGGCCACTACCGCGACGCCGTGCCGCTCGAGCAGGGCGCGGACACCGTGCCTGAGCATCGGGTGATCATCGGCCAGGACGACCTGCAGGGTCATGCGTTCCTCCGCGGGCTGTGCCCTCCTCCTATATAACAGCAAAGCATGCTGATGATTACTGCCGTGAGCGAGCCGCGACGAAGTGCGTCGTCTCCGGCGCGCCGCCGGTCTGAAAGCGCAGCACCGCCTCCTGCAACGCCCGGTCGGCTTGGGTGACGCGTTCGTGGTGGCGCAAGTGGTCCAGCCACGAATCGCTCAAGAACGTCTCGACGAATCGCCCCTGCTTCGCCGGGTCTTCATATACCTGCCAACGATACGCGCCGTCGCGGCGGCGCTCGCGGCCGAAGTCTTCCAGCGCCTTGAGGAAAGGCTCGCGATTCTTCGGATCGATGTGATACCTGACCGTCACGAGCACCGGCCCGCGATTGGGGTCGAAGTCGCCGCTGGTGACGGCCGGCGCCCAATGCATCGCGGGCGACAGGTCCAGGTCCGCGCTGGTTTGGAGCTGCCAGCGCCGCTGCGCCAACACGGCGATCGCGCCCCCGGCGGCGGCGACGAACAGCGCCGGCGCGAGACCGAGGCTCGACGCCACCTCACCCCAGATGAGGCTGCCGAGGGTGAGCGCGCCGAACATGACGGTCACGTAAATCGCCGACCCGCGGCCGCGCACCCATTCCGGCAGCGCGACCAGAGCCGACACGTTGAGGCTCGAGAGCCCCCCGATCCAGGAAACGCCCGCAATCGCACTGGCCAGGAGCGCCGTGGCGATACCGTGCGCCAGCCCGAACAGCGCCGTCGCCGCGGCCGTGCCCAAGGCGCCGGCCACCGCCAACCGATCGGGCCCCAGTCGCTTGGTCAGCCCGGGTAGAGCGAAGGCCCCGGCGACGGCCGACGCACCGATACCGCCGAGCAGAATCCCGTAGAGCGTCGGTCCGCCCGCGAGCTGCGACCGCGCGACCAGCGGCAGCAACGCCCAGTAGGCGCTCGCGAAGAGAAAGAACCCCGCGGCTCGAATCAGGGTGGCGCGCAGCGACAGGCTGAAGCGCGCGTAGCGCACACCCGTTTGCATCGCGCTCCACAGCCGCTCCGGCGGAAGGCGGCTGGTGTGTCGCGGAGGGCGCCACCAAATCAGAGCGCCGATGACTCCGAAGTTGCTGACCGCGTTGACGACGAACGGGGCGGCGATGCCAAACGGGCCCACGAGCGCGCCACCGAGCGCCGGCCCCACGGCCCGGCTGATGTTGAATCCCACGCCGTTCGCCGCCACGGCCGGCCGCAGCTGTGCCGGGGGCACGAGCAGCGGTACGACGGCCTGCCAGGGAGGAGCAGTCAGCGCGTCGCCCGCGCTCACCAGAAAGGCGAGGACGAGGAGACGCGGCGCGGTGACGAGGTCCAGCCAGACCAGCCCCGCCATCAGGGCCGATGTCACGGCGATGAACCCTTCACCCCACAGGAGGAACCGGCGCTTGTCCAGGCTGTCGGTGAGGGCGCCGGCCGGCAGCGCGAACAGGAAGATCGGCAGGGTGGTCGCGACCTGCACCAGCGACACCACGAGCGGCGACGAATCGAGGCTCGTCATCAGCCAGCCGCACGCCGCGGCGTACATCCACCCACCGATGTTCGAGATCAGGGTTGCCGTCCAGATGACCGCGAACGCGAGTCGCGCAAAGGGCGACCACGGGGACGCCGCGGCGGAGGACATGGTCGAGAGAGGTTACGCGCTCGCTGCGCGGTCGGCAACCACGGGACGTCCAGCAGATTACTCTTCAACCCTGTGACATTCACATCCTTCGGCCCGCTGGCGTGGGTGCTGTTCGGGGCGATCGTGCTCGCGATGCTGGCGGTGGACCTGGGAGCGTCCCCGGGGCGACACGTGGGATTTCGGGCCGCGGCCCTGCGCTGCGCCGTGTGGATCGCGATCGGCCTCGGCTTCGGTCTCGTCGTCTACTGGGGAGCAGGATCCGAGGCCGGGCTCGCGTACTGGGCGGCCTACCTGCTGGAACAGTCGCTCAGCGTCGACAACCTCTTCGTCTTCGTGCTCGTCTTCTCGTATTTCGGTCTGCCACCGTCCTATCAGCCCCGCGTGCTCTTCTGGGGCATCCTCGGCGCGCTCGCGATGCGCGCCGCGTTCATCGCGGCCGGCGTGGCGCTGCTGGCGCGCTTCCACTGGGTCATCTACCCGTTCGCGGGCCTGCTCCTCGTGTCCGCCGTGCGATTCCTGCGCGGCGGCGAGACCGGGATTGCGCAGGCCTGCTGCGACACGGGTCCACGCTGGGTCTCTCGCATCATCCCGGTGGTGCCACGGTTGCATGACGGGAACTTCCTGGCGCGGGAGGATGGGGCGCTCGTCGCGACGCCGCTGCTCGCGGCGCTGATCGCCATCGAGTCGGCCGATCTGGTGTTCGCGGTCGACTCGATCCCGGCTGTGCTCGGGATCACGCGCGACCCGTTCCTGGTCTACACCTCCAACATCTTCGCCCTGCTCGGGCTGCGCTCGCTCTACTTCGTCATCGCCACGGCGCTGGGGCGGCTGCGATATGTGCGCTACGGCCTCGCCGTCGTCCTCACCTTCGTCGCCGCGCGGATGCTGCTCGCGTCCGCGCTCCCGATCCCCGTCGCCGTGTCCCTCGGCGTGATCGCCGCCGTGCTGCTGGTCACCGTGGTCCTGTCGCTGCGGGTGTCGGGGCAGCCTGCCGTACAGCCGGCGCCCGCGCCCCAGTCGCGCTAGCCGATGGAGCCCCTCGGGCCGGATCGGATCTCCCTCGCACAGCTGGAAGACCTGCTGCACCGGGGAGAACGGGTCTTGTTGCTCGACGTACGCAAGGATCCGGGGTACCAGGACAGTGCGACCAGGGCGGCGGGCGCCATCCGCGTCGCGCCGGACCGCGCGGCCGAGACCGTGACTGCGCTCGGACTGCCGCGCGATGCCTGGCTCGTCAGTTACTGTACGTGACGGGATGAAGAGACAAGCGTCCGGGTGACGCGAGAGCTGCAGCAGGCGGGGTGGGCGAAGGCGCGGGCGCTGGCAGGTGGTTGGACGGCGTGGCTGATAGGCGGACATCCCGTGGAGCCGCGCTGATCCTGACCTTCACGCAAGAACCCGAGGTGGCGTCATGGTCGACATGGAGCAGGGTCTGGTGGTGGTGCGCGGCGGCGCGGAGGGATTCGTCCAGCAGATCACGGCGGGGCGCCACCGGCTGATCGCCGACGAGCCGGTGTCCTCCGGTGGAACCGACCGAGGGCCTGGACCCTATGAACTGCTACTGGCTGCGCTCGGCGCCTGAACGTCCATGACCATCGCGCTGTATGCGCGACGGAAACAGTGGCCGCTCACCGGCGTGACGGTGCGCCTGCGCCACTCGCGGATCCACGCCGAAGACTGCGCCGAATGCGAAACCGGACAGGGCATGCTCGATCGCATCGAGAGCGAGATCGCCCTGGAGGGAGACCTCACGGAGGAGCAGCGCATCAAGGCGCTCGAGATCGCCAACAAGTGTCCAGTCCATCGGACGCTCACGTCGGAGATCAACATTCGGTCGAGGCTCGTGTGAAGCTCAGTGTGGCGGCCCAGGCCCCTCCACATTCTCCAGGAACACACCCTGGAGCTGACGCTTTTTCAGAGTCGGCAGCTGCAGCTCCAGCGAGTGCGCCTGGTCCGCCGCCAGCCCCGAAATATCCGCCCAAAACCCCACAAAGTCCCGCGGCACGCGCCTTATAGATGAATAGGCCTTCCGCAAGTCGACCGGCTGCCCGTCGATCTTCAGACTCACCGCCCACCCCTCCTCCGGCTCCGCGATCTGCACGAACAACAGCAGTCGCTCGGGGACGAGCCAGGTCGCGAGCGAATCGGCCGCCGTCCACGGGATGGGCCATGCCCGCCGCCGCGCCGCCAGCCGATCGAACACCGACCGCGGCACGGTGAACGTCGCGTCGAACGTGCCCCCCGTGAACGACGAGTCCACGTCGCCAATCTGCCGATTGAACGATTCGGCCGCGCGTGCTGGCGGCGGCGGCCTGACTCCCCGCGCCGTCGGCTCGATCGCCAGCACCCGATAGGACTCACCCTCGACCGTAATTGAGATCGTATCCCCTGACCCCCGGCCCCTAGCCCCTAACCCCTCCTCCACCGGCGCGAGCTCCCGCAACGAGAACTGCCGCGCTTCGAGCCCCAGCTCCTCGCGCGTGAGCTGCGCCGTCAGGCGCCGTTCGTTCGGATTGAACAGAAACACGAAGCCGCGCCCGCCCACTACCGCGCTCGTCCCGTCGATCTTGCCGATCGCGGGCTGTCCCAGGATCGGCCGCGTGTACCGCAGGTACTCCCGATTCGTGTCGGCCCATGCGATCCAGTGGCGGAACCACGCCTGATCGACGCCTGAGAAGTGAGCGTTCTCGCTCGAGTCGCGAGCAGGAATCATGTTGATGACGTTGTTCCATCCCGCGATGGCGATGGACGAGATCAACGAATACCGCCACCCCACGTAATCCCAGTCGCGCGCCCGCAGCGGCGTCAACACCACGCCGCGATCCCGAGTCCGCTCGCTCGGCATGTCCCCGGTACCATCCCCCCGCGAGGTCTGATGCCCGATGAACCCCGGCACGATCTCACTCGGCGCAAACTCGTACAGCCGGTAGCGGTACGCCGTGTATCGCTCGCGGTCCGCCGACACGCGGTCGAACGAGAGATCGGGAAACGGCACAAAGCTCTCCGGCTGCTCGTCGGTGGAGGTGGGATGCGGGTAGCTCCCCGCCAGCCAGCTCCACGGGCCATAGTTCTGGTACGCCTGGCGGCCGTCGATCACGATCTCCGGCACGCGTCGCTTCAATTCCTCCATCACCCGCCGCCACCCCCACCATTGCGCGTAGCGGCTGGTGCCGTCGTAGGTGAGAAACGTATGATCGAACGCGTACCCGCCGATGCCGGCGCGCCGGTAGAACGCCACGAGCTTGTCGATCAGCCAGTCCTGCAGCGCCCGCACGCCCAGGCTCGCGAACCGGCGCGTCGAGTCACTCCGCGCGCGCACCAGCCACGCGGGATTGCCGGCGAACGGCAGCACGGGATAGACATACGCGACGAGCTTCACGTGCTTCCCCTTGGCGTAGTCGAGCAGTGCCTGCACCGACGGCGGCATGACGCCCGTCGCGGGATCCCATTCGCCCTTCCGGATCTGCTGCCCCAACCCCAGCCACAGCACGTGCTCCCAGCTCCAGTCGTCCACGCTCTCCTCGCGGCGCGACAGGGCGGAGTTCGACGGCGCGAACAGGACGTACCCGGCGCCCAAACCGGCCGCACGGTCGAGCAGGCGCTGGTATTCGGCCTGACCCGCCGGCGTTGCCACGTCGATCTGATAGTCGTTGGCCGTCCAGCCCACGAAAATGTTCAGTGGGTGCGCCGGCGGATGAATCAGGAACGCGCGCACCATTGCCGTGAACGTCTCCACCTCGGCCTCGTCCATGCCGGGCGTCGTGTCCGCCGGGCCGAGCCGCCACTCGGGCAGCAGGCGTGCCGGAACGGAGCGGCCCGCGTGGCGCACCGGTGCGAGCAGCCCACGGTCGCTCGCGAACGGCCCGTATTCCGCCCGCCAATCCATGTCCGGCTGGTAGCGGATAGAGAACGCGTTGCCGTCGCGGTGGAACTCGAGGAAGGGATTCTGCACGACGGCGAGCAGCCCGCGGGTTCCCGCGAGCCGCAGCGCGCCGCCGTAGTCGGCGGTCCCGAGGCTCGTGTGCTGTGAGCGGGGCACATAGGCGTCGCGGATCGTGTCGGCGAGCGCGGCATCGAGCACGGTGACGTCGTCCACGTGATAGCCGCCGGCGCCGCCGCCCGTCACGAAGAGCTGCTTGGACACGAATCCCCACCCGGGACGCAGCTCGTACACGACGTCCACGTGATACGGCCCCACCGCCCAACTGTAGGTGACCGAGGTGCGCGACGTTGTGGAGGCAGGTCCGGGTAGCCCGCGGCTATCGTAACTCGTGCCGCCGATGGTGATGCGGAACTCGTCCCGTGTCAGGCGGTAGACGGCGTGCCGCGCGACGTCCGTGAGCGCCACGAGCCCGCGCGGGCCGAACTCGCAGCGGAGGCGCGTGTTGGAGAGCGGTGGCGGCGTGGCGAGGAGCACACCGAGGAGCGCGAGCATGTTACTTGAGCGCAGCGCGCGCCTCGGCGACGATCGGTTGCAGCTCCGGGTCGGCGTCCTTCCAGAGGTCCACGAACCGGCCATAGAAGTCGCGGGCCTTGGCCGTGTCACCGCGCGCTGCGTACAGCGCGCCGAGACGCTGCAAGGTCGCGGCGAACGCGCCGGCGTCGATGGGATCAAACAGCACGAGCGGTGCCCTGATGCCCGGCGCGACTACACTCCGCTCGTACACCGCCAACGCCGAGTCGGGTTGGTGGGCACGCTCATAGGCGGTGGCGAGCTCGAACAGCCCATCGGCTGGGTCTTCGGCCTGCGCGATCCACGCGCGATACCCGAGGATCGCGTCCTCCGTTCGTCCCTCGGCGAGTGCAATGGCCGCGGCAGCGGTGAGCCGCCCAGGTTGGCCATGACGGGTTCGCTCGGGAACGAGTCGTTCGTACTCGGCCAGGAGTCGCTGCGCCGTATCCGGCCGTCCGGCTTCAGCGTAGAACGCGGCGAGGGCCAGGTACGGCCGGTTCAATATCGCTATCGAGCTCAAGGGATGGCGCCCGAGGGCCGCTTCCACGATCCTCACACCGCCGCGCGGTCGATGGCGGTACCGCACGTCGAGCAGCCCCCGGCGGATGGCGCCTACGACATAGCTGCCCGCCACACCACGTTGCTCGCTCACCACCATGAAGTCGTCGAGATCGCGCGCCGCCTGCCCGAGCCTCCCCCGCACCTCCTCCAGCCACGCCAGGCCGGCACTGGAGGCCGCCTGCCACACGGCGCTCTCGCGCTGTTCGGCGCGCAGTTTTCGGAGGTCTCGCTCGGCAGCGGCGTAGTCGCCGCGCGAGCCTGCCACCGTAAAGCTCACCGCCAGGATGAGCGGATTGTGCGGCGCGATCTGAGCGAAGCGATCGAGTGTCGCCTGCGCGTCGGCGTAGCGCCCCTGGCCCATCTGGGCGAGCGCCGCGTTGATGAACGGACCTACCCTCCGGCCCAGGCGCATGGCGCGCACCGCCAGCGTCTCCGCTTCCTGATACCGGCGCCCCTCGTACAACACCCGGGACAGATCATTCAGGGCGATGATGTTATCGGGGTCTCGTTCGAGCACGGAGCGGTAGGCCGAAATGGCCTTGTGCCAGCCGTCGTCCGCCCGCTCGTAGTACTCGTAGTAGCGGCCGGTGGCGAGATAGCGTTCGATCTCCGGTAACCGGTCGCGATGCCGGAACGCCGCCGTCATGGCCGCCGCGAACGCGCTGTCGGACGCCCGACTGTCGTACAGCATGACGGCGAGCCTCCAGGAGGCCGTCGCAAACCCGGTGTCGAGCGCCGTCGCGTCCCGGTAGCTCGCGGCCGCGCGCTCCCAGTCCCCTTCTTGCTCGGCGCGGGCGCCCTCGCTGTACCTCCGCAGGGCATCGAGCGACGCGGTCGTCACCTGCTCGAGCGGCGGGGCGGCGCGGATGGACGTGAGCGACTCCCCGATCCGTTCCCGCAGCTTGCGCGACAGGCGGTCGACGGCCCCGATCAAGGCGGCGTCGTTGTCGGCCGTCTCGCGTAAGGCCGCGAGCACGTGGCCGTCCGCGGCGGCGATGAGGCTGGCGGACAGCACGTAGCCCCTTCCCAGGGGGTCGATTTCGCCCCGGACGACGGCTTTCACATTCTCCCGCTGCGCGATCTCCCGCGCCAGCCCGGGGTCGAGCGGCGTGGTGGCGCGGCGCTCCATGCGACTCAACGCGGCGGCGATCGCCGCCCCATCCATCAGCCGCACAGTGGGCGACTCGGACAGGTCCACGCGAAACGCCGCCGTCAGCGACGGCCCGAGCGTCGAATCGGGAGCACGGTTCTCGAAGTCGGCGAGAATGAGGGGTTCCCGATTCTTGAGCACGCCGGATGCGACCAACGTGCCCACAGGGCCGATCCCGAGCAGGCGCATCGCCATGTAGCCCGCGGCTCCCACACCGAGCGCGCCAAACGCCAGGCCCTGGCCGGCGAGCGTCCGGCGCCAGGTGAGCCAGCGCGACAGGCCCACGGCCGCGGGCACGCCGATCGCGCGCGCTACGGCCCGGCGGCGCTCCAGCAGCCCGGTCGCGACCACTATCGGAAGACCGACCAGCAGCAGGATGACTGCGTCTGAGATCACCCAGCTCGGCAGGCCCAGCCGGATCGTGAGGAGATACACGACGCCGAGCACGAGCGCCGCGGCGAGCCCGTAAAGCTCCGGCACGCGCAGTGGGTGAGCTGGTCGAGCAGCGGCCGCCGTGGCCGGCGGACCGATGGCGTCACGAAACGCCGTGGCGGTCGGGAAACGTGCGTTCGGGTCCTTCGCGAGCGCTCGTGCGATCGCATCCGCCACCGACGGTGGCGTGTCAGGCCGCAGCTCGGCGAGCGGTCGGGGCGCTGCCGTCAGATGCGCCGCGATCACCGCCTGCGCCGTGGGGCCGGTGAACGGCGGCTCGCCCGCCAACATCTCGTACAGCACGCAGCCGAGACTGTAGAGGTCGCTCCGGCCGTCGATGGCCTGCTCGCCGGCCGCCTGCTCGGGGCTCATGTAGGCGGGCGTACCGATGGTCACGCCCGTGCGCGTGATCGCGGCGGCACCCTGCGCCGCCGCACTCACCGCCTTGCCGATGCCGAAATCCGCCACCACGGCGTGGCCATCCTGCAGCAGGATGTTCTCGGGCTTGATGTCGCGGTGCACGACGCCGTGGCGGTGGGCGTGGTCGAGCGCGTCCGCCACCTCCCGCGCGATCTGCGTAGCGTCCTCCACCGGCAGCCGCTGCGCCTGCCGCAACCGCTCGCGCAGCGACTCCCCCTCGACCACCGGCATCACGTAATAAAGGAACCCGCCGGCCTCACCCGAATCGAATAGCGGCATGATGTGCGGATGGTTGAGCCGGGCCGCCAGGTGGATCTCGCGCACGAACCGATCCGCGCCGAGCTCCAAGGACAGCTCCGGGCGGAGCACCTTGACGGCGACCCGGCGGTCGTGCCGTACGTCTTGTGCCAGGTAGACGGTGGCCATGCCACCCTGGCCGAGCTCGAGCTCGATCGTGTAGCGGCCGGCGAGAGCCGCCTTGAGGCGAGGAAGCATGGCGGAACGTTGAAGGTCTGTCGAATCTATCGAGCGCGGCGTAGACTGCCACCGTGCGAATCGGCATCGACTTAGGCGGAACGAAAATCGAAGCGGTCGCGCTGTCGTCCGCTGGTGAGGAAATCGCCCGACGACGCGTGACGACGCCACGTGACTACGCGGCGTCGCTCGACGCGATCGCGGGGCTGGTGCGGGAGCTCGACCGCGCGGCCGACGAGGCCGGCACCGTGGGCGTCGGCATCCCGGGGACGGTGGTGCCTCACACGGGGCTCGTGAAGAACGCCAACTCCGTGTGGCTCAACGGTCGGCCGCTCGAACGCGATCTCGAGCAACGGCTCGACCGCCCGGTGCGGCTCATGAACGACGCGAACTGCTTCGCGCTTTCCGAGGCCATGGACGGCGCGGGGGCGGGCGCGCATGTCGTATTTGGCGTGATCCTCGGCACGGGAGTCGGAGGCGGGATCGTCGTCGACGGGCGGTGCCTGCTGGGCGCGAACTTGATCGCCGGTGAGTGGGGACACAATCCGCTTCCCTGGCTGGGGCCCAGCGAGTGGCCCGGCCCGCCTTGTTATTGCGGCAAACGCGGCTGCATCGAAGCCTGGCTCTCCGGTCCCGCGTTCGAGCGCGACCACGCCGAGCGTACCGGTCATGCCCTGTCGGGCCGCGAGATCGTGGAGGCCGCAGCAGGCGGCGACCGGGACGCGGCAGCCACGCTGGGTCGCTACCACGATCGTCTCGGCCGCGCCCTCGCGTCGCTCATCAACGTGCTCGACCCCGACATCGTGGTGCTGGGCGGCGGTATGTCGAACATCGCCGGACTGCCGGAGGCGGCCTCCGCGCTGCTGCTACGCCACCTGTTCGCGGCGGGTGCGGATTCCGATCCGGTTGCGACCCGGGTTGTGCGCGCCGCTCACGGGGATGCGAGCGGAGTACGGGGGGCGGCGTGGCTCTGGCCTGCGAGCGAGTGAATGAGGGGATCTTACGCCACCGCCGCTTCCGTCCTCGCCCACAGCTCTTTCGCGAGCGCTTCGTCTTCCGCCAGCGGATTGGGGCGCACTTCGCGGCGGCGGTCATAATAGCGGCCGCTGGTCGTCGCGAGCTCGGGGGCGGTGGCGCAGTAGAGCGGGGTGTCGGCGCCCTGTTCATTCGAGAGCATGAACAGCTTGCCGAACCATTGCAGCGGCCGCGGCAGGGCACGCCAGATGTTGGACGCCACCGCTCCGGGGTGGAGCGCGTAGGTCGTCACCCTGGTCCCCCCGACACGCCGCGCCAACTCTTTCGCGTGCAGCACGTTCATGAGCTTCGTGACCGCGTAATCGGCGAAGCCCGAGCGTTTCGGCGTCGCGCGCCGCTCGAGCACGGACCAGTCGATCCGCTTGACCATCATGTGGGCGGCGCTCGCCACGTTAACGACCCGCCCTTGCGACGACTCGCGTACCCGCGGCAGGAGGAGATTCGTGAGCAGGAACGGCCCGATGTGGTTGGTCGCGTAGGTCAAATCGTACCCGTCCGCACTGAGGGCGCGCGTCCCCGCGATGCCGGCATTGTTGACCAGGACGTCGACTGGATGGCCGGACGCGAGGAACGTCTGGGCGGCGCGCCGCACCGATGTGAGATCCGATACATCGAGCGACACCCATTGCGCCCGCGCGCCGGGGTACCGGCTGTGGATCGCGCTCAGGACCGGTCTGGTCCGCTCCTCGGAGCGCGTCGCGAGCACGACCGCGCCGCCGCGCGCCGCGAGCGCCTCGACTAACGCGCGACCGATGCCGGAGTTCGCTCCGGTGACGAAGAACGTCCGCCCTTGTAGATCCGCGGTGTTCACTCGGATCACCGAGCCGGCAGGCGCTGGCTCACCGCCATGGTGTTTCCCTCGCTGTCTCTGAACCACGCGGTCTTCGCGCCGCCTCCGGTCACGATGCTGTTCTTCATCTTGATCCCCGGCATGTCGTATTCTTCGAATACGACGCCTCGCGCTTTGAGCGCCGCCACCTCCGCCTCCACGTCGTCGACCTGCCAGAACGCCTGGCTGGCCTGCGACGTGCCCGCATTGGGGGTCTGATACATGAAGACTTCGGCGCCGCCACACGTGTAGATTACACCGCCGCCGTACACCTCTCCCGGCTCGAGCCCCACGGTTTGCTCGTAGAATTTTCTGGCGCGCTGGAGGTTGGAAACGGGGATGTACGCGCGAATCGGTGCGGTGGAGAGCATCAAGAGCTCCTCGCGTTGATCGATCGACTCGCCGCTGGCGCGGGAGGCGATTTGGTCTCAAGTTCACCAGCCGAGGCTTTCATGACCCAGACGGCGACCGAGCAGGCCACCACCTCACGTCTCGACCATATCTATCCGACGCTCACCGCGGCGCAAGTTGCCCGCCTGACCGCGCACGGACGAGTGCGCCGGGTCGAGGCGGGCGAGGTGCTGGTGCAGGTGGGCGAGCGCACGGCGCGCCTGTTCATCGTCGCGACGGGCCGGATCGACGTCGTCCGGATGGCCGCGGGCGCCGACGAGGAGGTCGTGGTGTCGCTCGGCCCGGGGATGTTCACGGGCGAAGTCACCATGCTCTCCGGCCGCCGCGGGCTGGCCCAGCTTCGCGCGGGACCGGCCGGTGAGGTGATCGAAGTCGGTCGCGACGACCTCCTGGCGCTGCTGCAGACCGATGCCGAGCTGAGCGAGATCTTCATGCGTGCCTTCATCCTCCGCCGGGTGGGGTTGATCGCGAGCAGAGTCAGCGACGTCGTGCTGCTCGGGTCGAGTCATTGCCAGGGGACCCTCCGCATCCGGGAGTTCCTTACGAGAAACGGCCATCCCTACACGATGCTCGATCTCGACCGCGAGGCCGACGTCGAAGCGCTGCTCGCCCGCTTCCACGTCAGTGCCGCCGACGTGCCGGTGGTGATCTGTCGCGGCGACGTCGTACTCCGCAACCCGACCAATCAGCAGATCGCCGACTGCCTGGGCTTCAACGACGCGATCGATCAGACCCAGGTCCGCGACTTGGTGATCGTGGGCGCGGGACCCGCAGGGCTCGCGGCGGCGGTGTACGGGGCGTCGGAAGGGCTCGATGTCCTGGTCGTGGAGACGACCGCGCCCGGGGGCCAAGCAGGCGCGAGCTCCCGGATCGAGAACTACCTCGGGTTTCCGATGGGGGTCTCCGGTCAGGAGCTGGCGGACCGCGCCTACACGCAGGCGGAGAAGTTCGGTGCTCAGGTGATCATCGGCAAAGGCGCCACGCGGCTCGCCTGCGACCGCCAGCCGTATACGCTCGCGATCGGCGACGGGCAGCGGCTGCCGGCCCGTGCCGTGATCATCGCCACGGGCGCGGAGTATCGCCGCCTCCCGATCGACAACCTGCCGCAGTTCGAAGGGGCGGGGGTGTACTACGCCGCGACCTTCATGGAGTCACAGCTGTGCGCCGGCGACGAAGTGATCGTCGTGGGCGCCGGCAACTCGGCGGGCCAGGCCGCCGTGTTCCTGGCACAGGCCGCGCGGCGGGTGCATATGCTGATCCGCTCCGGGGGCCTGGCCGACACGATGTCGCGCTATCTGATCCGCCGCATCGAAGACCATCCGGCCATCGTCCGGCACGTGCACACGGAGCTCGTGAGCCTCGAGGGGAACGGTCACCTCGAACGCGTCAGCTGGCGTGACAACCCGACCGGGCGCATCGAGCCACACGCCATCCGGCACGTCTTCGCCATGACGGGCGCGGTGCCCAGCACGCGCTGGCTGGACGGCTGCCTCGCGCTCGACGCCAAGGGGTTCATCAAGACGGGACCGGATCTCCTGGCCGAAGATCTGGCTGCTGCACGCTGGCCGCTCGAGCGCGCGCCCCATCTCCTCGAGACGAGTCTGCCGGGGGTATTCGCGATCGGCGACGTCCGCGCCGGGAGCTTGAAGCGCGTGGCCTCGGCCGTGGGCGAGGGATCGATCGCGATCGCCGCGGTGCATCAGGTGCTGCACGAATAGCAGGAGTGGCTGACATGCCGCTGCTCACTCCGCCCGTCGGCCCGCGCGACCACGCCCTCGGATCGGCGAATGCCCCCGTGACGCTCGTGGAGTACGGCGATTTCGAGTGCCCGTTTTGCGGCCGCGCCTACCCAGAGCTGAAGCAGGTGCTGCGGCGGGTGAAGGGCAAGGTGCGGTTCGCGTTCCGGCATTTTCCCCTGAGTGAGGAGCACCCGCACGCCCAGCACGCGGCGGAGGTCGCCGAGGCGGCTGCCGCGCAGGGAAAGTTCTGGGAGATGCACGATCTGTTGTACCAGCGTCAAGCGGCGCTCGGGGACGAGGAGCTGGTCCGGTACGCGCGTGAGCTGGGGCTCGACGCCGAGCGGGTGCGACGCGAGCTCGACGCCCACGTGCACGCCGCCCGGGTGAAAGAGGACGTCGCGAGCGGTATCGAGAGCGGCGTGACCGGCACGCCGCGATTCTTCATCAACGGTCGTCCCCACGAAGAGCCGGGCGACGCCAAAACGCTCGCCGCGGCGCTGCGGCGCGCCCTCTAGGTCACGGCACGGCCACCGCACGGCGGCCGCGGCTCCAGCCTGGGAAGCCGGCCGCGAGCCCCAGCACCAGTGCCACGCCCATCGCGGTCAGCGCGCCGGCCGCGCCGGGCTTGATCGCCATGACGTAGACGACGCCCAAGCCGAGGGCCGTCCTGAGCCACGCGGAGAGCACGAGCACCGGGTCGTGCAGTTGCTGGCGGAGGGGGCCCGAGATCGCGCCGGTTTCGCCGGCGACGGTCCGCGCGATGGCGGCGGAGCGGCGGCCGCTGAGCGCGCCGCCCAGAACGGCGATGAGCACGAGGCCGCCCAGGCCGGCGCCGATCCACCCCTGGCCGCCCCAGCGGGTGGTCGTCATGTAGATGCCGGTCGCGAGGATGGTGAGAGCCGAGGGGCCTCCCACGAACCGCAGCGCGCTCAACAGCTTGGCCCACTCGCGGGCCTGGCCGGCGGTCGGTACGCGGCGGAGATTGTAGAGGCTGGCCCACTCGAGGCCGAGCGCGGCGAACAGGCCGAGGGCGCCGACGATGTGCAGGAATACGGCGATCGCGTACACGGACATGGGGTTTCCTCCCGGGGTTGTATTTAGATAGACAGTATGTACAATTAACGTACGCCTCTTGGCAAGAGTTTCATGAGCCCCCGCCCGTACCGGCTCGGCCGGCGCAAGCCCGCGGCACAGCGCACCCGTGCCCGGGTGCTGAGCGCGGCCCGGGCGCTGCTCACCGCGCGGGCTGGGACAGAGCCGTTCAGCGTCGACGCGGTGGCGCGCCGGGCCGGGGTCGCCCGCATGACCGTCTACCACCAGTTCGGCTCGCGCCGCGGCCTGCTCGAAGCGCTGTTCGATTCCTTCGCCGCCGGCGGCGAGCTGCCCGCCCACCTCGCCGCCGCGTTCCAGCGGCCCGACCCGCTCGAGAGCCTGGCCGACGTCGTCGCGGCGTTCGCCCGGTTCTGGGAGGCCGGACGCCCGTGGATCCGCCGGGTCAGAGCGTTGGGGGTCTTGGATCCGGATCTGGGAGATGCGGTGGAAGCGCGCAACGCCCGCCGTCGCGAGGTCGTGCGGGTCCTGGTAGAGCGCTTGGCGCAGCGGTACGGGCGGCCCGCTTCAAAGGAGCGGACGCAAGCCGAGGAGCTGCTCTACACGCTCACGAGCTTCGAGACGTTCGACAGCCTCGCGGGCCCGAACCGCAAGCTCCCGGAGGTCGCGGCCGAGGTTCTGTTCCTCGCCCGAGCGGCCGTTGGGCGGCCGGGCGAATCGTGAAGGAGAACGTCATATACGATCCCCTCTCGAGACACCAATCCCTGTCACCACCGAACGCGCGATGTCGCCCGAGGCCTTGGAGCTGGAGCTCGCTCGCCTGCACCCAGCCGCCTTCGGCTGGGCCATCGCGTGCTGCCCGGGCGACCGGGCCGCCGCCGAGGACGCCCTCCAGGCGAGCTACCTGAAGATTCTGGACGGGCGCGCGCGATTCGCCGGCCGCGCGAGCTTCCGCACCTGGCTCTTCGCGGTGGTGCGAAACACTGCGGCCGAGCTGCGGCGCCGTGCGGCATGGCGGCGGCTGCTGCCGCTCGCTGCGCTAGGTGACGCACCCGACGGCCGGCCCGACGCCGCGACCGTACTGGCGCGCGCGGACGGGACCCGGCGGCTGGTGGCGGCGCTCGCCACGCTGCCGCGGCGGCAGCGCGAGGTGCTGCACCTGGTGTTCTATCAGGACCTGACGATCACCGAGGCGGCGGACGTCGCCGGTGTCTCGCTCGGCACCGCGCGCACCCACTACGAGCGGGGCAAGGCCGCACTGAGGAAGCTCCTGAAGGAAGATCGACAATGACCGAGCGCAACGATGCCGATTTGGGGGACCGCTTCCATGCGCTGCGCCGCGAAGACGCCGCGACGGCGCCGCGGTTCGACGCGACGCTCGCGGCGGCACGTGCCCGCGCCGCCGCGCCGGCACGCCGCCGTGCGCGCTGGCTCGCCGTGGCGACGGTACTCGTCGCCGGGGTCGCCCTTGTGCTGCTAGTCATGCGGCCCGACCGCCGCGGCAGGACGATCGGTCTCGCGAGCGTGCGCTGGAACGGGCCGACCGATTTTCTGCTCGTGCTCCCGGGTGACGAGCTGTTACGCACCGTGCCGAACGTTGGTCGGATGCGCCCGTCGATCCTACCGGGCCTCCCTGGCGCCGGCTTCACCACCACCGACTCAGACCGGAGGACTCCGTGAAAACGCGTTCGATACATCTCGTTGTGGCCCTCGCCCTGTGCGCCGTCGCCGCGGGGGAGGCCCAGCAGCAGCCGCAGCAGCCTCCCGACGACCCGCTCGCGCGCGTGCTCTTCCCCCCGGAGCTCGTGATGCAGCACCAGCAGGATATCGGGCTCCGCTCCGAGCAGCGTGCCAGCATCACCAAGGCGATTCAGGACTTCCAGACCAAGGTCGTGGATCTGCAGTGGCGCATGCAGGACCAGTCGCAGCGGCTCGCCGCCCTGCTCGGCAAGCCGGCCGTCGATCAGGCCGCCGCGCTCGCGCAGGTGGACGAGGTGCTGGGCGTGGAGCGCGAAATCAAGCGCGCCCACATCACGTTGCTGGTCCAGATCAAGAATGCGCTCTCGGCTGAACAACAGGACAAGCTCGCTGTAATTCAGGCCCGGGCGGCGACGCGGTGAATCCGCTCACTCGTACATCTGTGCCGCATCGGCCTGCGCCAGCTCCACCAGGAAGCCCCCGATCTTCTCGCTCACCGCCTCCACGTACTTCCGTCCCTTGTCCGCGGTCGCGGCCGCGGGGTTCCCGACGCCGGTGTCGTCGGTCACCTGACGCCAGCGCCGCGGCGCCCAGGCCCACCCCTCCCGCAGCCCGGGGATCTTGAACCGGCGCGCGCGCCCGGGACCGGCCTCCGACAACGGCCGCACCAGCTCGGGTGCGACATGGAGCATCACACTCGTCTCGAGCTCGCCCGCGTGGTCCCCCAAGTCCGAGAAGAACTGCTTCGGGTCCACGACCTGATACCAGTTGACGGTGCAAAGGAACAACGACACGGCGGGCTGCAGCTCGCGGATCATCTGGCGGAAGTCGTTGCCGCCGTGCCCGTTCAGGATCACCAGCTTGGGGACGCCCTGACCTGCCAGCGCCGTCGCCAGGTCACGCAGCACCAGCGCCTGGGTGCTCGGGTTCAGGTTCAAGCACAGCGGAATGTCGAGCTGTCCCGTATTCACGCCGAACGGCACCACCGGCAGCACTACGACCCGCGCGCCGCGCTCCGAGGCGTGCCGCGCCGCCAGGGCGGCGATCCGCTCGGTTTCGATGTTGTCGGTCGAGTACGGAAGGTGGAAGTTGTGTGCCTCGGTCGCGCCCCACGGCAGCACGGCGACCTCGTAGCGCACGTCCCGCACGGTGTTCCAGGTGAGCTCGTTCAGGATGTAGGGGCGAGGGGCCATCGCGTACCTTCAGGATCGAGACCCTCGATACTACCACCCTACGCGCACGGGCGCGCGGCGGCTCGCGTCCGACTTATTTCTGCCACACCGCGTAGCCGTCGTGGCGCAGCTCCCGCGCCAGTACGCGCTCCATGTGCTGTGCCTCGACATGGGGCAGGGGATTGAGCCCGGCGTACAGATCGGGGCGCAGCCGCACACCGTAGCGCCGCACGTAGGCGTTGTCCTTAACCCCGTACTTGTGGCGCTCGAACCGGGTCTCGGGGTCGAGCCCAGTCATCCCCACATACAGAGGAGGCTTGCGGGGATCGTGGTTGGGGTTGGCGACGCGGAACGTGGCGTGCTCGAGCACCGCGGGATCGAGCTCGATCACGTAGACATGGTGTCGTGGTGCCCGCCTAGTGGCGCCTCGCACCACCTCGCGCCACGACCGCCCGGCCGCCGCCGGCATGCGGGAGCGCGAGCGTCTGCGGTCCCGCCGGGTCGGCGACCCTCGCGCGACCCGTCGTCCCCGTTGCTCCCGTGGCCCCCGTGGCCCCCGTGGCCCCCGCTGCCCTGACCCCGCGGGCCCCGATTGACGATCCGGTCGCCCAACCGGTGGTTCGTGGCCGCGTTGCCACGGTCGCGTTCGCACCCCGGGTGATGCCGATGGCGCCGGGAGACACGACGGTCACGCGACTGCGGCTCACGTCCTCACTCGAGGTGGGCGGTGACAGCCGCGTGTACCGCACGTGGCGGCGCGGTGCCGGCTGGCTCGGGCGAGCCGCCGGCGCCGGTGTGGGCCCGGCGATGAGGACTTGCGGGCGCGGTCGCGGCTCGATCACGGGACTCCCACGGTCGCCCTTGGGAATCAGGAGCTCCCGGCTCCGTGGTAATGCTACGGGACTCGTCTCGCGTCGCAGGTTGAGCGCGAGCACGCTGCGTGGGGGAGCCGCCGCAGGCTCGCGGCGCTCGAACCGCCGGTGGAAGCGGGGGAACCCGAGACACGTACCGAACCCGTCGCAGCCGACGAACGGCGCCACGGCGACGAACTCGGTCCCGATGAACGTGCAGTTCACGCACGTGGAATACGGCGCGTACTGGGGCGTCGCATCCTGCTGGGCGTAGACCGCCGGAGCGACGGTGTACGTCACGAGATCGTAATTGAACGTCCCGTCGCCCAGTATACGCTGCACGATGTCGCTCAATGCCCCTTCCGCGTCCGCCCCGCTCCACGAGGGGATCAGCGCCTCGGGATTCCAGTCCGCCTGCCGCGCGAACTCGTCGAACTGCATGGGATCGGTCGCGAGCGCGGCGAGGATCATACCCTCTCCATCCGGCTCGGCGACGACGAGCGCCGCCCCCAGTTGGGGCCCGTGGATCTCGTAGGTTCCCGCTCGGACGGAGGGCGCGCCGGTGGGATTGGTTGGGAAGAGGACGCCGATGCGGCCGTCGGTGCGCCGTTGCAGCACGACGAGGTTGCCGTCCGTGGTGACCTGGACGTACACGCGCACGGCGGAGCCGCGCGTGAGCGGGCTGGGAGAGCCGAGCCAGACGTGCACTGGTCTGTCCCCCCGTGCTGCGACATCCACAGGAGCCGGGGCCGGCGGGGGAGTCGTCTGGAACTGCAACACGAAAAGCGGCACGATCATGCTAGTCGCCTTTCAATCTTACTCGAAACTAAACATCGCCGCGGCCGGGGGGCCAGGAGGCGGGGGAGCAACGTCGCTCCCCTCGCCTCACACTCGACTCAGTGTCCGATCGGGTTCGTCTTGGGAAGCGCCTTTCCAATCGATGTTGCGTCGGCCGAACACTCGGGGTGACCGAACCCGCTGGCACTTACACCGTTCGTGATGTCGTAGATGATATTGTCGTCGCCGGGATCGGTGCTGGCCTGCTTGTCGGCGACGCCGGCCGGTACGTGGTCGAGACCAAGGTTGTAGCGCATTTTCCAGGCGATGTTGTGATCGGCGCAGGATGCATCACCGCTCACGCCCAGGCCGCCCACGAGCTTGCCGTGAGCATCGTATAGCGCCAGACCGCCGCCGAACACGTTGGTCCCCCCGATCCGCTTCCCCACCATGTAGTCTCTCGGGGTGCCGTAGTCGGCCGCGTCGCCGCCATATGCCACCTCGTCGTTCGTCGGGTTGGCCTCCTGGAGCCCGAACAGCGTTCCGCCGGGCTGGCTGGCGGCATAGAGGTTGGCGGTCGAAAGAGCGAGATGCGGCAGGCTGAACGCGTTTGCGGTGTTCGCCTTCTGGGCCGCGATCACCCGACTCCCGGGCCACTGATCGGTGGCCGTGGCTCCGGTGAACACGACCGCGACCACGAGGCCGTTCCGATCCACGACCGCCGCCCACATGTCCAGGTTGAAGCCGCCGTTGTTTTCCCGCCGGGCGGCGACGAGGGCCGCCTTCAACGGCTCGAAGCCGGCGACCCGGCTCAGGTTCAGATCGATGGTGGGAAGCCCGCTGACGTTGTTGTCGCTGCAGGCCGCTACGGCGACGAGCGCGCACGCGGCCATCCCGAGGCGCAGGGCGTTGCGAGAGGGGAAATGGAGACTGGGCATGGCGGAAATCCTCCGGTGGTGGGTTGGGCGTCGTCACAGGGTTCTGGAGCCTTCGTGGCGTACGAGAGGAGAGCGTCGCGGAGGAGAGCGAGGACCCGTGGCTTTGGGCGTTGTCCAAACGCATATACCACGCGGTCCGGCGGGCGTCAACGACGGACGTACGTCCTAGGGCAGCGGCTCCACCGGGCACCGCCAGAAGATCAACGTGACCACGTATCCCACCAACGCCGCAAAGACGGCATCGCTCATGAAGTGAGCCCCGCTGGCGACTCGCGTCAGTCCGCAGCCCAGCGCGAGCCCGTACCACAGCACCCGGGCCTCGGGGAAGAGCCGCGCCAGGACCGCGGCCGCAGCGAACGCCACCGCCGCTTCACTACTCGGCAGCCCGAGGTCGGCGGTCGACCAGGGCCGATCGGACCAGGGCCGGAACACGTGGGCGCCGTCCGTGAGGCTGGGCCGCTCCCGCCGGAAGGCGAGCTTGAGCACCTCGGCCGCTGCTCCCGCGCAGGCCACGGACCAGAGCAGCAGCAGCCCCCGCCGACTCGCCTGGCGCCAGGTGCGCCGCGCCCGCGGCACCCAATCGTGCAGTACGAGCGCCAGCGCCACGACGGCCCACAGCGGGAGGTACCCTGCGCCCCGCAACATGCGACCCCAACCGTGCTCGTAGACGCTGGGGTAAGTGAAGTGACGGAAGATCCATTGATCGGTCACCTGCCCGACCACAAACAGCACGATCAGCGTCGCGATATAGAGCGAAGGCACGCCGAGCGGCCTTGTCTTCGTTGTACTCAGACGCACGCCTGCGCACGGTTGGACCAGAGCAGCTGCACCTCGTAGGTGCCGAGCTGCTTGTTCTGCCAGGCGCAGATGTCGCCGATCTCGCCCTTGGCGTCGTCATACCATCCCTGGCCGGGGACCGGGTCGGTGATCGCCTCGGCGAGCTCGTGGGAGCAGACGGACGTCAGCGCATCGATCGGCCCCAGGGTGCCGAGGCACCCCGTGCAATCGGGGTAGGGGACGACGGCGTAATACAGCCCGCCGGCGGAGCGGTCGTGGTAGCCGCAGAACGCCTGGCAGGAGCGCTCGCTCCCTGCCACGACGGTGACCCCTGGCGGTAAGAAGGCGAAGTACACGGTGTTCGCCGTGCGCGCGGGGAGCGATGTGCGCGCCAACGCTCCCTGGAGCATTTCCTGGATCGCGCTGTCCGTCACGCTGGTGCCGGGCGCCGTATCGGTGACGCGAGCCGTGCCCGCATAGCGTCCCCGGCCGATCTTCAGCTGCGACGTGCCGTACTCCGCCAGTTGATCCAGGTAGGGGCTCGCAACCACGAATTGAAAGAAGCCATTCAAGGCCTGCGCCGTGGCCTGGGCCGCCACGTCGTTCCAGGCGGCTCCCCAGAAGACCGTGACGACTTCGACAGCAGTCAGGAGCGGCCCACCCCGATAGGTGAGCTGGGCAGTGGAGGGCGCCGCCCGGGGCGCCGGGGCGACCAGTTCGCCGGCGCCGCGCATCGGGACGACGCGGATCGGGCGTCCCTGCCCGGCCGGATCCCGCGCCGCGCCCGGCCGACGTGGAGCGCTCATGGCTCGTTCCTACCCCGCCGTCCGTTCGTCGGACCGGCGGGCAGCGAGCGCGCCCCGGATTGGCCGGGAACGACAGCTGCGGGTCGCGGGCCAACCCCGGGAACCCGCCCCCGCCGATAATAGTTGTATATACACATGTGCACCACACCAACCCTTTTCGCAGAGGACCGTGCTATGTCCGCATCCACTATGACCGTGCCGCGCTTCCCCCGGGCGGCCGCCGTCGCCGTCACGCTCTGGCTCGCCCTCGCGCTCGTCGCGGGCGCCACGGGATTCCTGGCGCGGCTCCCGTTCCCGGGCCCCCAGCTCATCATCCTCGGGCTCCTCGCCGGCACGCTCGTCGCCGCCACCACGGTGCCCGCGCTGCGCGCCTGGATCGATGCGCTGTCGCTCCGCACGCTGATCGGGATCAACGCCGTCCGGTTCGTGGGGATCACGTTCCTGGTGCTCGCCGCGCGGGGTCAGATCGCGCCCGTGTTCGCGGCCCGGGCCGGGTGGGGGGACATCGCTACGGCGGCGCTCGCGGTCGTCCTGGTCGCCGCGGGCGAGCCGCGCACGGCGCTGCGCCGCGGCCTGACGCACGCCTGGAACGCGTTCGGCTTGCTCGATCTCGTGGTCGCGGTCGGCACGGCGACGGCGGTGACGCTGCGCGGGACCACTCCCGGCATCACTCCGGTGCTGTCACTCCCGCTCGTGGTCATCCCGACGTTCTTCGTGCCGATTTTGCTGGCGAGCCACGTCGTCATCTTCCGCCGGCTCGTCGCCCGAGGGTCGGGCAAGCCATGACGGTCCAACCGCTCCCGGCGCTCGCGTGCGCCTGCGCCAGTCTCCGGCGCGCGGCGCGCGCCGTGACGCAGGGCTACGAAGCCGAGCTCCGGAGCGCGGGACTGCGAGCCACGCAGTTCACGCTGCTGCAGGCACTCGAACGGACGGGAACGTCCGCCCAGGGGGCGCTGGGGGAGCTGCTGGCCCTCGACCCCACGACGCTCAGCCGCACACTCCGCCCGCTCGAGCGCGCGGGCTGGATCCGCACCGACCGAGGATCGGACGGCCGCGAAGTGCGCTGGACGCTCACGGCCGCGGGCCGGCGGCGCCTGGGGCGCGCGATCCCCGCCTGGGAGCGCGCCCAGGCGCGGTTGCGCGCCCGGCTTCGCCCGGAGCTCTGGGCGCTGCTGGTCGAGGACCTGGCCGCCGTCGCGGCGGCGGCCCGGAGTCCCGGCCCGGGTCGGCGGTCGGGGAGCAGATCGACCGCACGGGCACGTCGCAGAGGCTGAACTAGACGCTGAGCTGCCCCGACTACGGCGTGCGCTGGTCGGGAGGAGCCTGCGGCTCCGCCGACCGCTGCAGCGCAATGTAGGTCACGGCATCCCACGCGTTGTGAATGCCGACGAACAACAGGAGCAGCGCCGTTGCGGCGATCACGAACAGGGAGTGCGGGAGATCTCGCTGGAGCATGAGCGCCGCACCCAGCAGGGCCGCGTACGCGATGAAGGGAAAGGCGCAGTGCCACAGCCAGTCCTCCAGCACCGGCGCGTAACCCATCGTGCGGCGCGTCCGCCTGATTACGATGACGACGTATCCGATTCCCGCCACGCCGCAGGTGCCGAGGGCGAGCTCGGCACTCGAGACCGCGTGCCACGGCATGCTCAGGATCGCCGCGATCAGCAGGACGGCGCAGAAGTGGACGACGGTGGGCGTCCCGAACGCGCCGACGACCTCCGGGGTCCGCGTCGCCCGCCCCTCGGCACCCAGGGCGATCACGACAAATTGCAGGCCCGTCAGCGCCGCGCCCGAGGAGCCGATGATCACGTAGAAGTTGTCCCAGGCGGCGAACGGCGACAGTGCGGCTGGTTCCACGGCGCATCTCCCCGGCGAGGGTAAGAGCGCTAATCTGCAGATCGCTCGGCCAAGTGGCGAGGGATGGATCTGGGGCGGGAGCGGCGCGACGGCTCAGCTGTGGCTGGTCAGCGGGGGCTAACTCTCGCGGTGGGCCCGCCATCGGCGAGCGACATGTCCGATCGTGTCGACCACGCCCAGCACGAGAAAATACCCCAGGCCCATGACCGGATACACGATGGTACTCACCCAGAGCACGGGCACCACCAGCGCCCAGCCGAACGCCTGTCGAATTCTGTCAACCACCAGCGGGTATCTCCGAGCGCCAGTTCCCGAAGTGCATCGGTCTCGGACGGCGAAGTCATCCACGAGTAATACGAGCCTGGTTGCGCGGCTGCTGACTGCGGCGTCGCAGGTTGTGCCGCCCCGGCCGCGTCCCCATCTTGCAAGTGGGGGGCACAGGAGGCTGGAGTGGTCGCACGCGGGCAGCACCATGCGGCTGAGCGGCGTCTGCTACCGCCCCGCCGCACCGACTTGGAGCGTCGCGTCGGCGAGCGCCGCCTGGAGCTCGTCTCGCTCGAGCAGGAACGACGCGATCAGGCCGAGCGGCGCCAGCCGAGCGAGCGACGCCAGCCCAGCGGTCGGCGCCAGGCGGAGGCCGCGCACCACGCCGAGCTCGCGGTGCTGGTGGTGAGCGACCACGACGAGGCGGCGCTGCGGGTGCGGGACCTCCTGCACGCCGCCGCGCCCGATCGGTTCGCCGTCGCCGCGGCGGCGCCGTCCGAATCGCTCGCCCGCCTCGCGCGGGGTGGTGTCGACGTCGTGCTGCTCGCCATGTCGTTTTCCGCCCGCCGCGGCTTCGCCACGTTCACCGAGCTGCGGGCGCTCGCGCCCACCACGCCGTTCCTTTTTCTCTCCGACTCGGACGACGAGCGTCACGGACTCGAGGCCGTGCGCGCTGGAGCACAGGACGTGCTGGTGAACAGCGAGCTCGACGGCGAGCGCCTCGCCCGCGCGCTGCGTCACGCGATCGAGCGCAACCGGCTCCACGCCGCGCTGCTCGACCTGGCGCTCGTGGACGACCTGACGGGCTTGTACAACCGGCGCGGCTTCCTGACGCTCGCGACGCGGGATCTGCGCGTGGCGCGGCGCGGCGACGAGACCTTGCTCGTAGCGTTCGCCGACCTGGACGATCTAAAACGCGTGAACGATTCCGCGGGCCACGCCGTGGGCGATCGCGCGCTGCGCGACACGGCCGCCCTGCTGCGCCGGACGTTTCGCGACTCGGACCTGGTGGCCCGGATCGGCGGCGACGAATACGCGGTGCTGGTGCGCCACGCGGGGCACGCGAGCGCCGAAGTCCTCGCCGAGCGCATGAAACGGCAGGTGCGGGAGTTCAATCGGCGCGCCGGGCGACCCTATCAGCTCTCCATCAGCCTCGGGTTCGCGACCCACAAGGCGAGCACCCTGGACTCGGTCGCGGGCCTGCTCGACCGCGCGGACCGCGCGCTCTACCGGGACAAGCGGCGCAAGCACGACCAGGACTAGAAACGGCTTCGTCGGTAATTCCTTAGTGCAACGCGACGCGCTCCCTTGGCTGCGTGGTCGTCTTCGGGTGGTGTCAGGGTGAAAGGGGCGGACGCGCGAAATAGCGCGGGTGCGTGCCACAGACGAGCCACGATTTGGTGGTCGTGGCGTCGCGGGTTTGTGACGAAGCGGTAGCGCCGGGGGGCGCCTCCGGCGCCCTGATTCCCTATATTGCGTCCCCCGACTGCATGAGCCACCCGTGACCCTCCCCAACCCTCAGCCCGACGACTCCTGGGCCGTCGACGAGCGGTCTCTGCATCTGTTCGTCGATCAGCTCAAGGCCCCGCCGGCGGACCGCGCCTGGTACGAGCTGCGGCGCGAGGCGGAGCAGGTCGCCCTGGTCCCGGGCTTCGATCGGCTCATCACCCTCGACGCCAACGCGATCAAGGAGCTGCCCCACCAGATCGACGTGGCCCAGCGGGTGCTGCGCGACATGGGCGGCCGCGCCATCCTCGCCGACGAAGTCGGTCTCGGCAAGACCATCGAAGCCAGCATCATCTATAAGGAGCTCGCGATCCGCGGGCTGGCCCGCCGCGCGCTGATCCTCACGCCCGCCTCACTCGTGGGCCAGTGGCAGGGCGAGCTCGAGGAGAAGTTCTTCGAGCGCTTCGAGACGCCGACCGAGCCCGACGACTGGCCCCGGGTCACCAAGGCGATCGTGTCCCACGACCGGGCGCGGTCGCGCCGCCACGCCGAGGAAATCTTGCGACACCGTTGGGACCTGGTGATCGTGGACGAGGCGCACAAGGTGAAGAGCCAGCGGGGCGCGACGTACCAGTTCATCGAGAAAATCGAGCGGGACTTCATCCTGTTGCTCACGGCCACGCCGCTCCAGAACGATCTGCGCGAGCTGTACAACCTCATCACCCTGCTGCGGCCCGGGCAGCTCGGCACCTGGCAGGAGTTCAAGACCCAGCACCTGGTGTCGGGCGACCACCGCCAACCGAGTGACCCCGAGGGTCTGCGCGCGCTCACGCACGAAGTGATGATCCGCACCCGGCGCTCGAGCGTGGTGGACGACCTGGACCTGCCGCCGCGCCGGCCGCGACACCCCGAGGTCAAGCTCACGCGCGCCGAGGCCGACCTGTACGACCGCACCACCGAGTTCCTGCGCCGCCTCTATCGGGAAGGCTTCATTCAGCCCACCCAGCAGACAGAGGAGAAGCCGACCAGGAAAGGCATCCTGCAGCTCGCGGTCATTCACCTGCGCCAGCGGCTGTGCTCGTCATCGCGGGCGCTCGCCGAATCGCTCGAGCACCTGGCGCAGGGCGAGCACATCCGCCCCGCGTATCGCACCATCGCGCGACAACTCGCTAAGCGGGCTCAGGGCATCAAGACGCACGCCAAGCTGGACGTGTTGACCAAACTATTGAAGGAGACACCGGACCGAGTGCTGGTCTTCAGCGATCACCGCCCGACGATCCAGTTGATCGAAGAGCGTGTGAAGAAGGTCGGCCGGCAGCCGATCGTCTATTGGGGTTCTCACTCGACGGCCGATCGGGACAAGCGTATCCGCGCGTTCCAACAGGACGAGCGCAGCGTCCTGATCGCCACCCGCGCCGGCAGCGAAGGACGCAATCTGCAGTTCTGCAACGTGCTCGTGAACTACGACCTGCCCTGGAATCCGATGGTCGTGGAGCAACGCATCGGACGGCTGCACCGCATCGGGCAGAAGCGCGAGGTCCACATCGTGAACCTCGCCGCGGCGGGAACCATCGAGTCCTACATCCTCCAGCTGCTCGACCAGAAGATCAAGCTGTTCGAGCTCGTAGTGGGCGAGCTGGACTTGATCCTCGGCGAGTTCGGCGGCGCGCAACAGTTCGAAGGCCGGCTGGCGAAAGAGTGGCTCGCCGCAGAGAACGAGGCGGACTTTGCGCGTCGGGTGGAGACGATCGGCGCCGACATTGAGCAGAGCAGCGCCGTGGGCAAAGAGCAAGAGCGGTTGAACTCCCTCATCGCGCCGGACGACAACGCCATGCGCCTCGAGCGCCGGTTCGAGACGCTGTCGGCCCCCGGCCGCCTGCGGCTCGGGCTCGGCACGAGCCGGCTCGTCAAGGCCGCCGGTTGGGACGCGAAACGGCACCGGCTCGGCGTACACGTGACCGAGCTGCTCGAGGCCCTCGAATCGATTGAGCCGATCGGGGGTGTCACGCCGCCGCTCGCGCCGGCCGGCCGGCACCCGGAATACGGGGAGCTGGTGAAGCTCACCGGCTTGACCAGCGCCGGACGCGCTATCACCCTCGTGGCGCAGGTGGAACGCCTGCCCCTCGCGCTGGTGGACATCGCGGTGGACGCCGCGTGAAACGCCGCAAGCCCCGACGCGCGGTCCAGCGCAAACCCCCGCGCAAGCCTCGGCCGCAGCCGGCGACTCCGCCGGCCGAGCTGGCACGCGACGCCGACCCGCTCGCCGACGCCGGGCTCAGGCCGCTGCTCGAGCGCTACTGCAGGCTCGGCGGTGTGACGCAAGCCGCGCTTGGCCCCGATCACGCCGAGTTGAGCCTGCCCCCGGGTGAGCGCCCGTTCTTCCGTGACCGCCCATCGCTGCGCGTCGCGTTCTCGCTCGACGCGCTCGAGCGCGATCCCGATGCCGAGATTGCGGTGCTCGGCAGCCCGTTTCTCTCCCAGCTGCTCGGGGCGATCCGCGCGCGCGGGGCGCGCCTGTCGCTGGGTCTGATCGCCCCGACCCTGCCCACCCCGAGTGATCCCACGGACGTCGCCCTGACGATTCCCGTGCGCGACGGCACTGCGCAGCTCGGCGCGACACGGTCGGCCGTACATCCGGTGGGGCGGCTCCTCGCGCGCGTCGTGCTGCGCGCGGGGGCCGGCGTCGAGGAAGCGGTCGTGGAAAGCGAGGTGTATGACTTGTCGGCCGGCGCCAGGCTGAGCGACGATCTCGCGGCCGCGTTCCGGGAGCTCGAGGCGGGCCGGGTCGCGCCCGCCGATCGGTCGGCCGCTGCGGCCGCGACCCACGTCCCCGCGCGGGAGCCCGCGGAGCTGCTCGAGCTCCTCCTGACCCACCTCCGAGACAAGTCGGCCGACCGCGTCACCGCGCGCCGCGCCCTGGCGGAGCAGGAGCTTGCCGCCGAGCTCGGGCGGTTGGACCGCTACTTCGAGTCGATCCTGAAAGAACAGTCCGACCCGGATGCCGTGGGAACCGTTACCGCGCTCGCCGAGCGCCGGCGGACCGAGGAGATCCGGCGCAGCCAGGTGAAGGCCGTCGTCCATCCCTTGCAGCTCATCGAGGCCGCCGTCCTGATCCAGCGCGCCGAGTGGCAGCTCGATTCGGCCCCTCCCCGAAAGCGTCGGGCCACCTTCAGCGCGCAGCGGCCCTTAGGCTCGACCGGTGCGGCTCCCTGGATCATGGCGTGTCCGCACTGCGGCCGCCCGCCGGCAATGCTAGTGATCTGCCGGCACGATCACTGCGCCTGCGAGGCCTGCACCCACCGCTGCTCGGTTTGCGCGGAGGACTTCTGCGCGGACCACGGCATCGCCCAGTGTCGTGTGGACGCTCAGCCGGCGTGTGACGAGCACGTGCGCGTCTGCCCTTCCTGCCGGCTCGAGCACTGCACGGCGCACGAGGGTTCCTGCACTGAGGGGGAGGGGCACACGGCCTGTTCCGCGTGCCTCGCTGCGTGTGGCAGTTGCGGCCGGCTCGTGTGCAACCGGCATGCGGAGCAGAGCCACACGGAGGCACCGAAGGGAAGCCGTCGCTTGTGCGCGGCGTGCCTGCGGTATTGCGAGGGAGGGACCAACGAGCCCGTGGGCGTGGACGAGGTGGCGCAATGCGCGAGCTGCGGCAAGTCTGTCTGCACGGCCCATCAAGCGGTCTGTGCCGTGGATGGACAGGCGCACTGCTCGCCCCACCTGCGCCGCACCGACACGTCGCAGCGGCTGGTGTGCGCGCGGCACCGGGCGACGTGCGCGCACGAGCCGGCGACGCTGTTCGCGTCGGACGAGGTCGGGACCTGTCCCATCTGTGGAAAGGGCGTGTGCGAGAGCCATCGCGCGGCATGCGCGCACTGCGGCCGCAGCGTGTGCACCGCGGACCTGAGCGTTGAGTCGCGGCGCTGCGCCACGTGCGGAGAGCTCGCCGCCGTGAGCGATCTCCCGGACGCGGTCGTCGCCGCCGCGCTGACCGCGATCGGCCGCGGGCCAAAGCCGTCCCGCCGCTGGCGGATGGCGCGCGACCGCAGCCACTTGGTGGTCGAGCTCGACCTCGGGTGGAAGCAGATGGCGGTCGTCACGCTGCGGCAGGGAGACAACGTGGCGGACGGCGTCGTGAAACATTCGCCGCTCGGATCTAGAAAAAGATCAACGTGATCGCTCCGAACAGCGGCAGGAGAATCCCGCAGCTGTACGCCATGTAGCCGAAGAACGAGGGCATCTTGATGCCGTTCTCCTCGGCGATGGCCTTGACCATGAAATTGGGCGCGTTCCCGATGTAGGTGTTCGCGCCCATGAACACCGCCCCCGTGGCGATTGCGGCGAGGAGCCGAGCGGGCTCGGGATGGAGCGCCAGCGCGCCGATGAACGGCCCGTGCGGCGGGATGCCTGAGAGGCCGGCCGCGCTGGCGGCGAAGGCGAGATAGGTAGGGGCGTTGTCGAGCACGCTCGACAGCGCCCCCGTCGTCCAGAAGAACTCCCAGGGCTGCGACACCCCGAACCCCATGCCCAGCACGGTGCGCGCCCCCTGGCTCCAGCCGTTCAGGATCTCGAGCACGGGCGCCATCGTGACGAAGATCGCCGCGAACAACACCGCCACCTCGACGATCGGCCCGAACGTGAATGCGTTGCGCTCGCGGTGCTCGCTCGGCGCCGCGCCGTATGCGATGAGCGCGAGCACCGCGATGATCGCCTCTTGCTGGCCCACTGCCCAGGGCCTGCCGTGCGCCGCGGCCCGGCCCGCGGCGACGATCGTGAACACCACGCCGCCCAGTGCCGCCACGGCGCTCGCGCCGTTCACCCGCAGCGGCTCGTGCACCATCACCCGCTCGAGCTGCGAGCCGCGCCGCTCCCGCTCCTCGCGGTTCAGGGCCCACTGATCCCATACGTTGAAGAGGACGAGCAGCACGCCCGTCGCCGTGAGCCACTGGGGCCACAAGCGCAGCGTCCATTCGAACGGCACCCCCTTCAGAAAGCCGAGCAGCAGGGGCGGGTCGCCCATGGGCGTGAGCAGCCCGCCGCAGTTCGCCACGAGGAAGATGAAGAAGACGACGATATGCGCGGTCCGGCGCCGGCTCTTGTTGGCCCGCAGGAGCGGCCGGATCAAGAGGACCGATGCGCCCGTCGTTCCCAGGAGGTTGGCGAGCACGGCGCCCAGCCCGAGCATCCCCGTGTTCACGAGCGGGGTGCCCGAGAGCGACCCCTGCACGTGGATGCCGCCGGTGATCACGAACAGGGCGCCGATCACGACGATGAACCCGACATACTCGTGGAGCTTCTCTTCCAACACCGCCCGGCCGGGCTCCCCGAGCGCGATCCCGAGCTGCCACAGGACGGGGACCGAAACCACGACCGCGAGGAGGGCCTTGTTGCGGTTGGGGTGCCACCAGCGCGGCGCGACGAGCGGCAGCAGCGCGATCGCGGCGAGGAGCGCCACGAACGGCAGGGCGCTCGCGAGCGGGAGTTGGGCGCCGAGCATGGGGCCGGACACTAGGCCGCGGCGGCGCGGCGGTCAAGCCTAGCCCGGCGCGGTGACTCCGTACACGGGATGCAGCTCCCACAGCGCGCGCAATGACGAGTTGCAGCGGCCGTGCTGGCTGGCAGCCGGAGACCCACTGGGTGCCGCCCGCTGATGGAACCCGTCGAAGAAGGCGGCGCCGGTGATTTGGACTCGCGCCGGCGGCCGCAGATCGCCGCTGGGACCGAGCTGCGTCGTGTCTACCAGGCTCGCGAGCGCCGAACGGGCCTGGCGGTAGATCACACCGTAGCGCTCCGCCGGGATCTCGACGATGATGCAGGAGTCGACGGGGCTGGCGCGGGCTTCGGTCAGCTCGACGTGCCAATCGCCGTCGGACTCGTGCAGCTTCAGGCGCCGCACCCAGCCGACGAGCACGAACACGCTATCCTCTCGACCCCGGCGCGGGGCGCACATGTCTCGGCTCGTGAGGCTCAAGGGCGCCCATGCCGTCAGGATCGCGGCGATGTCCACGGGCACGGCGGGGCGCGCCTGCAGCGCGGTGTCGACCTTCTCACTCCAGCGATAATGCGGCTCGGCGCACGCCTGCGCCCTCCCCGCTGACGGCGCGAGCAACAGCCAACTCATCACGATCACGACCAATCGCGCCATATCTTCCTCCACCCTCACTGCCTTCATACCCCGGCGTTGCTCGAACCGAAGGCGCTAGATTCCCCTTCATCTATGGTAACCGCCTTCACCAGCATCGCCTCGCCCCTGGGTGAGCTCCTGGTTTCCGCCTCGAGCAGTGGCCTCACGGGCGTCTACTTCCCCCTTACCGGCAACGCCACGCCGGCGGAGCGGGAGGGTTGGGTCGAGGACAACGGCGACGGCCCCGCGAGCGCGCTGCTCGCCCGTGCCCGGCAACAGTTGGAGGAGTACTTTGTGCGCACCCGCACGACCTTCGACCTGCCGCTCGCCCCGAGTGGCACTGCGTTTCAACGGAGTGTCTGGGACGCCTTACGCACCATCCCCTACGGCACGACCACCAGCTACGGCGAGCTGGCGCGCCGCCTCGGCGGCGCGAGCGCCACCCGCGCCGTCGGCGCCGCCAACGGCAAGAACCCGATCCCCATCATCGTCCCCTGCCACCGTGTGGTCGGATCCCGCGGTGAGCTGACCGGCTTCGGCGGCGGTCTCAACCGCAAGCGTTGGCTGCTCGAGCACGAAGGCGCCGCTCTGGTCCTCACTTGAGCGACTCTTGACCGACGCGCCGCATCTTGGGGCGTCCCGTTACGGAGTCGCCTCATGCGTTGCACGTCGTTTCTCATCCTCCCCGCGTTGTGTGCGCTGCTTCAGAGCGTGGCCGCGCAACAACCCGATGACCGTGTCCGCCTCACAACGTCGTCGCCGTCCTCGCAGCGCCTGGTTGGAACACTCGTGCACCAGGATGCCGACTCGGTCTGGCTGCGGCTGGCTGGGCGTGCGGCACCCGTGGCGGTAGCGCGTGGCGCCGTCGCGCGGCTCGAGATCGACCGACATCAGAAGCGAGAGGTCCTGAAGGGCGCCGGCGTGGGGGTGGGAGTCGGCCTGATCGGAGGATTCGTGTTTGGCGCTCTTCGGGCGGGCCAGTCCCGGTCATGCGCTACACCCGGTGCGTTCGATGTGTGTTACGTGGAGTGGTACGGCCGTGCGTTTCGTGATGGTGTCATCGGCGGCGCGATCGGCGGAGTCTTAGGCGCCGCGCTCGGGTACGCAGTGAAGACCAACGACTGGCAAGTGGTGCCGTTGGGTGAAGCCCGCCACCTGTCGCTCGCGCCTCGCGGCGCCGGCGTAGCGATCTCCCTGACGTTCTGAGCCCCGGAGCGGCTCGATCCCCGCGCCTGCTCTAGCCGCGCCCCGTCCCGACCCGTATCATCCACGGCGTCCCCCGCGTGCGGGCGGGATCGCGTGGCTGACCAACTGGCTGACCTTCAGGCGGCACTCGCAGGGCGTTACACGATCGAGCGCGAGCTCGGTCGCGGGGGTATGGCGACGGTGTACCTGGCCCAGGACCGGAGACTCCCCCGCTCGGTTGCCCTCAAGGTGCTCCATCCCGAGCTCGCGACCGCGGTCGGGGTGGAGCGCTTCCTGCGCGAGATCGGCACCTGCGCCGGGCTCAACCATCCCCTCATTCTGGCGCTCCACGATTCGGGCGAAGCCGCGGGCCTGCCCTACTACACGATGCCGTACGTCGAGGGAGAAGAGACGCTCCGCAGCCGGCTCAAGCGCGAGCGCCAGCTCTCGATCGAGGATGCGGTCGACGTCATGTGCGACGTGGCGGAAGCGCTCGCCTATGCGCACAGCCGGGGCGTGGTGCATCGCGACATCAAGCCCGAGAACATCCTGTTTTCCGGAGGCCGCGCCGTCGTGGCCGACTTCGGGATCGCGCGGGCGCTGACCGTCGCCAGGATCGACCTCACCGCCCCCGGTGGCCTCATCGGCACACCCGCCTACATGAGCCCCGAGCAGGCAGAGGGCGCGGCGGCGATCGATGGTCGCAGTGACCTGTACAGCCTCGGGTGCGTGCTGTACGAGATGCTCGCGGGGAGGCCGCCGTTCGACGGGCCCAGCGCCCAGGCCGTGATCGCACGGCACTTGGTCGAAAAGCCCCCACCGATCCGCAGTGCGCGACCGTCCGTGTCGGTCGCGTTGGAGCGGGCCGTGCTGAAGGCACTCGAAAAGGTCCCGGCGGACCGCTTCGCCACCACCTCCCAGTTCGCGGACGCCGTGCGGGCGCGGGACGACGCAACGGCGGTCGACGGAGATGCCGAGTCGATCGCCGTCCTGCCGTTCGCGAACCTGAGCGCCGACCCGGAGTTCGAGTACCTGAGCGACGGGGTCGCCGAGGATATCATCAATGCGCTCGCGCAGCTGCCGGGGCTCCGCGTCGCGGCGCGCACGTCTTCCTTCGCGTTCCGTGGTCGGGCCGTCGACCTGGCCGAGGTCGGTGCCAAGCTCAAGGTGGCGACGGTGCTCGAGGGGAGCGTCCGCAAGGCCGGGAACCGCCTCCGCGTCACCGCCCAGCTGGTGAAAGTGGGCGACGGCTACCATCTCTGGTCGGAGCGCTACGATCGCGAGATGACCGATGTCTTCGCCATCCAGGACGAGATCGCGAAAGCGATCGCTGGGCGGCTCCAGGTCGGCCTGGACGGTGGCGAGGCGGCGTCGCTCGTCACCCCGGCCACGGGCAATCTCGATGCCTACCATCTCTGCCTGCGGGGCCGATATCTGCTGGCTCAGCGTGGGCTCGGGCTGAAGAAAGCGCTGGAGTGTTTCGATCAGGCGCTCGCGCTGGACCCGAACTACGCGCTGGCCCACGCCGGGCTCGCCGAGGCCTGCACCGTGCTCGTGCAGTACGGCCTCGCGCCGGCTGGCGCGTTCCGCGCGAAAGCGCGCGCCGCCGCGTGTCGCGCCCTCGAGCTCGCTCCCACCCTTGCCGAGGCGCACGCCGCGGCGGGGACGGTGGCCTTCGTGATCGATTGGGACTGGCGCACCGCGGCTGGGGAGCTGCAGCGGGCCATCGTGCTGAATCCGCGTTACGTCATCGCGCGGCTCTGGCTCTCCTACTATCTCGTCTTCGTCGAGGACCAGTTCGAGGAAGGGATCGTGCATGGCCGGCGTGCCGTGGAGCTCGATCCGCTGGCGCCGTTGCCCCACATGCAGCTCGGGATGAGCCTGATGGGGGCGGCCCGGCTCGAGGAAGCCATCGCGCCGCTGGAGCGGGCCGCCGCGCTCGCGCCCACGATGTTTCTACCGCCCATCCACCTGGGACTCCTCTACAACGAGCTGGGACGGATGGAAGAGGCGATCCGCTCGGTCGAGGCGGCCGTCGTCACGTCCGGTCGCCATCCCTGGACGCTGTGCGCGCTGGGGGTCTGCTACAGCTCCGCCGGGAAGCTGGCCGAGGTGGAAGCGATTCGCGACGAGCTGACCGCGCGGGCGCGCCGCGAGTACGTGCAATACACCATGCTCGCGATCTTGAGTGCCGCCCTCGGCCGCCTCGACGAGGCCTTCGAGCTGCTGGAGCGCGCGTGCGACGACCGTGACGGCATCCTCGTCTACTCGCGCCGCTATCCGTTCTTCAGCGCCTTCCAGCGCGATCCCCGTATGGAGCGGATCTATCGACTGATCGGGCTCCCTTGACGCTGATCGACCTCGGCACCCTCGGGGGAGACTCGAGTATTGCCGTCGCGATCAACAATGCGGGTCAGGTGGTGGGAACGAGCACCCCCCCGGTCCCTTCGCCCCCGGCCCTGCCTTCCTGTGGCAGCAAGGCGTCGCGAGCGCGGCGGGCTTGAGCGGTGCTTGAGCCGCGCGCGGTATCGTGCGGCCTCGGACACTGTCGCAGCTCCTCTCGCACCCTGAGGCCTCTATGAACCGCGCCGCAATTGTCGGAGTCCTGGCAACGCTCACGCTCGCCGCGTGCGTCGATCATCCCGCCGTGCCCACCGGGCCGAGCGCCGGACGGCCCAGCGCATCCCGCGTGGGCGCTCCAGCTCCGAGCCCGCTCGTCTCGGTGCCGCTGCAGGGTCAGACACTCGAGCTGTGGCCGTTCACGGGCTTCGGCTTTGGCCAGCCATCAGACCCGGTGAACCTCATCTGGACCGGACATGCCAACGCCCGCATGCTGCGGGCCGCGCTGCTGTCGCTCGATGGCGACCGGACGGGGTTCGGGTTCCCCAACGTCTTCCCCTTCAACTGTACCTGGCACGACGAGCCTGAGGTGCAACCGGAGGTCGCCTACACCACTGCGAACGGCTGGGTCGGTAGCCCGATCATGCTCGAGTGTGGTACCTATGATCAGGCTCGCTTTCATCTGCGGTTCTTCGAGGTGGGTGGAGTGACGGTCGGGGGGGCGCCCTTCGAGGTACTGATTCCCGGCACGTTAGATCACCAGACGATTAGCTGGAAGCTCGCCGAGCAATTCGTGACGGTGGACTTCCTGCGAAGCGGCCTGCTCGATCCGGCCACGCCGCCCTTCACGACCGATCCGATCAATCCCGCCGCGTTCGGCACTATTCCGGCGGTGATTTACAACGGCATCCCAATTGGGCTGCGGCAATCGATCGGTGGACCATTGGGCGAGGTGACCGACGCCGTACCCATTACCAGCAGTGGCCACGCGACGGTGCTCACCTTGCGGGGCGATGTCGCCGCGGCGCCACTCACGGCGCACCGGCGTTGGGTCCAGCAGTTCGACCAGGTGATCCCACAGCCGTTCTGCGCTCCCGGACCAAACGCGTTCCTCTACGTCGTGGGGCCGGTGACGCTCGAGCAGGACGTGGAGTTCACGTCCGCGGGCCACTACGTCAGCCAGTTCCGCGCGGCGGGGCGATTGAACGTGACGCCCGTCGATCCGACCACCGGTCAGCCCAGCGGCGCGACGTATGGGGCGGTCGTGCTCGAAACCCACCGTGGCATGCTCACCGACGCGGGCACATCGACCGCGTTCTTCACCCGGCGCATCACATTGCCGCCCAGCGCCCCATCCCACGGCACGTTCGAGTTCGCGTTCGCCGTCGACCCGGGGGGGATCACGCGCGCGACGGCGAGCGTGCGCTGCGGGTCATAGCCGGGCGGCGTCGATGATGCGCTGGTGTTGTCCCGGCATGACCATGTCCCGCGCTACGACGTCGCGCACGATGCGGGCGACGAAATTGTACCCGCGTGACTCGGCCGTGAGCCAGCGCTGCCATTCGAGCTCGTCGAGGGCTGCCGCCAGTGGCTCGTCGTCGAGGCCCGAGGCACGGGCCAGCTCCGGGATCGCAACGCGGCCGCCCAGGACAGCGGCCACCGTCAGCACGGCTTGCGCATCGGCGCTCAGCCGGCGAAAGCCGATCCGGATCGCCGCGACGACCACGTCTGGCAGCTCTCCCGGTAGGGTCTGATCGAGCGTACGACCGGGCTCCGGCCACGCGGCGGGTGATTGCTGCAGGTCGAGCCCTAACGCCACCGCATGCAGCAGCTCGACCGCGAGGAGCGGGATCCCCGCCGAGTCCGTGGCGACGCGACGCGTCACCCGATCGAGGTCGACTTCGCCGTAGCGGGGGAGGACCGAGTGCGCGAGGCTCCTGAGCGCTTCGCTCGACAGCGGCCCGAGTCGCACCGCCGCCCCCGGCAATTCGCGTCCGATCCGGACACGCAACTCGTCGAGCGGCGGGCACGGGGGATGAGCGGCGGTGGTGAACAGCAGGAACAGGGGCAACCCGGCGAGATCGCGGGCGCACGCGCTCAGCGCGCCGAGTGACTCTCCGTCACACCAGGCGGCGTCGTCCACCAGGATCACGACGGGTGCTTCTTCGACGACGGCGCGGAGCACCTCTGCGAACGCCTGAGCGGGGCGCGCGGCCCCCCCGCCGGCGTCGCGCAACGCCGAGAGGGCGGCTGGTGGGGCGCCTGCGACGCCCGGCGCCAGGAGCAGGCCATCGCGCGCGAGGCAGACCAGACCGCTCCACGGCTCGTGCAGGTCGGCTTCGACCGACCGCACCAAGGCAACCGCCGCTCCGTCCAGCCGGGCGCGGGTCACCACTTCCTCCACGAGCCGCGTCTTGCCCATCCCCGCGTCCCCTTCCACGACGGCGACGGCGGTGCGGCTGGTTCGGCGGCAGGTCGCCCACGCATCGAGCAGCAGTGCGAGCTCGCCGGCGCGGCCGACCAGCGTGGCGCGGCGCCAGTCCACGGCAGCGACGCCGGCCTCCCCGGCCGCGCCGCGCGCCGGCAGCCGCCACGTCCGCTCGCGCCGGATCCGCTCGGCGAGGGCCTGGGTCTCGGCGTCCGGCTTCGTCCCGACCTCCGACGAGAGGCGAGCCGCGAATGCCTCGAACCGCTGGAGCGCCCCGGCCCGGTCGCTGGCGAGGGCCAGGCAGCGCAGCGTCGCACGGACGGCAGCGTCAGACGTGGGGGCGAGGGCGCACGCCAGCTCCGCGGCATCGCGCGCGGAACCGACGGCCCCGCCCGCGAGCAGCTGCTCGACGCGACGCAGCAGGACGTCGACGCAGCGGGTGCCCCACGCCGCCCGCTCCGCTCCGACCCAGTCGTCGAAGCCGGACGCACCGGCGATGCTGAACCCTTCGAGGAAGTCGCCCCGCACCAGCGCCGCTGCGGCCTCGTAGTTCCCCTGTGCGGCGAGGGTCTCCAACCGGTCCGTGTCGAGATCCACGGCGCCGGCGAGGAGCCGCACCTGCGTCGTGTCGGACTCGAGCCCGGCGCCGAGGTAGCGCCGCAACGTGCGCAGCGCCTCGTTGAGGGATTGCCGTGCCCGCTGGTCCGCCTTGTCGCCCCACAGCAATCCGATCAGGTGGTCGCGCGCCCGGGCGCGCTTGGGGGATCGCGCGAGATACACGAGCAGGGCGACGTTCTTCCGCCACTTGAGCGCGGCGGGGGCTGCGGCGCCGTTCACGGACACTTCGATCGGGCCGAGCGTGCGGCAGGCGATCATGCGAGCCGCCAAGCTGTCACCGCACGCCAGCGCCGTCAAGCAACCGCGGCGCACACTGGCGGTTCTAGTTGCGCGCCGCCATCGCGCGAAGAGCGATGCTCGCCGGGAACGCCGGCAACGACAGGTACCCCGGCGGCGGGCCGTACACGACCGACTGATGACAGACGCAAAGCCCGCTGCGCGGCGCGGCCGTGACCGCCGCGGCCGACGGCAGCCGGTAGGAAACGCCCGCCGGGTCGATGATGAACCCGCCGCACGCGTGACAGTGGATCTCGCTCATCCGTCGACTCCTTCCGAAAAAAGACGAGGGGCGGACACGTGCCGCCCCTCGCTATCGTGACAAAGACCGGCGCCCTAATTCTTCGATGCGATCTTGTGGAACGTCGAGTTGGAGACCTCGTAGGCCTCAACGCGGGGCGTGCCATCGACGACCTTCGCGAGGCTCTGCAGCACGGTGGGATAGGTGTCGCGGCTGTAGGCCTCGGCGTTTTCCTTCTTCTCCCACAGGCTGATGGCCAGCGCTTCTTTTCCGTTCTCCGTGACGAACGTGATCTCGTCCTTGAAGCCGTTCTGCTTGCGCAGCACCGGCAGGATGTCCGTTTCGAGCGTCCGGGTGAACGCGGAGGCCGAATCGGCCTTCAGGTGCAGCGTGACGTTGCGTGCGTACATGAGATGACTCCTCGACGACTCCGACATGAGCTTCACGCCTGCTGAACACTTCCAAGCTGGTGCAACCTAGTCAGGTTTACTATACTTGTCAAGTAAGACATTTAGCAGCGTAACAAACTTAATCATGTCAGTTAATATCGTGGGCGCAACAAAGGACCATACCGTGGACGTGGCGTTCGTGATCCGGGAGCGGTTGGAGCAGCTGGGTTTGGAGCAGCGCGACCTCGCCCGTGCAGCCCGGGTGACGGAGTCGTACGTCTCGCAGTTGCTCACCCGAAAAAAGGCCCCGCCCGCGCCCAACCGCACCGACATCTACGACCGGATGGACAGGTTCCTGAAGCTGCCGGACGGCGAGCTCGCGCGGGTGGCGGAGCTGGCGCGCAGAGAAGAGCTGAAGCGGGAGCTGGGCGACACGCCCGAACCCCTGTTCCCTCGGCTGCGCGACCTGATCCTGCGCAAGTCCCGTCCCGAGAAGGCGAAGCAGATCCTCGCGATCTTCGAGCGTCAGCCCTTCGGCGAGCTCGAACGCCTCGTCGCGAAGCAGCTGCTCGACGTCGCCGGTCTCGCGACCGATATCTTCCACCTGTCAGCCAGGCACCTCGCATCCCTCGATTCCCTGATTGACTCTTGGGACATCGATCTCGCCAGCTTCAGCCTCGAGATAGTGTTGCATCGACGGGCGGGGGCCGGGCGCGTGACGCGGTTCGAGTTCGTGGAGCGCGACGCCGGGCCGGAGCGGGGACTCAAGGAATTCCTGGCCGATCCCGCGTTGAGCGGCACGGCGACGCCGCAGGAGCTCGAGTTCTTGAGCAACCTCCGGTTCAAAGGCCGGCGCCCCACCGCCCTCTACTATTACCGCGAGCTACAGAACTTGAGAGACCCGCTGCACTTTCGCAGCCCGTAGTCGACTTGCCTCCCGGGCCCCGGCCGGTCTATGCTAGGCTCCCCGTGCAACCGACGACCGTTTCCCGCTGGCGCGCCCTGCTCGGGGACCTTCACTTCTGGATCCCGCTCGCCGTGCTGCTGGCCGGCCTGTTCGTGCTGCGATGGATCGCCTGACCGAGCTCGATCCGGCGCGCCTCGTCCGTCTCCAGCGCGTGGGCATCCTGTCCGGGTTCGCCGCCGGCGCCTGGCTCGGCGCCGCCGAGGCGCCCACCAAGCTCGTCACGCTCGGCATTCCGCCCGTCGTCATTTCGTTCATGATGGTGATCGGCGTCTTCCTGGCGCGCTGGAGCCTCCCCGCGCTGGTGCGCGGCACCGCCGCCGTGCGGGACGACGTGCGCCAGGCGCCGCACTTGGTCATCTGGGCCGCGCTGGCGGGTTGTCTCTGGGCCGTGGCCAACACGCTCACGATCTTCGCGATCAAGGACATCGGACTCGCCATCGCGTTCCCGCTGTGGAACGCCAACAGCCTGCTCGGCATCCTGTGGGGCACGCTGCTCTTCAACGAGCTGCGCGACTCAGGGGTGGCGCGCTGGCTCGGCGTCCTGGGCGGCGCCGCCGCCATGTTCGCGGGCGCCACACTGCTCGCGGTCGCATCGTCGGCTCACTCAGCCGGCGGCAACGGGCTCCGCGGGATCGCCGCCGCGCTCGCCGCCGGCGCTCTGTGGGGCACGATGTATATCCCTTACCGCAAGGCGTACCTCACCGGCATGCACCCGCTCTCGTTCGTCGCGTTCTTCACGATCGGCGAGCTCGGCATGATGACGGCGCTCGCCGTGAGCTTCTCGGGCGGCCCGGGCTCGCTGTGGAGCGAGCTGGTCAAGAGCCGCGAGGTGCTCTTCTGGCTGCTGCTCGCCGGGTTCGTCTGGGTGATGGGCGATCTGTTCCAGCAGTACGCGGCCAAGTACGTGGGCATCAGCCGCGGCATCCCGCTCTCGAACACGAATCAGCTGTGGGGGCTCCTGTGGGGCGTCTGCGTATTCGGCGAGCTCGCGGGGGGCGGCTCGGCGCTTCACTGGCGGGTCATCGGGGGCTCGCTGCTGATGGCCGCGGGTGCGGGCGCGATCGCACTCGCCTCCGCGCCCGGCCGCGAGCACCGACGCTGGCAGGAAGCAGGGGCCCGCGAGAGCGCCCGCTACCACGTGGACCCGGCCTACGTGGCGGCGGGAATGGCGGGTGAGGACACACATGTCACGCGCGCCCGCCGCGGCCCGCTCGATTGGGTGCTCGTCGCAATTGCGACGGCGGTCTTCGTGGGGTTCGCCGCGCTCGCCCGCGTACCCGTGCTGGCGCTCGATTGGCGTTGGGCGGCGGCGCTCATCGTGGCGCTGCTCGCGGTTCTCGTCGCGGGCGGCGTCGCGCTGTGGCGCGCCACGCGGTTTGGGTGACGCTCATGACTCGACGCCCACACCACCGTGCGCTCCTCACTCTGCTCCTCGCCACGCTCACCGTGGCGGGCGTATCGGCGCAACGCATTCCCGCGAGCCAGCACGGCTCCGTCACGCAGCGCGTCGGCGCTACGGACATCGCCGTCTCCTACAACCGCCCGGTGGCGCGGGGGCGGCGGCTGTTCGGCGAGCTCGTCCGCTGGGGACACATCTGGCACCCGGGCGCGGACTCGGCCACCACGATCTCCTTCAGCCACGACGTCACGATCGCGGGCCATGATGTCCCGGCGGGCCGCTACACTCTGTGGACCATCCCCGAGGAGCCGCCCAAGCCTTGGACGGTGATCCTGAGCCGTGGCGTGGACGTGTGGCATACGCAATATCCTGGAGAAGGGCTCGACGCGCTCCGGATCACCGTCGCCCCGGAGCAGGGGGCGCACATGGAAGTGCTGGCGTACTACTTCCCGATCGTCGCCCCGGACTCGACCGTGCTGCGGCTGCACTGGGGGACGACGATCGTCCCCCTCACCATCCGACCGAAATAAGACCATCTCCCGCCTGACGAGCTTTGCGACACCGTCGCGTTCTTAGTGTCCTGAAACCCGACATCGTCTCGATTGCTGTGCTCAAGCTCGCGGCACCGCGGTTGCCCCAGCGGTGGGCATGCTGCTTACCCGACGGGCCCTCGGGCTCGGGCTCATCCTCGCCGCCGTTCACATCGCTCGCCCGAGCTGCGTCGCCGCGCAAACTGCCGAGCAGCACTGGCAGCTCGCCCTCGCCAACTACACCCTCTCCGCGCTGGCGCAGTTCACGGGGAAAGTGATTCGGGGTGAGAACGTCGGCCGTGCGGCGCGCCGCGCCCCGGTCGAGGCTCTGGCCCCGGCCGCCCTGCAGCACGCCGGGATGACGCTGTTGGGAAGCAGCTGGCGACTCGCTCTGCCTGCGCAGGCGCTCGTCCAGAAGGGCGCCATGCTGCAACGCCGCTCGATGCTCGGGCTTCCTCAGTTCGCGGGCTTCTGGACCTCCTGGGAGCTCGACTATCTGTGGTTCAACGTGCGCGTCGCCGCCGGGCGATTCCTGGTGCCGCGTCTCAATGTCGAGACCGTGCGCCAGGCGTTCGTGATGCGTGACCCAGGCCCGGCCCGCCTCTCCTGGGGTCGCTCGCTCGCGACCGGCGTCCCCACCTGGTTCACCGACCAGATCGTGGAAGAGGCCTGGGGACGCGAGCGGGGCCAACAAGTGCACCTGAACCGGCTCGTGTTCGATGAGAACTGGACCTCCGACCACGGGGACGGGCTCTACCGCCACGAGCTCGAGCACACGCTCCAGGCGATCCGCAGCACGCCGCTGCTCGACGTGCTGCTCCATCAAGACGCGTCCCAGACCCGGCCCGCGGGATTCCTCCGCTATAACTCCGACATCATCGCCTACCACCTGACCGGCATGCAGTCGTTTCTCGGCAACGGTAACCGGCTGCTCGAGCACGACCGTCGCTACGTCGAGTGGGAAGCCGATTCCTACGCCGGCCTGACCGATCGCGGGTTCACCTGGCGTTAGCCGCCGGCATCGAGCGCCCCGAACTTTACAGCCGCCCGCGGTAGCGCATCTCGTTCGTCGGCACGAAGTCGAGTCGATCGTAGAGCGGTCGTCCCTCCGGCGACGCGTGCAGCACCAGCCGAGCCACGCCGTGCTCTCGCGCCCACGCGATCACCCGCTCCATGAGGTGGCGGGCGAGGCCGCGGCGACGCCAGGCGCGCTCCGTGAACACATTGACCACGATCGCCTCGGGGCCCCGCCGCAGCTCGTGGCGCCCGGGCTCGGGCCGGGGCAGGAGCCGCCGCAATTGGATCCCCGCGCCCGCCACGATCTGGTCCGGACGGTCGGCAGGGCAGGCCACCCACCCGACGTACTCCCCGGTCCCGAGACACTCCCGCAACGCCTGTCGGGCCGCTTCCAGCAGCGGGTCGTACAGCTCGTCCGGCAACTCGCCCATGTCGCGAAACATCTCCGCCCGGTGCCGCGCCAGCGCCGGCGCGTCGGCCACGGTGGCCAATCGGATGGTGCAGTCGTCATCCATCGGCGCAAGATAGCGTAGCTTTCCCTCCATGACCCCCGTGCGGGACACCGTGGCCGCGGTGACGGCCGCGCTCGGCGATCGCTACGCGATCGACCGCGAGCTGGGTCGCGGTGGCATGGCGACGGTCTACGTGGCACAGGACCGCCGCCACGGGCGCGAGGTGGCGATCAAAGTGCTGCGGCCCGACGTCGCCGCGGCCATCGGCGCCGAGCGGTTCCTGCGCGAAATCGCGATCGCGGCGCGGCTCACACACCCCCACGTGCTCCCGCTCATCGACTCCGGGCAGGCCGCCGGATCGCTGTACTACGTGATGCCGTATGTCCGGGGTGAATCGCTGCGCCAGCGGCTCGCGCGCGAGGGGCGGCTGCCGCTCAAGGATGCGCTCCGCATCGCGCGCGAGCTGGGGGCGGGCCTCGACTACGCGCACCGTGAGGGGTTCATCCATCGGGACGTGAAGCCCGAGAACGTCCTCTTGGCCGACGGGCTCGCGGTGATCGTCGACTTCGGGATCGCCCGCGCGATCGCCCAGGCCGCCGGCGAGCACTTGACCGAGGTCGGGCTCGCGATCGGCACGCCCGACTACATGAGCCCCGAGCAGGCGGCGGGCGATCGCGAGCTGGACGGGCGGTGCGACTTGTACGGCCTGGCCTGCGTCGTCTACGAGATGCTGGCCGGGGAGCCGCCGTTCCGGGGCGGAACCGCCCGCGCCACCATCGCGCGCCACTTGAGCGAGCCGCCGCCTCCGCTGCGTGCCCGACGTCCCGACGCCCCCGCCGTGGTCGAGCAGGCGCTGGCGCGGGCGCTCGCCAAAGACCCCGCGGACCGGTTCTCGACGGTCGCCCAGTTCGTGGCGGCCCTGGAGGAAACCGGCTCCGGCGACGCCGTCCGGGCGCTGGTGGGCCAGACGCGCGCGATCGCGGTGCTCCCGTTCGTGAACTCGAGCGCCGACGCCGACAACGAATATCTGAGCGACGGCATCACCGACGAGCTGATCAGCGCGCTCACTCAAGTGGAGGGACTGCGCGTCACCTCGCGCACGTCCGCGTTCGCCCTGAAAGGCAAGCCCCAGGACGTGCGCGCCATCGGCGCGCTGCTCGGCGTCTCGGCCGTGCTCGAGGGCACCGTGCGGAAGGCGGGCGAGCGGCTCCGCATCACTGTGCAGCTCACGGCCGCGGACGACGGGCGTAACCTCTGGTCGGAGCGCTACGATCGTACGCTCGACGACGTCTTCGCGATCCAGGACGAGATCGCTCGCACCATCGTGAGTACGCTGCGCCGCACGCTGCTGGCCAGCATCGCCGATCCCACACCGCGGCGCTACACGCACAACCTCGAGGCCTATGCGCTGTACCTGAAGGGCCGCTACGCCTGGAACAAGCGCAGCCAGGAGGGCGTGCTCGAGGCGATCGCGTATTTCGAGCAGGCGATCGAGCGCGACCCGCGCTACGCGCTGGCCTATTCGGGACTGTCCGACGCGTACGGCCTGCAAGTCGATTACCGCGGCCTGCCCGTCACGGAAGGGTACGAGCGGGCGCGGATGTACGCCTTGAAGGCGCTCGAGCTCGACGACAGCCTCGCCGAGGCGCATACGTCACTCGCGTGGGTGCAGCACGCCTACGACTGGGATTGGGACGGGGCGGCGCGCTCGTACCGGCGGGCAATCGAGCTCAATCCCGCCTATGCCACGGCGCATCACTGGTACTCGTTCACGCTGCTCGCCACCGGGCAGGCGGAGCAGGCGCTGGTGGAGGCGCATGCGGCGCTCGAGCTCGACCCCTCGTCGCTCTCGATCCGGCGGGGGCTGGGCTGGCTGTACTACTACACGCGCCGCTACGAAACCGCGTTGTACCACCTGCGGCGCGCCATCGCGATCAATCCCGCGTCGGAGGACAGCTATCGCATTCTGGGACTGGTGTTGACGCAGCAGGGCGCATACGACGAGGCGGCACGCGCCTTCCAGGAAGCCATCACGCTCTCCCCCGACCTGTCGTACGCGACCGCCGGCCTGGCTCACGTGCTGGCACTCCGGGGACGGCGCCGCGAGGCGGAGGTGCTGCTCGCGGAGCTCGAGGCGCGCGCCCGGGACCGCTACGTGTCGCCGGTGGCGTTCTGCATCGTGCACCTCGGACTCCGCAACACCGACCAGGTGTTCCAGTGGTTCGAGCGCGCCTATCAGGATCGCCGCGGCTGGCTGAGCTATCTCAAGGTCGACCCGATGTGCGACGTCGTGAAGGACGACCCGCGGTTCGGTGAGTTCGTGAAGCGAATGAAGCTGTAGGTCAGGAGGCTCGCGCGCATGGATTTCTCGCTCGATGCGGCACTCGAAGTCCTTACTCGTACCCCCGGCTCCCTGCGGAGCATGCTGGACGGGCTGCCGTCCTCGTGGACCAGCGGGAACGAAGGCCCCGACACCTGGAGCCCACGCGACGTGCTGGGCCATTTGATCCACGGGGAAGAGACCGATTGGATTCCGCGGGGCACGATCATCCTTACCCACGGGGAGTCGCAGCCGTTCGAGCCGTTCGATCGGTTCGCGCAAAGCCGGCGGTTCCCGGACTGGTCGCTCGCGCGACTGCTCGATCGCTTCGCCGAGCGGCGCGCGCAGGGCCTCGAGACGTTGCGGGGATGGCGCCTCACGCCCGCGCAGCTGGGGCTCTCCGGCCGCCATCCCGAGCTGGGCACGGTGACGCTGTCGCAGCTGTTGGCGTCCTGGGTGGTCCACGACCTGGGGCACGTAGCGCAGATCGCGCGCGTGATGGCGAAGCAATACACGCAGGCGGTAGGGCCGTGGAAGGCGTACCTCCCGGTGCTGACGCGCTAGACGTGCCTAGCGGGCTCCTCGGGGCGCCGCCGTCGCGAGCTCGCCCAGCGCGACGGCGCGGATCTGGCCCGCCGCCCCGGTGAGCAGCCGGCGGTGATAGTCCACCTGGCCGAGGTGATAGGTGAGGTGGGCGACGAGGTGGAGCAGAAAGTCTCCGGTCGTCACGGCGAACCCGCCCGGCGGCTGGGGATAGGGTTGGCTGAGCGCCGCGTCGGTGAGCCGCGCCGCGCCGCGCTCCACGGCGGCCAGCGCGTCGTTGATCTCGCGCAGCAGCTCCGCCCGCGGGACGTCCCGCCGGCCGAACTCGGCGTCACGGTCACGCACATAGCCCGTCGCGCCCAGCACCGTGCCGAGGAAGAACTGGATGTTTCCGGCGAGGTGCAGCGCCAGCGTGCCGCCGCAGTTGCTGATCCCCGGCGCCACGCGCCACAGATCGCGCTCGTCCGCGTATGCCTCGATCTCCCGCCGCAGGGCGCGGAGGTCGCGGCTCATGATGGCGGCGATCCAGGTGGTGAGCATGGCGGGAAAACCTAACCGTTACGCTCGGGCGATGCGAATCATCGCGGCGAGGCTTTGCTCCACATCCTCCTCCGTCGTGGCCCACGACGAGACACTGATGCGCATCGCCGTACGCCCCTGCCACACCGTGCCGCCGCACCAGCAGGTCCCATCGGCCTGGAGCGCCGCGATGACGCGCCGCGTCGCCGCGTCGTCCCCGAAGCGAACCAGCACCTGATTGAGCGTGACCTCGTTCAGGATCTCGTAGCCCGCGGCGGAGAGCCCGTCGGCGAAGCGCGTGGCGTGACGGCAGCACTGCTCCACCAGAGCCGCGACCCCGGAGCGACCGAGCGCGGCGAGGGCGGCCCAGATCTCGACCCCGCGGGCCCGGCGCGATAGCTCCGGCGTGTATTCGTCGGGCTCGCGTCCCGGGCCCTGCAGGAGATACGCTGCGTGGGTCGCCATCGCTGCCCGCAAGGCCGCTCCGTCGCGGCACAGCGCGACCCCGCTGTCGTACGGCACGTTGAGCCACTTGTGCGCATCGAGCGCCCACGAATCCGCGGCGGCGATCCCGGCGACCAGATGAGCGCGCGTCGGAGCGGCGGCGGCCCACAGGCCGAACGCACCGTCGACGTGCACCCACGCGCCTTGGGAGTGCGCCACCGGGCAGAGGTCGCGCACCGGGTCGCACGCCCCGGTGTTCACGTTTCCCGCCTGCAGGCACACGATCGTCCGATCATCGAGCGGCGGCAGCCGGTCGGCGCGCATCCGCCCGAGCGCGTCGGTCGGCACGCGCGTCACGCGGGTGCGGCCCAGCCCCAGGAGACCGAGCGCCTTCAAGACGCTGACGTGGACCTCGTCGCCGACGACGACGCCGATCGGCGGAGCGCCGAACAGGCCGTCCGCCTCTACGTCCCAGCCGGCGCGCCGCAGCACCGCGTGGCGGGCGGCGGCGAGCGCGGTGAAGTTCGCCATCGTCGCCCCGGTCACGAAGCCGCCGGCGCAGCCGGGCGGGAGGCCGAGCGCTTCGAGCAGCCAGCGCAGCGCGACCTCCTCGAGCGCCGCCGCTCCCGGCGCCAGCACCGCCAGCCCGGCATCTTGATCCCACGCCGCCGCCAGCCAGCTCGCGGCGAGCGCGGCGGGCAGGCTCCCCCCGACCACGAATCCGAAGAACCGTCCGCCCGCGGTCGCCATCGTCGCGGGGGAGCCCACGGCGTGGAGCTCCTCCAGCACGGCCGCCGGATCGACCGGTCCGTCGGGTAGGGGACGGTCGAGTGAGCGCAGCCGGGCGAGCGCGGCCGGCGTGGGCGCGACGCTGCGCGTCGGCAGGCCGGCGAGATACTCGGCCGCGAGCGCGGCCGCCGTCTGCAGCACCGTTCGCTGGGTCATGGCGTGGGAAGATACTGAGCCGCGTCGCTACGACGGCTTCTCGTACTCGAACAGCTCGCTCGGGGTCACCCGCAGCGCGCCGCACAACCGTTCGATCGTGTCGGCGCGGATCAGCCGGAACCGCCCGTTGGGCCGGCTAAGGCGGTAGATCGTGTTCAGGCTCAGGCCGGTGAACTTGGCGAGTCCGTAGGGTGACATACCCCGTGCCTCGAGCAACTGGCGCAACCGCAAGCGCAGCACACCTCTACGACGATAGCGGACCGGCCGTCCCCGATACCGTGGCATCATGCCCTCCCTTGCCTAATAGTACAATGGTACTTATTATGACACCTGTACATTATACCATGGAGCTGATATATAATAAGGGAGTCATGCGCGCCCTGGATACGACCAATAATAGCAGAGGAGGACCGCATGGGACGTAAGCTGGAAATGATGGGACGCAAGGTCGTGGATGTCCTCGAAAAAGTGGACATCCTCCAGCACGAAGACATGCCACTCGTGACGAATCACGAGTCCAACGAGCGGCTGGTGTTCACCGGTCCGGCCGACTGGACGCCGGACCAAGCCGAGCAGTACATCGACTGGCGGATCCAGCTGGTCGATGGCCACGTGGCGAAGTTGCGCCAACAGCTCGATGACCTGACGGCGATGCGCCGGCGCTGGCTCGCGGTGACGGGCGGACGGTCCAAGGTGTTTGCCACCGGGAACGGGAGCGGCAACGGGAGCGGCAATGGCAATGGCAATGGCAATGGCAACGGGCACGACGACATCGTCTAGTACAGCGACAACCTGAGACTGCGGGGGCCGGCTCGACTAGAGCCGGCCCTCTTATCTACCCAGCGATCCCACCACGCGCCGAATCTGCTCGGCGTCCGTCACGCTCCACTCGTACTCGCTGCGCGGCGCCGCGTTACCGATCTCGACCTGCTGCGCCCGAAACGTCATGTCGCTCCGCCGCGTGACCGCGCCTGTGAGGTGCACCTCGGCGACGCCCGTGCCGCGCACCAGCGCCTCCACGTTCTCGGCCGTGATCCCGCCGCCCGGGAGCACGCCGATCCGTCCGGCCGCCCGGCGCACCAGCCGCGCGATGGTGTCGGCCCCCTGTGGCGCGCTCGCCGCCTGACCGGAGGTCAGCACCCGCTCCGCGCCGAGCGCGATCAGCGTCTCGAGCGCCTCGCCGGCGTCGCGGCACACGTCGAACGCCCGGTGGAACGTCACCTCGAGCGGCCGCGCGGCGGCGATCAGCTGCTGCGTACGGTCCGCGTCGATCGCACCGTCGGCCCGGAGCACGCCCACCACCACGCCCTGCGCTCCCGCGTCCTTGGCGCGCCGGATGTCTTCGAGCATCACGGCGAGCTCGGCCGCCGAGTAGAGGAAGTCGCCGCCGCGCGGCCGCACCAGGACGAAGATCGGAATGCGCAGTCGCGTCCGGCACACGGCGAGGGTGCCGGCGCTTGGCGTCGTACCCCCTTCCACCAAGTTGGCACACAGCTCGATCCGGTGGGCGCCTCCCTCGGCTGCGGCGAGGGCGGATTCGATCGAGTCGACGCAGGCTTCGACGAGGACCGGTGCGGGCATGGCGCGAAGATAGCCGCTGGCGGCCGGGCATGGTGTCCAGCCGGGCCACGGCTGCTAGGCCGAGCCTCTTAGGGCCGATACAGCTCCGGAAACTTCTGCTTCAGCGCGCCGAGCTTCGGCAGGTCGTTGAACACGATGTATGGCTGATCGGGGTGGCGGGCCAGATAGTCCTGATGATAGGCCTCGGCCGCGTAGAACCGTCGCAGCGGCACGACCTCCGTCACGATCGAGTCGGCGTAGGCGTGCTCTCGCTGGAGTGTCGTGATCATCGCGAGCGCCGCGTGCTGCTGGTCGGGGCTCGTGAAGAACAGTGCCGAGCGATACTGCGTCCCCACGTCCGGCCCCTGGCGGTTGCGTTGCGTCGGGTCGTGCGCCACGGCGAAGAACACGCGCAGCAGCTGGGCGTAGGAAACCTTCGTCGGGTCGTAGCTGACTTCCACCGACTCGGCGTGGCCCGTCGTGCTCGTGCTCACCAGCTCGTAGCGCGCCGTCGCCGCGTCACCCCCGGCATACCCGGACACCACCTGCAGCACGCCCCGCACGTGCCGGAACACCGCGTCCACGCCCCAGAAGCATCCTCCCGCGAAGACGGCTGTCTCCCGTCCTGTTCCCTGCGCCACGAGCGGTGCGGCCGCAACGGTCGCCGCGGCTCCCACCACGATCCACCACTGCTTCATTTGACACCTACCTCGCTCCAGGGACGTCCGTAAGTTAATCCGACGATCAATTGAACGATCCGGGAGATTCCATGAATCACACGGTCGCGGTCGTGCTGCTGGGATTGTGCTCGGTCGCCGGCCTCGCACTCGTCGCGCTGGGCTTGCCGGGCCTGTGGCTTATATTCGTCGCGGTCCTGGCGTTTGGATTGCTCACCGGCTTTCACTCGATCGGCTTCGTCACGATCGGGATCATGTTGGGGCTCGCCCTGCTGGGTGAGCTGCTCGAGTTGTGGCTCGGCTACGGGCTCGCCCGCCGCTACGGGGGATCGCCGCGCGCCGGGTGGGGCGCCTTGCTGGGCGGCCTCGTGGGAGCCGTCGTTGGCGTCCCCGTTCCCGTCGTGGGCAGCGTGATCGGCGCGATCCTCGGCAGCTTCGCGGGCGCCATGGTCTTCGAGTATTCCACAACTCGTGCCGCGGGGACCGCGGTGCGCGCCGGCTGGGGCGCGCTGCTGGGTCGGGTCGCCGCGTCGACGGCCAAAGTCGCGCTGGGGATCGTGATGACGATCGTCGCCATGGTCGCGGCACTGCGTGGATGATTGCAGCCGCGAACCGGGCATTTGCCTTGCCTCGCGGCGGCGCTATCGGAAGGAGCGGCAGCGTGGTGGTGGGCGTAGGAATCGACGTGGTCGCCACGGGGCGGATGGCGCGCGCGCTCGCGGAAGCGGGCGGGGATTTCGAGGCGCGGGTGTTCACAGCCGCCGAACGCGAGGACTGCCGCCACCGCGCCGACAAGACCGAGGCGCTCGGCGCACGGTTCGCAGCCAAGGAAGCGTGCTTCAAGGCGTTGGGGCGGGGCCTTGGTCAGGGCCTCGCGTTTCAGCAGATCGAAGTGACCGGTGACGAGAGCGGCCGGCCCGAACTTCGCCTCGCGGGCGCCGCGGCCGCGCGGGCCGAGGCGTTAGGTGTCACCCGTATCCACCTGAGCCTGAGCCACGACGGCGAGATCGCCGCGGCTGTCGTCGTGCTCGAAGGCGGCGTCACCCCGCGCGACGGCTGACGAGGGCGTTCTCGAGAAACAGGTACTCGATTCCGGTCCCGAGAAACGTTTCCAACGCCTCGCGCGGTGTGTTGACGATTGGCTGCCCCTTCACGTTGAAGCTCGTATTCAACACCATCTCGCGTCCCGTCGTCCGGCCCACCGCCTGCAGCAGGGCGTGGAACTCGCCGTTGTCGCGCGCCGACACGGTCTGCAGCCGCGCCGAACCGTTGACGTGCGTGATGGCCGGGAGCGCGGCCCGGTGCTCGGGGCGGACGTCCACCGTCATGATCATGAACGGCAGCTCCGTGCCCGGCGCCACCTCGAACCAACGCGGCGCTTCTTCCACGGACACCGCGGGCGCGAACGGCCGGAACGCCTCCCGCATTTTCACCATGGCGTTGATGCGGTCGCGCATGCCGGGGTGGCCGGGGTCGGCGAGAATGCTGCGGTGTCCCAAAGCGCGGGGCCCGAACTCCATGTGTCCGCGATACCACGCCACCACGCGACCATCCGCGATCAGACGCGCGGCCCGCGCGCACGTTTCGGCGAGAGTGCCGAACCGGACGACGTCGACCCGGTCGGCGAACGCCGCGAGGGCGGCGTCAATGTCGACGCTGCCATAGCCGGGCCCCAGGAACGGAACAGGGAAGGGGGCGTTGCGCACCTCTCCGGCCGCCGCCGCGCGATACAGGGCCGCGCCCAGGGCTGCGCCGTCGTCCCCTGCCGCCGGCTGGATGTAGATCTCGTCGAAGCTGCCCGAGCAGAGGAGCCGGCCGTTCGCCGTGCAATTGAGCGCCACACCGCCCGCGAGGGCGAGGCGCCGCTGGCCGGTGCGCTCGGCGCAGCGGCGACCCAGATGCAGCATCACGCGGTCGAGGCAGGCTTGTAGCGCCGCAGCGACGTCGCGATGCACGTCGCCGATCTCCTCGTCCGGCGCCCGGGCCACGACGAGGCGCTCGCTCAGCAGTCGGCGACTGGCCGTGTAGTGCTCGCGCTCCTCACGCGTGCGGTTGGCGCGGACCAAGGGGATGCGCACGCCGCCGTCGGGGAGGAGCTCCACGGCGTCTTCGAAGAACCCGCGAAACCGCTCGGGATCTCCGTACGGCGCGAGCCCCATGATCTTGTACTCGTCGGCATTGAAGTCGAACCCCAGGTGCAAGGTGACGAGTGAATAGAGGACGCCGATCGAGTCGTGCGCCCCGATCTCGAGTACGGGATCGAGACGGCCATTGTGCGCGCGATACGCCGTTACGCCGTGCGCTTCGCCCATGCCGTCCGCCACCAGGACGAGGCATTCGTCCCAGCCCGACGTGTAGAACGCGCTCGCCGCGTGGGCCAGGTGGTGGCGCACCGCGCGCACGCGCGTCTCGGGGAAGCCGGGCAGGTCGCGCCGGACCAGCGCCAGCAGCGCGTCGCGCGAGTACACCTCGCGATATAGCGCCTCCGATAGGGGGTCCAACCCGTAGAGGTCGCGATATGGGCCATAGTCGAAGCCGTGCACGACCTCGTCCACGTCGTCCAGCGAGAGACCCACCTCCGCGAGGCAGTACCCGATCGCGCCCTTCGGAAAGTCGCCGCTGTGCTTGCGGCGGTTGATCCGCTCCTCGGCCACCGCCGCCACAACGATGCCGTCGGCCACCAGCGCTGCCGCCGAATCGTGGCCCTGCGAGATACGGTATTCCCGCTCGTCCAAGCCCGGCCAGTGCGCGCGCTTGAACGGAATGGCGCCCTCGAATCCGCTGATTCCCAGGATGTTCAACGTCTGTCTCCGTGAGGTAGGCCGAGGTGAGGCGCAAGAACCGTACGTGCACCGCGCGAGCGTGGCGCGGGCGCCACAGCCGACCCTGGCGCTAGTGGGCACTGTGGAGAGCGCGCTTCTTGCACCGAGACACCGGGGCCAGGAGGTGGCAATGAGTGACATGTCGGTCGACGGCGGTCTGCGGCTCTTCGCGACGTGTCCCCCGTCCTATACTGCAACGACGCGGGATTACGTACGACAGGTCATCGAGGTAGCGCGCTGGAGCGAGGCAGCGGGCTGTGAGGGTCTGTTGATCTATACCGACAACGGGACCGTGGACCCGTGGCTCGTGGCGCAGACCGTGGTCGCGCACACCGAGCGGCTCGCTCCGCTCGTCGCCGTGCAGCCGGTCTACATGCACCCCTACAGCATCGCGAAGCTGGTCGCGACGTTCGGCCTCATGCATGGGCGGCGGGTCTACCTCAATATGGTGGCGGGAGGCTTCAAGAACGACCTGACGGCGCTCGGCGATCCCACGCCGCACGACGAGCGCTACGCCCGGCTGGTCGAGTACACGTCATTGGTCACCGCTCTGCTCGGCGCGGCAGGGGGGCCGGTGAGCTTCGCCGGCCGGTACTACCAGGTGACGAACGTGAAGCTTGCGCCGCACCTGCCCCCGGAACTCATGCCCGGCGTGTTCGTCTCGGGCTCGTCCGAGGCCGGGCTCGCGGCCGCGCGGCAGCTGGGCGCGCTGGCGGTGCAGTATCCCAAGCCCGTAGCCGAGTACGAGGCGGTGCCGCCCGTGGACGCCCGCTCGCTCGGGATTCGCGTGGGGATCATCGCGCGGCCCGAGGCGCGCGATGCCTGGGCGGCGGCCCGGGCGCGGTTCCCCGAAGAGCGCAAGGGACAGGTGATGCACCAGCTGGCTATGGCCGTGTCCGACTCCGAGTGGCATCGGCAGCTCTCTGAGCTCGGCCGCGAGGCGCTGGGCCGCGGCGACGAGGAGCCCTACTGGATGGTCCCGTTCGAGAACTACAAAACCTTCTGTCCCTATTTGGTCGGCAGCTATGAGCGGGTCGCGGACGAGATCGCGCGCTACGTGAGCGTGGGCTACCGCACGTTCATCCTCGACATTCCCGCGAGTCCCGACGAGCTCCGGCACACGGGCGTCGTGTTCCAGCGCGCCGCGGAACGCGTCGCGTCATGACCCTGTTGCAGCACCGGGTGACGGACCAGGCGGGTCGCCGTCCCGATGCGGGGGCCCTCGTGTTCAAGGACCGCCGCCTCACCTATGCCGCGCTGGACCAGGAGAGCAACCGGCTGGCCCGCACGCTCCAGGCTGCGGGCGTAGCGCGCGGGGACCGCGTTTGCCTGCTCTGCCCTAAGTCTCCGGCGGCGATCATCGCCATCCTCGCGGTCCTGAAGGCCGATGCGATCTATGTCCCGCTCGATCCCGCGAGCCCGGCGCCGCGACTCGAGAAAATGATCGCGGCGTGCGACGACCGCTGGATTCTGGCGGGCGGCGGCGTTGCCTCGACGCTGGATGCCCTGTTCGCGGTGCCCGCGTTCGCCGCGACGCACGCCGTCGGCTGGCTCGGGGACGGCGCACCACCGGCGCGCGTGCCTCCGTCGTTCACGTGGGACGACGTCGCGCGCGCGTCGAGTGATCTACTTTCCGGCACGAACCGCCCCGGGGACCCGGCGCACATCCTCTTCACCTCCGGATCCACGGGCACACCCAAGGGCGTCGTGATCACGCACGATAACGTGCGCCATTTCATCGAGTGGGCCGTGGGCTATTTCGGGACCGCGGCCACCGACCGCATCTCCGGCCACCCCCCGCTACACTTCGACCTGTCGACCTTCGACATCTTCGGGACCTTTGCGGCGGGAGCCGAGCTACACCTCGTGCCGCCCGAGCTGTCGCTGCTGCCGCACAAGGTGGCGGAGCTGATTCGGGTCGCCGAGCTGACGCAATGGTTTTCGGTGCCGTCGGTGCTGAATTACATGGCGAAGTTCGCCGTGGTCAGATCCGGCGACTTTCCCTCGCTGCGCCGCGTCCTGTGGTGTGGTGAGGTGCTGCCGACCCCTTCGCTTATCTACTGGATGCGACGCCTGCCGCACGTCACCTTCACGAATCTCTATGGCCCCACGGAGGCCACGATCGCAAGCAGTTACTACACGCTGCCCGCGTGTCCCGCGAGCGAGGACGAAGTGATCCCGATCGGCCGCGCCTGTGCCGGTGAGGAGCTGCTCGTGCTGGACGACGCGCTGCGGCCGGTCCCGCTGGGCGAGGTGGGTGACCTCTACATCCGCGGCGCGGGCCTCTCTCCGGGGTATTGGCGCGACGCCGACAAGACACGCGGTGCCTTCCTCCCATATCCCGGCAGCGCCGGCCCGGCGGACCGCATCTATCGCACGGGCGACTTGGCGACGCTCGGCACGGACGGATTGATTCGCTACCTCGGGCGCGCCGATTTCCAAGTAAAGACACGCGGCTACCGCGTCGAGTTGGGCGAAATCGAGGCCGCCCTGCACGCCCTCGGCACTTTGCGCGAGTGCGCCGTGGTGGGTGTGCAGAGCCGCGACTTCGACGGCACCGCCATCTGCTGCGCCTACGTGCCGGCCGACCCCGCGACGGTCACGCCGGCGACGCTGCGCGCGGCGCTCGCCGCCGTGCTGCCGCCCTACATGGTGCCGTCGCGCTGGCGCATGTTCGACGCGCTCCCCACGACGTCCAACGGCAAGATCGACCGCCGGCCCCTGCAGGAGCTGTTCGCGGCCGAGGGCGTCGAGGCGGCGGTATGAGCGTGGGCGCGTCCCTCGAGACCGAGCTCGCCGCGCTGTTCGCGGACGAGCTGCACGTGATCGTACCGTCGCGGGAGACCGACCTCCTGGCGACGGGGCGGCTCGATTCAGTGGGGTTGGTCGAGCTCCTGCTGCAGCTCGAGAAGCACTTTGGCGTACGCGTGGACATCGAGCGGCTCGAGCTCGACCAGCTGCGCTCGCTCGCCGCCATCGCGACGTTCGTGGCCGCGCGCCTGCGCCGCCGCGCCGAGGGCGCGGCGGCGGACTGACCCGCGGGATGGCGACGATCCGGCCGTTCCGCCCCGACGACATCCCCGACGTTGTCGCGCTGCGGCGCAAGTCGTTCAGCCGCAGTGAGCGGCCCGCGGCCGCGGCGCTGGCGGACTATTTCGAGCACGTCTTCTTCCGCAACCCGTGGCGCGACGAGGCGCTGCCGTCGCTCGTCTACGTGGATCCGAGCGGCCGGCCCATCGGGTTTCTGGGCGTCGTGCCGCGTCGCGCCACCTTCCAAGGCGAGCCGCTGCGCGTGGCCGTGAGCACGCAGCTCATGACCGATCCCGAGCACCGCGGGGTCGCGGCCATCGAGCTGATCAAAGCGCTGCTCGCGGGCGGCCAGGACCTCTGCTTCGCCGACCTCGCCAACGACCCGTCGCGGCGGCTCTGGGAAGGATTGGGCGGCGACGTCGCGCTGGTGCCCAGTCTCTCGTGGACGCAGCCGCTCCGCGCGCTCCGGTACTACGGGACCCTGCTCGGCGAGACGGTGGGGGCGCGCGCGCTGGCGCTGGGGCTACGGCCCTTGTCGTGGGCCGTTGACGCGTTCGCGCCCGCGTGGCTGCACCGCGACGGGCTGCGGCCGGACCCTCTGACGCCCGAGACCATGGCCGCACACCTCCCCGAGCTGTTGCACGGCGTGGCGCTGCGGCCCGAGTACGACGCGACCTCGCTGGCGTGGCTGCTCGACCAGCTCGCCGCCAAACGGGCGCTGGGCGAGCTGCGGGGCGCTGCCCTGCGGGACTCGGAAAGCGGGCTGGTGGGCTGGTACCTTTACTATGCGAATCGTGGTGGGGTGGGGCAGGTGGTGCAGGTCGTAGCCGCCAAGGGCCGCTACGGCGCCGTGGCGCATGCAATGTTCCACGACGCTTGGCATCGCGGGCTCACCGCGCTCGCCGGCCGCCTCGAGCCCCAGCTCGTCCCCATCCTGGCGGAGCGCGATGGCGCGGTCATCCGCGCCGCGCCGTGGGTGCTGGTGCACTCGCCTCGGCCGGATGTGCTCGCCGCGATCCAGCGTGGTGACGCCTTTCTGTCGCGGCTGGAAGGCGAGTGGTGGCTGTCGTTCTAGTATCATGATGTAACCATTCCGCTGCCCCGGCGCCGTTGCGTGATCGCCACATGAGCAGCGCCGGGCGCCACCTTCTCGCGTTGCGACATGCTCATGTTGCCTCGCGCCAAGACCTTGCCTCGCCAATCCCTGCCGCCCTGTGGCGTGCACGCGGCTTGCAGCTGCCACGCAGCGTCGCCCGTCGTCGACACGTCGGTTGCAGGGAGGCGCATATGGGAGTCGCTGCTGGCTGTATCAGCTTGACCCATAAGGTATTTCCAGCTCGAATCCACCTGGAGCACTGGATTCGCTATCGGATCGATCTGCCCCCCGGGCCGCCCGCTGAGCCCGCTGTGCGCCTGCAGCTCGTCACGCCTGAGATCATCGACCTCTTGCGACGCCACCCCGATCACGACGCCAACCAGCTCAAGTCGGGCTTCAAGTTCTGGGAGCTCGGCTTGGGGACGGGCTACGTGTGGATGGGCGACCAGGGGCCGCTATGCATCCAATGGCTCCTCAGCATCGCGGATAACCCGCGGCTGGGCGCGCTGCGCGAGTGGGCGGCCATGTATGAGCCGCTGCCGGCCGGCGTGGGCCGCGTGGAGAACCTGTACGCGTTTTCGACGGCGCGGGGTAAAGGCATCGCGACGCGGTTCGAGTACGCGCTGTACGCTGAGGCCTGGCGCCTGGGTCTGGGCCGGCTCCTGACTCACATCCACGAGGCCAACGGCGCCGCCCATGCGTGGGCGGAGCGCACCGGTTGGCGCCGCTATGGCACCGTGCTGCGATATGGCTTCGACCTGCCCGGGCTACGGGCCCACGCGATCTTCGTGCACGTGGGTGATCCCCAGCATACGGGCGCCGAGCCCGCGCAGCCGGCCCTTGTCCCGTGAGCGAGAGCGGCGTTGCGGACGCGGACGCGGCCGCGCGGCGCGTGCGTGAGATGTACGCCCGCTTCCCCTATCCATCCCAGGATACCGGGGAGCAGCGTCTCACGGAGCTCGCCAACCTGTTGTTGCTGTTTTCGCGGGAGACGCCCTACGAGTTCCGCGGCAAGCGCGTGCTAGATGTGGGGACCGGAACAGGTCACCGGCTGATCACGGCGGCCCAGCGCTTCCCGGAGACCCAATTCGTGGCCGTCGACGTGTGCGCGCCACCGCTCGAGATCGCGCGCGCCACCGCGCACGCGGCCGGTGTCGGCAACGTGGAGTTCCGGCAGTACGACCTGCTGGACGGCGCCACCGATCTCGGCCGTTTCGACGTGGTGCTGTGCATGGGTGTGCTGCACCACCTGGCGGACCCCGCGCTCGGCCTGCGGCAGCTCGCCCGCCACCTCGCCCCCGACGGCGTGCTGTTCCTCTACCTCTACGGCGAGCGCGGTGCCCGTGAGCGCATGCGCCGCAAGGAGATTCTCTCCCTCCTGCTCGCCGGGGCGAACGGGGGCGACCGCTTCGGGGCGGGCATCGCGCTGGCGAAGGCGCTGGGATTCGACGCGCTCGAGTTCGGGTGGCATCGCAACGCCGACGACGTGCGCTCCCGCGACGCCCTCATCGTGGACAGCTACCTGAACGCGCAGGAGACGCTGTTCGACATGAACAGCATTCTCGACTTCATGCGACCGTCTGGGCCGTGGGAGGTCATGGCCTACGGGCTCACGTGTGGGTCGCGCGGGTACCTGTTCGACACCGCCCTCGGGCCTCCGCTGCTGACGCGAACCGAGCCGGCGCGACACCTGCCGAGCGCCGAGCTCACCGCAACGTACGAGCGCCTCGAGCTGCGCCAGAAGTACCGCTTGATCGAGCTGTGGTACGAGCCGAACGGCTACACGCTGCTCGCCTACAAGAACGGCGGCACGCGATGGTTTTCTCGCGACGGACGGGTGCGGCGGAATTCGCTGTCGGTCTGAGGGCGACGGCGCGCCGCAGCCGCTCAGCTCTTTGGTGGGGCCAACCGCTCGCCGTCGCGCTGCTTGGCGAGCAGTCGTTCCGCAAAGTCCACGCGTTCTTCCAGGTCGCCGAGCCTTCTCTGCACGTCCTCGAGCTCGCCGAGCCTGCCCCGTAGCTCGTCGAGGTCGCCGCGTCGGCCCTCCAGATCACCAACCATCTGTCCCAGGTCGCGCCGGGAGACTTTCCCACGGGGTCGGGGGAGTCCACCCTCGCCGGAGAGTAACCGTTTCACGGCTCCACCGAGGGAGCCAGCGATGATGATGAAGCCCACCCCGATCGCCCACGCCGGTATTTCGACGCCGAACATCTCCCTCTCCTCCCGCACCGTGCCGAATAATCTTAAGGGAGGGGCTCGCCGGCAGCGATACTTGCAGATGGAGCGCTAGCTGGCCCGGGCCGACGCAACCGTGCCGCGCGCGGCCTGCACCAGCCTCTCGACCAGCGGCGAGGGAGAGTCACCGCGCCAGATGAGCACAAACCACATGGGGATCGGGGCATCGACGAACGGCCGGTGCACGATCGATCCCTCCGCATCGGCGTACACGGCGGCCACCACAGGGTTCGCGAGCGCCCAGGCGTCTCCCGCCGCGATCGCCACGTTGGACGCGATGTCGCCGCGGCGCCCGCGGTGGCGGGCGGGAACGAGCCCGCGCGTCTCGAGCGCCGTCCGCAACGCGCGGTACAGCTCGGGACGCGTGCGCTGCGAAGGGTGCAACCAAAGCAGATCGGACAGATCTTGCAGGCGAACCCGCCGCTCGGCCGCGAGCGGATGGGTGGCCGGCAGCAATACCCCGGTGATGGCACAGTCGGCGAGCTGCAAGGCCGCGAGCCCGGGGACGGGCCAGGTGGCCACGAAGCTCACCGCCACGTCGATGCGGTGCTCTCGGAGTGCGGCGTGCTGGTCGACCTCGTTCACGCGCAGCACCCGTACCGGCGTGTCGGGCGACGCTTGGCGGAACGCCGCCAGCACCTTGAGCACGACCGGCGTGTACACGTACAGATCGCTGTGGGCGAACCTGAGCCCCGTTCCCGAGTCGGCCCGCCGGGCGGTCGCCGTGGCGCGCGCCGCGCTCTCCAGCGCAGCGCGCGCGTCACCGAGGAACTGCTCGCCGGCCCGGGTCAGCCGGGTCCCACGCGGCAGCCGCTCGAACAGCTTGACGCCGACTTCCCGCTCCAGGTCGCGGATTTGCTTCGAGAGCGCCGGCTGCGCCACCCGCAGCCGACCGGCTGCCCGGAGGAAGCTGCCTTCCTCGGCGACCGCGACGAAGTATCTCAGGTGACGCAATTCCATCAGCTCAGTCCCTTCAATCCCCGTAGGGCCATACCGACGAACCGCCGGATGAAGCCGATCGCCATCCCGGAGCGCGCCAGCAGAAACGCTCCGGCCGCCACGCCAAGCAGGTGGTCCGCGCAGGCCGGCACGGCGAGGTCGTGTGGCAGGCTCCCGTCGCGGCGCCCGTTCGCGAGCGCCCGCGCCAGCAGCCGGTGGACCCGATCGAAGTGGCGCCGCACGAGCCGCCCCGTTAGGGGATCGATGGCACCGCGCTCGAACGCCGCATTGCAGATGAAGCAGCCCCGCCCGGCGCCGGGGCGGCGAATCAGCCCGAGCACTCGATCGAAGAACGCGCGGATCTCGCGCGTGGACGCCCGGGCATCCTGGAGCGGCCCCAGCATGGGGTCCATGACCGCCTGCGAATAGCGCTCGAGGCTGGCGAGAAACAGATCGCGCTTGCCGCCGAACGTGGCGTACAATCCGTAGCGGCTGGCACCGGTGCGGCGGACCAGCTGGTCGAGCCGGGTCGCAGCGTACCCGTCACGCCAGAACAGCTCCATGGCGTGGTCGAGGGCTTCCGCCGGCTGGAACGCCTTGATCCGTGGCACGGGCCCCCAGTTCAAGAACGTCTAGTCTGATATAATAGGGCCTTCGCCGGCGCCGGCGTCAACCGGTCCGCGGCGGCCCTCTCGGGGACTGGAGCTATCGCTCGGAGCGCTACCTCCCCCAACAAAGAAGTATTGGACTGACGCCGCTCGTGCGGGCATGTGTCCAGCAGTGGCGCACTCAGATCGGAGCCAGTCGGTGCGGGTCCCGCTGCGGGTTTTGATCGCGGAGGACTCCGAGGACGACGCCCGGCTGCTGCTCCTGGAGCTGCAGCGCGCGGGCTTCGACCCCGCGTACGAGCGGGTGGACAACCACGGCGCCATGCAGGCGGCGCTCGATCGCCAGGCGTGGGATCTCGTGATCGGCGACTACAGCATGCCGGCGTTCAGCGGGCCGGCGGCCCTCGCCCTGTTACGCGCGCGCGATCTCGATACGCCCTTCATCTTCGTCTCGGGCACGATCGGCGAAGACGTCGCGGTCGAGGCGATGAAAGCGGGCGCGCAGGACTTCCTCACCAAAGGCAACCTCCGGCGCCTGATCCCCGCCATCGAGCGGGAGCTGCGCGACGCGGAGGTGCGCCGCGAGCGCCGCCGGGCGCAGATCGCCCTGCTCGAGCGGGCACGTCTGGCGGAGCTGACCTCCGACGTCGGGGCCGCCCTGACGCAGAGCACGGACCTGCGCGCGATGCTGCAGCTGTGCGCCGAGGCACTGGTGCGCCACCTGGACGTGGCGTTCGCCCGCGTCTGGACCCTCGACGACGCGAGCGGGATCCTCGAGCTGCAGGCGAGCGCCGGCATGTACACGCACATCGACGGCGCGCACAGCCGCGTGCCCCTGGGACAATACAAGATCGGCGCGATCGCTCGGGACCGCCGTCCCCATCTCACCAACCAGGTCATGGGCGATCCGCAAATCCACGACCAGGAATGGGCCCGGCGCGAGGGGCTCGTGGCGTTCGCCGGCTACCCCCTGGTGGTGCACGACCGCGTCCTCGGCGTCATGGCGATGTTCGCCCGCCACGCCCTCTCCGAGTTCGTGCCCAAGGCGTTGGCGTCGGTCGCGAGCGCCGTGGCGGTCGGGATCGAGCGGAAACGCGCCGAGGAGGCGCTGCGGCAGTCGGAAGAGCGGCTGCGCCAAGGGCAGAAAATGGAGGCGGTCGGCCGCCTGGCGGGAGGCGTCGCGCACGACTTCAACAACCTCCTGACTGTGATCACCAGCTACAGCGACTTGTTGCTCGAAGATCTCGCCTTGGACGATCCCAAGCGGGACGATGTCGGCGAGATTCGCAAAGCCGCGGAGGGCGCGGCCGCCCTCACACGCCAGCTGCTCGCATTCAGCCGCCAGCAGGTACTCGAGCCCAAAGTCCTGGATTTGAAGGCCATCGTCACCGGCACCGAAAAGCTGCTGCGACGGCTGATCGGAGAAGACGTTCAGCTCACCACTGCCCTGGCGCCCGATCTGGGAGCGGTGAAGGCGGACCCCGTCCAGCTCGAGCAGATCATCATCAACCTCGCGGTCAACGCCCGCGATGCGATGCCGACGGGAGGTCGCCTGACCATCGAGGCGGCCAATGTGGAGATGGACGAGGTCTACGTGCGCAGTCATGCGCCCGCCCGGCCGGGCCACTACGTCATGTTGGCCATGTCCGATACGGGAATCGGCATGGACGAGCAAACCAAGGCCCGCATCTTCGAGCCGTTCTTCACGACCAAGGAGCGCGGCAAGGGAACGGGCTTGGGCCTCGCCACAGTCTACGGGATCGTGAAGCAGGCCGGCGGCTTCATCTGGGTGTATTCCGAGCCGGGGCGGGGAACGAGCTTCAAGGTGTACCTGCCGCGTGTAGACGAGCCGGTCGAGCCCGCGGTCGCTCGGACGGCGACGGCGGAGCCGGGCCGCGGCACGGAGACCGTGCTGGTCGTGGAGGACGCGGCGTCGGTCCGCATGGTGACCCGGCAGGTGCTCGAGCGCTATGGCTACGCGGTCCTGGAGGCGCCGAACGGCGACACCGCCCTGCGGCTCGCGGCCAAGCATCACGGTCCGATCCATCTGCTGCTGACGGATGTCGTCATGCCCGGGCTCAGCGGGCGGCAGCTCGCCGAGCAGTTGGCGCAGCTCCGACCCGACATGAAGGTCCTGTATGTGTCGGGCTATGGGGACAGCGCCGTGGTCCATCACGGCATCCTCGAAGCCGGAGTCGCGTATCTCCAGAAGCCCTTCACACCCGAGTCGCTGGCGCGCCGAGTGCGGGACGCCCTGGACGCGTAGCGCCGCGATGGCGCGAATCCTCGTGATCGATGATGATGCGCTGCTGCGGGGCGCGATACGGGTGGCGCTCGAGTCAGCCGGCTACGAGGTCATCGAAGCAGCCGATGGGGACGCTGGCCTGCGGCTGCACCGCGAGCAGGGCGCCGACTTGGTGGTCGTCGACCTCTTCATGCCCGAGCGGGACGGGCTGGAAGTCATCCGAGCAATGCGGGCCGAGGCTCCTGGAGCGAAGATCATCGCCATGTCCGGGGGGAGCAGTCTGAGACTCGACTTACTCGACGCCGCGGCGGCGTTCGGCGCGTCGCGCACGCTGCGGAAGCCGTTCCCACCCAGCATGCTGCTCGCCGCGCTGCGCGAGCTGTTGGCAGAGGGCGGACCCTAGGAGTCAGTGGGCGTCAGGAGTATATCGTGTTTGCGAACGCCGGTGTGGCGCAGTATCCTCTCCTCGGCAGGGTCGCGAACGCTGTGGTATTTCTCGCCTCCGACGACACCAGCTACATCACGGGAACGGAATTGTTCGTGGACGGCGGTTTCGCACAGGTGTAGGCGGGCCGAACGAGGAGGATGATGGGTATGACAGGAACGCCGCCCGCCGTCACGGTGAGTTTGTTGACGCAAATGCTCCGGGAGGCCTTCGATGGACCGCCTGGTCCCTGGACCTACTTCACCGACACATCCCCGGGGACCGGAGTCTTCGGCACGATCAGTGGGTTGAGCGCCGCCGACGCTTCCCATAAGGGGGGACCCGGCCACACCACGATCGCCGGCCACGTCCACCACCTGACCTCGAGCGTCGCGCTGTCGATCCGGGGACTGCGCGGGGAGTCGACCTCGCGCGACCGCAGTCGCAGCTGGACCGTGTCCGCGGTCGACGACGCCGCATGGGCCGCCTTACGGGCTCGGCTGCGCGATGAGTACGAGCGCCTGCTCGTTGCGGTGGAAACGCACGCCGTGTGGGATGAGGACGCGCTGGGCGTGGCGATCGGGGCCATCACGCACACGGCGTACCATCTCGGCGCCATCCGGCAGCGCCTCCCCGCCCACCGTGCCGGCGCTCCGAATCGCTGAACCGGGATCAGCGCCGCGTGGTCTGGAACAGCGGCAAGTACCGCTCGTAGCCTTCGGCCTGCAGGCGCTCGACCGGAATGAAGCGCAACGCGGCGGAGTTGATGCAGTAGCGCGACCCCGTCGGCGCCGGGCCATCGTCGAACAGGTGCCCCAGGTGCGAATCGGCATGGGCCGACCGAACCTCGGTCCGCACCATGAAGAGCGACCGGTCGGTCTTCTGGTGGACGTTCGCGTCCTCGAGCGGCTTCGTGAAGCTCGGCCACCCGGTGCCCGACTCGAACTTGTCGAGCGAGCTGAACAGCGGTTCTCCCGAGACGACGTCCACGTAGATGCCGGCGCGGTGGTTGTCCCAGTACTCGTTGTGGAACGGCCGCTCCGTTGCCTCGTGCTGGGTCACTTGGTACTGCAACGGGGTCAGCGACTGCCGCAGCTCGGCGTCGCTCGGCTTCGTGTCGCGCATAGTGGTATTTCCCTCCGCCTGCGGCCCCGCAGCGCCCCACACCTCCGCCAGGCGCCGGTCGCGGCCGCACGCCACGCGATACATCCCGTACCTGATCGGATTCTTACGGTAATAGTGTTGGTGATACGCTTCCGCCGGGTAGAATGGCGTCGCCCGCACGAGCTGTGTGGTGATCCCTTGTCCGAAGCGCCGGTCCAGCGCCCGCCGTGAGGCGGCGGCCACGCGGTGCTGCGCCGTGTCGCGGTAGAAGATCGCCGTGCGGTACTCATCGCCGTGGTCGCAGAACTGGCCGTCGGCCTGGGTCGGATCGATGTCGTGCCAGAACGCGTCCACCAGCCGCTCGTACCCGATCTTTCGGGGATCGTACACCACCTGCACCGACTCGAGGTGTCCCGTCTGACCGGTGGACACCTGCTCGTACGACGGGCGCGGTGTATGGCCCCCCGTGTAGCCCACGGTGACGGATACGACGCCATCGACCTGGTCGAAGGCGCGCTCCATCGACCAGAAGCAGCCGCCGGCGAAGGTCGCCGTGTCGAGCGGCGCGGTGGTGGCGATGGCGACAACGAGCAGCAGATTCATGGGCGGAAGCTAGAGGAGCGAGCCGGGCGTGGGAAGCGTGCGGGGACATTCTTAGAGCTTTCTCATGCACCTCACACGCCCCAGAGAGTTCTTGCTCCTCCGTCTCCTCCGGGGTAGCATCGAGCCGATGACCGCCACCCCGGAACTCCCTTTCGGCATCGTCCAGGTAGCTCCGTTCGCCGGATTCGTGCAACGGTTTGACGATCTCATCGGGTCTGCGACCACGATGGCTCTCTACTTCATTCATTCGCGCCGCTGGCGCGAGAACCACGACGCCGCCATCAAAGCGTTCCTCGGCCGAGCAGGCACCACGCTCGAGGTGTTTCTCCCCGATCTCGCGGACCACGAGCTCATGTTTTCTCTGGGCAAGCATTTCGAAGACGGTCCCCTGATCCCGGCGCTGGTCGCGGATGCCTACCGCTATTTCGGCCGTCTCGCGCGCGACTTCCGCAAACCCGCTCACGTCTGGCTGTTCGGTCGTTACCCGACGTACTCCTTCTACCGGTTCGACGCCCGCGCGGTGATTGCCTTGTATTCCAACACCTCTGCCAAGAAGGAACTCCCGGCGTTCGAGGTCACTGCGGATTCCTTTCTGGGAACGTTTCTCGCAGCGGACGTGAAGGATTTAAAGCAGGAATGCCGCAAGCGAGCCCCCGAGGATCTGGAATCGGTGATCCGGAACGCGGCTCCGTGACTCGCCGGGATATCGACATTGCACGTTGGCGACTCGCCCATCAACAGCTCCTGACACCCATCCTCACCCAGCCGGGCGAGGTCGTGCGCCGGCTCGGCGCGGTTCAGGCGCAGGACTACGCCGGGGCGAAGTGGGCCGTCGGGATGCGGGCCCGCGGAGCCGTCGATGCGGTGGTCGAGCAGGCCTTGAGCGACGGCTCGATCGTCCGCACGCATGTGCTCCGTCCCACTTGGCACTTCGTCACGCCGGCCGACATTCGCTGGATGCTGGCGCTGACCGCCCCCCGGGTAAAAGCGGCCATGGCGCACTACGACCGGCAGCTGGGGCTCGACGCCGCAGTGTTTCGGCGGAGCCATGCCGCGCTCACCCGTGCGTTACGCGATGGCCGGCAGCTGACGCGGGCGGAGCTCGCCCACGTGTTGCGCCGGGGCCGGGTCGACGTGACGGGATCCCAGCGCCTCGGCCATGTGCTGATGCGCGCCGAGCTCGAAGGGCTGGTGTGCAGCGGGGCGCGGCGGGGCAAGCAGGCCACGTACGCGCTGCTCGAGGAGCGCGTGCCCCCCGCCGCGCCGCTCGATCGCGACGCCGCACTGCTCGAGTTGACCGGGAGATACTTTGCGACCCGCGGACCGGCCACGGCGCAGGATTTCGCCTGGTGGTCGGGCTTGACGCTCGCCGACGTGCGTCGGGGCGTGGAGATCGCCGGGCGCCGGCTGGAGCGCGAGGTCATCGGTGACGAGACGTATTGGCTCGCCCGGTCGGCGCGATCGCCGCGCAAGCGATCACGCACGGCCCATCTGCTGCCCAACTACGATGAGTACTTCATCGGTTTCAAGAATCGCAGCGCCATCGGGAAACGGCTGAATTCGACGGACATCGTAATGGGCCGCGATGCCCTGACACCTCACGTCATCGTCGTCGACGGTCAACTGGTCGGCGGGTGGAAACGGACCCTGACGAAGACGGCCGTCGTCGTCGAATTGCGCGTGCGCGCCGATCTGCGCGCGTCCGAGAAGCAGGCGGTCGTCGTGGCCGCGCAGGCGTTCGGCGACTTTCTCGAGCTGCCGGTGGAGCTGCGCCGCGCCCCGTCGTAGGTTTGCCTGCGTGCAGATTCTCCTCGTCGAGGACGACCGTGAGCTGCGGCGCTTCCTGAGCAAGGCCTTCCGCGAGGAGGGCTACGGCGTCACCGAAGCCGACACCGGCGACCGCGCCCTCGAGCGGGCATTGGGCGGCGCGTTCGGCTGCATCGTGCTTGATGTCATGCTCCCGGGGCGGGACGGCTTCAGTGTGGTGTCTGAGCTCAGGGCGCGAGGCGTGTTCACGCCGGTCCTGCTGCTCACCGCCCGCGACGAGCTCGAGGCACGGGTGAAGGGGTTGGAAGGCGGCGCGGACGACTACCTCACCAAGCCGTTCGACCTGCCGGAGCTGCTCGCGCGGGTCCACGCGCTGATTCGCCGCGCCGAGCTGCGGCACCAGGACGCCACTCTCACGGTGGGCGATCTGGTGCTCGACCCGCTCACCCGCCGGGTCACGCAGGATGAGCGGGTGGTGGATCTGAGCCCGCGCGAGTTCGTGCTGCTCGAGTTCCTGATGCGCAACGCCGGGCGCTCGGTGTCCCGCTCCCGAATCGCCGAAGCGGTGTGGAACTACCAGTTCGATCCCGAGACCAACGTGGTGGACGTGTACGTCAACTACCTCCGCAAGAAGCTGAGCTTCGGGGGCCGGACGGCGCCGATCCGTACCGTCCGAGGCGTCGGGTATCGGCTCGACAAGGAAGGGAGCGCGCCGTGAGCGAGCGCCGGCTCGGCACGGTGCTCACGCGGCGGTTCACGCGGGTGGCCTGGACCGGGCTCGCGGGATACGCGCTGCTCGTGGTGGCGGTCTTCGCCGTGGCCGCGGAAATGGCGCTGCGGCGCTCGCTCGAGCACTCGGCCGATCTCACCCAGTCGCTGCTCGGCGCCTACCGCGACTCGACCAGCGAGCCCGGGGGGGTCATGCCGTCGGCGCTCGCGGACCAGCTCGTCGCGATGGGTGGCCAGGTAGTGATCACGCGCACGACCACCGGCGCCGGCGGGAAGCAGGACGTCTACTACGTGTCACCCGACATGCCCGCCCGGCGGCTCGAGGGCCTGCCGGTGAGCGCCTCGCCGGAGGACGTGCGCCGGGCGCTGCTCACCGCGATCGCCCAGCGGGCGCGCTGGCGCTACAGCGTGCTGCACCGCGCGGCGGGAGCGTTCGACATCTATGTGGTGGCGAGCCGGGAATCGTACGTCCTCGCGCTGGGTGCGCTCGCGGCTGCGGCGGCGCTGCTGCTTCCCGCCGCCGGGTTGGCCGTCGGGCGTGGCGCCCGTCAGGCAGTGGCCGGCGCGCTGCGCCCGCTGGAGCGCGTCGCCGCCGAAACGCGGGCCATCGGCCCGGCGGAGCTCGGCAGGTGCCTCACCAGCCCGACGGGCCAGGCGGAAGTCACGGAGCTGGCGGACAGCGTCAACCGCATGCTCGAACGGGTGGATCGGGCGCACCGGGCGCTCGAGGCGTTCACGGCGGACGCGAGTCACGAGCTGCGCACGCCGCTCACGCATTTGCGGGCGCAGGTCCAGTGGGCGGCGGCGGAGGGGCGCACCGAGGCGGAGACGCGCGACGCGCTGGGGGCGATGGAGCGCGTCCTCGACCGGACGGCCAAGCTGGTGGAAGAGCTGCTGCTCATCGCCCGCGGCGAGAACCGGCAGCTGGCGCTGGCGCACGCGCCCTTCGAGATCACCGCGGTAGTGGACGACGTGCGGGAGATCACGGAAGCGATGGCGCTCGGGAGAGATCTCGCGGTGTCCGCGACGCCGTCGCCGCCGCGCTGGGCGCTGGGCGACGCCGATCGTACGCGCCACATCCTGCTGAACCTCGCCTCCAACGCCGTGCGCTATACCCCGAACGGCAGGATCACGTTCGCGCTCGCGACCAACGGCATTATGGTGGGCGTGAGCGTGCGCGACACGGGGCCGGGCATCGCGCCCGAGCACCTGGGGCGGATCTTCGACCGCTTCTTCCGCGTCGATCAGTCGCGCAGCCGGGACCTGGGGGGGAGCGGGCTCGGCCTCGCGATCGCGCGACTGTTGGCCGAGCTGCAAGGCGGCCACATCACGGTCGAGAGCACGCCGGGGGCGGGGAGTACGTTTACGCTGTGGTTGCCGGGAGTGGGAGCGACGTAGGAATGGGGTTTGGGTTCAACCCCGGGCTTGCGCCCGGGGTCAGCCGCGCCTAGTAGCCACTCATGGGCGGCTGACCCCGGGGCGGTGCCCCGGGGTTAACCCACCCGAGAAGCGGCGCCAGTTAGAACGCCGCGAGTCCCCGCGTGCCCGCCGGTAGTCCGGCGATCGGGCCGAGCGCTGTGAGGTGCCCGTCCGCCTGAATCCGGAACGCGTGGATCGCCTGGGCACCGCCGACCTGCAGCACGTACAGGTAGCGGCTGTTGTTACTCAGCGCGATGTCGTTCACGCCGGCGCCGATGACGGCGGTGCCACCATCGGCATCCATCAGGCTGATCGCGCCGTCCGGCGCCATGGCGAAGGCCGACACCGACCCGGCGCCGTTGCCGGTGAAGCCGAAGCGCCCGTCCGCAGTGACGACGGCCCAGCAGGGCGCGCCGCGGTGCGTGGATACGGCGCCGCTCACCAGCGTGACGTTGCCGCTCGCGTCCAGCACGTAGGACGAGGCCGAGCCCGTGGCTTCGGATACGAACAGCTCGTGGCGGTGGCCGAAGGCGAAGCCGAATGGCGTGCCGCCGGCTGAGGCAGTGGTGGTACGCCCACTCGCCACGCCGTTGGCGTCCACGGCGTACACGTCGAGCCGATTGGTGGTCTTCTCGGTGACGACGAGCCGGTTGCCGTCGGGGCTGAACTGCACCTCGGCGGGTCCGACGTTCGAGCCCGAGAGGGTGAGTGTAGCGCCCGCGATCGGCGTGAGCGCGCCGCTCGATCCCACCGTGAAGCCCGAGATGTTGCCGTCTCCGCCCGCGTTCAGCACGTACAGCACGTTGCCGTGCACGGTCAGGCTGATGGGCAGCGTGCCGCCCGACGCGGCGCGGCTGGCGAGTGCCAGCCCCGCCGGGCCCACATCGAACACGGAGACGTCGTTTGAGCCGGCGTTGACGGCGAACAGCCAGCGCCCGTCCGCGCTCAGCGCGACGGCGCCCTGCGAGCCCAGCCCGGTTCCGGTGCCCGTTCCGCCCGTCGCGACGGTGGTGGCCGCGGTGAGGGTGCCGTCAGCCGCCCGATTGAAGACGGCGACCGCATTGCCCGCGACCTGGTTGGTGAGCGTGTACACCGCGCCCGGCCCCGAGAGATCGGCCGAGACGTTGGCGTCGCGCGCCGCCAGCAATGACGCGGCGGGGCCCGTGAGGTTGCGGTTCGGCTCGCACGCGGCGAGCGCCGCGGCGGCGAATGCGAGGAAAGCGAGGTGCTTCGGCATGGAGCGAAACCTCCCGAGAGTTGTGGATGAGATCGTCGTTCTCGGGAAGTAACGCTCGGGTCCGCCACAGCGGATGCACCCGCCGACCGTTATGAGAAGCTTCTCATACTCGTCTCACGCATGGCCAGCACGGCACTCCACCGGCCCTCACCCCGCGCCCACCCCCTGTACTTCCAAACCCATCTCCTCGAGGAAGCCGCTCCCGCCCGCGTCCATTCCGAACCGCCGCTCGACCCGCGTCAGCACCAGCCGCTCCCGCGCCCGCGTCATTCCCACATATAGGAGCCGCCGCGCCTCCTGGATCTCGGCCTGCCGCTGCTCCGTCGATTCGCGATAGCCGGGGATTTGGTAATCCTCCACGCCCAGGATGTACACGCGCGAGAACTCCAAGCCCTTGGTCGAATGCAGCGTGAGGAGGTTGACGCGATCGGGCGCGACCTCGACGCCGTCCGACGTCGACAGGGCCACGCGCTCGAGCAGCCGGTCGATGCCGTCCGCCAGCGTCCCGGACGTGTCACCATCGATCAGGGCCCGCAGGCGGGCCACGGCGGCGGGATACCGCTGCGCCGGGTCGGGGGCGGCCCGGAGGCGCGTCATGAGCGCGTGCCCGCCGAGCCGGCGGATCACCTCGTCGACAGACGGCGCCCCGGCCGCACCGCTGCGCGCGCGCTCCATCTCGTAGAACGCCAGCGCATCGCTGTATCGGCCCAGCGTGTAGAACTTCGCGAGCTTGAACAACATGTCCCGCTCCCTGCCGTGTCCTGTATGGCTCCCTGCTCTCTGTTCCAACGCCAGAGCAAGTCCCAAGTAGTCGAGCAGGTTGACGAGCACCGCCTTGCGCGCCCGAATTCCCCGCTGCCGCTCGAGCTCGCGATACACCCGCGCCAGCGTGACCGCGTCGTCCAGGGCATGATGCGCGCGCCCGCGGTCGATGCCGTAGCGCAGTGCCAGGTCCTCCAGCTTGGCGCTGTCGCGTGACAACGAGCGAACCAGCGGCAGCGTGTCGTAGAACACGAGGCTGTCCACGCCGTCCCGTCCGGCCGCGAGCCGGCGCAGCACGGGAATGTCGAACTGCTGGCCGTTGTGGGCGATGAGGATGTCGTCGCCGACGAAGGCTCGCAACTCGGGCCACACCTCGGCAAACGAGCGCGCATCTCGCACGTCGCCATCCGTGTAGCCGTGGACCGCGCTCGCCCCGGGCGTGATCGGCCGGTACGGCTGGACCAGCGTGTGAAACCGTTCCACGATCTCTCCCTGTACCACCCGCACCGCGCCAACCTCCACGACCCCGCACACCTCCACATCCTTGTCTGTGGTTTCCAAGTCGAACGTGACGTAGCGCTCGAGCGCGACGTCGAGCTGCTCGGCGTGCAGGAGCTGCAGCGCCTTGAAGAGCGTGAGGGCCAACCCATGCTCGCCGCCATCCTCCGCCGTTATGACCTCGTCCGGGTGGGCGAACCCCGAGCTCGTTGATGGCACCTGGCGGACGCCAGCGGCGATGAGCATTCCCCGTAAGGCGATCTCTAGGCCGCCCTGCGACGCGATCGCGATACCGCGCCCGCCCGCGATCGCCTGCTCGAGCCGTTGAGCGAGCCGTGCGGCTTCAGGATGTTCAGCCGGATCGGTGAGCTCGTCGTGCCGCTCCTCCAAGGCGTTCCGATACGGCCCGACGCTCTGCGACAGGATCTCATCGACCAGCGGCACCAAGCCGCGGTGCGACCGGGTCAGGGCGCGGAGGTTCTCCACCTGATAGACCAGCCGCCACAGCTTCTTCGTGTCCGGGTGCTGCGCCGGCCGGCGCCGGGCGAGCGCCCGTACCGCGGCGAGGAAATCACCTGACCTGCCGATCGCCGCCTCGACTTCCTGGAGGAAGTGCGCCGACAGCACACACCGCGCGAACGCCTCGAGGGCCACCGGGTCGCTCGGGTCGCGCACGATCCACAGCGCGGCGATCACGTATTTGATGACGTCGTCCTCGACCAGCGAGCGGCCGCGCGCCAGCCGGCAGGGAATCCCCGCGCGGACGAGCCGCCCTTCGACGTACTCGCCGATTTTGTGCCGGCGGTAGAGAATGGCGTAGTCGCCCCATCCCAAGCCTGACGCGGCGCAGTCGCCCCGGAGATCGTCCAGCAGCCATGACACCTCTTCTGCTTCGTCTCGGAACGCGAACGCAGTCACCTCGTGCGGCGACTCCTGCTCCGCGCTGAGCTGCTTCTCGAACAGCTGGGGATTGTGCGCGAGTACGCGCCGGGCGGTCTCGAAGATCTGGCGGGAGCAGCGGCAGTTCTTGTCCAGCACGATCGGCCGCTCGATCCCGTAATCGCGACCGAACCGCACGAGGACGTACGGGTCCGCCCCCGTCCAGGTGAAGATCGACTGCTCGTCATCGCCGACCGCGAAGAAGTTGCCGTGCGGCGCCGCCAGGCGCTTCAAGAGGTCGTACTGGACCGCGTTCACGTCCTGGAACTCGTCCACGAGCAGATAGTCCCAGCGCGCCGCGATGGCGTCGGCGACGTCGCCGCGCGTGCGCACCAGCTCCTCGGCCTTCGTGACGAGGTCGTCGAAGTCCAGCATGTTGCGATGCGCCAGCCAGGCGCTGTATTCGCGATACAGCCGCGCGTCGTCGGCCGTCAACTCGTACGCCTGGACCCGGTGCCGGCCGAACCGGTTCAGCAGGGAGCCCCGCTGCTCGAGCGGTACGTGCAGCCGGCCCAGGATGACCTTCTGGTACTGCTCGTCGGCTACCCCGAACCCCTTGCGCAGGCCCGCCGCCTCGGTGTGCTCGCGCAGCAGGGCCAGGCATAACGCGTGGATCGTGCCCCGCGTGATGCCCTCCGCGCGGTCCCGCAGCGCGTGCTTCAGCCGATGCGCAATTTCTTCGGCCGCCCGGTTCGTGAACGTGACCGCGCAGATGCGCTCGGGCGCGATGCCCACCGTGGCAATGAGGTGATGGATGCGGGAAATGAGGCAGAACGTCTTCCCCGCGCCCGGTCCGGCGACCACCAGGACGGGCCCGAGGGGCGCTTCAATGGCGAGACGCTGCTGGGGGAGGGGGTCGAACTCCATGCCCGGAATCTAGACCTCCGCCGCCGACTCTTGAAACAACCTTTTCCGCGGTCTCGTCGTCTAACCGGGTAACCTCCGACCAGGCTCCTCATGCTTCCGGGCTTGCCGCTCCTCGCCGCCGTCACGCTCGCCAGTCAGGATGCCGATCCTGGACCGCCGCGCCCCGCCCCCGACCGGCACCCGCCCACCAGCGTCGCCGCCACCCGCGCCGCCCAGCCACCCGCCATTGACGGGCGCGACGACGACGCCGTATGGCGCGAGGCACCGCCCATCACCGGATTTCAGGAATGGCGGCCCAGCGAGGGGGGACCGCCCAAGCTCCCGACCGAAGCGAAAATCGCCTACGACGCGGCCAACCTGTACGTGTTCGTCCGCGCCTTCGATCCGCACCCCGACAGCATCATCACCGTGCTCGCCCGGCGCGACTATTTCACCCCCTCCGACATGATCTGGCTGTTCCTCGACTCGTATCACGACCGCCGCACTGGGTACGAGTTCGGCGTCAACCCCTCGGGCGTGAAGCTGGACGCGCAGATCTACAACGACGGCAACGAAGACTTCGCCTGGGACGCTGTGTGGGACGTCGCGACCCGCGTCGATTCCCTGGGGTGGACCGCCGAATTCCGCATCCCGCTGTCGCAGCTGCGGTACGGGCGGGAACGCACCCACACCTTCGGCTTCACAGTCGACCGGGACCTGTATCGCTACTCCCAGCGCGTGAGCTGGCCGCTGTTCCGCCAGTCGCGGGCGGGGTTCGTGTCGCAATTGGGTGAGATCAGCGGGCTGGACGACCTCGTGGCGCCGCGCCGGGTCGAGGCCGCCCCCTACCTCGTAACCAAGAATGTGTCTCAGTTCACCGCGACGGGGATCGGCCGCTCCCAGGACGTCACGATCGGTGGGGACGTGAAGTACCGCGTCACGTCCAACTTCACGCTCGACGCCACGCTGAACCCCGACTTCGGGCAGGTGGAGGCCGACCCCGGGGTGTTGAACCTCACCGCCTTCGAGACGTTCTTCAGCGAGCGCCGCCCGTTCTTCGTCGCCGGACGCGGCCTGTTCCAGTTCGACGTCAACTGCAACGACGTGAACTGCAGCAGCGAAGGGCTGGTCTACAGCCGGCGCATCGGCCGAGCGCCCGAGCTGGCGGGCATCTACTCGGACACCACGTCGCCGGCCTTCACGAGGATTCTCGGCGCGGGCAAGCTCACCGGGCGCCTGCCAGGCGGGCTGACGATCGGTGCCCTCGACGCCGTCACGACGCACGTGACGGGCGCGGGCGGCGCGACCATCGAGCCGACCACCAACTACGGCGTCGTGCGGCTGCGCCAGGACCTGCGCGGCGGCGAGAGCAGCATCGGCGGCATCGTCACCGCTGTGAACCGCGACAACGACCTCTTCACGGCATCGTACCTCCGCCACAGCGCGTACGCGGGCGCGCTGGACTTCCGCCACCGCTTTACCGGCGGCGTGTACGAGATTGCGGGCTCGCTCGACCGGAGCGGGGTGGCCGGCAGCGCCCCGGCCATCGCTGCCACGCAACGCGACGCGGTCCACTACTACCAGCGGCCCGACGCGGGGCTCCCATTCGACACGACGCGCACGTCTCTCGCAGGTGATGCCGAGGAGCTGCAGATCAGCAAGGTGGGTGGCGCGCATCTCCTGGGCCAGACCAGCTACCAGCGACGCTCCGCCGGCTTCGAGATCAACGACCTGGGCTACCTGCAGCGCGCGGATCAGCAGTCCTGGAGCACCTGGATCGGATACTTCGATCGCCACCAGCGCGCCCTGTACCAGCGGTTTCAGTGGAATTTCAACTGGTGGCAATACTGGACGACCGCGGGCCTCCCCGAAGAGCGGGCGTTCAATACCAACACGCACATCACGTTCCGCAACACTTGGTCGTTCCATACGGGCGGCACGTTGGGGCAGCTGGGCGAGACGTACTGCTACTCTTGCTCCCGCGGCGGCCCCGCCGTCCGGCAGGATCCGTATCTCGCGCCGTGGGCCGGTCTGATCGGCGACGATCGCAAAGCGATCGTGCCGTACTTCTGGGTCAACTACTGGCGGGGCGACCGCGGGCGGTCCCGCAGCATCAATCTGAGTCCGGAAGTGGACTTCAAGGTGGCGTCGCGCTTCACGGCGGCGCTCATCCCCAGCTACACGCGGACGACGAACGAGGTGCAACCACTTGGTCCCACCACGGACACGAGTCAGGTAACTCATTATCTGTTCGCGCACCTGGAGCAGAAACAATTCGCCGTGACCGTCCGGTTCACCTACCCCTTCACCGCGACCACATCGTTGCAGGTGTACGCGCAGCCGTTCGTCTCGAAGGGGACCTACGGCAACGTGCGCGAGCTGTCGACGACACCGCGCGCGGCGGACTTCGCGAGCCGCTATCGGGCCTATGCGGACACCGCCGTCACCAACAATCCCGGAGGATTCAACTTCAAGCAGTTCCGCTCGAATGTCGTGTTCCGCTGGGAGTACCGGCCCGGCTCGACGCTGTTCGTGGTGTGGAGTCAGGGGCGCCAGGGGGCCACGGGTGTCGCGGGCACGCGCGGCTTCGGCGGCGACATCGGCGATCTGTTCACCCTCCGGCCCGACAACAGCTTCCTGGTGAAGCTGTCGTACTGGCTCAACCGTTAGGCAACGGAGCCTCAGCGGTACGCCGCGGCCTGAATGCGGTACAGCTCGGCGTAATGCCCGCCCTTCGTCATGAGCGCCTCGTGCGTACCCGACTCGATCAGGCACGAGCCGCGCAGCACCACGATGAAGTCCGCCATGCGCACCGTGCTGAACCGGTGGGACACGAGGATCGTGATGCGGTCGTCGGATCCGCGGACCGCCGCCGCATAACGCTCGAACAGCGCGTGCTCGGTCTCGGCGTCGAGCGCCGCGGTCGGCTCGTCCAGCACGAGCACGAGCGGGCGCTCGCGCATGAATCCGCGCGCGAGCGCGAGCTTCTGCCATTGCCCGAAGCTGAGCTCCACCCCCTCGGGCCAGGTGGGGCCGAGCTGCGTCTCGAGCCCCGCCACGAGGTGCCGCACGACGTCGCTGGCGCCGGCGCGCTCGACCGCGGACGCCACGGCAGGCCGGTCGTCGAGGCGTGGCAGGTCGCCTACGCCCACGGTGTGACGTACCCGGAACTCGAACCGGAAAAAGTCCTGAAACGCACCCGAGAGGCGCGACCGCCACGTGGCGGGTGGCATGCGCGCCAGGTCCACCCCGTCGACGAGGATGCGCCCTTTGGTCGGCTGATACAACCGGCACAAGAGCTTCACGAGCGTCGTCTTGCCGGCGCCGTTCTCCCCCACAATGGCGACCACCGAGCCGGGCGTGAGACGGAGGTTCACGTCATCGAGCGCCAGCCGCTCCGTGCCCGGGTAGGCGAAGGACACGTGCTCGAAGTGGATACCATCGCCCAGTCGCTCGGGAGCCGGGAGGTCGGCGCCGCGCGACTGTGCAGCCGCGTAGTCCTCCAGCCAGGCCAGGCGTTTGGAGCCCTCGAGCCAGATGCCACGCAGGAATCCGATCTCGCCCACGGTACCGCCGATGTACGCCGAGAGGCGTGAGCCCGCCGCGAGCACCAGCAGCACCTCGCCGGGCGGTGCCGCGAGCACCGACGCCACGAACACGACGGCTCCCACGTACGCCGCGCCGAACACCGCCCACGCGAGGGCGTGCCACACGGCGCTGCGCCCGCGGGCGCGGGCCACGGGCCCGTACCAGCGCTCCCATGCGGCGCGGCGCTGTGCCACGAGGCGACCGCCGATGCGCGTCACCCGCACCTCCTTGCCGGGCGGCGCGGTCGTGGCGACCTCGAACAGGTGCCGCGCCAGGCGATTGGCCGACGCCCCCCGCTCCTCCGCCGCCCGCTCGACCCCCGGCCGCCAGGTCGACGTCAGCACCGTCGGCAGTGCAAAGGCCGCCAGCAACGCCAGTGCCGGGTGGATCGACACCAGCAGCGCGACCGTCACGCCGAGTCGCAGGATCCAGCCGCAGGTCGTGAACAGCGACATGTACATGTGGTCGAGCACGAAGATCTGGTTGCGCAGCATCGCGAGGCGATCGAGATAAACGGGGCGCTCGTGGTGCTCGATCGTCGCCACCGACGCCTGCAGCCAGGCCACGTGGGATTCGAGGGCGATGGTCACCTGGTCGCGGAACCGCCGCTGGGTGCGCTCGCTGATCACCCGCAGGAACCACGTGGCAGCCGCCGATACGCCCAGCCCCACGGCGGCGGTCGTCACCAGCCCACGCCTGCCGCCGAGCACGCCGTCGGCCAGCAGCTTGAACCACAGCGCCAGCAGCGCGTCCGGCAGCGCGGCGGCGAGCGCCAGGCCGAGTGACACGGTCAAGAGCAACGGCGCCGCTTCGTAGCCGCGCTTGAGCGCGCGCCACATGGCGGGCAGGGCGGGAGGCAGGTCGTCAGTCGAGGACATCGAGGCTCGCTCCCGGCTCGCCGTCGTCGCCGAACCGCGACGCCTGCAGCTCGAACATCGTGCGATAGCGGCCCCCCGCTGCGATCAGCTCTTCGTGTGTGCCGAGCTCGACCACTTTGCCGTGCTCCAGCACGCAGATGCGATCGGCGTGGCGCACCGTCGAGAAGCGGTGGGAGATGAGGATCGTCGTGGCGTGCCGCGTAGCGGCGAGGATGCGGTCGAAGATCTCGGCCTCACCGCGCACGTCGAGCTGGGCCGTCGGCTCGTCGAGCAGCACCAGCCCGGCGCCGAGCCGCACGGCGCACAGCGCCCGCGCCAGCGCGATCCGTTGCCACTGGCCGCCCGACAGGTCCGTCCCGCCGGGGTAGCCGCGGGCGAGCACGGTGTCGAGACCGGCGAGGCCGGCGGCACCGGCCTCCGTGAGGGCCTGCTCGATCACGTCGTCCGGAGCGCCTGCCGGAGCGACGTTGTCACGCAGCGACAGCTCGAAGCGGACGAAGTCCTGGAACACAGCGGTCAGGCGTGACCGCCACGCATCCAATTCCAGGGCGCGGAGGTCCACGCCGTCTACTTCGATAGCGCCGTCCTGGGGGTCGTACAGCCGGCACAAAAGCTTCGCGATGGTCGTCTTGCCGGCGCCGTTCTGCCCGACGATGGCGAGCGACGAGCCAGCCGGAATCGCCAGATCGAAACCCGCGAGCACCGGCTCGCCCGAGGTGGGGTAGCCGAACGTGACGTGGCGGAAGCGGATCTCGCGCGCGGGCATCCCCGCGGCCGGTCGCTCGCCCCGCACCAGCGCGCCCGCCGAGGCCATGGATTCTTGGAGACGCAACACCGCGGCGGCGGGCGCCGCGGCACCGTCGAGCGCCCACGACAGGCCGCCGAACGCGATCATGCTCGTGCTCACCGCGGCGCTTGCGAACGTCACGAGCCGGTCGAGCCCGAGCTGGCCGCTGGTCGCGGCGGCGGCGAGGGACCAGAACACCACCACATTTGCGGCGAGCACGAGGAGCAGGCTCCAGATCACCGGACGCTCGCGCAGGCGCGTCGCTTGCCAGCGGAGCTCGAACAGGCGGCGGCGGCGCGACCGGAACTCCTCGATCACCCAATCGGCCAGCCCGAACAGCCGCACTTCCTTGGCGGGCGCGGGATCCACCGCGAGCCGGTACGCGTAGTCCGCGTGGCGCTGCGCCTCGCGCACCTGCGCCGTCTCACGGTCGCGCCACACGGCGCTCTCACGCAGCAGCCAGTGCGTGGCCAGCCACGCACCGGCGAGCGCGAGCGGGGCCCACCACGCGTAGGCGGCGAGCACCACCGCCGAGGCCAGACCGCCCACCAGCTCCACCAGCCCGGCGGCGATGAAGTCCATCGAGACGAACAGCGGCGGGCCGGTGATGCCGAGATCGAAATCCCGGGCCATCGTGAGGTCGCTCGTGAGCGCGGGGTTCTCGAGGTGGCCCATGCCGGGCGGGCCGACGCAGGCGGTGGTGAGGCGGTCGTACAGCCACGCCGCGGTGCGGCTCCCGAGATTGGCGCCGACGGCGTGGTGAATCGGCGAGAGGACCTGCAGCAGGACGAACACGACGCCGACCAACCCCAGCGACGCTGTCAGGTGGTCGCCCTGCTGGACCGCTCCCACGAGGCGCCCCATGGCGATGGCGAACAGTGCGGGCAGCAAGCCGCGCAGCACGAGGAGCGTCCACCACGCAGCCGCCAGGACGCGGTCGGCCTGGGGCAGGACGCCCGCGAACTTCCACTCGTTACGCGCGCGCAGGCGCTCGATCACCGGTCTCACTCTCCGGCACGGCTACATGGATCGGGTGCTCAGGGCCAGACAGTATAGCGCCGTGCGGCTCGGTGGGAAGCCGCGCTCCCTCGCTCCTGGTTCGGCCGCGTGCTAGACTCCGTCTCCCGACATCGCTCCCGGAGTTCCACATGGCCGCCAAGCCGCGTCCCCGGAAACGGAAACAAGCGGATCCCCACCGTGCGCTGCGAGATCACGTGCACGAGCTGTTGCGCGGCGGGCACGCCCACCTCGTGTTCAAGGACGCGATCGCCGACTGGCCGATTGCACTCCGGGGGACGAAGCCGGCGGGACAGCCGTTCACTCCCTGGCGCCTGCTCGAGCACATCCGGATCACGCAGTGGGATATCGTCGAGTTCACGAACAGCGCGCAGCACGTGTCCCCGGAATGGCCGGCGGGCTACTGGCCGTCCAGCGACGCGCCGCCCGATGACACCGCCTGGGACAAGAGCGTCGCGCAGGTGGAGCGGGACCGCCGGGCGATGGAGCGGCTCGTGAGCGACGCCACGACCGACCTGTTCGCCCGCATTCCGCACGGCACGGGGCAAACCGTGCTGCGCGAAGCGCTGCTCCTCGCCGACCACACCGCGTATCACGTGGGGCAACTGGTGCTGCTGCGGCGCCTGCTGGGCGCGTACCGCGAAGGCTAGGTACGGTCACTCATCTCAGTGACATGTACCGCTCCCTGAGTCGGTGGCAGTCTGGCCTGCCACGGGGATGAACTGCCACGAGTAGGAGCCGTCGGCCAGCGTGAGCTGCAGCACGCCGGACACGTAGCTGATCTGCGCTTCGCTGTTCGGGATGATGAGCGTGTTCGGCAAGTCGAAGCCCTCCCCGCCCGTGCCCACGATAATCTCGCGGATCCCGTTCACGGGGTCCGCCACGCCGCCTGGCGTCTGAGGGGCAAAGCGCTCGTAGTCGCGCATGTGCGCGTTGATGATCAGCTCGGCTCGGGCGGCGTAGAGATCGTCCCAGAACGGCTTGACGGACGTCGTGGGATAAAACGCAGCCGACGTGGTCGAGTAGAACCGCGGATTGTGCCACATCGCGAGCACGCACCGCTTCGCCGTCGCCGCGAGATCGGCCTTGAGCCACAGCTCCTGTGGCGAGCCTGCGGCGGTGGCGACAAAGGGGTTGCTGCTGTTCAACACGATGATGTGCCAGGCCCCGAGGTCGTAGCTGTAGTAGCCCAGCCCCGGGGGCCCGGCGGCCGCCCCGAAATAGTTGAAGTGACCTACGGCGGTCGCGCTGGAGTCGTACTCGTGATTGCCGAGCGACGGGCGGGTGCGGGACTTGTGGCGGCCCCAGCTGGGATCGTAGCAGCTCGTGTAATTCGCCGGTGTCCCGTAGAGGCGGGCGTTGTCGCCCAGCGTGAACACGGTGCCGGGGATCGCGTCCAACAGAGCCGCCGTGGCTTCGTCACCCGTACGGTCACAGCGCGCGATGTTGCCAGCGCCCACCAGCGTGACGGCCGCGGGGACGCTCGAGACCGTCACGACCTTGCTGCCTGCACCGGCCGCGCCGTCCTTGTCGGTCACCGTGGCGCGCAGCACGTTCGTGCCCGCGGCGGCATACGTGTGCGCCGCGCCGATGGGGTTGGACTGGCTCGTGACGCTGCCGGTGGTCGCGGGCGAGCCGTCGCCCCAATCGATCGAATACGACCAGGGCGCGTCTTTCACTCCGGGATCGCTGAAGTTGGTGCTGAGCGCGAAGGCGCTGCCCGCAGTGGCCGTTTGATTGACTCCGGCGTTCACCGTGGGCCCGGCGTTCGCGATGGTCGCGGTGGTCGTGACCGGACCGCTCGGCGCCCCGCGCCCGTCGGTGACGGTGAGCGTCACGCCGTAGGTGCCATTGTCGGCATACGCGTGGCTCGGCTTGATGCCGGTACCGCTGCTGCCGTCGCCGAAGCTCCAGCTGTACGTGAGCGCGTCTCCGTCCGGGTCCGTGGAGCCGCCGCCGTCGAAGGCGACGGCCGTGCCCTCGCTGCCGGAGTAGGGCCCTGCCGGTCCAGCTACCGGCGGGTGATTCACGGTCGCCGTGACGGTCGCTGTGACCTGCCCCGAGCCCGCGGCGCCATCCTTGTCCGTCACGCTGATACGTACCGTGTTCGTGCCCGCCGCAGCGTAGGTGTGCGAGGCCGTGATCGGATTCGACTGGCTGGTCGTGCTACCGGTCGTCTGGGGCGAGCCGTCGCCCCAATCGATCGCGTACGCCCAGGGCGTATCGTTCACGCCTTGATCGCCGAAACCGGCGGTGAGCGTGAAGCTGCCGCCCAGAGTGATGGTCTGATTGGCGCCGGCGTTCACCGCGGGGGGGACGTTCGCGATGGTCGCCGTGGTCGTGGTCGGCGCGCTCGTTGCCCCGCGCGCGTCGGTGACGGTGAGCGCGACCGTGTAGGTGCCGTTGTCGGCGTAGCTGTGGCTCGGCTTGACCCCGGTGCCCGTGCTCCCGTCGCCGAAATCCCAGGCATAGCTCAGCGCGTCGCCGTCCGGATCTGACGAACCACTGGCGTCGAAGCTCGCGGCGGCGCCCTCGCTGCCGGAGTACGGTCCCCCGGCGGCCGCGGTGGGTAGGTGATTCACGGCGCCGATGGCGTCATGGCATATGCCGCTCCCCGCATCCGTGAACGTCTTGCCGGCGACGGGGATGAACTTCCAGTCGTAGCCCGTGGCGTACAGCGTCAACTTCAGGACGCCATAAGTCTGGTCGTTCTGCACCTCGGTGTTCGCCAGGGGCGCGCCCAGGGTGAAGGTGCCCGCACCGCCCATCCCTGCGATGAATTCGCGGATACCGGTGATCGGATCGGCCACGCCGGTCGGGGTTTGCGGCCTGAAGCGCTGATAGTTGTGATCGTGGCCGGCGAGCACGAGCTCCGCGCCGGCATCGTACAGCGCCTGCCACAGCGGCTGCGTCGTGGCGTCGGCCAGGGTGCCTGAGCTGAAGAGCGGGTGATGCATATAGGCGAGCGTGCAACGCTTCGTGCTCGCGGCGAGATCGGCGCGCAGCCACTGCTCCTGAGGCGAGCCCGCGGACTTCGCGACGTTGCTGTTAAGGGCGACGATGTGCCAGTCGCCCAGGTCGTAGCTGTAGTAGCCCTTCGCCGGATCGCCCGCGGTCGCACCGAAGTAGCCGAAATAGCCGGCGGCCCCGGCCGTGCTGTACTCGTGGTTGCCGGGGACCGGCCGGGTGCGCGCCTTGTGCCGGCCCCAGGTTGGGTCGTAGCAGTTGGCGTAATCAGTGCTCGACCCGCCGGGATAGGCGTTGTCGCCCGCCAAGAACACGGTGCCGGGGATCGTGTCGAGCAGGTTTGCGGTCAAGGAGTCGCCGTTGCGCGTGCAGTCCGCTATATCGCCGGCGCCGACCAGCACCACGCCGCCGAGCGCGATGACCTGCACCGCGAGCGAATCCGCGCCGGACCTCGCCAGGTTGTTCGTGACCGTGACGCGCACGCTGTCCAGGCCGAGGCCTGAGTAGACGTGCGAGGCCGTGATCGGTGTCGTGGCGCTCGAGACGGTCCCATTGCTCGAGCTGCCGTCGCCCCAGGTGATCGTGTACGCCCATGGGGCAGCGTTCGCTCCGGCGTCGCTGAACCCGACTGCGAGCTGGAGCGCGTCACCCGGATGGGTCGTGAGATCGGGACCGCCGTTCACGGATGGCGTCGGAGGGGGCGGTGGGGGCGGTGGCGGCGGGAGTGGTGCCGTCGAGTTGTGGCATGTGCCGCTCCCGGCATCCGTGGCCGTCTTGCCTGCCACGGGGATGAACTGCCAGGCGTACGTCCCGTCTCCCAGAGTGAGCCGCAGCACGCCGTTCACGCCGGTGATGCGCGCCTCGCTGTTGGCGATCGGTGTGCCGAACGCGTAGGCAGCCGCGCCGCCGCCCGTGCCGACCACGAACTCGCGAATTCCGCGGGTCTGGTCGAGGGCGCCGCCGGGCGTCTGCGGCGCGAACCGCTCGTAGTTGTGCTCGTGCCCCGAGAGCACGATGTCCGCGCCGGCGTCGTACAGCGCCTGCCACAGCGGCTGCGTCTGCGGCATGCTGCCGTGGGTGCTGCCGGAGCTGAACCGTGGGTAGTGCCAGTAAGCGAGGGTACAGTGCTGCGGATGGGCGGCGAGGTCGGCCCTGAGCCATTGCTCCTGGGGCGAGCCGGCACCGGTCGAGGCGACGCTGTTGAGCGCCACGATGTGCCACGCGCCGAGATCGTAGCTGTAGTAGCCCTTGGTCGCATCGCCCGCCGTGGCCCCGAAGTAGGTGAAGTAGTCCCCGGCGGTCGGGCTCGTGTCGTATTCGTGGTTGCCGAGCGCGGGGCGCGTGCGCGCGCTGTGCCGCCCCCAGCTCGAGTTGTAACAGCCCTGGTAGTTCGCGAGCGACCCACTGGGGTAGACGTTGTCACCGACGGTGAACACGGTGCCGGGGATCGTGTCGAGGATGGCCGCGGTGGCTTCGTCGCCAGTGGAGCTGCACGAGGCCACGGTTCCGGCCCCGACGAGGGTGACCGAGGGCGCCAGCGTCGCGCTCGCTTGGAGCGGCGGCGGCGCGGTTGCGGACTGTTGTGGTGCCTGGGATTCGCGGCACTTGGTGAACACGCCGCCGGCGAGCAGGATCGCTGCCGCGGCGCGAAACAATACGTGGCGCCGGGACATTCCGGCTGCCTCTCTGACCGGTCAGAGTCCCTGGTCGACCGATCCAGACCGCACGAGCAGTGGCCGGAGCCCAAAAAAGCAGAACCGGCCAAGTGGGTGTCCCACTCAGCCGGTTTCGCGATTCGCTCCCCCCGGGGTATGGGCGAGCCGCACGACATCGCACCCCGAGGATCACAGCATCTGAGTTAAGTTGCAATATGCGTGCAGGACCGCTGCCCGCAAGGTCTCGAGGGGAGGTCTCACAGGCCGAGCCAGTAGTTGACCTTGACGAGGAAGATGTTCTCGGATGGTCCGCGGAACAGCGCACGCGCATCGTCGCTGAAATCGATCGCGCCCCGCGTGAGTGAGGAGGCGCCGCTCCGGGTCCACACCAGGTAGAGCGTCGAGCCGGGGCGGTACTCCCAGCGCAGCACCGCGTTGCCGCGCAGCGAGCGCAGGGTGAAGCTCGGGTCTTCGATCGCGAACCGCGCCGCGGGGCCGCTCCCGTCCGGGTCGATGAAAGTCGAATCGCGGACCCCGAGCGCCGAGTTTCCGGGCTTGAGCGAGTCGGTCCCCACGTCCACGCCGTACACCAGGCGGCGCAGCCCGCGCGGGGCGGCAAACTCCTTGTAACGCGAGTAGGCTCCGCTCGCGATCAGGGGTTGCACGAACAGCTCCAGGGTCAGGTTAGGCGAGAACGTGATGTTGAAGCGCGTGTTCATCGCGAGCGTGTTCTGCACCAGGTCGGCGAACACGTAGCGGTTGCCGTAGAACGCCGTTGCCGTAGGGTCGGACACCGTGGTCACGTACTGGGAGCCGTTCTCATCGTGACTCACGGAGGGCCCGAGCGAGAGGGACAGGTTGGAGGCGGGTCGCAGCTGCACCGAGAGACTCCCCGAGGGACTGCAGTCGCCGTCGCGGTTGCAGCCCAGCTGCGCGGACCCGCTCAGCACCACGTTCTTGCGGGAATCGGTGGAGGCGTTCGTGGCCCAGAAGTCGGCCCCGGGCCGGCGCAGTACCGGCCCGCCGCGGCTCAGGCGGTCGTCGAGCACGCTCGGCCGGTGGATCCAGAATGCGTTGATGTCCCAGTAGTTGTGCGGCTGGATGTAGCCGAACAGCTGCACCTGCCGGTCGGTCAGATCGCCGTCGAAGTTGTACTGCTGCTGGCCGCCGGCGATGAACAACAGCTGGCGGTACCAGCGGGTAGGCTTGGTCCACTGGGGAAAAATATTCCCGCTCATCCACCAGTAGTCGGCCCGGTTGAGGAACGAGATGTCGTTGTTCTCGAATCCCGGAGTGCGCAGGTTGGTGGACAATTCCCACAACAGGTGCCCGGACTCCCGGGCGAACCGCGCATAGGCGCCCACGCCGCGCAGCGCCGTGAGCGCGGGGTCATACGCATCGCTCAGCACCCCGTTCGACCCGTTCCCCCGATCGGGGCGCTGGAAGTAGCGCGCGCTCGCCGTCTGCAGTCGCAGCGTCGCTGCGGTGTCGCCCGACACCTGCGTGCCCGCAACCTGGGCCATGAGGTGGTACTCCCGCTTGCCGAACCACATCTCGGTTCCGAGCCCGACCGATTCGGCGTGCCGGCTCAAGCGGTCGGCCAGGAACGGGTCATCGAGCTCGCGCACCACCGAGGTGCCCATGGCCCGCAATACGGTGGCGCCGCCACGCAGGTCCTTCGCCACGCGGGCCACGAAGTAGTTCGTGAATGGCTCCACCGTGACGTCGCCGCCTGAGCCGTCGCTCCGGCGGAACGCCGCGCGCTCACGCCGGGTGACCGCATCGAGCGCGCCGATCGACCACCCCGTGGGCGTGCGCCCGGTGAGCTTCGCCGCACCGAGAATCGTGGTGTTGTGCGGCTGGTCGGCGTACACGCCCCCGGCGGTGTCCACGTTGTCCGGCGCCTGCGGCGGGCGGCCGATGCGGCGCGTGTAGAACATGCCGAGGCTCGAGACGTTCGAGCAGAAGTAGCAGTTCAGGCCGCCGAACCCGAAGTAGCCCGCGCCCTCGACGAAGAAGGGCCGCCGCTCCTCGAAGAAGGTCTCGAACGCGGACAGGTTGACCACGGCCGGGTCTACCTCCACCTGCCCGAAGTCGGGGTTCACCGTGGCGTTGAGCGTGAGGTTGGAGGTCAGCAGCACGCGCGCGTCCACGCCGCCGCGTCCATCCCAGGTGTGGGCCTTTTGAAACGGGTCGCGCGGGTCGCTCACCGGTACGTTAGCCGAGCGCCCCACCATGTAGGGCAGGATTTCGGCCCGGCCTGGGGCGCGCCGGATCACGAGCCCGTGCAAATGCCCGAAGCGCGGCGGACCGCCCGTTTCGGTGAGGCCCCAGAAGGACCACTGCGACAGCTCGTTCAGCCGGTTCTCCTGGCGCCAGATCTGCAGGCCCCACGTCTGCTCATCGGCGGTCGCCGGATAGCGCAGCTGCGAGAACGGGATCCGCATCTCGGCGGTCCAGCCGAGCGAATCGATCGCCGTCTTGACCTCCCACACCGGGTCCCAGGAATCGTCCGAGCCGCCGCCCAGGCCGTTGGCGTCGCTGCGCACGCCGGAGGGATTCACCGTGAAGAACAGCCGGCCGATGTGGTCGTGATAGCTGTCAAAGATCACTTCGACGTAGTCCGAGTTGGCGGAGCCGTCCCGGCGGACCAGTCGAGTCTGCACGCCGGCCGCGCCGTGATCGTCGAACATCCGCGCACCCACGTACAGCGCGGCGTCGTCGAACGCGAACCGCACCTCGGTTCGCTGCGTCGCGGGTTGGCCTTCGTGTGGTTGCGCCTGCCGGAAATCGGTGGCGGCCGGCGCCGTGTGCCACACGGCCTCGTCCAGCCGGCCGTCGAGCCGGATCTCCCCCTCGAGCCGGACGGCCCTCACGTCGGGCGAGGGAGTGGGATGGATGCTTTGTGCGGCGGTGAGACCGGGAACGAGCGTGGCGGCGCCGAGCGCCGCCAGACGGACGAGCGTTCTCACAGGGCACCCGTGTGTGGGAGGCTGTGTAGTTTGACGCGTAGCGGCCGTGGAAGGTTGCGGCCGAGCGTGTCCGGAACTTGTGGGGCCCGGCTTCCGTAGAGGGAGGCCAACCCTCACTATTCGGGAGCGCCGCCCATGTTCAAGCCGATCCTACAGCTCGCCGCCGTCGGCCTCGCCGGCTTCGCACTCTGGAAGCTCGGCTCGTTTTTCTTCATTCCCCTGTTATTCCTGGCGGTCAAGGTCGCCCTCGTGATCGGGCTCGTGCTGTTCGCCTTCTGGTTCTTCAAGAAGAACGACAAGAAGGGAGATACGCCCGCGGAGTGAAGCTTGGCAAGACGTTTTACGCAAAGAATCGCCGCGAGTGGCGGGCGTGGCTCGCGCACCACCACGAGACGGCGCCCGAGATCTGGCTGGTCTATTACAAGAAGCACAGCGGCAAGCCGCGCATCCCGTACAACGACGCGGTGGAGGAGGCGCTGTGCTACGGCTGGATCGACAGCATCTTGAAACCGATCGATGGCGACCGCTATGCCCAGCGCTTCTCCCCACGCCGGCCCACCAGTCGGCTCTCCGCGATGAACCGCGAGCGCGTGCGCCGCTTGATCGCCGCCCGGCGGATGACCAAGGCCGGTCTCGAACGGATCAAGCACGTGTTCGACCGGCGGACAGACACCAGGCGGCAGCCGGAGTGGGTGCTGCCCCCCGACATCCGCCGGCGCCTCGAGCGGGATCCGACCACCTGGAAGCACTTTCAGCGGTTTCCGGAATCCTACAAGCGGATCCGCATCGGCTGGATAGTTGCCGCGCGGCACCGGCGCGCGGCATTCGAGCAGCGGTTGGGATACTTCCTCAAGATGACTGCTCAGAACAAGCGATTTGGGATGGTGCAGTGAGGGGGGCGGGATTCGTCAGCCGCGTCCCACACCCGATCCTGCCCATCAACAAGTGTCGAACCGAACGAACGCGAAAGGGCCAGCCCGAAATTGGGGCTGGCCCCTCTCGCGTCGGGATGGGCGGCGGGACGAGGTCTACGAGTCGAGGGACTGGTGCGTCACCAGCAGCACGTTGAACTGGTCATTAATGAAGGTGTTGCTCGAGCGCCGAATCGAGTTGGGATCAATGTCGAAGAGCAGCAGACCCGCGGCGACGAACGGGATACAACCGGTCTTGGCGGCGTCCTGGTGCGAGCACCCGGTATAGAAGTTGTCCGTAATACTGTTGCCGCTGACCTGTCCCGTGGCCCCAACGCCGAACTGGATGCCGTTCTGGGCGATATAGTCAACCCGCCCAGCGCCTTGGATCATGTTGCTGGTGATGGTGGCTGCCACGTCGCCATTGGCCGTGATCCCGTTCTTTTGGTAGTCACGCACCACGTTGTGTTCGATCAACACCGTTTTCGTGCCCGTTCCGTCAAAATTGCGAATCTCGATACCGTTGCCCTCCTGGCAGCCGCTGCTTAGCCCTCGCTTGATTGTGATGACAGCGTTGTTCGTGACGTTCCCTGACGCTCCATCGAACAGGATGCCGCGCAAACGGTTGTCTCCACCCATGCAACCAAAGGTGCCGGCTAACGAGGCGGTGAGCCCCAAGTTGATTACGTTCGCCACGGTCCCGCCCGGCGCGTTTCTTAACACCGGGCCCTGAAATCCGCCTGGTGGGTCCAGCGCCGTGATGGTGTGCCCGTTTCCATCCAGCGTATTGCCGTCGGGGATGAAGATGGTGGTGTACGTGGTACAGTCGGCGAACAAGGTCCACACCCCGGCGACAAAGGCCGGTACGCACGGAGGATCCAGGCTGACGTCCAGAGCGCTCATTCGTGGACCGCCGGCCAGTGGTGGGGCCGTCGGCATTGCCCGCTCCCGAGCGCGATCGCAACCCACGAGCAGTGCAGCTCCGGAGAGGATGGTTACCCAATGCGATTTCATGCTTGGTCTCCTTTGAGGGTTCCTCTGGTCCCGCAGCTCAAGCACTACGGCGTCTGGAAGTCGTACGTGACTGTACTGTTGTTCGTCTGGCCGTTCGAGCCATTGATGTCCTTGCCGATCGTGAAGGCGTCCACCCAGCCGTCGAACGTGTCGCCCGTCGACGCGTCCCCGTGCGCGATTTGCACCCCGCCGTGGCTTCCGTCGACGTTGACGATCGCCGCGTTGGGATGTTGCCCAATGTAGTCCGACAGCGAGCAGACGAACTCGCCCGGGCCGCAGCCTATAGTTTCGGTGCCGCCGCTGACGAGGGAGCTGCTCACCGCCCAGTAGCACGCGTTGAACGTTCCGCCGTCGACTCGTAGAGCGTCCCAGAACTGCCACTTGTGCTCCGTCTGCACGTCCTGGTGGCTGCCAACGCCACAGGCGCCGCCTTCGACCGCGTTCTGGTAGGCGGGCTCGAAGAAGATCAGGTCGTCAATCGCGTTGTCACCGTCCCAGTCGATGTCGAGGAGGATGAACGGCAACTGCTGTCCGTTATTCGCCTCGTCGCACGTGTGGTACTCCAGCCTCGTGAGATCGCGCAGGTACGTGCGGTGATAGCGGGTCGAGCGCAGGCGTACGTGTTGGTTGTCCTGCGTCTGGGTCAGGGTTAGGTGCACGGCGCCCGGCGGCAGTGGCACTTCAGATGGGTCGCACGTCATGTTGTCATTCTCAAACGTGACCATACCGGTGGACGAGACGTCGATCTTCCACGCGTCCTTGTTATCACGGTCGACGACGTGGATCGTATTGCCGAACGGAGGAGGGTCTTCCAGCGTCAGCGTCCCGTCAGAAACGGGTTCGAACTTCAGGAGGAGCTGCTGTACGAGATCGATCGCCGTCTGAACGAGCTCCGTTTGAGGTCCTCCACGCGGCGCGGCGCCATTGGGCGCAGGCGCGGCGGCCTGCTCGCACGCCACAACCAGCGCAGCCCCGGCGACAATAGTGTAGCCCGTCCAGTGCCTTGCCATGGATCGTCCCCCTCTCCCGAGCATCGCGTTTGCCGCACCCTGTGAAGGAGCTCCGGGGTGATGCAGGCATCCCTCATGCCTTTCATGTCGCAACGCTAGCGTGACGCAAAGCGACGCGGCGCAACGACAGCCTGGACCTGGCTTCTGGAGAAATGCTGCGTGCTAGCCGCGCTCGTTGCGCATATGCCGCACATATCTCCGGGCTCACAAAGGCCTGAGCGACGGGCCGAGTGGGCGGACTCTACGGGGGAGCGGGTCGTTCGAGCTGCTGCGTCGCTGCGACACTTGAAACCGCATGACGTACGCGCGACACTGCAGGTGACTCAGCCTGTAACGTATGCTCGGGTCTACGAATTACTCCGTGTTGATGGTCGATGACAACGCGGCGATGCGCGAAGCCATCGCGCGCTCTCTGACGCGCCGCGGCTGCAGCGTGACGACCGCGGTCAGCGGCGTCGATGCGTTGGACGCTCTGCGGAAGCAGCCGTTCGACGTGGTCATCACCGACTTGAACATGCCGGAGCGCGGGGGATTATGGCTCTGGCGGCAGGCGGTCGCGCTGCGCGCCGAGCTGCGGGGCCGCTTCGTAATCATCGCCTCCGAACCGTTCCCAGAGCCACGGAGCATGTCGCACTTGTTGGAGTCCGAGCGCTTCTTGTTGAAGCCCATCACGCTGGACCTGCTGTGGCGTCAGGTTGGGGATGTCATGCGCGACGCACGCGTCGCCGCGACAGGCGGGGGCGACGAGCGGCGGGACCGTCCGAGTCGCGGCGCCGAGCGGACGACCTAGGCTTGCCCGACCCCGGTCGCCTCCGGGCCCAGCGGCTCCAGCGCCGACCGTAACCGGGTGATTGCTGTCTCGAGCAGCCAGCGATCTTCGTCGAACAGCACCCCGTGGTCGAGAGCGCGGGTCAACAGATCGAGCGCCGCCTGGATCTGGTCGCCGGCGGTTTGCAATTCGAGGCGCCGCGTGAGGCCGGTGCGGCGGTCGCGCTTCTTCCGTCGCTCGACCTCGACCGGCACCTGTTTGGCCCGGCGCTCGGCGCCACTGCGTCGATCGGGCTTCTCGCGGCGATTCTTGCGTTCGCGGGCCATGGACTCCCCAATCCGCAGTCAGTTCACCTTCAACACCGCTTCGATGAAGCTCAACGTCTTGGTCTCCACCCACTCGGGCGTCACGGCCTCCACCCGCATCGTTCCGATGCGGTCGGTGCTGGTGGTGACCACCCGTCCCTTGGTGGCGGACGGTTTGATGTCTCGCGCCACCGCAATGCCGCGCCGCGGATCGTAGCGGAACGCGAGGGTCGAGGCGAGGGCGACGCCGCCCGCGGCGCGCGGCGTGAACATCAGCCCCACACTCGGGTACGCGTCGGCTGTGTCGGTCCGGTCTTCGATGGATCCCTCGTGCCCCGCGCTCTTGAGCTCCGTCAGGAAACCCTGCAACACCGGTCGCACCACGTTCTGGAGACGGTCGCCACACGCCCGTCTGCGTCGCTCCCCTTCGTCGGGCGCGGTGCGGACGTCCGTCGGCGGTCTCGCCGCCGAGCGCTCGTCGTAGGTCTTGAGCAGGGAACGGAGTTTCTCCGCGGTCTTGCCCGTCATACCTCGTCCCGGTGGCTGACTGCAACAGATGATACGGTACGGCTGCGCTCGCGCGATAGAGCGGGGCCGTGATGCTTCAGGTCCGACCCAATCCGCGGGCCAGCCTCATTCGGCTGTGGTATCGACTCGAAGGGCCGACGCGGAGGTGGACGGCGAAGGTCGCGCCAGCGAGCTGAAGAGCTTCCTCGTCAAACCCGAAGTCGCGTCCTCCTCATCGGCCCCCTATTGCTTCACCCACGTCGAGCGCATGTCGTAGGTGACCGCGTAAACCAGGCGATTGACGAGCTGCCCGTAGGCGCTGTTGGGGTCCTTGGCGGAGAAGACCGGCTCGCCGCCGACCAGGGCGAGGCCGCCGACCTTCTCGCTCGCGACGGCGCTGGAGCGCCACAGCGTGCCGCCGGACTTGGTGGACAGCAGCTCCACCGAGAGCTCCGCCGAGACCGTAGCCTCCACGCGTGGCAGACTCAGGCCGGCGAGGCTACCGCTCGGCTTCACGTTAGAAACCTTGAGGTGGCCGAAGAACACGACCGGAACGCCGCCCTCCCCTCCGAGCGCCTGCGCCGCCCGAGGACCAAGCTCCGAGGCGTGGGTGCGTCGCAGCACCGAGTCGGCTGCGCCGAGCTCCAGCACCTCGATGCCGGTCTGGGCGGCCAGCACGTACTCCGAGAACCGTTGCGTGGCAAACTCGTGCAGCGAGCCCTTCGCATTCTCGGCTGTGAAGGTGACGAGTCCGATCTGTCCGTACGGCGACAGATTGAGCCGCGGGGGGAGAAGCACGCGGTGTGACCCGCAGGCGATCCCGGCCAAGATGAAGAGGACCAGGAGCGCGGCGACGAGCGGGCTCCCTGTCAGCGGAAAGGGGCGATGCTGCTTACTCATCGGGAGACGCCTCGCGCACAGGAGGTACCCAACATAACAAGTGGCGCGCGCGCGCGCGCGGATCGGGTGGGGCCCACGCTTGACGCCTCCCGGGGCCCGGGCTATATGGCTCCAAGCTCTCGAGGGGGTGCGATGGCGGCCGAGGACGTCGGGGGGGAGCGCGCGCGCGAGCGGGCCCTGCTGCAGGCCGAGAAGATGGAGACGATCGGCCGCCTGACGGGGGCGATTGCCCAGCAATTCAGCGAGCTCCTCGGCGCCATTCTGACGCGGGCCGCCGCGCTCACCCAGTCGTCGCCCCCGAACCGTGACCTCGACGATCTGAAGGAAACGGCTCAGCGCGGCGCGGAGCTGGCCCACAAGCTCCTCGGCTTCAGCCGTCACAAGGCGCTGGACCTGCAGCCGCTCAGCCTCACCGAATACGTACGGGAGATCCTGGACACGCTGCGCCGCGACCTTCCGGGCAACATCGAGATCCAGTTCGAAGCGGACGACGTAGGCGGCGTCGTCGAAGCCGATCCGGCGGAAGTGCGACAGATCCTGATGAACCTCGTCACCAACGCGCGAGACGCCATGCCGAAGGGAGGCACGCTGCACGTCGAGGTCCGGCGGGCGCGCCTCGGCGCGGCAGACCGTCCGCTGCACGCGTGGATCGAGCCCGGCTCGTACGTCAGCGTCGCGGTCAGCGACACCGGCACGGGAATGAACGCCGCGACGCTGGCGCGCGTGTTCGAGCCGTTCTTCACGACCAAGGCGTTGGGGGTCGGCACCGGCCTCGGCATGGCCATGGTGTACGGCCTCGTCAAGCAACACAAAGGGTTCGTGCACCTGTACAGCGAAACCGGTCAGGGGACGACGGCGAAGGTGTACTTTCCCGCTGTCTATCGGCGAATGCCGCTCGAGGCCGCCGAAGAGAACCTGCCGGGGGGCAGCGAAGCGATCTTGCTGGTGGAGGACGACCCCACCATGCGCTCGGTGGCGCAGGGACTGCTCGAGAAAGTCGGCTACCGCGTGCTCGCGGCGATGAATGGCGAGCAAGGACTCGCGACGTATCGCGCGCACCGCGCCGAGCTGCACCTCGTGCTCACCGACGTGATCATGCCAAAGCTCAGCGGCTTCCAGCTGTACGAATCCATCCGGCGAGAGTCGGCGACCATCAAGGTGCTGTTCATGAGCGGCTTTCCCGCACCGAACTACCGCAAAACCGTCGGCCTCGATGCTGCGGTCGCGTTCGTCACGAAGCCCTGGACGGCGAGCGAGCTGCTGGGGCGCGTACGGCTGCTGCTCGAGTCCTCGCCAAGATAGTGGTGACCGGGGTCACCCTTCGTGCTCACCGCGCGCCGCAGGGAACCGAATTCGTAACAAGCGTGTTTCGTATTGGCTCTGCGGCTCGATCGGCGGTTGACGCGCGTCCTCGCACTAGGTATCCTGGGCCCATGACGCACACGCTCCACTCGCAACAGTGCAATCAGGCGCGCTCGAACAAGAGCGAGTGCGCCGTGTGCGCACTGCCTGTTCGATTACGTGGGATGATGTAGCAGGACCGGCAGTCCGCAGCGTCGCTGCGAACGCCCCCACGCTCCGGTGTAGAAGCGTGGGGGCGTCGTCGTGTGTGGGGTCCGAGTGAGGAGACAACCAAGATGATGGCGAAGGAATATCTGCTGGCGAGCGATTTCGACCAGACGCTGAGCTTCAACGATTCGGGGATCATCCTCTCCGAAATCGTGGGCATCCCGGGGTTTCGTGAGAAGGTCGCCGGATTGTCGCGTACCAACCTCATCCAGCAAGGGGGCGAGCTCGCGTACCTGTTGCGGCACGATCCGGACTATCGCGCCGTGCGCCGGGAGCACCTGATAGAGGCCGGGAAGCGTATCCGGCTGAAGCAGAACATTCCGCTCCTCGTCCGCCTGCTGCAGGACGGGATCGAGGGCTACCGGTTCGCGTTCTACGTGATCTCGGCGGCCCCCGAAGAAGTGATTCAGTCGGCTTTGGAAGGCATCGTCCCGCCCGACCACATCTATGGGACGCGGTTCGATTACGACGCCACGTCCGGGGAGATCCGCTCGATCGTGCGTGTCGCCGCCGGGTTCGGTAAGGTGGCCGTGCTGGACGAGCTGCAGGCGGCGCTGCAGGTGGGCTCCGACCGGATCGTCTATGTGGGGGACGGCAGCTCCGACATCCATGTGATGCTACACGTCAACCGCCGGGACGGCTTCACCATCGCCGCGTCCGACGCGAAGCTCGTCGCCCAGATCGCGCGCCGCACCATCATCGGTGACGACGCGCTCAGCGTGCTCGTACCGGTGCTCGAGGAGATCGTGGGGATGAACGCCGCGCGCATCCGCTCGTTCTTCGAGGGGCACGGCCTGTCGATCCAGGAGTGGGACAGGATGCGCACCGACTGGTTGACCATCGGTCAGAGCGCAACGGACGGCGGCGCCGCACCGGCCTTGGCGACCGCGGAGACCCAGATCTAGGGAGTCGGCGCCGGCTCTCGCAACTGGTCCTTCACCGGCAGTTTGCGGATTCGCTTGCCGGTCGCCGCGAAGATGGCGTTGGCGACCGCCGGCATCACGGCCGACGTTCCCGGCTCGCCGATTCCCCCCGGCGCCTCCGTGCTCTTCACGAGATGGACTTCGATCACCGGGGCCTGGTTGATGCGCAGCACCCGGTAATCGTTGAAATTGTGCTGCTCGACGCGGCCATCCTTGAAGGTGATCTCGCCCCACAAGACGGCCGAGATCCCGAAGATGACCCCGCTCTCGATCTGCGCCTTGACGGTGTCGGGGTTGACGACGATGCCGCAATCCACCGCGCAGACGACCCGCGCGACCCGGACCTCCCCTTGCTTGGAAACCGACACCTCGGCGACCTGAGCGAGGTAGCTCCCAAAGGCGTGTAGCAGCGAGATCCCGCGCCCGCTTCCCGGCGCGAGCGGGCGCCCCCAGCCGGCCTGGAGCGCGGCGAGCTCGAGCACCGCCTTCGCGCGCGGCGCCTGGTCGAGCAGCGCGCGGCGGTACTGGAACGGGTCCTGTCGCGTCGCTGCGGCGAGCTCGTCGATGAAGCTCTCGACCACGAAGATGTTGTGCGTCGGCCCCACGCCGCGCCAGAACGCGGTCGCGATCCCGGGCGGCTCCTGACGCACGTATTCGACGCGGATGTTGGGCAGGGTATACGGCGGCTCCGCCGCGCCTTCCACCGCGTCCACGTCGAGACCCTTGACCATCGCGACGAGCTGGTGCAGCCCGGCCGCCCGCATGACGCGTAGCGTCTTGGGGAACAGTTCGCGCGTCACCCGCGCCATGATCGACGAGCCGGTGACGCGATGGGTCCAGGCGACCGGCCGGCCGCGCTCGTCCAGGCCGGCGGCGATGCGGTCGTAGTAGTACGGCCGGTACATGTCCTGCTGGATGTCTTCCTCGCGGGTCCACACCACTTTCACCGGGCCCGTGACCTGCATCGCGATTCGCACCGCCCGGCGGACGAAGTCCACCTCGAGCCGCCGGCCGAATCCGCCGCCCAGGAGATGGTTGTGCACCTGGACGCGGTCGCGTGGCAGACCCGTCAGCTGCGCGGCGGCGGTGCGCGTGAACGTCGGCACCTGGGTCCCCACCCAGATGTCGCAGCCGTCCGGCCGGACGTGGACCGTGCAGTTGACCGGCTCCATCGTGGCGTGCGCCAGGAACGGCTGCTCGTAGATCGCTTCCACCTTCCGGGCGGCCCCCGCCATGGCTCGGGCGGCGTCGCCCGCGTTGCGCGCGACCACTCCCGACCGCTGTGACGCCGCCGCGAGCTGCTGCACGATATCGGCGGTGTCGAGCCGGGCGTTCGGGCCCTCGTCCCACCGGATGGCGAGCGCCGCGAGGCCCTGCTTCGCCGCCCACATGTGGTCGGCGACCACGGCCACGGCGTCGTCGAGCCGCACCACCTGCTGCACGCCGGGGACCGCCCGGGCCTTCGCGTCGTCGACGCTCGCCAGCTTGCCACCGAACACGGGACACGCTGCCAGCGTCGCCACCTTCATGCCGGGGAGCCGCACGTCGATCCCGAACAGCGCGGTGCCGTTGACCTTGTCGGGGCTGTCGAGGCGTTTGGCGGGCGTGCCGATGAGCGTCCAGTCCTTGGGGTCCTTGAGCGGCGGGGTGGGCGGCACCGGCAAGGTCGCCGCTTTGTCCACGAGCGCGCCGTAGCCGAGCCGGCGTCCCGTGGGCCCATGGATCACCTCGCCCCGCTCCGCGCGGCACGACGTCGCCGCGACCTGCCACGTTTGCGCCGCGGCGGCCACCAGCAACGTACGCGCGGCGGCGCCGGCGCGGCGCAGCGGCTCGAAGTTGCCGCGCACCGACGTCGAGCCGCCGGTTTCCTGGACACCGAACAGCGGTTCGGCGTACAGCGCGTCGTCGGGCGGCGCGTGCTCGAGCCGCACCTGGGCCAAGTCCACCTCGAGCTCCTCGGCGAGCAGCATCGGCATGGACGTGTACGTCCCCTGGCCCATCTCGACCTTGTGCATGATCAACGTCACCCGGCCGTCGCGATCGATCCGGATGAAGGCATTGGGGGCAAATCGGTCGGCGCGCCCCCGCCCGCGCCCGCGGGCGGGTAGCGTGAAGCCCAGCAGCAAGCCACCTCCGACGGCGGCACCGGCCTGGAGGAACGTCCTGCGAGAAAGCGCGCGAGCCATGTGATGACCTCCCGTCAGCTTCCGGTCCCGAACCGTACGGCGCCCAGGTCGGCGAGCCCGGCCAGTGTCGCCTCCAGGTCGGCCGTCCGCAAGCCGGCCTCACGCGCCAGCTCGGGCAGCGTCTTCCGCCCGTCGGCGAGTTCCACCACGCTCGCGACCGCCGCATCGGCGCGGGCCACCGTGACGCGGCCATGCGCAGAGCGCGCCACGAGCAGCTTTACACGCCGCGGCGACGCTGGGGGCACCTCGGTCCACGGCTGCAGCAGCTTGGGAAGCACGGCGGGCAGGTCGTAGGCGAGATCCAAGAGCACCGTTCCTTGAACGGTCTCCGGAAGGGACCGCTCCCCGCTCCCGGCTCCTTGTTCTGCGCCGTCGTCCCGCCACACTCGGGGGCCTGCCTCCACGATCATCATGGCCTGCTCGTACTCGAGCAGGTCGCTGAGATAGGGGATCGCACGCGAGGCGCTCGCGCTGTGGACGTGGTGCACGGCGAGCGCCGCCACGCCGCGCGCCGTGTCGCGGCTGCCCAGCACCGCCTTGGGGAGCAGCGCATCGAAGCCGCCGCCCTGGAGCACCGCCTCGGGGTGCCGGCCCGTGACCCTCGCCAGGGCACGCGAGTACTTGAAAAAGTGGACGAGCCGCTCGTGATAGAAGTGGCGCGCGAGGAACCGCGCGAACCGCTCGAGGCGCGTCGGATCGGCGAGTGCCAGACCGCGCCACGCGGGGGACGCGCGATAGGGCGCGTCCGCGAGCGCCCGGATGACGGAATCCTGTATCTCGCGGTCGCTCACAAGGCCGCGCGGATCCGCTCGACGCTCGAGAGCAGCACCTCGAGCGTGAGTGACGGCGAGAACGCGTCGAACGTCACCGCCTGCGCGCGCGGGCAACGGCTCACCGCGAGCGCCAGGAAGTCGAGCATCTCGTCCGAGGGGGCGGCGGGCGCGATCCACGGCCCCTGCAGGTCGTCGTCTTGAACCACGCCCGCCACGTGCAGCTCGACGACGCGCTCCAGGGGGAACTCCGCCAGCCACACCGCGGGCTTCACCGCGCGGTAGTGCGCCTCGAGCCAGACGTGCGGCAGGTCGAGCAGAAAGCCGGCTCCGGTCGCCTCGAAGAAGCGCCGCAGCCACACCGGCTCGGGCAGCTGGCTCGCCTTGACGTCGAAGAATCCGGGGATGTTCTCCATCACGAGCGGCTGGTCGAGCCGCACCTGCAGCGCTTTGGCATTGGTGACGAAGCGCTGCAGGAATTCCTCGGTGTAGAGCGGCGGGAAGACGTAATTGAGATTGTAGCGGCCGTCCTCGGTGTGGAGGCACTGGAAATGCTCGGCCACCCACGGCGTGCGGTACAGCTCGGCGAGCGAACGGGCGCGGGCGATGGAGCGCTCGTCGAGCGGCTCCGACAGCTGGCCCAGGTAGTCGTGCAGCAGCAGGGTATAGCGCTGCTTGATCGCGGGCCAGTGGGGGTCGTGCGGCGCCGGCGGGTCCGCCATTGCGAGATGGTCGATGCCGTCGGCCTGCGCGAGCTCCGCTCCGAGGTGCGGATTGTAAAAGGTGCCAACCGAGATGCCAGACATCAGACCTCAGACCTCAGCAAGTCCCTGTTCGACGAGCTGGTCCACGAACACCTTCACCTGGGCCGCGATCATCGGCTTGTCGCCCGTGTCCGTCCACTCGGCCGCGATTGCCTCGTAGCGCGTGGTCCCGTCGAGCCGCGCAGCGATGAACCGCTCCCGCTCGCCCCACGTCCGGGCGGCGTCGCCGAGCTGCGGCGTGGAGCGTGCGGGGCGGAAGACGTCGGCGACGATGGCGTCGATCGCACGGCACACCTCGGGGGTCAGGGGTCGGGGGTCGGGGACGAAGGTCTCGTCCACCTGCGCGCCGTTCCTGGCTCCGACCAGGACGATGCTCACGCCCGGCTGCGAGCGCAGCCAACCCAGCGCCAGCGCGATGAGCGATATCTCTTGACCCTGCGCAATGGGTCGCAGCCGGTCGATCACGGCGCGGCGCCGCTCGAACTCCTTCCCCTTGAACCAGTAGATCTGGCGGCGGTGGTCGCCCTCGGCGAACTGCGGCGGCGCCGCGTACTTGCCCCCGAGCAGACCGGCCGCGAGTGGTCGGTAGGCAAGGAAGGCGAGGCGGCGATCGCGGCACAGCGGTAGCGTTCGCTCCTCGACGTCCCGGTCGAACAGGTTGTACGGGGCCTGATAGGTCGCGAGCGGCGCGAGGGTAAGCGCCCGCTCGAGCTGCCGGTGCGTGGCGTTGCACAGCCCCACGGCGAGTGCTTTCCCGGCGAGCTGCAGGGCATGGAGCTTTTCGAGCTGCCACTCCCAGCGGTCCAGAGTCTCGTGCAGCTGGACGAGGTCGACGTAGTCGGTGTTCAGGCGGCGCAGCGAGTCTTCGAGCGAGGCGCGCGGATCGTCGCGCGGGCCGACCTTCGTGGCGATCGCGACGCGCTCCCGATCGGCCTTGAGCACGCGACCCAACAGCCGCTCGGACTCGCCTCCGCCGTACGTGGGTGCCGTATCGAAGAAGGTGACCCCGCGCTCGACCGCGTGCCGGATCGCGGCGGCGCGCTCGCTGTCCTCTCCCGCCGCCCCCCAGCCGGTCCCGCCCACCGCCCACCCCCCGAACCCCAGGCGCGCTGCGACGCCCAGGAAACGCGAAAGGGGCCCGACATCGGTCCGGGCCCCTTCGCACATCCAGCCGATCTCCCTTAGGAGTGGCAGGTGGGCTCCAGCTCGCTCGTCTCGACGATCTCGGGACGATGACAGCTGGGCACCAGTTCTGCGGTTTCGACGATCTGCATTGGTTTCCTCCCTGCTTGGGAAAAGAGAACGACGGCAGGTTCGACTACCATAACGGGTTGCCGTCACACCCGTCAACCGATAACTCTGAGCTATGATCGCGATCCAATCCCTGCTGACCGAGAACGCTCTCGCCGACGAATTCGTCGCGGCCTTTCAGGCACGCCGCTTCGACGAGAAGTTCTTCTACTGGTTCCCACTCTCCGTGCGCGCCTGGCTCGCCCTCTGCTCAGACGGCGCCTACCGCAACTACGTCCGCTCGCGCTCTCTGATTGTTCAATCCGCCGACCGGCTCGCCGGCTTCGTCCAGCCCGGCTCTCTCGAGGTCGTGAGCCTGGGCTCAGGACAGGGGGACAAAGACCTACTTTTGCTTAACGCGCTGAGCCGCCACGGAGTTCACGTCTCCTACGTTCCGGTCGATACGAGCCTGGCCCTGCTCGAGTTAGCGTGCCAGGGAGCGATGGGGGCGGGCCTGCCGGCCCAGGGGATCAAGGCCGATTTCACGCGCTCTGACCACCTGGCGGCCCTCGCCCCGGACCCCGCAACGCCGCCGCGACTCGTCCTCCTGCTCGGCAACACGCTTGGTGCCTTCGACCCGCTCGCCGCCGCGCGCCAGCTGCGCGCGCTGCTGCGGCCGCACGACTTGCTCATCGTGGACGGCGAGATTTACGCTGCCCAGCACACCGTGGCCGGGTACGACAATCCGCTCAACCGCCGCTTCGCCTGGGCGCCGCTCGTGGCTGTCGGCATCACCGAGCAGGACGGCGAGCTCGTGTTCGAAGACCGGGTGGACGCACGGCTCCCTGGCCTGCACCCGCTCGCCAAGCACTTCCGCGCGACCCGCGAGGTACGAGCCGGGCTGGGCGGCGAGACAATGGCGCTCCCCGCCGGAGAGCGTCTCGACCTGAATCATTCTTACAAGTACGACGCCGACACGTTCGTTCGCATTCTGACCGACGCCGGCCTCGCGGTACGCTGGCGCGGCACGAGCGACGATGCCCGCTTCTTGATGGTCCTCGCGGGCCCCGCGTGACCGCCGCCGTCGATGTGCGGGGGCTGGCCTACGCGCTGCCCGGCGACGGCCGCACTCTGGTGCAGAACGTATCCTTTACCGTGGGTCCTGGCGAGACCCTCGTTTTGCTGGGGCGCAGCGGGTCCGGCAAGACGACCACCCTGAAGCTCATCAACCGCTTGCTCGAGCCGACCGCCGGGGAAGTGCTGGTGGCGGGTGAGCCCACGGCCGCCCTCGAGCCGACGCGCCTGCGGCGGCGCATCGGCTACGTGATCCAGGAGGTCGGGCTGTTTCCCCACTTCACCGTGGCGCAGAACATCGGGCTCGTGCCGCGGCTGGAGCGGTGGCCGGCCGACCGGATCGCCGCCCGGGTGCGGGAGCTCCTCGCCCTCGTGGGCCTCGACCCCGCCGCATTCCTGAGCCGCTACCCGCATCAGTTGTCGGGAGGGCAACGCCAGCGCGTCGGCGTGGCCCGTGCGCTCGCCGCCGATCCGCCGCTGCTGTTGCTCGATGAGCCGTTCGGCGCGCTCGACCCCATCACGCGCGTCGAGCTGCAGCGCGAGTTTCGCGGCCTCGAGGGCAGGCTGGGCAAGGGCATGGTGTTCGTGACGCACGACGTGCGCGAGGGTTTGCTGCTCGGTACCCGGATCGGGCTGATGCACGAGGGGCGCCTCCTGTTCCTGGGGACGCCGGAAGAGTTTCGGGGGTCGACCCAGCCGGAGGCCGTGGCGTTCATGAGTGCGGTTGACCCCGGGCCGGCGACTGAGGGCCCGCAGGGCCCGAGGAAGTCCTTTTAGGGCGGCCCGGGGTTAGCCGAAAAACGATGAGCCTCCTGTCCTTCTACTCCCGCAACTCGGTCGAGCTGCTGGCACTGACCTGGCAGCACGTCTACCTGGTCGTGGTCTCGACCGGCGCGGCGATCGTCGTCGGCGTCCCGCTCGGCATCGCGCTCACGCGCCGCCCGGCATGGCGGGCGCCGGTGCTCGGCCTCGCCAACGTGTTCCAGACGATTCCCAGTCTCGCGCTCCTCGGATTTCTGATCCCGTTCTTCGGCATCGGAGCGTGGACGGCGATCACGGCGCTGATTCTGTACGCGCTGCTGCCGATCATCCGCAACACGTATACGGGGATCGCGGGCGTGGACCCGGCGGTGCGCGAGGCGGGCCGGGGGATGGGCATGACAGACGGCGAGCTGTTGCGGCTGGTCGAGCTGCCGCTCGCCGCCGGCGTGATCCTCGCCGGCATCCGCGTCGCGACGGTGGTGAGCGTAGGCGTGGCGACGATCGGCGCGGCGATCGGGGCAGGCGGGCTCGGTGTCTACATCTTTCGCGGGGTGGCGACTGTGGATGATACGCTGATCATGGCGGGGGCGTTGCCCGCCGCGCTGCTCGCCCTGGCGGCGGACGCGGTGCTGGGGATCGCCCAGCGGAGGCTGGCATGGCAGCGATAGGCGGTCGGGTGCTCCTCACCCTGGCGTTGTTGCTCGGCGCCTGTGGGCGGCACGACCGGATCATCGTCGGCGCGAAAAACTTCACCGAATCCGATCTCCTGGCCGAAATCGTGGCGCAACAGATCGAGCGCCGGCTGCACGTCCCGGTGGAGCGCCGGCTGCACTTGGGTGGGACGTTCGTGTGTCACCAAGCGATCCTGGCGGGGCAGATCGATCTGTACGTCGAGTACTCGGGCACCGCGTTCACGGCCGTGCTCAAGCACCCGCCCGTCGTCGAGCGCGACAGTGTGTTCCGCCAGGTCGCGAGCGAGTACAGCCGGCAGTTCGGGCTGCGCTGGCTCACGGCGTTCGGGTTCGACAACACATTCGCGATCCTGGTGCGCGCCGCCGACGCTGAGCGCTACGGGCTGAAGGTCATGTCGGACCTGAGCCGGGTGGCGCCACGCTGGCACGCGGGCTTCGGCTACGAGTTCCTCGAGCGCGCCGACGGCTTCGCGGGGCTGTCCCGGGTCTACGGACTCCACTTCGCCGCGCCGCCGACGGCGATGGACCTGGGCCTCACCTACCGCGCCCTGGCCGACCGCAAGGTGGACGTGATCGCCGGAAACTCCACCGACGGACAGATCGCGGCGCTGCACCTGGCCGTGCTCGAGGACGACAGGCACTACTTCCCGCCCTACGAAGCGGCGCCGGTGGTGCGGGCCGGGACGCTGGAGCGCTATGCGGGGCTCGCGCGCGCCCTGGAGGAGCTGGGAGGCAAGATTTCCGACGACGAGATGCGCCGTCTCAACGCGGCCGCGGACGTGGAGCACCGCGACATCCGGACGATCGCGCACGAGTGGCTCGAGGCACATGTGCCGTGAGCGCGCGTATCATTCGCACGTATCTCCTCATCACGGGGCTGTTCAACCTGGCGATGTCCCTCATCTGGGGTATCGACACGCTGTTCAAGCTCCACGCCGGCCTCGACATCTTCCAGGTGATGATGACGAACGCGGCGTTCACGCTGGGGAACGTGCTGTTCGAGGTCCCCACCGGCGTGGTGGCGGACACGCTCGGCCGGCGCGTGTCACTGCTCTTGTGCCTCGCCACCCTGTTCGGCACCACGCTCCTGTACGTGGCGATCGCACGGTTCGGCTGGGGGTTCTGGCCGTTCGCGTGGGTGTCGGTGCTGCTCGGGCTCGGCTACACGTTCTACACGGGGGCGGTCGACGCCTGGCTGGTGGACGCGCTCAAGGCGACGGGCTACACCGAGCCGCTCGAGCCGGTCTTCGCACGCGGTCAGATGGCGTTCGGGGCGGCGATGCTGGCCGGCACGCTCGGCGGGGGTCTGCTGGGCCAGGTCGATCTGGCCCTGCCGTATCTGGTCCGCGCCGCCATCGTCGTACCGTTGTTCGTGCTCGCCTGGCGCGCGATGCCGGAGCCCGGGTTCACCCGGCGCGCGCTCTCCCTGGACCGCGTGCCCGCCGAGATGCGCCGCGTGTTCGTCGAAGGGATGCGCAACGGCTTACACCATCCCGTAGTGCGGCCGGTGATGCTGGGCTCGCTCGTGTCGGTGAGCTTCATGATCTTCGGGTTCTACAGCTGGCAGCGGTATTTCCTGGATCTGCTCGGCCACGAAGCGGTGTGGGTGGCGGGCGCGATCGCCGCCCTCACCTCGCTGACACTGATCGCCGGCAATGTCCTCGTGACACCCCTCGCGCGCGTGCTGCGGACGCGCACCGCGCTGCTGATTGCATCCGTCGTCGTACAGGCGATCGCCATCGTGCTGTGCGGGTTGCTACGCAACTTTTACGTTGTGGTGGCCCTGTATCTGGTGTACGGAATCGCGCTCGGCGTCATGCTGCCGGTGAAGCAGGGATACCTGAATGCGCACATCCCGTCGGCCCAGCGGGCCACCATCATCTCGCTCGATTCGTTCTTCGCCAATTTGGGTGGGGTGGCGGGGCAGACAGGCTGGGGCTGGCTCGCCCGGGCACGCGGCATTGGAGATGCGTGGGTGGCCGCGGGAGCGACGCTGCTGCTGGGCGTGCCGCTCTACTGGCTGGCGCGCCGCCGGGACCGGGTGCTGGACCGGTTCTAGAGCATCGCTGCCGATCGATTCCCACGCTGAAGCGTGGGCTCGGCACGGCACTGTGCTGAAGCACACGCGTCACCCTTTAGGGTTGTGTTGCGCCGAGCCCATCCTTTAGGATGGGAAAACGCAGTCACGGAGCGCTTACGTCGTTGCGAACTTCGGCAGCCCCGCCCGGTGCCGCTTCAGAAACTCCTCGTAGATGTGACTGTCAGTGTAGTCCCGTATCTCACTGATCCGGTCCCCGCGGAACCGGATCACGCAGCAGGTGCGCTGATCCATGATGTCCTGCGGGGCGCTCTTGAGCCAGGAACGCTCGCGGATCTCTACGATCACACGGTCGTCCGCGTCATACCAGTCGCGCCACACGTCCTGGGAGCCCCAGTCGGCGGCGCCCAGACCCGGCTCGCGGTTCCACAGGGCGTCGAGCACCAGCTCCCGACCCTTCCATTCGCCGCCGAGCGGCGGCGCTCCGGCCACCCAGTATGCGATGTCGTTGTGAAACAGTTTGCCGACGGCGGCGCGATCGCCGGCAAACAGGGCCTTCTCGTACGCCTGCGCGATCTCCAGGCGGCGGCTCATACGATCGCTTCCTCCGGATTCACCAGAGGATTCGCTTTGCGCCCGGCGCGCTCCATCGGCTTGTCCATCATGGCGCGATTCTGATCCAGGACCTTCCAGAAGTCCACGGCGCGGCCCAGCAGCTCGCGCGCCGCCTCGCGCAACGCGTCGCTCGCCTGCACCTGGCGCACGTTGTTCTGCATGTCTTCGGCGTCCCAGCCGCGCGAGTGCGCGATGAACGGGAACTGTGGAAACACGAAGCCCAGCTCGGACCAGAACGTGAGCATGTTGCCGGCCACGGCCTGAATGTTGTCCTGCCCGCCGGTGATGATGAGGGCGGCCACCTTGTTCTTGATGAGCATGTTGTTGTGGATGGTGATCTGGTTCTGCACGCAGTTCAGCCGCTCGGCCATCTTGTAGTAGAGCGACGAGGCGTTGCCCCAACGGATCGGCGTGGCGATGACGACCACGTCTGCCCAGTGCACCAGGCCCTCGTACACGGCTGTCAGCTGATCCTCGGGATCGCGCTCGGTGATGGCGCAGGGCCAGGTGCACGCGTGCGAGGCCTTGGAGTAGTTCCCCTCGCAGTGCTGGAACTTGAGGTCACGCAGCCTGATCAGCTGGGTGTCGGCTACGAGCTCGCGCGCCATGTCCATGGCGTGATCGAGCAGCGCATCCGATGTGGAGAAGCGCGGGTTGCCCTGGTCCATTCCGGTCGTGGAGATGCCGAGCACCCGGGGCGGCGCCCCGACGGGCTTGGCGTGCGCGTCGAGGAGGTGGGACGGCTTGTGCTGGACCAGCCTGCGCGGCATCACGGGCGGGGTCTGGACGTACACTCCGTCCGCGCGCTCCTCGACCGCGAACGACGGCACCTGCTCTTCATCGTAACCCGCGGGCCCTTTCCCGGTGACGACGCTGTACTCCCACCCGTGCCAGGGACACATCACGAATTCCCCGCGCACCCGGCCCTCGCATAGCGGTCCGCCCCGGTGATTGCAGATGTTGGAGATGACAGAGAAGCGGTCTTCGTGGAGGAACACCGCGATCTGATGCCGCTCGAGCTTGAGGGAGTAGGGGACGCGCGCGAGCAGCTCTTCGCGCGTACCGAGTCGGTGCCACGTGGCCATGGGCGCTCCCGGGGGTGGACGGGTCGAACATACCGCCCCAGGTACGCCGCGGAACCCTCGGCCGGGTTGGTCAGACCGGGCGTGTGTGGTGGAGCCTGAGCCCTCCGCGATCGTCGCTCGAGTGCAGGTAGACGGCGTAGGCCCGCAGTCCCCGGACGTCCAGCTGGAAGCGAGTGATGGTGCCGAACGGGTGCCACCCCGTCCGCTCCGCCCAGCCCCGCGCCGCGGCGTTGGCCTCGTGAATATGGGTGACGAGCTCTCGCAGGCCCGCCCGCCGCGCCTCGTCATACAGCGCGTACTCGAATTGGGTGGCGACCCCTCGCCTCCGCGCAGTCGAGAACGCGAACAGGTTCTCGACCTGGCCGACGTGGGAGACCAGTGGGGGATACATCCCCGCCCACTCGTCCAGGGTGCGAACCCGTGCCCGGTCCGCGCCGGTCAGCAGCCACTGAATGCACAGCGGCTGCTCCCGGTCCATCCAGACGTACGCTCGTCTGAGGCCGCGATCCCAGAACCTGAACCCCGACCTTAGCTGGTGCTCGGCGTGATCGGGGTGCCCGCGCAGCGCGCGAATGATGTCGTCGGTCACGGGCGTGAGGTGGACATCGGGCGAGTCGGGCAGGTCGTCGGCCAGGTCGATGCGGTAACGAATCCACCGCTGTGAAATCACGCGCTCCGAAAATGCTGTGCCGATGACTCCCAGACACGTGGTGACGCCGGCCAAGAAGAACGGCGTTGCTTCCCAACAATAGGGCCCGAGGCCCAGCCACTCACCCAGATCGGCTATCATGTTCCCCCCTTTGCTGCCGGTCCAGCGGTGAGTTCGTGGGGCAAAACCCGGGCGAGGCGCGCGGGGTCTGAGGGTAACTCGTTGCCGACCGAGGACATGCTGGCGTGGCCCGACACCATCGGACGAGAGGGTAGGGTGTTGCGTTGCGGCTGCCACGCCACATGGTCGCGCGACTACCGCAAAATGCGAAGCCCGGCAGCGCGGGCAGCGGTGCCGGGCTTCACGCAGGCCTTTGCGGCCAACGGACTCGGGGCTACTGGGAAACAGCCGGCTCGAGCACGCGCCGCGCTGCACCTCCGGCGGCGGGCAACTGCCCGGCCTTGCGCATCCAGCCCTCCCGCTGGTTGTACTCGACCCAGAACATCACACCGTTGTTGCCGCACTGCTCGCACGTTCCGTGGATCATGTACACGCCGGAGTCGAGGGTGAACCCCGCCACCTTGGTCGGCCAGAGTCTGTGAGACCGCGTGTCACCGCACGAGCGGCAGGGGACGTTCACTGCCTCGGGCCAATCGCTCTTCCACCAAGCCAGCGTGTGGGGGTCGAACGTTTCGTATAAGGCGTAGCTCTCCAAAAACTCCTTGACGTTCGTAGCCATCATGCACCTCCACGCGATCGTTGCGAGTGCTTGTCGCGGCGAAGCTACGGTTCGCGGGCGGGCGGGTCAAGGTTTTAGTGTGTCACTGCCGCGACATAGCGTGTCCGCCACGAGCCGTTCAGTTCTGAGACACGGCGTAGTCGAGTGGCAGGCGGACGAGCACGCGGACCGCTCGACCCTGCAACCGGGCCGGACTGAACAGCGCGGTCGCCGCCCATTGCCGGATGGGCGGGCCGAACCCGGCGTGGGGGCTCTGGACGATCTTGATGGAGTTGGGCTCGAGTCGGCCCGTCGTGTCCACGACCGCCTGGAGCACCACGCGGCCGCGGACGCCTGCCCCTCGTAGCAGCTCGGGGTAGGGCGGGGGGCCCGAGAGCAACTCGGGCCGTTGCTCCACCACCGTCTCGAGATAGACCCGGTTGTCGTCGGGCGCGACGCTCTGCGCGCGGCCACCCTCGACACCCGCGCCAGAATAGTCCTTTGGATCGAAATGCTCATGCAGCTCCACCGGGGGGATGTCGGCGGGAATCTCCGGCGGCACGACGACGACTTGGAACCCCTTGAGCGGCACATCCAGCTGCGCGGGTTGCTGCTCGGGCACCTTGGGCCGCTGTTGCGGCGCGAGCAGCACCATCGTGGTGTCGACCTTGACGGTGTGGTCGGTCCCTTTGACCTGCAGCGTAGCGAACACGGCGCCGGCGATCACGCCGGCGTGAATCGTGAGCGAGACTACTGCGGTGCCCAGGACGCGCTGCTTGTCGGTTCTACGTGCGGACTCGATCAGTGTGGGAACCATAACCGGCCTCCGGGGCTCGATGGGCGGACGGCATGGCGCGGGAGCGTGTGAACGTAAGACGTTCGAATCCCGGGGAAGGTTGCGGCGGGACTGTCAGGGCTCCGTCAGGAGGCGTGTTAGCGGGGAAGCGCCTCGATCTCGACGTTCGACGGATACTGGGTCGTGCGGTACACCCGATGCACGCGGGCCTTGTAGTCCTCCGCGCGCGCCCGAAAGATGTTGGGCACGAAGCTCTGCGGATTACGGTCGTACAGCGGGAACCAGGTGCTCTGCACCTGCACCATGATGCGGTGGCCCTTCAGGAACGTGTACGCCTGCTGGTGCAGGTCCACCGTGAACGGCTGGATCGCGTTCGCCGGGATCCCCTCCGGCCGCTCCCAACTCTTGCGGTACCGGCCGCGCATGATGTCTCCCGTCACCATCAGTTCGTAGCCCTGCATCTCCGGTCGGCCCGGCACGGTATCGGGATAGACGTCGATGAGCTTCGCCACCCAGTCGGCATCACTGCCTGTGGTCGAGGCGTAGAGGTGCGCGACGACATCGCCTGCGACGGTCACGTCTTCGGTGAGCGGCGGTGTCTGCCAGGTGAGCACGTCCGGCCGCCCGTCCACGAAGCGCTGATCCTCCGTTTCCCAGCGCCGCCAGCGTGAAGTGCGCGAATAGGTGAGCTCGACCGGTCGCGGGCGGTAGGGCACGGGATGCGCCGGATCGGAGGTGAACTGGTCGCTCGCGTCCGCCGCGGTCGGCGGGTCGAATGACAGCGCGCCGTCGGCGCGCAAGTACAGCCGGCGGCGTACGGCGTTCGCCGGGGGCCACGTGTCGAACGTGCGCCAGCTGTCGGTGCCGGCGTCGAATAACCACGCTGCGGGGAACCGCCCGTCTCCTTCGCCCTTGAGCCAGTAGCCGAACCAGCGGGACTGGAGCTCCCGGTACTCGACACCGGTCGCACGGCCGAAGCGGACATTGCCCAGCGCCGTGCCGGAATCGCCGGACCATTGCCCGTGATACCACGGACCCATCACCAGATGCGCGAGCCGCGCGGTGTCGCTGCGCTCGAGCGCGGCGTAATGGGCGAGCGGACCGTACTCATCCTCCTGGTCCCACCACCCGCCCACCACGAGCGTCGGCACGGTCGCATGGCCCATGTAGCGCGGCAGCGCGCGGGCCTGCCACACCGAGTCGTACGCCGGGTGCTCCGAGAACCGGTGCCAGCTCGGCCACCGGTCGGCGCGGACGGTCCGGGCGAGCGCGTCCAGGGTCGGAAACGACCGATACCACTCGTACAGGTCGTAGCGGGATGGGGACGGCTCTTCGCTTTCGTCGGATGACGATTCCATGCTCCAGGTGTACTCGGTGCCGTAGCTCAGCCGGAACGCCCCCTGGTGAAAGAAGTCGTCGCCCATCCAGGTGTCGCCCATCGGCGCCTGGGGTGAGATCGCCTTGAGGGCGGGGTGCGGGCCTATGCCCGTGACCGCCGTGAGCCACCCAGGGTACGAGACGCCGAACGTGCCGACCTTACCATTGTTGTTCGGCACGTTCTTCACGAGCCAGTCGATCGTATCGTACGCGTCGGTGCTCTCGTCGATCCCCGGCGTGCCCGCGCGCGGCGGCCGATTCATGTCGAACCGGCCCTCCGAGCGGAAGCGACCGCGGATGTCGCCGAAGACGATGATGTAACCGTCCAGGCCGAGCTCCTTGGCACGGCGCGCGAAGCCGATCGCGCCGTTGGCGTTGTAGGGCGTGCGCTGCAACAGAATCGGGAGCGGCCTGGCGGCGTGCGGCGCGAGGATGACGACCCGCAGCTTGACGCCATCGCGCATAGGGATGTTGGCCTCGCTCTTGGCGTACGCCGTGTCGGCGGCCTGTTGTGCGCCGACGGGCAGGGGGAGAGCGGCCGGGAGCAGGCCGGCGATCAGGACGACGACACGAAGCATGAATTCCTCCGGTGTCAGGTGGGACACGCCCCATTTCGGGGCGTCGCGTCCCGATTCGCACACGAATGGGGCCCGCCAGTCACTTTGGAGCGCCCTAATTCTATCACCTAACCGCTTCCCACGAAATATGTTAGAACAGCAGGCGTCGCGGGTACGCTCTGTGCAAATCCAGGCGCCCGAGCCCCCAACCGTGGGGGCTCCCAGAGGGGGGACCGTCAGCATGGCTACGCCCAGTCGCCAAGGGATGGCGCCTGCCAACTCCTACGCCGCGCGGCTGCAACAGATCGCGCACCTCCAGGTCCCCGAGGCCGAGGCGGAGCGGCTGTGGCGCGAGGTATCACGCCACCGCCGCGAGCTGCTGCGACGGCTGGGCCGCGACGTGGGGCGGCGTGTCGCGTTGCTCGATTACCTCATCAACATTCAGCCGCAGCACGTCGACGCGACCATCATCGAAACCGCGGCCCTCGACGCGATCGAGCGCCGTGCCATCTCCGACGCCCTGACCGGTCTGTACGATCGCGGCTATTTCGAGCACGAGCTGAGGCGGGAGCTGCAGCGCTGCCAGCGCTACGGCAACCCGGTGTCGTTGCTGCTGCTCGATCTGGATGAGTTCAAGGAGATCAATGACGAGTACGGACACCGGGTTGGGGACAAGGTGCTGCTGGCGTTCGGCGAGCTGATCCGCAAGCACCTGCGCGGTGCGGACGTGCCGTGCCGGCTGGGCGGCGACGAATTCGCGATCATCCTGTCGGACACCCAGCAGGCGGAGGCGCGCACCGTGGCGGAACGGTTCCGCGCCGACGTCGAGTCGTGGTTCGAGACCCAGCCGGTGTGCGGGCGGTTCCTCGAGGTGACCGTGAGCGGGGGGATCGCCACGGCGCCCTTCGACGCTACCAGTCAGGATCAACTGTACGCGCTGGCGGACGCCGCGCTGTACGACGCGAAGCGGCGCGGATCGAACCGGATCGAGACCACGAGCGGCTCCGCGCATCCCGGGACTCCGGCCGCCGCCTGACGGCGGCTACCAGATCTGCGCCCGCAGGCTGTCGGGCCGCACCATCGCAGTTCCCTCCTGGCAGTGGAACGCTCGAGCGAACTCGGGCAGGTTCGACAGCGGCCCCATGACGCGCCACCGGGCGGGTGCATGGGGGTCGACGGTCACCTGGTTGCGCAGGTACTGGTCGGTCGCCTTGGATCGCCAGATCTGCGCCCAGGCGAGGAAGAACCGCTGCTCCGGCGAAAGCCCGTCGATGTCGTGTGGTCGCGCGCCCCGCGCGAGCGCGCGCTGGAACGCGGCGTAGGCGACCTTGAGACCGCCCAGGTCTGCGATGTCCTCGCCCAGCGTGAGCCGCCCGTTCACATGGGTCACGCTGTCCACCACTGTGTATGAATCGAACTGCTTCGCCACGAGCCCCGCGCGTGTCTTGAAACGCTCGGCGTCGTCGGGGGTCCACCAGTCACGCAGGTTGCCCGCGGCGTCGAACTGACGGCCCTGGTCGTCGAACCCGTGCGTCATCTCGTGGCCGATCACGGCGCCCATGCCCCCGTAGTTCACGGCGTCGTCGGCCGTCGCGTCGAAGAAGGGGGGCTGGAGGATGCCGGCGGGGAACGTGATGTCGTTGAGCGACGGGTTGTAGGAGGCGTTGACCGTGGGCGCCGTCATGCGCCACTCGTCCCGCTCTACGGGCTTGCCGATGCGCTCCAGGTTGCGGTGGGTGGCGAACGCCTGGGCGCGGAGCACGTTGCCGATGAACGGTCCGCGGTCGACGCTCAGCTTGGAATAGTCCCGCCATTTGTCAGGGTAGCCGATCTTCTTGCCGAACGCGTGCAGCTTGCCGAGCGCCTGGGCGCGGGTCGCGTCGCTCATCCACTCGAGCGTGTGCAACCGGTCGTCCAGGGCGGCGATCAGGTTCTCGACCATGTCGAGGGCGCGGCGGCGCGCGTCGGGCGTGAACGTCTCCTGCACGTACGCCTGGCCGATGGCGTCGCCCATCAGGAAGTTGGCCGTCTGGAGGCAGCGCTTCCAGCGCGGCTGCTGCTCCTTCACGCCGGTGAGGGCGCTCTGGAAACGAAAGCTCTCGTTCACGAACGGACTGGAGAGCCACTGGGCCGACTGGCGCACCAGGTGCCACCGCAGATAGTCGCGCCAGTTGGCGAGCGGCAGCGCCACGAGCAGGCTGTCCACCGCGCGGAAGAAACGGGGCTGGCCCACGTTGATCGCGTCGGTCTTGGGGGCGCCGGCGTCGCGCAGGAACGCGGCCCACGCGACGTGGGGCGTGAGGGAGTCGGCGGCAGCCAGGGACAGCTTGTGGTAGTTGGCATTCGGATCGCGCCGCTCGACCCGGGTGAGGGACGCGCGGGCGAGCGCCGTTTCGAGCGCCACGACGCGCGCGGCGGTGGAGTCGGCCGCGGCGGGTCGATCGCCCAGCAACTGCAGCGTGGCCGACAGGTAGTGCAGGTACGCGCCGCGCAGCGCCGTCGCGGTCGAGTCGGAGCGCAGGTAGTAGTCGCGGTCGGGGAGACCGAGCCCCCCTTGCGACGTAGACGCGATCGTCATGACGCTGTTCTTGAAGTCCGGCGCGCCGCCGAGGTTGAAGAGCGCCTCCCGGCCGCTCCCGTGCAGCCGCGCGACTGTGCGCACCACGTCGCCGGTCGACGCCACGCCCCCGATGCGGCGCAGCTCTTCCTGCAATGGTCCGGTGCCCGCCTGCTCCACGGCGCTCGAGTCCATGCACGATGCGTAGAAGGCGCCGAGCTTGCCGTCGGTGGTCTGCGGAGTCGCGGGCGCGGCGGCGGCGAGCCGGTCGACGATGCGGTGCAGCGTCTCGTTGTTGCGCTCCACCAGCTCCGTGAAGCTGCCGTAGCTCGCGTACTCGGGGGCCAGGGTGGTGCGCGCCAGCCAGCCGCCGTTCGCGTAGCGGTAGAAGTCCTGGCACGGAGCGCACGTCGTGTCGCGGTTCGCGGGGTCCAAGCCGGGGTGGATGCCCTGGGCCACGAGCGGCGCCGGCGCGAGGCAGGCGACTAGGGCGGCGAGCAAACGAGGAGTCGCAGTCAAGGGGAAACCTCCATGGGGAGCCTTGTAGGCTACGCGCGCGGCCCCGGCGTCGTTCATTGGGCCCGCCGCCACAGCGCGAACGTCCCGTGCTCGGGCGGACCGCCCCCGCACGAGCCGCTCACTTCCACGTCCCCCTCCAGCAGACGGGCGCCGTTCCACTGCTCGCCGGTCGCTGCGATCGTCCCGGCGCAGCGCTTCGCGGCATAGTCGAACGGTACCCGGATCGTCACGCTCCGTCCCGCGCGTCGCACCGTGACGGGCCCGGTGACCCGGATCGAGTCGATCCGGCCGACGAGCCCGGTAAGCGAGTCGGCCGTCGCCCCGATCGTCAGATCCAGGCCGATTGCGGCGCCGCCCACCCGGATCTCGCCCGCGTACGCACCCTCGACCGGAGCCGCGATCGTGTCGGGAACGGGTGCACCCGCGCCCGGCAGGGTGAACGCCACCACGTAATCGCCCATCGTCGTGTGCAGCCGGTCGTGGCCGCCCGCGGCGACGGCGACGTACTGGCGCCCACCTGCGAGGTAGGTGACCGGCAGTGCCTGCGCGCCCGCGGGGAGGCCGGCGCTCCACAGCTCCCGTCCAGTCACTTCGTCGAACGCCCGGAGGCGCTGATCGACCGTGCCGGCGATGAACACCAGCCCGCCCCCGGTGATCATCGCACCGCCGAGATTGATCGAGCCCGCCGCGACGCCCGGTACCGTACCGAGCGGCACTTCCCACGTCACGCGCGCAGCGGCGAGGTCCACCGCCGCCAGCGTCCCCCACGGCGGCGGGTTGCACGGCACCCCGGCGGAGTCGAACAGCACGTCGCGCATCATCCCAAAGGGCGTTCCGCGCTGGGCGCTAATCTCGCTGTGCGGGTGCGCGTGGCGCGCCGCCATGACCGAGTCACGCGGGATCAGCGTGACGGCCATGGCGAGCCGGTTACTGGGCGCGATCAGTACGCCGCGCCGCTCGTCGACCGCGACGCCCGACCAGTTCATGCCGCCGATGTCCCCGGGGAAGATGATGGTTCCGCGGAGCGACGGCGGCGTGAACACCCCGTCGTAGCGTAGCGCCGCGATGCGGTCGCGACACTGTCGCCGGGCGTCAGGCGTCGTGCCGAACGCGTCCGCGGCCGCGAGGCTCTCGGGCGCGAGCCGGAGCGCCGGCACCGGAAACGGCTGGGTCGGCCACGCCGCCTCCCCCGGCACGTCGCTCGCCGGCACGGGGCGCTCCTCGATGGGAAACAGGGGTGCTCCCGTACGGCGATCCAGAATGAACAGGTGACCCATCTTCGTCGCGACCGCGACCGCAGGGACTGAGGAGCCGCCGTGCCGCAGCGTGAACAACACCGGCTGAGCCGGCACGTCGTAGTCCCACAGGTCGTGATGCACGACCTGGAAGGCCCACACCAGACGTCCGGTGGATGCGCGCAGCGCGACCACGGAGTTGGCGTGGGCGTTGGCGCCGGGGCGCTGGCCGCCGTAAAAGTCCGGGCTGGCGCTGCCCGTGGGAACGAAGACGAGGTCGCGCGCCGGGTCGGCGGCGAGGACCGACCAGGCATTGGCGGCGCCGGCGGTGGACGGGGCCGGGACTGGGTCCCAGCTCCAGCGCAACCGGCCGGTGCGGGCGTCGAAGGCGCGCACCACCCCCTCCGGCGCGTCCACCCGTTGATTGTCACTCACCGCCGACCCGACGATCACGAGGCCGGCAGCCACGGCCGGCGGGGAGGTGACCCCGTACTCCCAGTGGTAGGCCGGCGCGTGACGCAACCCGCCCGTCAGGTCCACCTCCCCTCCGGTGCCGAAGTCAGCGCACGGCCGGCCTATGCGGCTATCGAGCGCGATGAGACGGGCATCGACCGTGGCGAGGAAGATCCGGCGGCGGCAAGGCAGGGCCTGCGCGCGGGTCTCATCGAGCCACGTTGCCACGCCGCGGTTTGCGAAGTCGCCGTAGTCTCCCTCGAGCGAGACGCGCGCGTCGTAGCGCCACCGCTCGGTTCCTCGCGCCGGGTCGAGCGCGATCACGCGCCCCAGGGGGGTCGAGACGTAGAGCATTCCGTCGAGCACGAGCGGGGCCGCCTCAAACCGACCCCGGTCGCGCAGGTAGTCCCCGGTGCGGTACACCCAGGCGATCCGCAGCTGCGCGACGTTGCGAGGCGTGAGCTCGGCGAGCGGAGAGTAGCGCGTGCCGCCGGCGTCGTGACCGTACGCGGGCCAGTCACCCGTGCGGGGCGCTGTTTGCGCCGTCGAACGGGCGGCGGGGGACGTCCCCGCGACGACGACGGCGACGCACACTGTTCGGAAGACGGTTGGCACGGGGACCCGGTTCGGAGCGACCGCTAACCTATCCGTCCTGGCGGAGAGTGCAATGCAGGATGCAGCTTATGCGTCCCATTATGCCCTATCACCCAGCCGAGACCCGATACGATACGATTGCCTACCAGCGCTGCGGGAAGAGCGGCGTCGATCTCCCCGCCATCTCGCTCGGGCTGTGGCACAACTTCGGCGGCGTCGATCGGTTCAGTAATTCGCGCGCCATGGTGCTGCGCGCGTTCGATCTGGGGATCACTCACTTCGATCTGGCGAATAACTACGGTCCCCCGCCCGGGTCGGCGGAAACGACGTTCGGCCGGATCCTGCGGCGCGATCTAGCGCGGTATCGCGACGAGCTGATCATTTCGACGAAGGCCGGATATCTCATGTGGCCGGGGCCGTACGGCGAATGGGGCTCCCGCAAGTACCTGCTCGCGAGCCTCGACCAGAGCCTGCGCCGTATGGGGCTCGAGTACGTCGACATCTTCTATCATCACCGCCCCGACCCGCGGACGCCGCTCGCAGAGAGCCTGGGCGCGCTCGATCAGGCCGTGCGCAGCGGCCGGGCCCTGTACGCCGGGATCTCGTCCTACACACCGGAGCAGACCCGCGAGGCCGCGGGGATCCTGCGTGCCCTGGGGACCCCGTGCCTTATCCATCAGCCCAAGTACAGCCTGTTCAACCGCTGGATCGAGCAGGGCCTGCTCGCCGCACTGCGTGAGCAGGGGATCGGGTGCATCGTGTTCTCGCCGCTGGCGCAGGGCCTGCTCACCGACCGTTATCTCTCGGGCATTCCCGCGGATTCTCGCGCGGCCAAGCCGCACGGCTTCCTCAAGCGCGACGAGGTGACGGAGGACGTCTTGGCGAAGGTTCGCCGCCTGAACGAACTTGCTCGCGCCCGCGGGCAGACGCTGGCCCAGATGGCGTTGGCCTGGGTGCTGCGTCACCCCGAGGTGACGTCGGCGCTGATCGGCGCCAGCCGGTCTGGCCACATCGACGACGCGGTGGCAGCGCTCGGGACCCGCCGGTTCGACGCCGCCGAGCTCCAGACCATCGATCAGATCCTCGGCTGACGGCGTCTCATTTTGCGCCTTGCAGCGGACCTTAACGTTACCGCCTGGGTACCGTCCACACTCTTCAATAGTAGGACGCCACCCGCTACAGACCGCTCAGGAGGACCTGTCATGCCGCCCTTTCGCTGTCCCCGCCGGCTTATTGCCGGCGTGGCGGTCGCCGCGCTCGCCGCGGTCGCCGCCTGCACCCACGAGAGCACCGCGCCACTGTCTAGCGGATCCACCAATCCAGCCCTGAGCCTCCCCGAGGCCAATATGATGGGAGAGGCCGTCGCCGCCGATGCCCAGAACGAGCTCGACGGCGCGACCCTGTCGAGCGGGATGTTCCTGCCCGGGCTGGGTGCGCCGATCACCCCATTCGGGTCCGGTGACTTCTGCATGCCCACCCGCAGCCCAGCGTCGCCGGCGAATGCGGACGGGGACCGGGTGCCCGACTCGGTGCGCATCGCGTTCACCGGCTGCGGGTTCGCGGCGGGGACCGAGGCCGACACCGTCCGCGGTACGATCGACATCGTCGACCCCACCCCGGCGGTGGCGGACCGCTCGGTGAAGACCGTATTCACCGATCTCACCTGGGTGCACGTGCGCGACGGCAAGGTCCGTTCGCTCGTGGTGAACGGCACGCGCGAGACCGATCGCGACGCGTCGGTGATCTCGCAGATCGAGAAGGACTTCAAGAGCACCTACACCTTCCCCGACGGCAGCACGGCAAGCCACGACCGCACGTGGAACAGCACGTTCACGGCGGACGCGGCGGGTTCGATCCAGCCGGACGCGCCCTTGCCGAGCGGTAAACTGAGCATCGACGGCACATCGACGTGGACGCACGGTACGAACTCGTACTCGCTGACCGTCTCGACCGACCCCGTGCTGCATTACAACGCGAGCTGCAGCGCGCGGCCCAAGTTCGACGCCGGCACGATCAAGAGCACGGTCACGCGCAACGGCGCCACGTCGAACGTGACGATCGCGTTCACGGCCTGCGGGCAATTCACCGTGACGCGGTCCTAAGACCGCAGGGTCACCCGCTCGCGCCGGTGTAGCGCTTCAGCGCCGCTCGCCACACGAGGCGCGAGAGCGCGAGCGCCGTGCCGGCGACGAGGGCGGCGGCGAGCCCGATCTCGGGCCGCAGCCGCCCGGTCAGGGCCGACGCGGGGATCGTCGTGGTCCAGGCGATCGGAATCAGGTAGACGAACAGGAATCGCAACGCCTCGGGGTAGGCCGACACCGGGTAGCGGGCGCCTTCGTACACCGCGTCGAATAGCACCGACAGGTTCTCGACCGACACGAACCAGAACGCCAGACTCATCAGCGCGACCCAGAGGGCGTACACGACGACCGCCGCAGACGCAAGCGCCAAGGCGAACGCCGCAAGTTGGGCGAGCGATGGCGTGTGCCCCAGCCGGTGGAGCGCGTAGCCCGCCAGCGTGAGCCCGAGCACCACGTCCGAGAGGCGCCAGATGTCGAGCCGCCGGAACGACACGAACGCTTGGGCATCCACCGGCTTCGCGAGCACCAGATCGAGCCCTCCATTCCGGACTTCTCCCGCCAGCCGGCCGATCCCCGGTCGCAACACAGCCTCGATCACGCCGGTGAGCGCGTTGAACACCCCCAGGAGCACCACGACCTCCCAGTAATCCCAGCCGCCGAGTCGCGTCGCATGGGAGAAGAACACGGCCAGGGTGAGCAGCGCCGTGCCGATCCAGAAGAAAGTGCCGAGCACGCTGGCCACGAAGTTGGCACGGTACTGGAGCTCTTCGGCGAGGTTGAGACGCCAGAGGGCCGCCAAAATGCGGATTGCGGATTGCGGATTGCGGATGGTCAAGCTGCGCTTCGAGCCTCGAACATTGCCTTGGACCTCGACTCTCCACCGCCAATCCGCAATCCGCAATCCGCAATCCAAAATGAATTCATCCTCCCACTGCCCCATACCGCCGTAGCCCCCGGGTCCAGGTGACGTGATACGCCGCGATCCAGACTCCGAGCCACACGAGCTGCCCCACGAAGCCTGTCACGACCGCCCTGCCCTGCGCGGCGCCGGTCAGGAGCTCGACCGGAAACGCGAGCATGTACGGAAACCAGGTGAGCGCCGCGGCGGCGGCGACCGCGGGGGGAAGCAGCGCCAGGGGAGCGAGGCGGCCGGACAGAAACAGCGACACGCCGGCGTGCAGCTCCATGATCGCGGTCGCACGCGTCGTCCAGAACGCCAGCAGTCCCGTCGTGAAACTGATGAAGAAGCGCATCGCGGCGGCCAGCAGCACGGCGGCGGCGGTGAGCGCCCAGCGCCCCGGCGCGAGGGGCAGCCGGACCGCCGGCCACACCAGCGATACGACCAGCCACACGACGACGATCATTCCGGCCGTACGCGCCTTGTAGGCGATGTTCTCCGCGACCGCCTCGTGCGCCGGGTGCAGCGGCCGCGCCAGCCGGAAGTTGAGCTCGCCCTCGCGGATCCAGCCGTCCAGGTACCAGGAGTCCCAGGCGATGGTGAGCTGGTTCACCAGCATCAGGGCGAAGAAGTAGCGGGCGAAATCGGCCCGCGCGTAGCCCGCGACCTGTCCGTCCCCCGCGATCCCCCACCAGATGCCGAGCGCCACGGCGGGCTCGGTCACGCCCCACAGCAGCCACAGCACGATGGAGGCGCGGTACTGCAGGTCAACGAGCCACGCGTTGCGTATCAAGGCCGCGTAGCGCCGCAGCCAGAGGGGAGCACGGCTCACGGCTCGTCCAGCTCGATGCCGCCGGCGAACGCCGCCCGGATCACGTCCTCGATCGGCGGATCCTCGATCGACAGGTCGGCGACGGGGAGCGCGGCCAGCAGCCGCGCGCTCGTCGTGGCCGCGTCTTCCCGTGGCACCTCCAGCACCGCGTTGGGGAACCGGAACTCCTTCACGTCGCCGAACCCGGCCAGGACCTCGCGCGTCACGCCGTCGGCGAGCACGAGCTCGATCCGTTTGGTTCGCGAGATCCGCGCCACCAGCGCGGCGAGAGCGCCGTCGTACAGCAGGCGGCCGCGGTTGATGATGAGGACGCGCGAGGCGAGCGCGGTCACATCCTGCATGTAGTGGGACGTGAGCAGCACCGTCGCTCCGTAGCGTTCGCGGTACTGCGTCAGGAAGCGGCGGATCGCTTCCTGGGCAGTGACGTCGAGTCCCAGGGTGGGCTCGTCCAGGAACAGGATCGGCGGGCGATGCAGCAGGGCGGCCGCGAGCTCGCATTTCATCCGCTCGCCGAGCGACAGCTGGCGCACCGGCTTCTGGAGCAGGTCGCCCAGGTCGAGCAGGGCGACCAGCTCCGCCAGTCGCTCGCGGTAATCGGGCTCGGCGATGTCGTAAATAGCGCGGTTCAGCTGGAACGTCTCTTCCGGCGGGAGGTCCCACACCAGCTGCTGACGGTTGCCGAGCACCAGGGCGATGCGTCGCTTGAACGCGGGTCCGCCGCCCCAGGGGGCGAAGCCGGCCACGGCGACCCGGCCGCTGGTGGGGTACAGCAGGCCCGCGAGCATCTTGAGCGTCGTGGTCTTGCCCGCCCCGTTAGGCCCGAGGAACCCGACGATCTCGCCCGGCTCGATGGCGAACGTCACGTCGCGCACGGCATGGACGTCGCGGTAGCGGGGCTTGAGCAGCGCCCGGAGCGCGCCCTTGAGCCCCGGGTCCCGCACTTTGACCTTGAAGGTTTTGCTAAGCCGATCGGCCGTGATGGCGGGCGGCATACCGGGAGAATGTAGCGCCCCCCCCCGGGGCGGGCGCTCAGCGCGCCAGGGTTTCGAGGGCGGCCTGGAGACTACCCGCGTCTGTCGATCTGAGCGAGCTCGCGATGGCGCGCTGCGCGTGAGCGAGCGCCCGCATCCCTCTGGCGTAGGCCCGCTCGCCGGCCGGCGTGAGGGCGGCGCGCACGCTGCGACGGTCGTCCGCGTCGGCGCGCCGGCGGACCAGCCCGTCCTTCTCGAGCCGATCCACGATCTGAGTGATGTTGGATCGCACGCAGCGCTGGTGCTGAGCCAGCTCGGAGAGCGGCAGCGGCTGCTCCCCTTCGGCCAGCAGTCGGAGTAAGCCCAGCTTCGCGAGGGACAGCTCCAAGGGGCTCAGGGCGGCTTCGAGCCGCGCCTCGACCGCTCCCGCGGCTCCGAGGAGGGAGAAGACCAGCGCGTCGGGGGCCGGCGCGCGCCGCGGGCGCTTCCGCGCACGGTTGTTCATGAATGAAGATAATACCGCCCCGCCCGGCTCGCGCATCTACACGCCCGCCGGAGGCGCCCGCCGCGCGTCCAGGCTCAGCGGGCCCGCGCCAAAATGCGTGATCAGCAGCGCGGCGCCCAGCATGGACACGTTCTTCATGAACATCGCCGTCTGCATCCCGCGCATCATCGGGTCGGTCACCGCCCAGAAGTTATGCAGCGTGAGCGTCACCGGCACCAGGAACAGCACCAACAGCCACGCCCCGAATTTGGCCTTGTAGCCGAACGTCACGCTCAAACCTCCAAGCGTGGCGATCACCCCCGACAGCGGGACCAGGAACGCCGCGGCCGGCACTCCCTGCTGGGCGGCATATCCGATGTAGGCTGATGAGAAATGCCCCAACACCGTCATCAAGAAGATCGCGGAAAAGAGAAACCGACCTACGGGCACGAGGTAAACCATGGGAATCCCCTTTTCTGTTGTCACGGGTTGGTGGCAGGCCACCCGGCGCCGACGGCGCGATACAGCTGCACCGCGGCGACGAGCTGGTCCCGCTCGGCCTGGGTGAGCGCCAGCTCGGCCCCGAACAGGCCGCGCTGCGCGTCCAGCACGTCGAGATAGCTCGACACCCCGTTCCGATAGCGCATGTCGGCGAGCTCGAGCGCCCGACGCAGCGCGATCACCTGGCGCTCCTGCGCCGCGCTGCGATCCTGGGCGGTGCGCAGTCCCACGAGCGCATCTTCCACTTCGCGCAGCGCCACCAGCACCGTTTGCTCGTAGCGCGCCCGCGCCTGCGACGCCCGCGCGCGGGCGATGTTCACCTGTTCGCCCGCCCCCGGCCGGCCCTGGCTGAACAGCGGGATCGAGACCCCGGCGAACGCCTGCCAGATGTTCGTCCCGGAGCCGAACCACTTGGAGAACTCCGTGCTCTGGGTGCCGTACTGGCCGGTGATCGTGAACGTCGGCAGCCAGGCGGCCTGTGCCACGCCGATCCGGGCCGTGGCGGCGCGCAGCGTCGCTTCGGCGCTCCGCACGTCCGGCCGGTTGCCGAGCAGCGCCGAGGGCACGCCGGCCGGGACCGGGATCTGCGCCGCCATCTCGGTGAGCCCGCGGCCGCGCCCGATTGCTCCGGGGTTGTGGCCCACCAGCACGCTGAGCGCGTTCTCCTGCTGGGCCACCTGGCGCTCCAAATCGGCGACGCTCGCCGCCGGACTCGCCACGTCGGCCTCGAACTGGCGCACGTCGAGCTCCGAGATCAGGCCCTGATCGAGGCGCCGGCGGGCCAGCGCGAGCGTTTGGCGCCGCGACTCGAGCGTGCGGCGTGCGATCGCGAGGTTCAGATCGGCTGCGCGCAGGTCGAAATACGCCGTCGCCACGTCGCCGATCAGCGACAATTGCAGCGCGCGCCGGTCTTCCTCCCGGGCCACGAGGTCTGAGCGCGCGGCGCTCGTGTTGCGACGCAGCCGGCCCCAGAGATCGAGCTCCCAGCTCAGGTCAGCCGTAGCCCTGTACGAATCGTAGGTGAACGACCCGAACGTGCCGAACACCTGCTGGTTGCGGCCAGCCTGACCGTTGGCCGTCAGCTCGGGCAGGAGCGCGCCCCGCGTGGCCCGGTACTGGGCGCGGAACTCGTCGATCACGGCGAGCGCGGTGCGCACGTCGCGGTTCGCCCGCAGGCTCGTGTCTACGAGCTGCCGCAGCACGGAGTCCTGGATCAGGTCGACCCAGCGGAGCGCTGCGCCCGAGTCCCCGCGCGGTCCCGGCAGCGCGGTATCGTACGCGAACGGCACGCGCGCCGTGTCGGCCCCGGGCGGCAGCAGCGTGTCTCGGGCTGTGCGCAGCGAGTCGTAGAACGACCGCAGCGAGTCCTCCGACGCCGCGGGGCGGCGCCAGCCGTCCGGCATGCCGACGGCGGAGCGGCGATAGCGCGGGCCCACGGCGCACGCCCCGGCGAGGGCGATCAGGGAGATGAAGGCGACGCGGCGCATGTCAGTCGCCCTCCGCCGGAAGCGGGGCGGCCTGCGGGACCTCGGCACTCGCACCGCGGCGGAACAGGCCCCGCTCGCTCAAGCCCCGAATCACCGCGAAGAACAAGGGGATGAAGAAGATCCCGACGGCCGTGGCGACGAGCATCCCGAAGAACACGCCCGTGCCGATCGAGTGGCGGCTCGCGGCTCCGGCGCCGCTCGACGTGAGCAATGGCGCGACACCCAAGATGAACGCGAACGACGTCATCAGGATCGGCCGCAGCCGCTCGCGCCCGGCCTCGAGGGCCGCTTCCTTGATGGAGCGACCCTGGGCCCGCAGCTCGTTCGCGAACTCGACGATCAGGATGGCGTTCTTGGCCGCGAGACCCACGACGACGATCAGGCCGATCTGCACGTACACGTCGTTCGGCATGCCGCGCAGCCAGACGCCGAGCAGCGCGCCCAACGTGCCGAACGGCACGGCCAAGAGCACCGCGAACGGGATCGACCAGCTCTCGTACTGCGCCGCGAGCACCAGGAACACCATGACGAGCCCGAGCGCGAATACGAGACCGCCCTGGCCACCCGATGCCCGCTCCTGATAGGACTGGCCGCTGAAGGCGTAGCCCACGCCCTGACCGGCGTACTTCTCCTGCACCAGCCGCTCGACCGCGTCGAGCATCTGGCCGGAGCTCTTGCCCGGGGCGGGAGCGCCGATCACCAGCGCCGACGTGAACCCGTTGAAGCGCGTGAGGACGCTCGGCCCGGTCTGGAACTGCGTGTGCGTGAGTGCGGAGACCGGCACCATGTGCTGATTGGGGCCGCGCACGTACAACCGGCCGATGTCGTCCGGCGTCTGCCGGAACTTGGACTGCGCCTCCGCCTGCACCCGGTACGTCTTCCCGTACAGGTTGAAGTCGTTGATGTAGAGGGTCGAGAGGAACGCCTGGAGCGTCTGGAACAGATCGGTGAGCGAGATTCCCAGCGCCTTGGCCTTCTCCCGGTCCACCTGGACGTAGAGTTGCGGCGTGTTCACCCGCAGCGTCGAGTACACGCCCCGCAGCTCCGGGCGCCCGTTGGCGTCGCGCGTGAAATCATTGACGAGCCCGGCGAACCGCTGCACGTCGTTCACGCCTCGGTCCTGCAGGTTCATCTCGAGGCCCGCCGTCGTGCCCAGGCCGATGATCTCCGGCAGATTGAAGGCAAACCCGCGGGCGTTCCGCATGCCGAACAAATAGCCGTTCACGGCGCCGAGCACGGCGTTGATCTGGTCCTTCTGGGACGAGCGCAGGTCCCACGGCTTCATGTTGACGAAGATGATCGCGGCGTTCGTTTGGTTCGCGTTCTGGATGAAGTCCAGCCCGACGAGCGCCACGACGTGATTGACGGCCGGCTGCTGCTTGAGGAAGCCTTCGATCCCGCCGACGACCTGCTCGGTCCGCTGGCGCGAGGCGTCGTCCGGCAACGCCACGAGCATCGCGAAGTACCCCTTGTCCTCGCTGGGGATGAACCCGCTCGGCACGCTGCGGATCAGCACGACGACCAGCACGACGACGACGCCAAAGGCGGCGAAGAACGTACGAGGCCGGTCGATCACACGGCCCGCCGCGCCGAGGTAGCGCTCGGTGACGGTCCGGAAGCCACGGTTGAACCGTGCGAAGAACCGCGCCGACAACCGCCCGAGCGCCGACGACGTCGCGGCCGGTTCTGTGGTAGCGGGCTTGAGCAGCACGGCACACAGCGCCGGTGTCAGCGTCAAGGCGACAATCCCGGACAGCACCACGGCGACGGCGATCGTGATGGCGAACTGCCGGTACATGAGCCCCGTGATTCCCCCCAGGAACGCTACGGGGAGGAAGACGGAGCACAGCACCAGCACGATCGCGATGAGGGCCCGGCTCACCTGGTGCATGGCCCGGTCCGCGGCCACCGCGGGCGACACGCCCTCGCTCGCCATGATGCGCTCGACGTTTTCGATCACGACGATCGCGTCGTCCACCACGATGCCGATCGCCAGCACCAGGCCGAACAGTGTGAGCAGGTTGATCGAGAAGCCGAGCACCTGCATGCCGAAGAAGGCACCGATCACGGAGACGGGTACGGCGAGGACGGGGATGAGCGTGGCCCGCCAGCTCTGCAGGAACACGAAGACCACCAGCGTCACGAGCAGCATCGCCTCGAACAGCGTCTTCACGACCTCGTAAATGGAGGCGGTGATGTAGGGCGTCGTGTCGAACGGCACCGACCACCGGACGCCGGCGGGAAAGCTCTTGGCGAGCTCGCCCAGGCGCTGTAGCACCGCCTGCTTCACCTGGAGCGCGTTCGCTCCCGGGCGGAGGAAGACGAGGAACAGCGCCGTAGGCTTGCCGTCGAGTCGCCCCACCACGTCATAGTTGCGCGCCCCCAGGCGGACCTCGCCGATGTCGTTGACGCGTACCAGCGAGCCGTCCGGCCGCCCCCGCACGATGATCTGCCCGAATTGGGCGGGGTCCGTGAGCCGGCCCCCGGTGACCACAGGGATCGTGAGCTGGGTGCCCGGCGGCGAGGGCTCGCGCCCGATACGCCCGGCCGGGTTCGTGGCGTTCTGCTCCTGCACCGCGCCGGCGACGTCCGACACGGTCAACCCGAGCTGCGCCATGCGGTCGGGGTCGAGGCTCAGGAGCATCGAGAACTCGAGCTGGCCGACTGTCTGCGCGTCACCGACGCCCGGCAGGCGCTTGAGCTCGTCCTGGACGTAGATCTTCGAGTAGTTGCTCAAGTATTCGGCGTCGTAGCGCGGGTCGTCCGCGGTGAGCGCGCCCACCACGAGGATGCTGGTCTGGCGCTTCTGCACCGTGATCCCGTTGCGCACGACCTCCTGCGGCAGCTGCGGCTCGGCGAGCGCGATCTGGTTCTGCACGTCCACCGCCGCAAGGTCCGGGTTGCGCGTGACGTCGAAGTAGACCGACAGGTTCATGACGCCGGCGCTCGAGTTCGACGACTTGAAGTAGAGCAACCCGTCGAGGCCCGACAGCTGCTGCTCGATCGGCGCGGCCACGGCCGCGGCGACGTCCTGTGCCGTCGCGCCCGGGTACACGGCCTGCACCTGGATCTCGGGCGGCGTGAGCGCCGGGTAACTGTTCACCGGGAGCGTGCGGAGCGCGAACAGCCCCAACAGCACGATCACGATCGAGATGACACCCGAGAAGATCGGGCGCCGGATGAAGACGTTGCGGATCTCGGGTGCGGTGCTCACGGGACCCTCGCGGCGCTGTCCGCGGGCGGCTGGTAGGCCACCGCCTTGACCGGCAGCCCGGGGGCCGCCGTTTGCACGCCATCCACGATCACGCGATCTCCCGCCTGCAGCCCGTCCGCGATCAGCCACGAACCGGCTTCCCAGGATGTCGCGACGACGTTGCGCACCGCGACCTTGCCGTCTGACACGACGTACACAAACGCGCCACTCAGCCCCTGCTGCACGGCGCGCTGCGGGACCAGGATCGCCTTCGGGATCTTCAAACCGAGCAGCCGCACCCGCACGAATTGTCCCGGGAGCAGCACGTGCTTCGGGTTCGGCAGCACCGCGCGCAGCTGCTGCGTTCCGGTCTCCGGTTGCAACGCGAGGTCTACGAAATTCAGCTTACCAGCGTCGGTCAGAACGGTCCCATCGGCGAGTACTACCTGCACCGACATGGCGTGTGGCATGAGCAACTGACCGGTCGCGGCGTCCCGCCGCCAGCGGAGAATGTCCTGATCCGAGGGGCTGAAGTTCAGGTAGATGGGGTCGACCTGCTCGACTGTCGTGAGGAGATCACCAGGTCCCGTCACGCGGCCCCCCAGCTCGAGCCGGGCGCGTCCGACGCGTCCGGTGATCTCGGAGCGAACGAACGTGTCGTCATAGTCCTTCTTCGTCTGGTCGACCGCCGCCTGCGCCTGATCGAACGCCGTCTGGGCGTCGTCGGCGTCCTTCTGGGCGACGGCGCGCGACGCGAGCAGCGACTTGAGGCGCGCCAGGTTCCGCTGGGCGTTCTCGAGCCGCGCCTGGGCGCTGCGGTAGGCGGCCTCGTAGGTGGTGGGGTCGATCCGGAACAGCAGCGTGCCCTTGGCGACGTCCGTGCCTTCCGCGTAGGGGCGCGCGACGACCACCCCGGTGACCTGGGAGCGGACTTCGACGGAGCGCGAGGCCTCCGCCTGGCCGACGTACTCGTAGCGCGCCGCAACGGTCTCGGGGACAACGGTCACGACGGACACTTCCGAGGGTGGTCGAGCCGCCGGTGCACTGGGCGCCCGGCGGAACGCGGCGGCGGCCGTGAGGACCAGTACGCCTACTGCAATCAGGACCCATGCCACCGGTTTGATCGAACGCGTCATTGTGAATCCTCTCCGTGTGGTTCACCAACTAGAACGAGCAGCGTGATAGTGCAGGAATGAACTATGTGCGGGAAAGGTTCCGCGGATGTCGTGCGGCCAGCGCAATTTCACCCGAATGGGTGGGTCGCTCCCACCCATTCGGGTGAAGGACGTCTAGAAGGACAGCGTGAGGCCGCCCTGCCAGGCGATGTCGTGCTGGGTTTTGTCGAACCCGTAGCGATCGAACTTGTACACGAAGTCCCGACCCTCGGCGCGAACGCCGACGCGCCGGTAGCGATACTCGAATCCTACGCCGTAGTTGCCGGCGAACTTGGACCAGGTGCTGTCCGAGCCGAGCTGGTGGACGCTGATCGCGCCCAGGCCGCCGAGCAGGTACGGGCTGAGTGTGCCCGAGCCGGCGCGCACGGGATAGCGCAGCACGACGTCGCCGTCGTAGTTGAACTTGTTGAGCTTGCCGCGGCCGGTGAGGCTGGCGCCGCGAATGCTGTCTTGGGCCCAGCCACCGCTGGCGCGGACGCCGACGTAGTCGTTGAGCCATCCGGTGGCATCGAGAGACGCGGCCCAACCGAGCCGCCAATCGGCGGTGCCGGCTTGGTTCAGGTTGGCGGCGCCGGACAGGCCGCCGAATGCCCCGGCGACGGTCACGGCGTCATAGACGGGACGGCTGCGTGACGACAGCGCGAGGCTGGTCTGAGCATTGAGCGCCAGAGGCGACGCGGCCAGGACGAGCGCCACGGAGAGCAGGGAAATCGAACGGTTCAGCATGGGATCCTCCAGTAGGGACTTGAGGTTGGGGGCTTTCGGCCCCGGGGGGAAACGCCGTGTGGCCGCGCCGCTCGCGGCGATGCTTCATGAATGAACCATATGTGCGAAACGGTTTCCGCTGATGCAGGCGAGGCGTGTCTCACAAGGTCAACCCGAGTCCGAAGCCGAGCGATGACACGCGATCCCGGAAGAATTCCCCGTACGGCGAGGGCCCGCTGTACCCCTTGAGCTGCAGGCTCCACCGCCATCCCGAGCCCGGCAGGACGAGCGGGTCGGCCAGCTCGAGTCCGGTGACGAAGCTCCAGCCGATCTGCCAGCCGCGGTCCTGCACCGATCTCCCGTCCAGCGCCGCCACGAGCCGGCCGGCGGCGAGCCGGCCGAGCCGCACGAGCGACCCGGGCTGGTGGTATTCGAGGCCGGCGTGGAGCACGCCGGGCTTCAGGTCGGCCGGTGAGTGCGTGAACATGTACTCGCCGCCGCCGTACACTCGCCAATGTGCCAGCTCGCGCGCGACCAGCAGCTCGGCGGCTTCGAAGCTCAGGTCCACGCGCTGCGCGTGCGCGTGGATCATGTACTCATCGCCCAGGTGCGAGCTCTGGTGGTAGACGCGGAGTCGCATCGCGGTGCTGCCGCGCCGGTACGCCACCGGGAGACCGACCAGATAGTCCGTGTTCATCAGGTCGGCGGTCGTGGACGAGAGGTCGAACTGCGAGAAGACGCCGGCGGCGATCGACAGCTGCCAGTCCCGTGCGCGGAGGATGCCGATCGTCTGGCCGAATCCGACGGAGCCGAGTCGGGACGTGAGGCGCGAGGAACGCTGCCACAGGTAGGTGGCGAAGAACTCCGGCTCCTTCGGGTCGGCGACTAGGGAGAGGAAGAGCGGGGCGCTCGCCCCCGCCACCGACGGCAGCGGCAGCGGTGCTTGCACCACCGCTCCCGACTGCCTGGCCGTCCCCAAGGCCGCCATGATGATGAGCGCCGCGATCTTTCCGCCCACGTGCCCCGCTCCAGTCTCACAGGTGTGGTGAACCCCTTGCAGTTCATGAATGAACTATATCGCCCGAAATGTTCCCACCGCGCCGCCCTTGCCCGGCGGTCGGCCCTCGGCTAGCGTTTTGCTCCGTGGCAGGAGGCGAACTCGTGGGCGTTGCGCCCGGCAGGCTCGTGGCCGTCGGGATCTCGGGCAGCCCGTCGGCGACGTCCAAGTCGCGGGTCCTGGTGGAGCACGCGCTGGCGCAGCTCGAGGCGCGGGGCGCCGCGATTCGGCTCATCGACGTGGCGACCTTGCCGGCCGACGCGTTGCTGGGCCGCGGCTCGGCGTCCCAGCTGACGGACGCGCTCACCCGAGTCGCCGAGGCCCGAATCGTCGTGGCCGGAACGCCGGTGTACCGCGCTACCTACAGCGGCCTGCTCAAGGTGTTCTTCGACCTGCTGCCCCAGGATGCCCTGGTCGGGAAGGTGGGGGTGCCGATCGTGACGGGACACGGGGTGGCGCATTCGCTCGCCGTCGACCACGGACTGCGTCCACTGTTCGCGAGCATCGGCGCAACCGTCGTGGCGCACGGCATCTATGCCACGAGCGAGCAGTTTGCCGACGGGACGCCGGTCGCCGAGCTGTGCGCGGCCGTCGACCGCGCGGTGCGCGAAGCGGTCGCGCTGGCGAGCGCCGGAAGCGACTAAGAGGAAGGCGACATGTACCAATGAGCGCGACCACCGAGCGCCCGATGGCGATCTACTACGAGCACCCCGACTGGTTCCGGCCCCTGTTCCTGGAGCTCGACCGGCGCCGGGTGCCGTACGTCCGAGTCGACGCCGCGGATCACCGGTTCGACGCGGGTGACGGGCGGCCGCCCTATTCGCTCCTGTTCAACCGGATGAGTCCCTCGGCGTACCTGCGCGGCCACGGCAACGCCATCTTCTACACGCTCCATTACCTCGCGTACCTGAAGCGGCACGACGTGCGCGTCATCAACGGGTACGACGCCTACGTCACGGAGACCTCGAAGGCGTTGCAGCTCACGCTGCTGCATCACCTGGGCTTACCGTATCCGCGGGCCCGCGTCATCAACCACCCCGCCCGCGCACCCGAGGCGGCGCAGGGGTTCCGCTTCCCCGTGATCGTGAAGCCGAACATCGGCGGGTCGGGAGCGGGGATTCGGCGCTTCGAGACGCCGCAGCAGCTCGACGAGGCGACGCGGGCCGGTGCGCTCGACCTGGGGATCGACCAGACCGCGCTGGTGCAGGAGTACATCCCGGCCGCCGACCAGCGCATCGTGCGCGTGGAAGTGCTGGGTGGGCGCTATCTCTACGCGATCCGGATCTACACGCCGGGGGACAGCTTCAACCTGTGCCCGGCGGATGTGTGCCAGACCGTCGGCGGCGCGGAGCTGGTGCGGGCCGCCTGCCCGGTAGATGCGCCCAAGAACAACCTGCGCGTCGAGGGCTACACTCCGCCGCCCGAGATCGTCGATCAGGTGGAGTGCATCATGCGGGCGGCGCACATCGACGTGGGCGGGGTCGAATACATGATTGACGCACGCGACGGGCGACTCTACTTCTACGACATCAACGCGCTCTCGAACTTCGTGGCCGACGGGCCGCGCGTGGTGGGGTTCGACCCGTTCGCGCGGCTCGTCGACTACCTCGAGGAGGCGGCCGAGTGACCATGCGCTTCGGCTATTGGCTCCCCGTGTTCGGCGGCTGGCTCCGCAACGTGCCCGACGAGGGCATGGAGGCGAGCTGGGAGTACGTGCGTCGCCTGGCACGGCGCAGCGAAGCGATCGGCTTCGACGTCACCCTGATCGCCGAGCTCAACCTGAACGACATCAAGGGTCCGGACGCGCCCGCGCTCGACGCCTGGACCACGACGGCGGCACTCGCCGCGGTCACTGAGCGGCTCGAGCTGATGGTCGCGGTGCGGCCGACGTTTCATCCGCCCGCGCTCGCCGCCAAACAGGCGGCGAACATCGACCAGGTCAGCGGAGGGCGGGTCACGCTCAACGTCGTGTCCTCGTGGTGGGCCGACGAGGCGCGCCAGTACGGCGTCGAGTTCGACCAGCACGACGCGCGCTACGCCCGCACCGCCGAGTGGCTCGCGGTGGTGAGCGGGATGTGGGCCGAGCCGCGGTTCAGCTTCGCGGGGCGATTCTACACGGTCGAGAACGCGATCCTCGAGCCGAAGCCCGTGTCGCGGCCGCGCCCGACGCTGTACGCCGGCGGCGAGTCGGAGGCGGCGAAGCAGCTGATCGCGCGCTCGTGCGACGCCTACCTGATGCACGGGGACCCACCCGAGCGGATCGGCGTGAAGGTGGCCGACCTGCGGGCGCGGCGCGAGCGGCTGGAGCTCCCGCCCCTCAAGTTCGGGGTGGCGGGCTATGTCGTCTGCCGGCCCACCGAGGCCGCCGCCCAGAGCGAAGTAGCGCGCATCACCGACGTGCGCCAGAGCGCGGCGGGCTACGCGAACTATCAAGAATGGATCGCCAACACGCAGCTCGAGCAGCGCGTCAGCCTGGAGGACTACTCGGTCTCGAACCGCGGGCTCAAGGCCGGCCTGGTGGGGACGCCCCAGCAGATCGCGCGGCGCATCCAAGAGTTCGAGCGGGCCGGGGTCGACCTGCTGCTGCTCCAGTTCAGCCCGCAGCACGAAGAGATGGAGCGCTTCGCGGCGGAGGTGATGCCGCTCGTGGGGGGTGGGGGTGCCTTGACACCCCCCGCCCGCCGGGGTAACCTAGCAGGCCAAGACCTGACACTCGGAACCACATACTCGTGATGCCGTTCGCGCTGGTTCTCGTCCTGCTGCTGCTGGTCCTGCTGCTGAGCATTCCTGCTCAGGAGGGGTCGGCGGCGCGCGAAAACATGACGTGAGCAAGTAGCGAGAGAGCAAAGCAGTGCCGGCGCCGCGGACCCCCAAGGTCCGCGGCTTTTTTTCACCCCACTGATTCGGAAAGGGACGGAGCGGTCGCCATGGAGAGAAACGTCAGCATCTTCGACACCACGCTGCGGGATGGCGAGCAAGCGCCAGGCAATTCCATGACGCCGGAGGCGAAGCTGCGCCTCGCCCTCCAGCTCGACACGCTGGGCGTGGACGTCATCGAAGCCGGATTCCCGAGCGCGTCCCAGGGCGATCAGCAGGCCGTCCGCGGCGTGGCCGAAGCCGTGCGGCGACCCGTGGTGGCGGCGCTGGCGCGGTGCCACGACCGCGACATCGATCTCGCCGGGGAGGCGTTGCGGCCGGCCGCGCGACCGCGGGTGCACGTCGTCATCGCCACGTCGGACCTCCACCTGGAGCAAAAGCTCAAGATCAGCCGCGCCGACTGCCTCGCGCGCGCCGAGGCGGCGATCCGGCGCGCCCGGCGCTACACCGACGACGTCGAGTTCTCGGCCGAGGACGCCACCCGCACCGATCTGGAGTTCCTGTGCCGCGTGGTCGAGACCGCGATCGCCGCGGGCGCCAAGACGATCAACCTGCCCGATACCGTGGGCTTCGCGCTGCCCGCCGAGTACGGCGCGATGTTCCGCGCCGTGCGCGGCCGCGTGCCGAACAGCGACCGAGTGGTGTTCAGCGCCCATTGCCACGATGACCTGGGCCTGGCGGTCGCCAACTCGCTCGCCGCGATCGAAGCCGGGGCCGGCCAGGTGGAGTGCACCATCAACGGCATCGGCGAGCGCGCCGGCAACGCGGCGCTCGAGGAGATCGTCATGGCGGGTCGGGTGCGCTCGCACGCCGTCGCGTTCCAGTGCGCCGTGAACCCGAAGGAGATCTTCCGCACCAGCCAGCTCCTGTCCCACGTCATCGGCGTCTTCCCGCAGCCGAACAAGGCGGTCGTCGGCCGCAACGCGTTCGCGCACGAGGCGGGGATCCACCAGCACGGCCTGCTGCAAAACGGCCTGACGTACGAAATCATCCGGCCGGAGGAGGTGGGCGTGCCGCGCTCCACGCTGGTGCTCGGGAAGCACTCCGGCCGGCACGCGCTGGAGCGGCGCTACCAGGAGCTCGGCTACGAGCTCGACGAGCCCACGCTCGCCAAGCTGTACGACGAGTTCACGGCGCTGGCAGATCGCAAGCGGGAGGTGCTCGACGAAGACCTGCTGGCGCTGTTGCACGGCCGGTTCCACGACGCGCCCGAGGTGTACGGGCTCGCGCATCTGGAAGTGACGTGCGGGTCGACGCCCGCCTCCGCCCAGGTCCGGCTCACGGGCCCGTGGCCGGGGGAGCGCCACGCGGCGGGGAGCGGAAACGGACCGATCGCCGCGGCGATCGCCGCGATCGGCGCGGTCGTCGAGCGCCAGATCGAGGTGCTGAACTTGACGATCCAGTCGGTCACGCCGGGCGGCGACAGCCTGGGCCAGGTGTTGGTGCAGGTCCGCGTCGCCGGCAAGTCGCTATCGGGGCACGGCGCGTCCACCGACATCGTCGAGGCGAGCGCGCGCGCGGTGCTACACGCCCTCAACAAGGCGAGCTACGCGGACGAGCTGGAGGACCGCTCGCTCAATGCCATCTACCTGTGGGGAGTGTGAGCCGATGACCGAAACGCTCACGGGCGCGCAGATCCTCTGCCGCACGCTGCTCGAGGCCGGCGTCGACGTGATTTTCGGGTATCCCGGCGGCGCCATCATGCCGTTCTATCACGCGCTGGGGGACCATCCGGCGCTGCGCCACATCCTGGTGCGGCACGAGCAGGCGGCCGCGCACGCGGCAGACGGATATGCCCGCGCCAGCGGGCGCGTCGGGGTGTGCGTGGCCACGTCGGGGCCCGGCGCCACGAACCTGGTGACCGGGCTCGCGACGGCGCACATGGACTCATCGCCGGTCGTGGCGATCACCGGGCAGGTGTCCCGCGCCATGATCGGGCGTGATGCCTTCCAGGAGACGGACATCGTGGGCATCACGCTGCCGATCACCAAGCAGAACTACCTGGTGCAGGACGTCGCCGAGCTCGCGGACGTGGTGCGGGAGGCGCTGGCGGTCGCCCAGGAGGGACGCCCCGGGCCGGTGTTGATCGATGTGCCGAAGGACGTGCAGAACCAGAAAACCGCGTACACGCCCGGTCCGATGGCCGGGGGCCCTCTCCGCGACACAAAGACGCAGTCGCTGCGGGAGCGCCCGGCCACCAGACCGGGCGTGACGCCCTCCCTCGAGGACGGGGTTCGCGAAGCCGCCCGGCTGATCGCGGCCGCCGAGCGCCCGTTGCTGATGGTGGGGCACGGGGTGATCATCGGCAACGCCTATACCGAAGTGCGCGCGCTCGCGGAGAAGACCGGCATCCCGGTCATCACGACGCTGCTCGGCATCAGCGCGTTCCCCGACGGCCACCCGCTGTTCCTCGGCATGCCGGGGATGCACGGCGAGGTGCGGGTGAACCGTGCCATCCAGCACGCCGACCTGATCGTCGGCATCGGGCTGCGGTTCGACGACCGCGTCACTGGAAACACGGCCGGCTTCGCGCCGCGGGCGCGCATCATACACATCGACCTGGACCGCGCCGAGATCGGGAAGAATGTACCCGTGGCGCTGGGGATCGTGGGCGACGCACGCGACGTCACGCGCCGCCTGGCTGCCCTGGTGCAGCCCCGCACGTGCGAGCGCTGGCTCGGGGAGATCCGCGAATTCACCCGACCGCGGGCGGCGGCGTTCCGGGGCGACCTGGCGCCCGAGACGATTCTGGCGTCGCTTTATCAGGCGACGGAGGGACGCTGTACCATCGTGACCGACGTGGGCCAGCACCAGATGTGGGTCGCCAAGCTGTATCCGTACCGCGAGCCTAATTCGCACATCACGTCCGGCGGGCTCGGCACCATGGGGTTCGCGGTCCCCGCCGCGATGGGCGTGCACCTCGCCCGGCCGGGCGAGACGGTGTGGGCGATCTCGGGCGACGGCGGCTTCCAGATGAACATGGCCGAGATCGCGACCATGGTGCAGGAGCGGCTCCCGGTGAAGATGGCGATCTTCAACAACGGTTATCTGGGCATGGTGCGGCAGTGGCAACAGTTCTTTCATGGCAAGCGTTATTCCTGCACGCCGATCTGGAGCCCCGACTACGTGAAGCTCGCGGAGGCATATGGCATCCCCGGCTGGCGGGTGAAGGAAGCGGCCGAGCTTCCCGACGTCGTCGCGCAGGCGAACGATCATTCCGGTCCGGCGCTGGTCGAGTTCGTGATCGAGCAGGAGGCGAACGTCTACCCGATGATCCCACCCGGTGGATCGCTCTCGGAGCCGATCGAAACCGCGCCGGCGGGGGCGGGCGACTGAGCCACCCCATGCCGGTCTCGCATACCGTCGCGGTGCTGCTCGACGACGCGCTGCTGACGTTGAATCGCGCCGTCGGTGTGCTGCGCCGGCGTAATGTTCCGATCGAGCGTCTCGCGCTGCGGCCCACCGCTACCGCGGGGGTATCGCAGCTGACGTTCATTTTGAAGGCGGACGCCGCCACCGCGGATCGCGTCGCGCAGCAGTTCCACAAGATCGTCGGCGTACGCGATGTCGTGCTGGCGGCGACCGAAGACTCCACTAGGGAGGTGCAATCATGAGTACGGCAGGAGTGCGCGTCTTCTACGACGCGGACGCCGACCCGACCCGGCTGCGGGATCGCGTGGTCGCCGTCATCGGATACGGCAGTCAGGGTCACGCGCATGCGCTCAACCTGCGCGACAGCGGGGTGCGGGTGATCGTCGGGCTGCGCCCGGGCGGAGCGTCCTGGGAGCGCGCGCGGGCGGAGGGTCTGGACGTGCGGCCGATCGCCGACGCCGCGGCAGCCGCCAACGTCGTGATGGTGCTCGTTCCCGACCAGGAGGCGCGCGCCGTGTACGAAGCCGGCATCGCCCGGACGCTCGGGCCGGGAAAGACGCTGCTGTTCGCGCACGGCTTCAACATCCATTTCGGCGAGATCGTGCCGCCGCCCTCGGTCGACGTGGCGATGATCGCGCCCAAGTCCCCCGGCCACATGGTGCGCAGCGAGTACCAGGCGGGCCGCGGCGTTCCCGCCCTCGTGGCGGTGCAGCGCGACGCCAGCGGCCACGCGCTCGCTGACGCCCTCGCCTATGCCGCGGGGATCGGCTGTACCCGAGCGGGGGTGCTCGAGACGTCGTTCAAAGAGGAGACGGAAACCGATCTGTTCGGCGAGCAAGCCGTGCTGTGCGGCGGCGTGACCGCGCTCGTCCAGGCGGGCTTCGAGACGCTGACCAACGCCGGGTACGCGCCGGAGATCGCCTACTTCGAGTGCCTGCACGAGCTGAAGTTGATCGTCGATCTGATGTATCGCGGCGGGATGGGCTTCATGCGGCGTTCGATCAGCGATACGGCGGAGTACGGCGACTACACGCGTGGCCCCAAGATCGTCACCGACGAGGTGCGGGCCGCGATGCGGCGCATGCTGGCCGACATCCAGTCCGGCAGCTTCGCGCGCGAGTGGATCGGCGAGACGCGCGGCGGCGCCGCCCGCTTCCAGGCGCTGCGCCGGGCCGAGGCCGAGCATCCCATCGAGCGCGTGGGGGCGCGGCTGCGCGCCATGATGCCGTGGACGGAAGAAGGACGGCGGGCAGCCGTACCCGCGACGCCACCTCCGCCGGTCCCGCCGACGAAGCCCCGAGGAGCCGCCGTCGCGCCGTGAGCTCGGCTCCGCGCACGCTGTTCGCGAAGCTGTGGGACGCGCACGTCGTCCACCGGTTTCCGGGGGGGGGCCCGGCGCTGTTGTACGTGGACCTGCACCTGGTGCACGAGGTGACTTCACCTCAGGCGTTCGCCGGCCTGCGACAGGCCGGACGCCCCGTGCGCCGCCCGGAGCTGACGGTGGCGACGGTGGACCACAACGTGCCTACGGGCGACCGCACCCTGCCGATCGAGGACCCCGTCTCCGCGCGGCAGCTCGACGCGCTGGCGGTGAACGCGCGCGAGTTCGGAGTGGAGCTGTTCGACCTGCAGTCCCCCAACCAGGGCATCGTGCACGTGATCGGCCCCGAGCAGGGGTTCACCCAACCGGGGATGATCATCGTGTGCGGCGACTCGCACACCTCGACGCACGGAGCGTTCGGGGCGCTCGCCGTGGGGATCGGCACGAGCGAAGTGGAGCACGTCCTCGCGACACAGTGTCTCGTGTGGTCCGAGCCGCGCACGATGGAAGCGCGTCTCACCGGCACGGCCGGACCGGGTGTCACGGCCAAGGACCTCATCCTCGCTTTGATCGGCTCCATCGGCACCGCCGGTGCGACCGGGCACGTCATCGAGTACACCGGGGACGCGATCAGTGCGCTCTCGATGGAGCAGCGGATGACGGTGTGCAACATGTCGATCGAGGCGGGCGCCCGGGCTGGGATGATCGCCCCGGACGAGACGACCTTCGCCTATCTGGCGGGCCGCCCGCGGGCGCCCGCCGGCGCGGCGTGGACCCGCGCCGTGGCGGCGTGGGGCGAGTTGCGCAGCGATCCCGGCGCGACGTATGACCGCCGCGTGACGCTCGACGCCGCGACCGTCCCGCCCCAGGTGACGTGGGGGACGAGCCCGGGCATGGTCACGGGCGTCACCGGCGCCGTGCCCGATCCGGCTGATTTCCCGACGGATGACGAGCGGCGTGCCGTATCGCGGGCGCTCGAGTACATGGGCCTGGAGCCCGGCACTCGCCTCGAGGGATTGCCGATCGATCGGGTGTTCCTCGGCTCCTGCACCAACGGCCGGATCGAGGATCTGCGCGCCGCGGCCCGGGTGGTGCGGGGCCGGCGCGTGGCATCGGGAGTGCGGGCGATGGTCGTCCCGGGATCGCAGCTGGTCCGCGCCCAGGCGGAGCGCGAGGGGCTCGACCGGGTGTTCCGTGAAGCCGGATTCGAGTGGCGCAACGCCGGGTGCTCGATGTGCCTGGGGATGAACGCGGATATTCTCAAGGCGGGGGAACGCTGCGCTTCGACCTCCAACCGCAATTTCGAAGGGCGCCAGGGGCGTGGCGGTCGGACTCACCTGATGAGCCCGCCCATGGCGGCGGCCGCCGCAGTGGCGGGCCGGCTCGTCGACGTGCGCGAATGGGCGTGGGAGAGGGAAGGGGAGGGGGAGCGCGCCGCGTCGTGATCGAGCCTTTCGTCCGCCACACCGGCGCTGTGGCCGCGCTGCCGCGCGCCGACGTGGACACCGACCAGATCATTCCGAAGCAGTTCCTGAAGCGGGTGGAGCGCACCGGCTTCGGTCCCGCCCTGTTCTACGATTGGCGGTTCCGGCCCGATGGCAGCGTGAACTCAGGCTTCGAGCTCAACCGGCCCGAAGCCCAGGGCGCGACCGTCCTCGTGGCCGGGGCGAACTTCGGGTGCGGCTCGTCGCGGGAGCACGCGGTGTGGGCGTTGCGCGAGTATGGCTTCCGCGCCATCCTCGCCCCGTCGTTCGCGGATATCTTCTACGCGAACTGTTGCCAGAACGGCGTGTTGCCGGTGCGCCTCTCATCCCAGGAGATCGTCGAGCTGCTGCGCCGCCACGCGGCCGCGAGCGGTGCCTATCGGTTGTCGATCGATCTCGTCGAGCAGCGCGTGGAAGACGGCGCCGGTTTCGCCGCTCCGTTCGCCATCGACGCGTACCGCCGGGAGATGCTGCTGCACGGTCTCGATGAGATCGGGCGCACGCTGCTCGAGGAAAGTCGCATAGTGGCATTCGAGAGAGGCCGGGAGAGGGGAGACGGGAGGCGGGAGACGTGGTGAACGCGTACTCGATCGCCGTGCTGCCGGGTGACGGCATCGGCCCGGAGGTGGCCGCAGAAGCCGAGCGCGTGCTCCAGGCGGCGGGCCAGCGCTTCGGGATCACGTTTACCCTCTCGCATTTCCCCGTGGGGGCGGCGGGTGTCGCGGCCGCGGGCGATCCGTTGCCGGAAGAGACGCGCGCCGCCGTCCGCCGCGCCAACGCGGTGCTGCTCGGCGCGGTGGGGGTGCCGGGGCTGGAACACGCGCCCCGGCACCTGAAGCCCGAGACGGGCCTGCTCGGGCTGCGCGCCCTGCTGGGTGTGTACGCCAACCTGCGCCCGGTCACCGTGCTCGCGCCCCTGGTGGACCGCTCGCCCTTGAAGCCGGACCGGCTGCGGGGCGTCGACATCCTGATCGTACGGGAGCTCACCGGCGGGTTGTATTACGGTGAGCCGCGCGGGCGGGACGCGGCGGGGGCCCGCGCCATCAACACCCTGGTCTACACCGTCCCCGAGATCGAGCGGGTCGCCCGGGTGGCGTTCGACGCCGCGCGCCGCCGCCGCCGGCTCGTCACCTCGGTCGACAAGGCCAACGTGCTCGAGGTCTCACAGCTGTGGCGCGAGACCGTCACGGCCGTCGGCCGCGAGTACGCGGATGTCCGACTGGAGCACCTGTACGTCGACTACGCCGCGATGCGGCTCGTCAGCGATCCCGCGGCGTTCGACGTGCTGCTGACCGAGAACATGTTCGGCGACATCCTGAGCGACGAGGCGGCGGTGCTCGTGGGCTCGCTCGGGCTGCTCCCATCGGCGTCGCTTGGCGCAGGCGCTGGGTTGTTCGAGCCGATCCACGGGTCGGCACCCGACATCGCCGGGAAGGGAGTGGCTAATCCGATCGGTGCGATCGCGTCAGCGGCCATGCTGCTGCGCTACGGGCTACAGCTGCCCGAGGCCGCGGACGCGGTGGACCATGCGATCGCGACGGTGCTCGCGGCCGGGGCGAGGACGCGGGACATTGCGGCACCCGGGCAGGCTGTTCTCGGCACGAGCGAGATGGGCTCGCGCATCGCGGATCTGGTGTTGGATGATTGCGGATTGCGGATTTCGGATTGCGGATTGGAACTCCCCTCATCGAATCCGCAATCCACAATCCGCAATCCGCAATCGAGCACGGGCGCATGACGGACAAGCTCCGTAGCCGAACGATCACAGAGGGTGTCCAACGGGCGCCGAACCGGGCCATGCTCCGAGCCGTGGGCTTCGGGGATGCGGATTTTGACAAGCCGATCGTGGGTGTCGCCAACGCGTACAGCACCCTGACTCCGTGCAACCTCGGGCTCGACGTGCTGGCGCGGCGCGCCGAGGCCACGCTGCGGTCGCTGGGCGTAATGCCGCAGCTGTTCGGCACGATCACGGTGAGCGACGGGATCTCGATGGGGACCGAGGGGATGAAGTACTCGCTCGTCTCCCGCGAGGTGATCGCCGACTCGGTCGAGACCGTGTGCGCCGCGCAGTGTATGGACGGCGTGCTCGCCGTGGGCGGGTGTGACAAGAACATGCCCGGCGCGATGATCGCGATCGCGCGCCTCAACATCCCGGCGGTGTTCGTGTACGGCGGGACGATCAAGCCCGGCCATTACGGTGGCCGCGACCTGACGGTCGTGAGCGCGTTCGAAGCGGTGGGTGAATTCAGCGCCGGCAAGATCGACGCCGCCGAGCTGCTCGAGGTCGAGCGCCACGCCTGCCCCGGTGCCGGCTCGTGCGGCGGGATGTTCACGGCGAACACGATGTCCTCGGTGATCGAGGCGATGGGGATGAGCCTGCCGTACTCCTCCACCATGGCGGCCGAGGACGCCGAGAAGGCCGAAAGCGCAGCGCAATCGGCGGTGGCGCTGGTGGAAGCCATCCGGCGGGACCTGCGGCCGCGCCAGGTCCTGACGCGTCAGGCGTTCGAGAATGCCATCTCCGTCACGATGGCGATCGGCGGCTCGACCAATGCCGTGCTGCATCTACTCGCCATCGCCCGGGCGGCGGGTGTGCCGCTCGTGCTCGACGACTTCGAGACGGTCCGCGGGCGGGTTCCCGTGCTGTGCGATCTCAAGCCCTCGGGCCGATTCGTCGCCACCGATCTGCACCGGGCCGGCGGGATCCCCCAGGTGATGAAGATTTTGCTGACGCACGGTGTGCTGCACGGCGACGCGCTCTCGATCACCGGTCGCACGATCGCCGAGGTGCTGAAAGACGTTCCCGACTCGCCGCGGCGCGATCAGGAAGTGATCCGGCCATGGGAGCGGCCGCTCTACGCCCAGGGGCACCTTGCGATCTTGCGCGGGAACCTCGCTCCAGAAGGGGGCGTCGCGAAGATCTCCGGTGTGAAGGCGCTCAAGATGACCGGCCCGGCGCGCGTATTCGACTCCGAGGAGGCGTGTCTCGAAGCGATTCTCAAAGGACGCGTGCAGCGCGGCGACGTGATCGTGATTCGCTACGAAGGTCCGAAGGGCGGTCCGGGGATGCGAGAGATGCTCTCTCCCACGTCGGCGCTCATCGGGGCCGGGCTGGGGGACGCGGTCGGGCTCATCACCGACGGCCGATTCTCCGGCGGGACGTACGGTCTCGTGGTCGGCCACGTCTCGCCCGAGGCGGCGGTCGGCGGACCGATCGCACTGGTGCGGGAGGGAGATCGCGTCACCATCGACGCGGAGCGCCGGCGCCTCGACGTGGACTTGTCGGAGGCGGAGTTGGCGCGGCGCCGAGCGAGCTGGAAGCCGCACGCGCCGGCCTACACGTCGGGGGTGTTGGCGAAGTACGCGAAGCTGGTGTCGAGCTCGAGCCTCGGCGCCGTGACGGATGGGTGAGCTTGACCAATTTGGTCAAATGCGGTAGCGTTCGCACATGCGTCGTCGCAAGAAAACCCCTTCGGTGCGAGAGCCCGTGAGCCTGTACGAGGCGAAGACCCATCTCTCCGAGCTGGTCGAGCAGGCCGCCCAGGGAAGGGAGATCGTCATCGCCAAGTCCGGGAAGCCCAAGGCCCGCCTGGTCCCGCTCGCGCCCAAGGACACCCGCCGCCTGCGCAAGTACGGATCAGGGAAGGGGAGGGGCTGGATCGCCGACGACTTCGACGCGCCGCTACCGCCCGAAGTCCTGCGGTTGTTTACCGGCGAATCCGAGTGAGGCTGCTGCTCGACACCAACGCGCTGGTTCGGTGGCACCTGAAGAAGCTTCGGCCCGCTGCCGTTCGCACGGTGCAGCGGGCCGAGCTTGTTGTAGTGAGCGCCATCAGCGCGTGGGAGATCGCCATCAAGCGGGCCCTGGGCAAGCTGGAGCTTAAGGACACCGTGGACGAGATCGTGGCGCGGAACGGTTTTGTCGCGCTGTCAGCGACCATGCGTCACGGTGACCTGCTGCGCGAGTTACCGCTGCATCACCCCGACCCGTTCGACCGTCTCCTCATCGTGCAGGCGCTGGATGAAGGGCTCACGATCTTCACGTCGGATCGGGCGTTCGAGCCGTATCGTGTGCCGGTGGTGTGGGCGTGAGGGAGCGCAGCTACTCGTAGCGCAGTGCCCGCACCGGATCCACGCGTGAGGCGCGTCGGGCTGGGACGTACACCGCGCCGAGCGCCACTAGGGTGAGCAGCGCGGCGGCGAGCGCGAACACCACGGGATCGTGGCCTTCGAGCCCGTAGAGCAGCGAACGGGCGGCGCGTCCCAAACCGAGCGCCCCCGCGAGGCCGATCCCACCGCCCACCAGCATCATCCCCGACATCTGGCGCAGCACCATCGCGCGCACCCGGCCTGCGTCCGCACCCAGGGCCATGCGCACACCGATCTCGCGCGTACGCTGGGCCACGCTGTAGGCCAGGACGCCATACAGACCCACCGCGGCGAGCAGCGTGGCGAGCACCGCGAACGCTGCCGACAGGACGCTGATCAGCCGGTCCACGGAGACGTTGTCTCGGATCTGCGCTGGCATGGTCTTGAGGCCGTCCATCGGAAGGCCTGCGTCGATCGTCTTGAGGACGGCCGGGAGCGCGCGCAGTAGCGCATCGGCTTGGGGGGACCGCACGTAAAAGTTCATGGTTCCGACGTGCGTATCCTGACGCCACGGAGTGTAGAACATCGGCGGCGCCGCCTGCTTGACAGCGCTGTACTTGACGTCGGGGATCACACCGACGATCTGGATATTCAGCGGGCCGGGCCCGACGGACATGAACGTGCCCACAGCGCCCTGACCGAGGTTGAACTTCTTCTCGAAGGCCTGGTTCACGACGGCGACGCGGGGCGCCCCCTGGCGGTCCGCCCGGGTGAACTCGCGGCCGGAGCGCAGCTGCACGCCTAGGGCGGCGAAGTAACCGGCGCCGACCTCATTGAACCGCGCATTCCTGTCCACGTCGGGCCCGGACTGGAACCCTTGCACGTTGACGTCCGAGCCCCAGTTGGCCCCGGCCAGGAGCGGGACCATCGAGCTGGTAACGCCGTTCACTTCGGGGATCGCGCCCACCGCGTCTTCCACGCGATCATAGAGTAGGAGCGCGCGAGTGCTATCGTACCCGCTCCGTTCGGGCGCGAGCCTGAATGTGACCACGTCGTCGACCCGCATCCCCAGATCCACCCGAGTCACGTTGACCAGGCTCTTCACGAACAGCCCCGCGGCGATGAGCAGCGTAGTGGCCAGGGCGAGCTGGACGGTGACCAGCGACGCCCGGAACCGGGCGGCGCCCTGTGCCCCCGAGATCTGGCCGGCGTTGGCGCGAATCATCGTGACCAGCTCCGTGCGGGTGCTGTGCCAGGCCGGGAACACGCCGAACACGATCCCCGTGGCGAGCGCGAGCGCGGCGGCGAACAGGAGCACCACGGGCCGGAGGCCGAACCCGAGCGTGACCGTAAGCTCGGGCGGAGCGAGGACCGCGATGCCCGTCAGAGTCCAGTTGGCCACGATCAAACCGGCGAGCGCGCCCAGGGAGGCGAGGAGCACCGATTCGGTGAGCAGTTGGGTGATGAGCTGGCTGCGGCGGGCGCCCAGGGCCAAACGGACGCCCATCTCCATGTTGCGTCCGGCGCCCCGCGCGAGCAGGAGATTCGCGATATTGGCGCACGCGATGAGCAGCACGATCGCGGTGACGCCGAACAGCATGAGCAAGGGTGCCTGCGCGTCCCGGTGCATCGAGCTCTGACCCCGCCGTCCCGGCGTGACCACGACCTGCTTCGCTCGGAACTGGGTCATCTGCTGGTCGCTGATGCCCTTTTGGAGCGGCGCCTCGACGTCGGTGACGATGGGATGGTAGACCGCGTTGAGCCCAGCGCTCGCCTGAGTCAGAGACACTTCCGGCTTCAGGCGCCCGAAGAGATAAGCCCAGTAGCTTTGACGATTCTCGAACCCGCGGAATCCAGGCTCTAGCACACCCCTCATGCTGATCGGCACGAACACCAGCGGCCGGACGCCGAGCGTGGTCCCTTGAAAATCCCGTGGAGCGACGCCCACGATCGTCATGGCCTGTCCATTGACGACGAGAGGGCGACCCAAGACACGAGGATCGCTCCCGAAGTGTGACTGCCAATAGCCGTACCCGAGCACCGCGACGTAGTTGGTGCCGATGCTCTGGTCGTCGGTCGGCCCGAGGAGGCGTCCCAGGGCCGGGCGCAGGCCGAGGGTCGGGAAGTACGAGCCTGAGACGTACATCCCGTCTCCCGTCGTCGGCCGGTCGCGATAGGACAGACTGACGCCGAACGCCAAATGCGCCGCGAGTCCCGTGAATACGGACTGAGCCCGCTCGAGGTCCCGGAACATCGGGTAGCTGAACACCACGTCGCAGTCTCCCGCCTGCCCGCACGACTGAGAACCGGGTTTGAGACCCGGAGCCGCGAGGTTGACGAGCCGGTCCGGCTCCGGCACCGGGAGGGGGCGAAGCAGGATCTGGTCGAAGAGGGAGAAGATGGCTGCGTTGGCGCCGATGCCGAGCGCGAGCGAAACGACCGCGATGCCAGTGACGAACGGGGTCTTGAAGAGGGTGCGGAAGGCCAGCGTGAGGTGTCGCATCGCCTATGTCGGGTCGCGCTCGGCATCAGCCTGGCAAGCACTGTGCCATATCGTGCAGCGCCAAGAATCAAGAATGTGGAGGGGGCCTGGCTGCGGCTGTTCGCTCTTGGGACGGCCAATCCCACAGCCGACCACCCCTTCAGGATCGGCGTAACATCCAATACAATAGACCATTCACGTCTGCCAGGCCGACGCTGAAGTCAGCACTCGGTGCGCCCTGTACGCCCGAGTCACGTCTCGGAAAGACGCGCACCCCGATGCGGAGCTTGTCGGCGAGCAAGTACCAGTTGACGGGGATCGACCACACGCGCTCGGCGCCGAGCGAGTTGCCCTGCCAGCGCCCGAACCATTCGACCCCGGTCTCCAGGCCCGACCACACCGTGCTGGTGCGCTTCCAGTGGAGGGCAGGCCCGATCGCCCAGCGGTAGCGGTCAACCTGGCTGGCGGCGTTTCCAGTCAGATGCAGCGGCACGGCGTCGAGCGCGAACGCCCACGAGTTAGTGAGGTGCACCGTCGGTCGGTATCCCAATTCGAAGCCGCGACTCTTGGTATTGATGCTCACATAGTTGGGAAGCAGCGTGGCGAGCCACGCCTTCCCCGCTCGTTGGGGAACGGACGACGTGTTCAGGTCGAACCCGCGACGATACCGGTAGGCGATGCCCGACTGAAACACCGCCTCACTCAGCGCCGCGAAACCGGCCCAATTCTCTTGGCCGGCACGTTTGCGGGCCCGCTCCACCTTCCAGAGCTGGTGCAGCATGAGTCCCAGCTTGCCCGCCAGGAAGCGCTCCGGGTTGTCGACGAACCGCTCGAAGCTTTGGTCCATATCGCAGCGGATGGGCGACTCGAGCCAGTTGTCGGGTCCGCATGTCTTCCCGCGACCGACCGCCCGGCCGACCGCGCGGCGCACCGTGTCGTTCGCAAAGCGCCCCAGCAGGGTGCGAAAGCCGTCGCGACAGAGGAGACCGACGATCGGGTCTCCAGAGCGGCACCGCGCGTTGTCGAACCGCTCGTCCTCGAGCCGGAAGTGCTCTCGGAGCAGTCCCTGGACCATGAGGTCGCGGGGCGGGGCGGTCGGGTCGCCTCCGATGGGCGGGGAGGCGGCGGCATCCCGGGCCTGCCACTCCCGTTGATAGAGCGACCGCAGCACGGTGCGCGGGAGCGGCCCGGCGCCGAGATCGAGCGCGTGTGTCTCCACGAGCTCGTGGAGCCGGCGTTTGATGCACAGCGAATCCATCGCGCCCCCGCGGCACGCTTCGCCTGCGAAAAACGCCAGCGCATCGTAGATCCCTAGGTAGAAATCGTACTCGCGAAACGGTTTCCCCAGGAAGGCGGCGAACGACCCCAGCCGCTCCCCGACCACGAGGAAGCCGCGAGCGCTGGTCTTGATGTTCTCGCGAGCGAACACGCCAGGCGCCCGGGCGAGCAGTCGCCCAAAGGCCTGCAGCTCGTATTGTCGCGCGGCCGGTACCGCGCCGGCGAAGAGATCCAGTAACGACGCGATTCCACCCGTCGCCGGTGGCGGTCTCTCCTGCTTCAGCTTGGTCTGGCCGAGTCGACCGCTCACCCGGTCGGGATCGATGAAGAGCAACAGGGAGTTGGCATCCGGCGTACGCGGGTTCTTCCAGATCGTCTCATCGTAGATCCCGGCCGCGAGGTCGATGGGGTTGTTATCGAAGATCCCGCCGTCGGAAAACAGTGCGCTATCGTGCGGCGCGCGGCCGCACCCGGAGCCCGCCTCCGGTTCGCTGTTGAGCCAGACCGGCGCAAAGGCGCCGGGAAAGGCGGAGGACGCTTCGATCAAGGAGAATACCTCGCCGTGATCGATCACCCCGTGGCAATCGGGTAACCGGAGCAGGGCTCCGAAGGCCCCGTTGCGCAAAGCCTCGTCCGACGGCGCCCGGAACTCGAGGGTCCGTCCGCGATTACTCAGCAGCACCACGGCGGCGTAGCGCTGCGTGCGTGCGTACAGGCCGGGGGCGATGGCGACCGACTCGGGGGCGACTCGCGTGATCGTCGCCCCGACCGGAATCGTGCACTCGTGGGGCGAAGTGGACGCGGGCACGTCGTCCATCGCGGCCCGCACGCTGTCGAACAGCACGCGATCGAAATAGCGCCGGCTGAACAGCGCCTTGGTGGTGTCGTCCTGGTCGTAGCGCTCGAGCGGGAACAGCTGATCGATCCCGGTGCGCACCCACACCTTCCACAGCAGACTCTGCTCCGGGGCGGTCGGGGCGCTGGTGCGGCACCATTCGATGGCGGCCAGGAACCCATTGATGTTGCCGGCCGAGGCCCCCGTGACCACCCTGAGATTGTAGCGCGGCAGGTTCCACACCCGGCGGAGCGAATCACGGGCCGTGAGCTTGAACACCTCCAGCAGCCCCCAGTTCAAGCCGGCCTCGTACGACCCCAGGCTGACTCCTCCGCTGATCGTGAGGAGGACGGATACCCGCTGTGTATCGCGTTGCAGTTGTCCCCTGGCAACGCTCGCCAACAAGAGGAGCGCACAGCTGTACCGCACGGGGCGAAGAGCTCGCACAGGGTCATCTTACCACGACCCCCACTCGGGGGAGTGTTCGTTTCTGGGACGGCCAATCCCACAAGCGACCAGGTGGGCACCGGACCGTCTCGGACCACTCGCCTAAGTGCCTGCGAATATTGCCATTCGCTCACGCGTAGGTGGCACGGTGCCTGCTAAAGCGTACAGTCACTCGTCGTGGATCGGGGGTTCTTCTGGACATCGGTCAGGACGTCCGCTTCGCGCTGCGCGGGTTCCGCCGCTCCCCGGCCTTCGTCGCCACGGTCGTGCTCACGATCGCGCTCGGCCTCGGGCTGAACACCAGCGTCTTCACGATCTTCGACGCCTACGTGCTGCGGCCGCTCGCGATCCGCGACCCTGGCTCGTTGTACGAAGTGTCGTTTCAAGACCGCCGCGGCTGGGGCCAGAGTCTCTCCTGGCAGCAGTACCAGGACGTCCGTGCGTTGTCGATAGCGTCCGAGAGCTTCGCGTACACCAACGCGTTCGGGCGCTCCGAGCGCCGACCCATGTTCGGGAGTGTGATGACGGGCGACGCGTTTCGCGTGCTCGGCGCCGCGCCCGCGCTGGGCCGCACGCTGCTCCCGGAGGACGCCGCGCCCCCAGCGGGCGAGCCGGTGTTGGTCCTGAGCTACGATGCATGGCAGGGGAAGTTCGGCGGCGACTCAGGGGTCATCGGCCGCAAGGTGGTCGTGCACGGCATTCCGCTCACCGTAGTGGGCGTGGCGGCGCGGCGCTTTACGGGCATCGGACCCGTGCCGCCGGACTTCTGGGCCCCCGTCACCCTGCTCAGTCGCCTGGAGGGGAGCGAGGATCTGTTTGGCGCGAAGCAGCCGGAGGTGCTGCGCGCGGTGCTGCGTCTCAAGCCCGGAGTGGACGAGCGACAGGCGCGCGCCGCGCTCGCGACCTGGGCCGCGAACGCCACCGCGAGCCTGCCCGACACGCTCCGCTGGACGCACGTCGATCTCGTCTCGGTGGCGAGCGCGCTTCCCCTCACCGACGAGACGATCGAGGTGTTCGCGCCGGCGGTGGTGGCGTTCGCGCTCGTGCTGCTGATCGCCTGCGCCAACGTCGCCAACGTGATGCTGGCGCGCGGCATTGCCCGGCAGCGCGAGATCGGGATCCGGCTGGCGCTGGGCGCCGCCCGGGCGCGGCTGGTGCGACAGCTCCTCACGGAGAGCGCGCTCCTGGCGATTCCCGCGGCGGTGCTCGGGTTCGTCATCTCCCGATGGACCATCGATGCCGGCGTGCGGCTCATGCTTGCGAGCGTGCCAAGCGAGTTCGCGCCGTACCTGCACATCATCCCGCTCGCCCCCGACCTTCGGGTGTTCGGCTTCGTGCTGGTGGCCGCGCTCGCAGCGGCGCTCGCCTTCGGGCTCGTCCCAGCGCTTCAGGCCACCCGTCCCAATATCGTGCAAGCCTCGCGCGGCGATTTCGACAGCGCCTTCCGGCCGGGGCGGCTGCGTGGGGCCCTCGTGGTGAGCCAGATCGGTGTGTGCGCGCTGCTGCTCATCGTCACCGGCGTCCTACTGCGCGGCTCCGTCAAGGCGAACCGTCTCGAGACCGGCATGCGCACGAGTGACGTCGTGCAGCTCGACCTGGACGAGCACGCCCGCGGCGCGGCCCTGCGGCGGCTGCGTACCGAGCCGATCGTCTCTGGGATAGGTGCATCCACACAATCGCCGCTCGACGGCAAGTACCCGGCGCAGGGCGTGCGCGGCGCGGGTGACCGGCGCATCGAGATCGCGGGCGTCGACTTCGTGGACGCCGGTTTCTTCAGCGTCGTCGGCATCCCGATCCTGCACGGCCGCGCGTTCACGGATGATGAGGAGCGCCGCGCGAGCCCTGTCGTCATCGTGAGCGAGGCGGCCGCGCACGCGCTCTGGCCCGGGCGCGACCCGGTCGGGCAGCTGCTGCAGCTCAGCGCGGAGCCGCCGCGCGATTCGCGCCTGGCCCGAGTGCGCACGGCGCGGGTGATCGGCGTGTCCCGCAATGCGGTGAGCGGCTGGATCGGCACCGGGCTCGCGCGATCGGTCGTCTTCTATCCGACGAGCGCCGACTCGGGCGGGGCGAGGATCGTCGCCCGCGTGACCGGCGACGCGAGCCAGGCCCGGCAGCGCATCGACGTCGATCTTGCCGCCGTGGACCAGCGTGCCGTCAACGAGATTCACACCCTGGACGACTATCTCGCCGTGCAGCGCTGGCCGTTCAAGATCTTCTCCTGGGTGGCAGCGGCGATCGGTGCGCTGGCGCTCACACTGACGGTCATCGGCATCTACGGCGTGCTCTCCTATCTCGTGGCGCAGCGCTCGAAAGAGATCGGCATCCGCATGGCGCTCGGGGCCAGCGTTAGCACTGTCGTTGGCAAAGTCTTGCACCAATGCCTTCGCTATGCCGTGGTCGGGATCGCCGCGGGCAGCCTACTCGCCCTCGGTGTCTCGAAGGTCTTCGCGTCGGTGCTCGTGATCGTGGATACGTTCGATCCAGCGGGGTACGCATTGGGCATCGCGGTTGTGTTGGCGGCATGCGTAGCGGCGGCGTGGGCGCCGTCGCAGCGGGCGGCTCGGGTGAACCCCGCTGACATGCTGCGGGAGGAGTAGCGTGGACATTGCCCGTCCGCCAGCACCGAAGCACCGCCGCTACGTGCAAGGCGGCCTCGCCGCCGGCGCGGTCGTGCTGCTCACGGTCTTCCTGACGAGCTTGAAGCCCGCCGCGCCCACCGTGGACCGGGCGACCCTGTACGTCGACTCGGTGCGTCGCGGCGAGATGGTGCGCGAGGTGCGCGGGCCCGGCACGCTGGTGCCGGAGCACATCCGCTTCATCACGGCGCTCGCCGCCGGCCGCGTCGATCGGGTGCTCGCTCAACCGGGGCAGCATGTAAAGCCGGAGACCGTGTTGCTCGACCTTTCCAACCCGGATGTTCAGATCCAGGCGCTCCAGGCCGAGCAGCAGTTGGCGGCCGCCCGCGCCGAGCTGGTGAGCCAACACACCAATCTCGAGAATCAGCGTCTTACTCAGACAGGTCTCGTCGCGACCACCCGCACCGAGTACTTCAACTCGAAGCGGGAGGCCGAGGTGGCGGAGTCGCTCGGCGCGCACGGCGGCATGTCGCGCAACGAGGCGGCGCTGGCCAAGGACAAAGCTTTGGAGCTCGAGACGCGCTACAGCATCGAGCAACAGCGCCTGGCACTCATGGCCGAGACGATCGACTCCCAGCTCGCCGTCCAGCGGTCGCAGGTGGACCGGCTGCGCGCCGTCGCGGAGTTCCAGCAGAACGTGCTGCGGTCGCTGCAGGTGCGGGCGGGCGATTCGGGCGTGGTCTCCGACTTGACGCTGCAGCTCGGCCAATACGTGCTCGGCGGGACGATGCTCGCCAAGGTGGTCCAGCCTGGGAAGCTCAAGGCCGTGCTGCAGATCCCCGAGACACAGGCGAAGGACGTGACGATCGGCCAGAAGGCGGCGATCGACACGCGCAACGGGATCATTCCCGGTCACGTGATCCGGAGCGATCCCAACGCGATCAACGGCACCGTGGCGGTGGACGTGGCGCTCGAGGGCACGGCTCCGGGGGCGCGGCCTGACTTGAGCGTGGACGGGACGATCGAGATCGAGCGGCTCGAGCATGTGCTCTACACGGGGAGGCCGGCCTACGGCCAGCCGAACAGCACGATCGGGATGTTCAAGATCACCGATGACGGACACTACGCGACGCGCGTGCAGGTGCAGGTGGGGCGCAGCTCGGTCAACACGATCGAGGTGATGCGTGGCCTGAACGTGCGCGATTCGGTGATCCTGTCGGACATGTCGCAGTGGGACAACGTGGACCGGGTGAGGATCAAGAGATAGGAGAGCCGATGTCCAGCAACGGTGCGCCGCTGATTCAGCTCCAAGGCGTGAAGAAAGTCTTCTACACCGACGAGGTGGAGACTCATGCCCTCGCCGACGTGCACCTCGAGATCAAGAAAGGAGACTACGTCTCGATCGCGGGGCCGTCGGGGTGCGGCAAGACGACGCTATTGTCGTTGCTCGGCCTGCTCGACACCCCGACCGAGGGGACTTACCTGCTGGAAGACCGACCGGTTGCGAACCTGTCCGCCGCCGAGCGGGCCAGAATAAGAAACCGCCGTATCGGGTTCATCTTCCAGGCGTTCAACCTGATCGGCGACCTGACGGTGTACGAGAACGTCGAGCTGCCGCTCACCTACCGCGGGATGGGCGGCGCCGAGCGCAAGCAGCGGTCGCAGGCGGCGCTCGAGCGGGTGGGGATGTCGCACCGCTCGAAGCACTATCCGGCGCAGCTATCGGGGGGTCAACAGCAGCGCGTCGCGGTGGCCCGTGCCGTCGTGGGCGACCCTGCGATCCTGCTTGCCGACGAGCCGACGGGGAACTTGGACTCGACCAACGGCGAGGCGGTGATGGAGCTGCTGCGCGAGCTGCACCGCGGCGGCGCGACGGTGTGCATGGTCACTCACGATCCGCGCTACGCGCTGCACGCGGATCGCACGGTGCAGCTGTTCGACGGCAGGGTGGTGGAGGAGCAGGGGTCGGGGGTCAGGGGCCAGGGGTCAGAGAGCTCGAGTGCGCGTCGTCTTCCGTTAACCCCCGACCCCTGACCCCTCGCATGCTCCACGACCTCCGCTACGCCATGCGAATCCTTCGGAGAAACCCGACATTCGCGGTCGTGGCGATTCTGGCCCTGTCGCTCGGCACCGGCGCCAACGCGGCGATTTTCCAGCTCGTCAACGCGCTCCGTCTCCGCTCGCTTCCAGTCGAGAAGCCACACGAGCTCGTGTCGATCGGGATCGACCGGCACGGCACGGGGCGGGTGGGCAGGGGGTATGGGGGCCGCTCGGTTTTCACCGAGCCGCTGTGGCAGGAGATCCGCTCACAGCAGCAGGCCTTCTCGTCGGTGTTCGCCTGGGGCAACGGCGTCTGGGATCTCTCGGGCGGAGGGGAAGCCGTTCTTGCGAATGGGTTCTACGTCAGCGGAGGGTTCTTCGCCGCCCTTGGCGTGCACGCTCAGATCGGTCGCCTGTTCACGGA
>QHUM01000069.1 GCA_003222135.1 Gemmatimonadota bacterium | reverse complement strand
CGGGAGCACCGGCCCACCGTTGTAGTCGGTGTGCTCGCCGATCAGGTTCACCCGGCCCGGGGCTGACGCCGCGGCGCGGGGCGCGACGCCGAAGGTCGCTCGGAACAACGCTGACGCTTTCATGCGACTTGGGTTTGACAAGGGTTGGGGCCAATGCTACCCTGTACGGGCCTCGTCCACCACGTCTCTCATCCGGGTTCCGGAGACAACTCTATGCGGCGGTATGCTTTGTCGGCGCTATGGCTGTCGTCTGCCGGGGTCCCGGCCGTACTGGCCGCACAGGGGTTCAGCCTGTACGAACAGGGCACCTGCGCCATGGGACGCGCCGGCACGGGCGTGGCCGCGCCGTGTGCCGACGGGTCGGCGATCTTCTTCAACCCTGCCGGGCTCGCCGGAGTGAAGGGGGGGCGGGCCACCATCGGCGTGACGCTGCTGCGGATCAACGGCGGGTTCACCGACGACGTGCTCGTGCAGCGTAACGCCTTGCAAGAGCCGCTGTTGGCTATTCCCCAAGTGTACCTGTCATACGCCGCCACCCCCAAACTGGGTGTCGGCGTGGGGCTGTTCGCGCCGTACGCGCTCGAGACGCAGTGGCCGCTTGCGTTCGACGGGCGATTCTCGGGTTACAAGAACGTCCTCCGCTCCATCTACATCCAACCCACGGTCGCGTATCAGGTCACCCCCTGGCTGGCGCTGGGTGGGGGACTCGACATCGTGATGGGTAAGGTGGAGCTGAACCAGCGGCTCGATCTGGCGGAGGCGCCGCTGCCCACGACACTGCTGCCACCGCCACCGGGTGCACCGCCGTATGTGTTCGGCCAGTTCGGCATCGCGCCGGGCACCGACTTCGCAGACGCGCACCTCGAGGCGACCAAGACGACCGTGACGGCCCACTGGGGCGGGATCATCAAGGTGAACGACAAGCTATCGATCGGCGGCCGCTACCTGATGCACGCCAAGCTCGACTACTCGGGCACCGGCACGTTCACCCAGGTGGCGACGAATCTGATCGTGCCCTCGCCCCTCCCGGTTGGGCCGGTGACGATCCCGGCTGGCTGTCCGATCGACAACCTCTTGACCACACCCGTGGCGGCGTGTGGCTTGGTCGGACTCAATCTCTTCGGTACCGTGCTTACCACCCAGACGTTGACCACGTCGATCACCAACCCGGAGCAGGTCGTCTTCGGGCTTGCGTACAAGCTGCGGAGCGACTGGACGTTGTTCGGCGACTATCAGTTCACGCGCTGGGGCAAGCGGCTCACCGTGATCAACATCAATTTCGCGAACCCGCTGCTCAACCGCTCGATGTCCGAGCGCTATCACAACACCAACGGATTCCGGTTCGCGGCCGAGTGGGCGAAGGATGCGAAGTGGACGTTCCGCGGTGGTTATCTATATCATCAGGGCGCCGCGCCCCCCGAGACGGTGACACCGCTGTTGCCCGAGGGAAACCGCAACGAGGTCACCGCCGGCCTGACGGTGCAGCTCGCCCCCGGCCTCACGGGGGACCTCGCCTACCAATACGTCAAGCAGAACGACCGCCGCGGCCGGACGCGCGAGCCGACGTTCAACCAGTTGCCGACGACGGGAATGAACAACGGCCTGTACAAACTCCACGCGCACCTCTTCGGGGTGTCGCTGAGCTATGCGTTCTAAGGGGGCCCCGACGATGCCGCACGCCAGAAACCTGCTCGCCGCCGGTCTGACCCTCGCGCTCGCCGCGGCGTGTCATCAGGACGAGCTGTTCACGCCGCTGGTCCCGTCCTACGCGGGCGGCGCGATGTTCCAGCGCTACGTCTCCTTCGGGAACAGCATCACCGCCGGAATCCAGTCGGGCGGGCTTAACGACTCGCTGCAGAAACTCGCCTATCCCGTGCTGCTCGCCCGGGCGATGGGCACGCCGTTCTTCTATCCAAGCATCAACTACGCACCGAGCTTCAGTCTCTACGGCTGCCCGCCCCCGATCACGTTCATCTTCAGCAGCCCGCCCACCCGTCTCGGTCCGGGGAGCACCGACCAGACGTGCTCGCTGCGCGGCACGCCGCTGCCGCCGTTCCTGAATAACGTAGCGTTCCCCGGCGCGGACGTGCTCGAGCTGCTCAACTCGAACTACGCGCCGCCGCAGCCGCCAGCGTCGGCCACCGACGCGTTCAAGCTGTTCCTGCTGGGGGGACGCACCGAGCTGCAGCGCGCCCGCGAGGTGCAGCCGACGTTCGTGAGCGTGTGGATCGGGAGCAACGACGTGCTGGGCGCGATCCTGGACACGAGCGCCAATGCGGGCAGCGCGGCCGACATCACACCGCCGGCGACGTTCGCGACGCGCTTCAACGCCTTCATGGACAGCCTGGATTCGTTCGGTACAATCAAGGGCGGTGTCCTGATCGGCGCGGTTCAGGCGACCGGCTCCCCGTACGTATCCGCGGGCAAGTATTACGCCGCTGCTGCGGCGGGCATTCCGACGCTCACCGTGCTCCCCAACTGCCTCGCGTCCACGCCGATCCCGGGCGGCGCGCCGGGTGATTCGGCGTACGTCTACATACCATTCCACTACGGCGCACCGCGTCTCGCGGCGGCGGCGGCCGGCACGCCGACGACGATCGATTGCTCGGATACGCACGTAATCTCCGTTACGGAGACACTCAACATGCTCGGCACAGTCGCGCAGTACAACGCGACCATCGGGCAGGCCGCGACGGCGCGGGGCTGGGCGTATGTGGACCCGAACGGCCTGTTGCGGGCCCTCGCCGGTGCTCCCGGCGCGATTCGGCCGTTCCCAGCGTTCCCCCCCGACCCGAACGCGACGGCGGCGCCATTCGGAACCGCGATCAGTCGCGATGGCATTCACCCCAGCACCTCAACCCAACGCCTGGTCGCCCAAGCGCTGCGGGACTTGATCAACGTCCATTACAGCGCCCAGATCCCCCCGATTCCCTGAGCGCGAACCGCGCCGGCGCCGGGGGGTAACGAGAACGGCATCCGCCTAGCGGTGGATGCCGTTTCGCTGATGAGAGCCACGCGAATTCTCCTCCTGGCGATGAGCCCGGCCCTCACGGGCGGGGCTCGAATCGCCGCCCAGGCCGTCGAGCGCGCGGACATCGCGGGACGCGGCAGGCTGCGCGTGACGTTCGACCCCCGCATCGTAGGATGGGACGCGCAGTTCGTGGACGGCGCGCGCCTGCCACTCGGGCTGGCGCTGACCGGTGACACGGTGGGGGCGGGGGCCATTCCGGTCGTCGCCCGGCTCCAGCAAGACGTGCGCACCGCGTCCGGCGTTCCCGGATTCGTCGCGAACCTCGGCAAGAGCGTGCTGAGCGTGCGCCAGGAGCGGCGTACCACTCCTATCACAGCGGAGCTGGGACTCTCCGACCGGCTGTCGGTGAGCGTGTCGGTGCCGATCGTCCGCGTGGCGACCGGCGCGCACTTGAAGATCTCGAGCACCGGCGCGAACCTGGGACTCAACCCGCTGCTCCAGGGCGTTTTGAACTCGGGGACGTCGTACAGCACCTTCTTCACCGAGTTCGACACCTCCCTGGCGCGACTCGATGCCAACATCGCCGGCCGCGGGTACGGCTGCCCGCCGTCCCGGCAGTGCGCCGCGCAAGCGTTTCTTGACTCGGCCCGCACCATACGCACCGCCCTGTACGAGGCGGTGCACGGCGCCGGGCAGACGGGATCGCCGTTCATGCCGCTCGACAGCTCCGACGGGGGTCGGGGCATCGCCCAGGTGGTCTCCTACCTGCAGACGCGGGATTCCGCGGCCTTCAACGTCGTCGGATTCCGGGAGCCGTTCCTGCTGGCGCACGACACGCTGAGCGCAGACTTGGTCGCGGGCGCGATCGTCGACGGCGCCTACGGATTCGGCTACCGGGGCCTCCCCTACCGCAACAGCTTTCGGCTCGGGCTGGGGGACGTCGAGGTCGCGGCCAAGTATCGGCTGGCGGCGGGCGTCCATTACGCGGCCGCGCTCGTCGCCTTGGTGCGACTGCCGACCACGCAGCCCGACTCGGACGACGATTGGCTGCGGCAGTCGCTGGGGGACCATCAGACGGACCTCGAGGCGCGCCTCGTGCAGGAGCTGTTCGTGGGGAGCCGACTGTGGTTGAACGTCGCCGTGCGCGGCGGCATCCAGCGTCCCGGCACGCGGGTGCGCCGCGTCGCGCCGTTCGGCGCGATCCTCGTGCCGTTCGCGGCGACCGCCGACCTCGCCTGGGACCCGGGTGACTACGTGGGCATGGACGTGGCTCCGCTGTACCGCCTCGCCCCGCAGTTCGCGGTGGGCCTGACGGCGAGCTATTGGATCAAGCAGCAGGACCGCTACAGCTTTCGCTCGGCGCAGGACTCGCTGGACCTCGCCGCGCGCCTGGGCGTCCCCACCTCCGCTGCGATGCTGGACGACGGCACGGCGGAGCGGCGGCTCCGGTTCGGGTTGGCGGTGACCTACGTCGGGCCGACGGTGGAGGGCGGGTTTTCGATCGAGCAGACCGTCAGCGGCGGGACCGTCGGGGTGACGCCGGCCGCGCCGGTGTACCGGATTGTGTTGCGGACGTCGCGGAGGCTTTTTTGAGCAGCTCTGCCGCATGGCGCAGGGCTGTGCCCATATCGGGATCACCCAACATGCGGGCGAGCTCCCGGGTCCGCCCCTCGCCGCTTTCCAGCTGCACGTCGCTCGTGGCGAGGCCGGTCTTCGCGCCCTTCGCCACGACCAGGTGGTGATCCGCAAACGCCGCGATCTGAGGCAGATGGGTGATGACGAGCACCTGGCGCGAGCCCGTCGACCCGCGGGCCACGCCCGCCAGGGCTTCTCCTACGCGTCCCCCGACCTCGCCGCCGATTCCCTGATCCACTTCGTCGAAGACCAGGGTCGCGACCGCGTCGTGCTCCGCGAGGACCACCTTGAGCGCCAGCATGAGGCGCGACAGCTCGCCCCCCGACGCCACCTTGGCGAGCGGACGGGCTTGCATCCCGACGTTGAGTTGTACCTCGAACACCACCGACTCCGCCCCGCTCCCCTGGGAAGCGGGGAGCGGTACGAGGCGCGCCTCGAAGCGGCCGCCCGCCATGCCGAGGGCCGGTAACAGCTCGTTCACGGCATGGGCGAGGCGGCCGGCTCCCCGGTGCCGCTTGCTGGTCAGCGCCGTGCAGGCGCGCGTGAACTCGGCGGCGGCCGCCTCGCGCTGCTCGGCGATATGGCGGAGGTCCAAATCGGCGGTATCGAGCAGGTCGAGCTCGCGCGCCGACCGGTCGCGCGTGGCGAGCACGTCGGGGAGGGTCGGCCCGTACTTCTGGGTCAGGCGAAACAGGACGTCCCGGCGCTGCTCCACGCCCTCGAGGCGGCGGGGGTCGGCGTCGATCCCGGCGGCGTAGTCGCGGGCCGCCTGCGCCAACTCGCCGACGTTCGCGAACGCCGCATCGAGCAGCTCCCGCCAGGATGCGGTGGAGGGATCGAGCCGCTCGAGCCCCGCGACGAGCTTCGCCGCCCGGGCGAGCCCGGCGGTATCGAGCGCTTGCTCGAGCTCGCGCGCGAGCCGCCCCAGCTCTTCGGCGTGCCCGAGTCGCTTCGCCTCCGTCTCGAGCGTCTCGTCCTCGCCGACACGCGGTGCGGCCCGCTCGATCTCCTGGACCACGTGACGCAGGTAGTCGGCCTTGTGCTGGACGTCCTCCCGGCGGGCCTTGAGCTCTGCGTCACGGCGCTCGAGCTCTCGCAGCCGCTCGTGCGCATCCCGCGCCGCGACGCGCTCGACGGCCGCGTCGCTGTAGGCATCGAGGATGTCGCGCTGCGCGTCCTCCCGGAGCAGGGATTGCGTCTCATGCTGCCCGTGCAGATCCACGAGCAGCGCGCCGAGCTGGGCGAGCATGCCCACGGTAGCGGGGCTGCCGTTCACCCAGGCGCGGGATCCGCCCTCCCCCATGATTTCCCGCTTGAGGACCACGCGCCCGTCTTCGGCCTCCACCCCCAGGGCGGTCAAGGACGATCGCAGACGGTCCAGGGCGGTCGAGGTGAATTCAAACGCGCCCTCGATCACGGTCTTCGGCGCGCCGGGCCGTACGACATCGGATGACGCGCGCTCGCCGAGCAGCAGGGCGAGGGCGTCCACCAGCATCGACTTCCCCGCCCCGGTTTCCCCGGTGAGGACGTTCAGACCGGGGGAGAGGGGGAGCGTGACGTCGGCAATGACGGCGAGATCGCGGACGCGCAGCTCCGTCAACACTACGTGCGCTCGCGGTCGGAGAGGTCGCCCCAGTGCAGCTTCTTTCGCATGCGCGCGAAGAAGCCCTCAGGACCGAGCCGGACGAGCAGGACCGGGCGGTCGGCGCGCTGCACCACCAGGCGGTCCCCTGACTCCATGGTGGTGCCGACCTGGCCGTCGAACGAGACGAGTACGTCTTCCGTCCACGGCGGGATCGGCTCGACGGTGATTTTCGCGTGCGCGGGGACGACGAGGGGCCGCACCGCGAGCGTGTGGGGGCAGATGGCCGCGACGACGATGGCATCCACGCCCGGGACCACGATCGGGCCGCCGGCCGAGAGCGAGTACGCGGTGGAGCCGGTGGGCGTGGAGACCACGATCCCGTCCGCGGAATATTGGCCCACCTCTTCGCCGTCCACCGACACGCGCAACCGGATCACGCGGGCCACGCCGCCCTTGTGCACCACGACGTCGTTGAGCACCACCGGCTCGGTGCGGCTCTTGCCGCCCCGGGCGACGATGGTCGGCTCGAGCGCGAGGCGGCTCTCGGTAGCGAACGCGCCGCGCACCATCGCGTCGAGCGCCCAGTCGAGGGTCTGCGAGGTTGCCGTCGTGAGAAAACCGACGCGGCCCAAGTTCACGCCGAGGATCGGAGTGGTGCCGCCGTTCAGCAGGCGCGCGCCCCGCAGCAGCGTGCCATCGCCGCCGAGCGTCACGAGGCAATCGAGCCCGGTAGCGCCCGCCAGCGACGCTGGGGGCGGCTCCGGCCAGAGGGACGCGATGCTCTCTTCGGTGAAGAGCGTGAAGCCGATGCGCGGCGCGACCTGCGCCAGATGCGCGAGCAGGTCCTTGAGGTCGCGGTAACTCGGGTTGCCGACGACCCCGACGTTCATGAGTGCGTGGGCGACTCCTCGGTGGCGAGAGCGCGCACCCGGGCGGCGATGCCGGGGCCGGTGAGGCCCACCTCTTCGAGCTGCTGCGCCCTGGGAGCGTGCTCGTAGGTGCGGTCCGGCACGCCGAGCGCCACGACGCGCACGTCGGGTGCACTCGCCTGCACGATGCCGGCGAGCGACGCCCCGAAGCCGTTGACGACCGTGCCGTCTTCGATGGTGACGAGCAGCCGGTGCTCGCGGGTCAGCGCCTCCAGGGTCGCGCGGTCGATCGGCTTCAGGAAGCGGCAGTTCACGACCGTCACGTCCCAGCCTTCGCCCGCCAGCGCCGCGGCCGCGTCCAGGGCCGGTCGGCACATCACTCCGACGGCGAGCAGGGCGCAGTCCCGGCCCCGGCGCAGCATCTCCCAGCTGCCGTACGGGACCGGCGCCACCTCGGCGGCGGGGGGCGCCGCGCCCGGCGCCTTGTCGCGCGGATAGCGCAGCGAGAACGGCCCGTCGCTGTGCTCGAGCGCGCAGCGCAGCAGCCCGATCAGCTCGGCGCCGTCCTTCGGTGCGGTCACGGTCAGGTTCGGGACGGCGAGCATGTAGGCGATGTCGTACAGGCCCATGTGCGTCTGGCCGTCCTCACCCACCATCCCCGCGCGGTCCATGCAGAAGATCACGGGGAGCTGTTGGATCGCCACGTCGTGAATGATGCTGTCGTACGCGCGCTGCAAGAACGTCGAGTAGATCGCCACCACGGGCCGCATGCCCTGCGTGGCCAGGCCCGCCGCGAACGTGGTGGCGTGTGCCTCGGCGATGCCGACGTCGAAGAAGCGCTCGGGCCACTTCTTCTGGAAGATGTTGGTGCCGGTCCCGGACGGCATCGCGGCCGTGATCGCGACGAGGTTCGGGTACTCCGCGGCGAGCTGCGTGATCGCCTCGCCGAACACCCTGGTCCATTGGGGCGGTCCCGGGTTGACCGGCTTGAGCTGGCCCGTGACGGGGTCGTAGGGGGCGCGCGCGTGGTATTTCTCGAGGTCCGGCTCGGGGAGGGGGAATCCCTTGCCTTTCTCGGTGATGACGTGCACGACGCGCGGGCCTCGCAGCGTCTTCACGATCTCGAACGTCTGCACCATCTGCGAGATATTGTGCCCATCGATCGGTCCGAAATAGCGGAAGCCGAGCTCCTCGAACAACATCCCCGGAGACCAGAGGTTCTTGATGCTTTCCTCCATGGTCTTGGCGAAGTCCACCAGTTTCTGGCCGCCGACGACGTGCGACGCCTTTTCGATCATCGCTTTCACGATCTCGCGGATGCGCACGGTGATGGGACTCGCGATGATCGAGCCCAGGTAGCGGTTGATGGCGCCCACGTTCGGGGCGATCGACATGCCGTTGTCGTTCAGGACCATGATGACGTCGCGGCCCGAATGGCCCGCGTTGTTCATGGCCTCATAGGGGAGCCCGCACGTGAGCGCACCGTCGCCGACCACGCCCACCACCTTGAACTGCTCGCCTTTCAGGTCCCGCGCCGCCGCGATCCCGAAGGCCGCCGAGAGGCCGGTGCCGGCGTGGCCGGCGCCGAATTGATCGTGCTCGCTCTCCGAGCGACGCAGGAATCCCGAGAGCCCGCCCGTCTGGCGCAGCGTGGGAAGGCGCGCGTTGCGCCCGGTGAGGATCTTCCAGGGATATGCCTGGTGCCCGACGTCCCACACGATCTTGTCCCGCGGAGAATCGAAGCAGTAGCACAGCGCCACGGTGAGCTCGACGACGCCGAGCCCGGCGCCGATGTGGCCACCGGTCTGCGACACGACGTCGATCAGGCGGCGGCGGACTTCGTCGGCGAGCGGCTGGAGCTGCTCGCGCGAGAGCCGCCTGACGTCAGCCGGACCGGCAATCGTCTCAAGTAAGGCCACGGCGCCCCTTCCTGACAGATTGCGGATTGTGGATTGCGGATTGCGGATTTGAAGAGCGAACGTCCAATCCGCAATCCACAATCCGAAATCCGCAATTGTTCATCATCAGTTCGGCCTGGTAACAATGTAGTGCGCCAGCTCCACCAAGGTAGGAGAAACTAACCCCGCCTGCCGTAGCCGGTCTACGGCCCGGGCCGCGAGTCGCTCCGCCTCCGCCCGGGCGGCGCCCACGCCCAAGAGGGTCACGAAGGTGGACTTGGCGAGCACCGCGTCCTTCCCGGCGGTCTTCCCGAGCTGGGCGGAGGTGGCGGTGGCGTCGAGCACGTCGTCGTAGATCTGGAAGGCGAGCCCCACGTCCCCGCCGTAGGCCCGCAGCGCTTCGCCGCACGCCGGCGTCGCCCCGGCCGCGAGCCCGCCGATCACGCAGGCGGCGGCGATGAGGGCGCCGGTCTTGCGCCCGTGTACGTCCGCCAGCTCCGTCATCGGGAGGCGGCGTCCCTCGGCCTCGAGATCGAGCGCCTGGCCGCCGATCATCCCCCCCGCGCCAGCGGCCCGATACAGCTCGAGGGCGATCGCGCGCCGCCGGTCGGGGTCGAGGCCGAGCGCCTCGAGCCCCGCCGCGAGCACGCGGGCGGCGAGCGCCACCATGTGGTAGCCCGCCCGCGTCGCCGTGCGCACGTCGAACGCCCGATGCGTGGTGGGTCGCCCGCGGCGCAGGTCGTCGTTGTCCATGCAGGGCAGGTCGTCATGCACCAGGGAATAGGCGTGCACCACCTCGATCGATGCCGCGAGCTCGGCGACGCCGGGCGTCGTGCCGCCCACGGCCTCGTAGGCCGCGAAGACCAGCGTCGGGCGGAGCCGTTTCCCGGTGGAGAGCAAGCTGTAGCGCACCGCGGCCGGGACGGGAGCCGGCCAGAGGCCGTCGGCGCGGGCGCCCCAACGCTCGAGCACGGTGTCGACGCGGGCGCGCGCGTCGGACAGATACAGCTCGAGCGCGCGGCTAGCCGTCGAAGTCCTCAACCCGGAGTTTGCCGGCGTGGTCGCTCAAGACCTGCTTGACCTTCGCCTCGGCCACCGTAAGGCGCTCACGCGCCTGGCGCAGCCGCTCCACGCCTTCTTCGAACAGCTTGAGCGCCTGGTCCAGATCCAGGTCCTCCGCCTCGAGCCGCCGCACGATCTCCTCGAGCCGCTCGAGTTGCCGCGCGAAGCTGGTCGGCTCGGAGGTCACGACTCGTCTCCCGCCGCGCGCGCCGCCACCTCGCCGTCGCTCACGCGCAGCCGGAAGGCGCGCCCCGGGGGAAACTGGGCGATGCGCTTGAGCACGCGTCCCTCGGCATCCCGCGCCAACGAGTACCCCCGCTCCAGGATCTTGAGCGGTGACAACGCATCGAGCCGACCGCCGATAGCCGACAGCTGATGGCGCTTGCGCTCGAGCAGCAGCGACGCGGCGCCGCCCAGCCGGTCGAGCGTGCGGTCGAGCCGCTGCGTCACGCGCTGCGACTTGCTGCCCAGGCCGCGGGCGAGACGGGCCCCCAACTGGCCCAGGTCGGCCAGGACGTCGCGCCGGTCCGGCGTCGCCGCTTCGGCGGCGGCCGACGGGGTGGGCGCGCGGTGGTCGGCGACCAGGTCGCACAGCGTGCTGTCGGTTTCGTGCCCGACGGCGGAGATCACCGGCACGGGGACGGCGGCGACCGCGCGCGCCACGCGCTCGGAGTTGAAGCTCCACAGGTCCTCACGCGACCCGCCGCCCCGGCCGACGATCGCCACGTCGAGCCGCTCGATCCGGCCGAGCACGGCGAGCGCGCCACAGATCGCCTCCTCCGCGCCGTCGCCCTGCACCTTGGTGGGGATGACGAACAGCTCGAGGAACGGCCAGCGGCGGTGCGTCACGGCGATGATGTCACGGACCGCCGCCCCGTCTTTGCTGGTCACGATCGCCAGGCGCCCCGGGTAGAGCGGCAGCGGGCGCTTGCGCGCCGGGTCGAGCAAGCCGTCCTTGTGGAGTGCGGCTTTCGCCTTCTCGAAGGCGAGCTGCCACAGTCCGCCCCGCTCGGTCGAGAGCAGCTCGATCACGGTGAGGCGAAACTCCCCCTTCTCCTCCCACACCGTCGGCCGGCCGAACACAAACACCTGGGTGCCGTCGGCGGGCGGCGCCGGCAGCCGGCGATTGTCCTTCTGGAACATGACGCAGCGGATCTGGGCCGTGCGGTCGCGCAGCGCGAAATACCAGTGGCCGCTGTGCCACGCCTTGAAGCCGCTGACCTCGCCGCGCACCCACAGGGGCCCGAGGCCCCCCTCGAGGACGGCGCGGGCCTGCCGGGTGACCTCGCCGACGGTCCAGGCGCCCTCGGGGGACGCGGCGCCGAACAGGTCTAGGCTGTGAGACATTGCCGTGCGGCCTGGACGGTGTTGCAGAGCAGCATGGTGATCGTCATCGGCCCGACGCCCCCGGGCACCGGCGTGATCGCGCCGGCGACCTGCACCGCCTCCGCGAATTTGACGTCGCCCACGAGCCGGGACCCTGTTTTCGTCGTCGGGTCCTCCACGCGATTGGTCCCGACGTCGATCACCACCGCCCCCGGCTTGATCATGTCGCCGGTCACGAACTCGGGCTTTCCCATCGCGACGATCAGGATGTCGGCCTGCCGCGTCACGGACTTGATGTCCCGGGTGCGCGAATGGCACACGGTCACGGTGGCGTTGCCGCCCGGGCCGTCCTGCAGCAGCAGCGCCGCCATCGGCCTGCCGACGATGGTGGAGCGCCCCACGATCACGGCGTGCCTCCCGGTGGTATCGATGTCGCTGCGCAGCAGCAGCTGCTGCACGCCGTACGGCGTGGCGGGGCGGAAGCCCGTCGGGTCCCCGACGAACACCTTGCCGACGTTTTCCGGGTGAAATCCGTCCACATCTTTCCCCGGCGCCACGCGCTGGAGCACGCGCGGCGTGTGGATCTGCTTCGGGAGCGGCAGCTGCACGAGGATGCCATGGATCTTGGGGTCGGCGTTGAGCCGGTCGACGACCGCCAGCAGCTCGGTCTCGGAGGTCTCGCGCGGGAGCCGCATGGTCTCGTGATAGAGCCCTGCGTCTTCGCACGCCTTCCCTTTCATGCGCACGTACGTGGCGGACGCGGGATTATCGCCCACCAGCACCGCGGCCAGCCCCGGCGTGACGCCGCGGTCGCGCAGCCCGCGGATCTCGGTTTGCAGCTCGGCGCGCAGCCGGTCGCCGATGGCGGTGCCGTCGATCAGCCTAGCGGGCAAAGCCCACCGCGCGGGTTTCGCGAATCACCACGACCTTGATCTGACCGGGGTACTGCAACTCGCGCTCGATCCGGCGGGCGATTTGATCCGACAGCTCGCCGGCCTTGCCGTCGTCCACCGCGGTTGGGGTCACGACCACGCGGACTTCCCGACCGGCTTGAATGGCATACACCTTCTCCACGCCCGGAAACTCGCCGGCGAGCTGCTCCAGCTGCGTGAGGCGCTTCACGTAGGTCTCGAACGCCTCGCGGCGCGCTCCCGGCCGCGCCCCCGAGACGGCGTCGGCGGCCTGCACGATCACGCTGACCGGAGATTCGTGCTCCACGTCGTCGTGGTGCGCCGCGATGCAATTGATGACGACCGCGTCCTCACCGTACTTCGTCGCCACTTCGACGCCCAGTTGGACGTGCGTGCCGTCGTGCTCGTGCGTGAGCACCTTGCCGATATCGTGCAACAGGGCGCCGCGCTTCGCGAGCTGGACGTCGAGCTTCAGCTCGGCCGCCATGATGCCGGCGAGCCAGGCGACCTCCTTCGAGTGCTCCAGGATGTTCTGTCCGTACGAGGTGCGGTAGCGCATCCGACCCACGAGCTTCATGAGCTCGGGGTGCATGCCCTTGATGCCCGTTTCGTACACCGCCTGCTCGCCCGCCTCGACGATCCCGGCTTCGACCTCGGCACGACATTTTCCGATGATTTCTTCGATCCGCCCCGGGTGGATGCGCCCGTCGGCGATGAGTCGCTCGAGCGCCAGCCGACCCACCTCACGCCGCACCGGGTCGAAGCACGAGACCACGACCGTGTCGGGCGTGTCGTCGATGATCACGTCGACACCGGTGGCGGCCTCGAAGGCGCGGATGTTCCGACCTTCGCGCCCGATGATGCGTCCCTTCATCTCGTCGGAGGGGAGCGCGACGGCGGATACCGTGCTCTCGGCGGTGTGCTCGGCCGCGATGCGCTGGATCGCGACGGCGAGGATCTTCTTGGCCTCGCGGTCCGCGCCCTTCTTCGCCTGGTCCTTCAACTCCCGAGCCAGGGCGGCAGCTTCGCTGCGGGCTTCGTCCTCGAGGCCGCGCAACAGCTCCTGCTTTGCCTCCTGCGCGGTGAGGCCGGCGAGGCGCTCGAGGCGCGCCTGCGCCTCGGCTTCCTTGGCCCCGAGCGCGCGCTCCCGGTCCAGGCAGGCCTGCTCCCGGCGCCCGAGGTCGCGGGTCTCGGTCTCGAGGCCCGCCGATTTCTGCTCGATCTGGTCTTCGCGTCGCTCGATGTCGCGCCGCCGCCGCGCCACCTCTCCGTCCCACGCCTCACGGGCGCGCATCAGCTCTTCTTTCGAGGCGAGGACCATCCGCTGGCGTGCCTCTTCCAGGAGGCGCGCGCCGTCCACTGCGGCGGCCCGCGTCGCGGCGTCCGCCACCCGCCGCTCCATGCGCCGCCCCAGCATGTAGAAAGCCACTCCCGCGGCGACGCCGCCGCCGAGGAGGGCTGCGACGATTGCCAGCCAGTCCGGCATAGGATCTATCTCCGGCAACGCTTCGCTTGGGAGCGGAGCGTGTTTCCTTAACTGCTGACTGACGTCTGATGACTGAGAGCTTTGCGTTTCCCCGGCGGCAGCAGCTTCGTCATGTCATCGGCGAGCGCCGCCAGCCGGGCGACGACTTCGCGTTCGCCCTTCTTCGTTTGAAACAGCTCGTTGGTGATGTCGAGTGCCGCCAGGATCGCCGCCTTGTGCGTCTCGACGATGGGCCCCTGTGACAGGACCTTCTTCAACGCCTGGTCGACGTACGCCGCCACCTCCCGAGTATACTCGGGAGGCAGGTCGGACCGCACGGTGTATTCTTCACCGCCGATCATCACCTTGACCGCGTGTTTCTTGGTGCTCACTCACGCACCTCCGGCGCTGCTCACGCTGCTGGTCCCGCCCGTCCCACCGCCGTTCCCGGTCTGGCGGGCCTGCTCTTCGAGGAAGGTGAGCCGCGACAACAAGTCGTGCACGCGCACGCGCGCGGCCTCCACGCGCTGGCGCAACGTCTTGTTCTCCTGCTCGAGATCCGTCACGCGCCCGCGCGTCTCGGCGTCGGGTTTCGGGGCCGTCGCCCCCCCTGCCCCCCGGATGCCGCTCTCTTTCAGCTCGGATTCGGCTTTGAGGGCGCGCGCACGCCAGCTGGCCAGCTCATCCGCCACGTGACGGAGAACCGTCTCCAGCTGATCCAGCACTCGCCCGTCAACCCTCTCTCCGTCGTACGCCAAGCTCGTCCTCCAGCGCCTGCAGCGCGCCTGCGAGCAACTCGTCCACTTCCCGCTCTCGCAGCGTTCGGACTGGGTCCCGGAAGGTGCAGTGCCACGCCACGCTGCGGTGTCCCGCCGGCACGCCGGGCCCGTGGTACTCGTCGAACACGGCGAGTCGATCGAGCAGCGGTCCCGCCGCGCGAGCCAGCACCGCCGACACGGCCTCGGCGCTCACGCCCGCCGGCACGAGCAGGGCGACGTCCCGCTCCACCGGGGGCTGCGTGGGCAGCGGCCGATACGGCACCGGGTGCGGCGGCATTACCTCCAGCCGCACTTCGAATCCGAACAGCGGCGCCGCCCAGACAGGCGCGTCGGCCTCGAGGGGGCCTGCCCACCCCGCCACTTCCCCACCCCGTTGCACCGCCACCCACCCGCCCCCGCCCCCGCGAGCCGGTTGTACGTCGCACGACGGGGCGGCGACCCTTACCGCTAACTCAAAGTGGTGCTTCAAGTCCCATATGTCCATATCAGGTACTTTCGCACCCTCGGACCAGTGGGGCGGGCGCCGGGCCCCGGTGAGCACTCCGGCCACGGAATCCCATTCCTCGGGTCGATCCTGCCCGGTGCGGAACACGACCCCGATCTCGAACAGCCGCACGTCCCGGTTGCGATTTGCCCAGTTGTGCTCGACGCGGCGCACCAGGCCCGGAATCAGCCGGCGCCGCAGAAGGGCCTCGTCGGCCGACAGGGGGTTCCGGACCGCGACCGCTTCCGGCCCGTCGCCGGGCCCGAGCGGGATGGTTCGGGCCTCAAAGAAACCGGCCTGGGCGAGCCGCTCGCGCACGCGGGCCTTGATCTGCTCCACGGGCGCGTCGGGCACCGTCCCTGGCCGGTAGGGGCGGAGCTCGTCCGGGAACGCGTCGTACCCCGTCAGGCGGGCGGCCTCTTCGATCAGATCCACCTCGCGCGTGACGTCGGGGCGCCAGCCGGGCACCTGCACGGCGAGCCGGCTTCCCCCATCCTTGGGCGCGACGAAGAACCCTACCGAGGTGAGCAGCCGCTCCAGCTCGGCGCGCTCGGTGGCGACGCCCAGCAGATGGGCGGCGCGCTCGGGGCGAAGGAAGATCGTCTTCTCCTGGACCGGCTGCGGCCACAGGTCGAGCCACGGCTCGCGCTGCTCACCACCCGCCACGGCGATGATCAGCTCGATCGCGCGTCGCATGGACTCGGGCATGCCGAGCAGGTCGATGCCGCGCTCGAACCGGTAGCTCGACTCGCTCGACAACCCGAGCGCCCGGCGCGTGCGGCGGACACGGGTCGGCTGGAAGTACGCGCATTCGAGCACCAGGTCGGTCGTGGACGCCGCGACCTCCGACTCGGCGCTTCCCATCACGCCGGCGATGATCGTGGGTCGCGCCGCATCGCAGATCGCCGTCATCTCGGGGCTCAGCGTGCGCTCCACCCCGTCGAGCGTCACGATCTTCTCGTTCGGCTGGGCGCGGCGGACCACGACGGCGGGCCCGCGCAGCTTCGCCAGATCGAAGGCGTGCAGCGGCTGGTTGACCTCGAACAGGACGTAGTTGGTCGCGTCGACGACGTTATTGATCGGCCGCTGGCCGATCGATGCGAGGCGCCGCGCGAGCCACCCCGGGCTGGACGCGACTTTCACCCCGCGGATCACGGCGATCATGTAGCGCGGGGCGCCCTCGGGATCCTCGAGGCGCACTTCGACCCCGTCCACCACGCCCGAGGGGACGCGCCCGCTCGGGCCGGCGGCCACGCCGGGCTCGGCGGCCCTCGCGGGCCCGTCCCCCCGGGCGCTGGGGGCGCGGCGACGGCCGCCGAGGGCGGCGTCCCCGCCGGCCGGGGCCGCGCTCCCAGCACCCGGGATCGGCGGCAGCTTGACCGCGCCGCCAAGCAGCGCCGCCAGCTCACGGGCGACGCCCTTGTGACCGAGTAGGTCGGGGCGGTTCGCCGGGACATCGATGACGATCTGATGATCGGCGACGGGCACGACGTCCACGAACCGGCTCCCCGGCGGGGCGGCGGTGTCGAGCTCGAGGATGCCGGCGTGATCGTCGCCGAGTCCGAGCTCCTTGGCCGAGCAGAGCATGCCGTTCGACTCGACGCCGCGGATCGCTTTGCGCTCGAGCCGCGCGCCGCCCGGCAGCACTGCGCCCACGGGGGCGTACGGGTAGCTCTTCCCGGCTTGCACGTTGCGGGCGCCGCACACGACCTCGACGGGCCCGCCGGCAACCCCTGCGTCCACCCGGCAGAGCGTGAGCCGGTCGGCGTTGGGGTGCTGCTTGACCTCCAGCACGCGCGCGACCACGATGTCGCCCAGATCCTGATGCAGCGGCACGACTGCGTCGACCGGCGCGACGTGCATCGTCAGCCGGTCGGCGGTCTCGCGCGCGTCGAGCGCGCGGCCCAGCAGCGCCTCGAGCCAGCGCCGGGACACGATCATCGCGCCCCCCCCTTCGCCCCCGCGGCGAACTGCGCGAGGAAGCGAACGTCGCTGTCGAACAAGAGCCGGATGTCGGGAATGCGGTGGCGGGCCATCGCGATCCGGTCCGGACCCATGCCCCAGGCGAAGCCCGAGTAGCGTTCGCTGTCCACACCGCAGTTCTCGAGGACCGCCGGGTGCACCATGCCGGACCCGAGGATCTCCATCCAGCCGGACTGCTTGCACGCCGCGCAGCCCGTGCCGCCGCAGATCTGGCATTGCACGTCCATCTCGGCGGATGGCTCCGTGAAGGGGAAGAACGACGGGCGGAATCGCACCCGGGTATCCGCCGTGAAGAACCGGCGGGCGAAGGTCGCAAGCGTGGCCTTGAAGTCGACGAAGCTGATCCCCTCGTCCACGGCGAGGCCCTCGATCTGCTCGAACACGGGTGAGTGGGACGCGTCGAACGGATCGCGGCGGTACGCCAGGCCGGGGATCACGACGCGGACGGGCGGCGGGTAGCGCTCCAGCGTGCGGATCTGCACGGGCGAGGTGTGGGTCCGCAGCAGGAGATCGCCGCCGAGGTAGAAGGAGTCCTGGGCGTCGAGGGCCGGGTGGTCCTTGGGAAAATTCAGGGCGTAGAAGTTGTAGCGCTCGGTCTCGATGTGCGGTCCCACCGCCCGGGTGAAGCCGAGCTCGTGGAAGATCTCGCAGATCTCGTTCACCACCTGGGTGACCAAGTGCAGCCCGCCCGTCCAGCTGGCGCGGCCCGGCATGGTGAGATCGACGCCGGCTGCGGCGGCGGCGGGGGCGCGCTTCAGGTCGCGCTCGCGTGCGGCGATGGCCGCCTCGAAGTCCCGCTTCAGCGCGTTAGCGGCGCCGCCGACCTGCTTCTTGGCGGCGGGCTCGAGCCCCGGAAGCGCGGCGAGGATTTTGGTGAGCGCGCCGGCCTTGCGCCCGAGGATCTCGGTCTTGAGATCCTGGAGCCGGCGTTCGTCCGCTTGCGGGATCTCGTGCAGACGCTCCCGCAGCTCGGTGAGGGCTGCCAGGAGGTCGCGCATGGTCAGAGTGCCTGCTTCGCGACCTCCGCCAACTGCTGGAACGCCGCAGGATCGCGCACCGCGAGATCGGCGAGCACTTTGCGGTTGATCTCGACGCCGGCGCGCCGCAGCCCGTTCATGAGGCGGCTGTAGGAGAGCTGGTGCAGCCGGGCGGCGGCGTTGATGCGGATGATCCAGAGGCGGCGGAAGTCGCCTTTCTTGCGGCGGCGGTCGCGGTAGGCGTATTTCTGGGCCCGCTCGACCGACTCCTTCGCAGCCTTCCAGAGCTTGGAGCGCCCGCCAAAGTAGCCCTTGGCGAGCTTCATGACCTTGTTCTTGCGCTTCAGGCGCGCAACGTTGCTTTTGACGCGGGGCATGCTGGCTCCTTACGCCATCAGCAGGCGCTTGAGGCGTCGCTCGTCGGCGTGCGCCACCATCGCGTGCTTGCGAAGGTGGCGCTTCCGCTTGGGATGCTTCTTGGTCAGGATGTGGCTCTTGTACGCGTGATAGCGGCGCAAGCGCCCGCTCCCGGTCAGCCGCACGCGTTTCCGGAGCGCACGTTTGGATTTCTGCTTGGGCATTGGAACCTCGATGTCTATTTCGGCGCCAGCACCATCGACATGTTGCGGCCTTCGAGCTTCGGGTCCTGCTCGATCTTGGCCACGTCCTTGAGCTCGGTCGCGACCCGATCGAGCACGTCGCGTCCCAGGTCGATGTGCGCCATCTGTCGGCCGCGGTACATCATCGTCACCTTCACCTTGTTGCCATCCTGCAGGAACTCGCGCGCGTGGCGCGTCTTGAAGGCGAAGTCGTGATCGTCGATCCCGGGGCGATACTTCACTTCCTTCAAGTGGATGACATGCTGCTTCTTCTTGGCCGCGCGGGCCGCCTTCGCCTGCTCGAACTTGAACTTCCCGTAATCCATGATCTTCACGACCGGGGGGCGCGCGAGCGGCGCCACTTCCACCAGGTCGAGGCCCCGCTCCAGCGCCGCCGCCAGCGCTTCGTCGACGGTCATCACGCCGAGCTGGGCACCGTCGGGACCGATCACGCGGAGAGGACTGATCCGGATCTGCCGGTTCACCCGGATGCGCGGGGCCTTGTTGTTGGTGCTTTCGATCGCCAGGTGCCGTTCTCCTCCTCGAAGAGACAACAAAAAAGCGGATTCCAGCTTGCCCGGAATCCGCGTCGCATCATCCGTGCCCACCGTGCGCACCGGCCGAGCCGGGCCACGCACGACGGACCACGAAAAACGCTCCCTCGAACCCTCGAGCGCTCTCCCCAGGGGAGAGGCGGCGGGTGAGGCGCACGCGGCGCCCGCTTACCGTATTGTCGCGCCTAACTTAGCCCGCCCGTAAAGCTTCCACAAGACCGAACCCCTTCCCCTCCCGCCCCAGCCGGCCTGCCACCACCGTCGGATCGTGCTCGAAGAACAGCAGCCAGCCGTCAGCCTCGGCGCGGCGGTACAGCTCGCGCTTCGACTCGAGCGTCACGAGCGGTTCCAGGTCATATCCCATGATCCAGGGCAGCGACAGATGGGCGCTCGTGGGCACGAGATCGGCGAGGAAGCACACCCGCTCCCCCGCGCTCTCCACCAGCACCGATTGGTGAAATGGCACGTGCCCCGGCGTCGGCAAGCAGCGGACGCCGGGGAGGAGCTCCGTCTCGCCGTCGATTGCCTGGAACGGCACCGTGGCGAAGTTGTGCGGCAGATAGCTCGCGGCGGTGCGCTCGTTGGTATGGCGGGCGAACTCCAGGTCCCCCTGCTGTACGACGAAACGGGCCCGGGGGAAGCTGAGCGCGATCGCGCCGGCCGGATCGCGGTACGTATTCCCCCCGGCGTGATCGAAATGCAGATGCGTGTTGATGACCCAGTCCACGTCTTCGGGCCGGCGTCCGACCTCGGCGAGCCCGTCCTCGAGCAGCGTGCGGCCCTCCCTCCCGTCGTTGCGCACGCCGTAGATGTCGCGGAACTTTGCGTCCTCTTTGTTGCCGATCCCCGTGTCGATCAGCACGAGGCCGTCGTCATGCTCGACCAGGAGGCAGCGGAGCGCGAGTGGGATGCGGTTGCGCTCGTCGGCGGGGATGCGCCGCTCCCACAGCGGCTTCGGCACGACGCCGAACATGGCGCCGCCGTCGAGGGCTTGGCTGCCCGCTTCCAGCGCGTGACATCGCAGGCGGCCCACTTGGAAAGTGGTGTGGGTCATTCGGCCATTGCGGATTGCGGATGGTGGATTGCGGATTTGGAATGAAAGGTCGCGCGCCGCTGGAGACTCACCTTGGCAATCCACAATCCGCAATTCGCAATTCGCAATCGCCTCACAGATCGTCCCTTCTCAACGGCAGCGTCATACACCGCGGGCCTCCACCCCCGCGCACCAGCTCGCTGCCCTCGATCGTCACCACGCCGCGCGCGCCGTCCGCAAGCGTTTCCTGTCCCGCGAGCAGGTTGGTGGCTGCGACCAGCGTGAACCCGGCGTGGTCGAGCTCCACCAAAGTCGCCTCGTTGCGCGCGTAGGTGACGACCGTGCCGGGCCGCACCGCGAAGAAATTGCACGCCGAGGACCACTGCTCGCGCTCCTGCACGGAGCGGGCCGTGCCGCCGCAGAACACCGGCTCGAGCGGCTGGTCCACCGCCTGCATCGCCGCGAAGAAGTTCGGCATTTCTTTCACGCCCTTCGACTTCTTGCGCCGATGCAGCACGGCGAGGCGTTCCGGGCCGACGAAGTGCGGCGGGTAGACGCAGCACAGCTCCCGGTCGAGCTGCGTGAAGATCATGTCGAGGTGGATCGCGGTCCGCTCCGCGGGCATGACCACGACGATCACATCCCGCACGCCGCAGTGCTCGAACACCAGATCGCAGAGGTGGTCGAGCGCGGCCGGACTGGAGCGCTCGCTGAACCCCAACAGCAGCAGGTCGGGGCGGATCGGGTGCACGTCGCCGCCCTCGAGGGTGTAGTTGTTGCGCTTCTCTTCCGAGCCGTCGTACAGGATCCCCGCGTTCTCGAGGCACGGGTGGTAGCGGAACAGCGCCTTGATGAGCAGCTCTTCCGTCCACCGCACCCCGTAGCGCATCGAGCCGATGATCGAGTGCTCCCCGATCACGATGCCGACGTCGCGCGTGAAGAACAGATTGGGAAGCGGCGGGAGCGCGTACCCGCTCTCGTTGAGCGCGCGGGCGATGGGGCCGGCTTCCTCGAGGGCGCCCTCGACCATGAGGCTGACAAGCGCCGCCGCCGGGAGCTCGGCAAGCTGCTTGGCCAGGGCGTCCGACGGCACCACCTCGAGCGCGCGCGTGACCAGGAACTCGCGCACGTCCGCCCGCGCCACCAGCTCGGTCAGGAGGGCGCGGACCTCGTGGACCTGAGCGAAGTGCTCGAGCACCGCGACGAAGCGGCGGTGCTCCCGTTGCGCCAGCTCCAGGTCGATGATGTCGTCGTAGAGGTAATCCTCGCGGTTGCCCGGCGTGACCGCGAGCAGCTCGGGACCAGGGGTATGCACGAGCACCGCCCGCAGCGGACCGATTTCGGAGGTGACGCGGACGTGGGCCATGGGCGGGAATCTAACAAGTCGCTTCTATCGATTGGCCAGCGCGAAGCTCAGCGTCTCGAGCTCGAGCGCCATGTTGACCGATTTCACGGCCACGTCCGCCGGCACCGCGAGTCGAATTGGCGCGAAGTTGAGGATCGCCTTCACGCCCGACTGCACGAGCTGGTCGACGACTTCTTGCGCCGCCTCCGCAGGGGTCACGAGGATGGCGATGTCGGTCGGCTCCTTCTTCAGGTCGCTGGCGATGTGGCGCACGTCGCGCACGACGAGCCCGTTCCACCGGGAGCCGATCTTGCGTGGATCCTTGTCATAGATCGCCCCGACTTGGAAGCCCCGCTGCCGGAACCCCGGGTACTGAACCAGCGCGCCCCCGATGCGCCCGGCGCCGACCAGCACGACTCGATGGTTCCGCTTGAGGCCCAGGATCTCCCGCAGCCGAGCCGTGAGCTCGGGCACGGAGTAGCCGAGCCCGCGCTTGCCGAAGGAGCCGAAGAACGAGAGGTCCTTGCGCACCTGCGCCGACGTGGTGGCGCCGCGGCGGGCGAGCTCGGCGGAGGAAACGGTGGCGTGGCCCTGCGCGTCGAACTGCTCGAGGAATCGTAGATAGAGGGAGAGCCGTCGCACGGTGCTCTCGGAAATCTTCCGCATATTGTGAATAATTTCACAACCCACGGCCCCAGCGCAAGAGCCGCGCGAACTGTTCGGGCGCGAGCGTCTCGGGTCGCGCCGTCGGGTCGAGCCCGAGCTGCCCCAGTCCCGCGAGCACCGCCGCCGCCGGCCGTCCCGTCGCGGCGATAACGACGTTGCGGAGCTGCTTGCGGCGGCGCGTAAAACACGCCGTGACGAACGCGCGGAACGCCGGCGCCTCGGCGGGCGAGACGACGGGGTCGGGCCGCGGCGTGAGCCGCACCAGCGCGCTCGCCACCCGCGGAGCAGGATGGAACGCCCCCGCCCGCACGGTGAGCAGCCGCTCGACCCGGCAGGTCGCCTGCACCCCGACGCTCAGCGCCCCGTAGGCCCTCGAGCCCGGCGGCGCCGCCAGCCGGTCGGCGACCTCCCGCTGCATCAGGAACACGATCCGCTCCGGCAGCGGCGGAGTGAGGGCTTTGTCGATCAGGGGAGAGGTGATGGCGTAGGGGATGTTGCCGACGACTTTGAATTGCGGATTGGCGATTGTGGATTGCGGATTGGCAAGGCGAGGTTCGATTAGCGCGGGCCAATTCAGCTTGAGCGCGTCCCCCGCCACGACAGCGACGTTGCGGAATCCGCAATCCGCAATCCGCAATCCGCAATCGTTCGCCAGTCGGCGATCCCGCTCGATCGCGATGACGCGCTGCACGCGAGGGGCGAGGACCACGGTCAGGGCGCCCTGCCCTGCTCCGATCTCGACGACGACGTCGCCGGGCGTGGGCTCGAGCGCGTCGACGATCTGCGTGAGGAGCTTCGGGTCGCGTAAGAAGTGCTGCCCGAGCGGGGGCCGCCGGCTCACACCTTGAGGATCACGAGGGTGCGGTCGTCGGCCGGGGGGGCGCCGCCGGTGAAGCCGGCGAGGTCGGCGTAGATGGCCTCGAGCATGTCGCGCGCTGGACGGTCGGTGAGCCGGGCGACGTGACCGAGCACCCGGTCTTCCCCGAACCGGCCGCCGCGCTCGCCGTCGGCTTCCGCTTCGGCCAGGCCGTCGGTGAAGAGACACACCACGCCGGCGCGCGGCCGCCACGAGAGCACGGCATCCTCGCCCGGCGGAGCGGCGATCCCGAGGGGGGGGCGCGTGGCCTCGAGCCGAGTCCGGCGGCCCGTCTCGGCGTCGACGAGGAACGCGTGCGGATGTCCGGCGTTGGCATAGGTGAGCCGGCCCGCCTGCGGGTCGATCACGCCGTAGAACAGGCTCAAGAACATCTCGGTGCGCCCGAGCTCGTCGGTGAGCGACTGCCCGATCCGCTGCAGCACGTCCGTCGGCCGCTCGCCCGCCTGCGCGTGGATGCCCGAGGCGGCCATGACGAGCGCCATGATCAGCGCGGCCCCGAACCCGTGGCTCGTGACGTCCCCGATGATCACGCCGATGCGCTCGTCCGAGAGATTCAACAGGTTGTAGAAATCCCCTCCCACCGATTCCGCCTGGCGGCAGCGGGCGGCGACGTCCACACGGGCCGCGATGACGAGCGGCGAGGGCAGCAGCTTGAGCTGCAGGTCGTGCGCCAGCTCCAGCTCCCGTCGCACGCGCTGCTGGCTCAAGTCCTTCGCGACCAGCGTGGCGTTCTCGATCGCGGCGCCGACCTGGTTCGCGATGGCGGCGACGAGCTTGCGGTCACCCGCGGTGAACGCGTCCGCGCCGACGCGGTCGGTCAGGTTGATGACGCCGATCGGCTTGGCGCGCTCACCCGGCGTCGCGTACAACACGGGTACGGACAGGAACGCCTTTCCCTTGTAGGTGCGGCCCTCGGGGCAGCCGGGGTTCACCGCCTGGGGATCGGTCGGGTCGTAGCTCACGATGCGCATCTCACGGAACACCCGCGCGGCGACGGAGCAGGGATCGTCGACCTCGATCGGCTCGACATCCTGCGCGTCCATCCCCTGAGAGGCCACGATGCGCAACAACCCACGGTCGCGGTCGTGCACCAGCAGCGTGGCGCGCCGGGCGCGCACCACACCGGAGACTTCCCGCAGGATGCGGTCCGCGGCCTCGTCGAGGCGGATGGTCTGGCCGAGGATCTCGCTGATCGTATAGATGAGGTCGATCTCTTCGTATCGCTCCGACAGCTCCGCCGCCACCTGCGCGGCGTCGCGCTCGGCGCCGAGCTCCGCACCGACGATCGTGGCCAAGGTCCCCGGCGCCGTGGCTCCCGGGCCCGGGGCGCGGATTTCCAGCCACACGCCCTCCACGTCCGGCACGGGCTCGAACCACGCGGGCCCGCGTGGCGTGTCGATGGCGTGGCCGGCGTCGCGCCCCGCGAGCGGCGGGGCCCAATCATCGCCGTCCGGTGCCCCGGCCCCCGGCGGCACGCGCCGCCCGTCGACGTGCCACACGGCCAGCCGGGCGCCCGACAGCTGCTCGAGCGCCGAGAGCATCCGCTCCAAGCGGATCAGCCCGCTCGCAGCGTCAGACAGATGGAGTTCCCGGCGGCGCTGAACGCGACGTGGTCCACGAGACTCCGCAGCACGAACAGGCCGCGCCCGTCCTCGCGCTCGAGCCGGCCGGGCAGTGTGGGATCGGGCACGACGGCGGGGTCGAATCCCGCGCCGGCGTCGGTCACGTGGATGTGGACCGCGTCGCGACCGGCCTCCACCCGCACGTGCACCAGGCGGCGGGGATCGTGGCGGTTGCCGTAGGCGATGGCGTTGGCGAGTGCTTCCGCGAGCGCGGTGCGCAGGTTGAAGCGGACCCGGCGGGGCGAGAGGACGCCGCCCTTGAATCGGTCGGCGATGAGTTCGACTGCCGGACCGACGTACCCCAGGTCGCTCGGTACGTCGAGCGCCAGCTCGAAGTCGGACTCACCTCCCGTCGCCGAGGGGCGAACGTCGAGGCGCAGCGGCATCGTCACGGCTAGAAGGCGGCGAGCGCCTCCGCGGGCGTCTTCGCGATCGCGAACAGGGTGTCCAGCTTGGTGAGCTCGAACAGCGTCTGCAGGTCCTCGTTCAGGCCCGCCAGACGCAGATCCCCGCCCTGCTCGCGGATCTTCTTCGAGAGCGAGACCAGCACGCCCAGCCCGGAGGAGTCGATGTATCCGGTCTTGGTGAAGTCGATGACGAACTTGCGCGCGCCGCCGTCGAGGGCGTCCAGGACCTTCTGCTTCAAGTCTTGACGGTTCCCGACGATCAGCTGTCCGTCCACGCCGACCACCACGACACCGCTCTTGTTCTTGGTCAAACTGAAGCTCATCGCGCCCCCCGTCCGCGAGTTCACCCGCGCATTCCCGTCAGCCGCCCGCCTGCAACACGGCGACCACGGCCGTGTCCACAATATCGTCGGCGGTGGCGCCGCGCGACAGGTCGGCGACGGGCCGCGCCAGGCCCTGCAGGATGGGCCCGATCGCCTCCCACCCGCCGAGGCGCTGCACCAGCTTGTACCCGATGTTGCCGCTGTCGAGATCGGGAAACACCAGCACGTTCGCGCGACCCGCCGCGGGCGAGTCGGGCGCCTTGCGGGCGGCGACCTCGCGGACCAGCGCGGCGTCGCCCTGCAGCTCGCCGTCGAAACGGAAGTCGGGGTGGCGGTCGCGCAGGATCGAGACCGCCTGGCGCACCCGATCGACCCGGGCGCCCGCGGCGCTGCCGCGCGTGCTGTAGGAAAGAAACGCGACCACCGGCTCGTCTCCCACGATGCGCCGCCGGTCGCGCACGGCGGCGCACGCGGCGTCCGCCAGCTGCTCGGGGGTCGGGTCCGGGACGACCGCGCAGTCGGTGAAGGTCAACACCGTTTCGGCGCGCACCATGTAGAACGCGCCGCTGACGGTCGCGATCCCGGGCGCTGTCCCCACCGCCCAGAGCGCCGCCCGGATCGTGTCGCCGCTCGGAAAGGTGGCCCCACCGACCATCACGTCGGCGACCCCCGCGCCGACCAGACAGGCCCCGTAGGTGAGGGGGTGATCGAGCGCGGCGAGCGCGGCTGCGTCGTCGGGAAACTTGTCGGGGCGGCGGGCGCGCAAGTGACGGACGAGAGACGGGAGGCGGGAGACGGGAAGGGGTCGCCCCAACACCTCGACCACCCCGAGCTCTTCGCGCTCCAGCCGCCGGGCGGCTTCCTGGACCCGCGGATCGTCGCCCTCGGGGAGCACGATGCGCTTCCCGGCGCGCCGCGCCCGCTGGTACGCGGCGTCGCGGAAGCTCACCGGCCGAACTTCTGCTCCAGTGCCTGGCGGACGGCGGGATGGACCAGCGCCGAGACGTTCCCGCCGAACCGCGCCACTTCGCGCACCAGGCTCGACGAGAGGTACGTGAGATCGAATGCGGGCACCAGGAACACGGTCTCGATCCCGGGGGCCAAGTTGCGGTTCATCAGGGCCATCTGAAACTCGTACTCGAAGTCGCTCACGGCGCGCAGGCCGCGCACGATCACGGCCGCTCCCGCCGCACGGGCGAAGTCGGCGAGCAAGCCTTCGAACGAGCGCACGTCGACCTTCGGATCGGAAACCGCCTGCTGGATGAGCGCCACGCGCTCGGCGAGCGTGAAGAGCGGCTGTTTCGCCGTGTTGACGGCCACGGCGACGACGACGCGGTCGGCGAAGGTGAGCGCGCGGCTGATCAGGTCCTCGTGACCCCGCGTGATCGGGTCGAACGACCCGGGATAGACCGCGACGCGGGCACCGGTCATGGGGCGTAGATGAAGGTCACGGCGGTGTCCCCGTAGCGGCGGGTGTCGTCCCCCGGGATCGGCCGGTCGGCGGGGTGCTCGATCGAGAAGATGCGCGCGAACGCGTTCAGGCGGAACACGGCGACGAGCCGCGCCGCCTCGTCGCCCGCATAGGGCGGGTCGGCGAACGCCACGTCGTACTGCCCCGGGTGCAGCCGTTCGGCGAAGCGCAGCGCGTCGCGGCGGTGCACCACGGCGCGATCGTCCACGTGCAGGGTCTCGATGTTCGCCTTGAGGGCGGACAGCGCCAGGCGGTGCAGCTCGACGAACTCCGCGGTCGTCGCGCCGCGCGACAAGGACTCGAGGCCCAGGGCGCCCGATCCCGCGAACAAGTCGAGCACGCGGGCGCCGCGGATCGAGCGCTGCAGGATGCTGAACCACGCCTCGCGTACGCGGTCGGCGGTGGGGCGCACGGAATCGCCCCCCGGTGTCTTGAGGCGGCGGCCTTTGAACTCGCCGGCGATGATACGGATCATCCCGTGCCCTGCCCCCCCTCCCGATTGCGGATTGCGGATTGTGGATTGCGGATTCGAAATGGAAGGTCGCTCGTACAATCCGCAATCCGAAATCCGCAATCCGCAATTGCCGTCACGCGCTGGGTGCCATCGTTGCCACCCGTGCCTGCAATGTCGTCCTCCCCTGCCATTCGTCCCGCTCCAGCCGGAACGCGACATCGAGCGGCTGCGCCAGCCAGGCATCGGGCACGACGTCCGCCCAGCGAAACCCGATGGCCGGCAGCGCGCCGGAGCCGTCGTCGAGCGTGAAGCGCAGGTGGTTGAGCCCGACGCGCCGGGCGCCGACGGCCCGCGCCCCGCGCACCCCGAACACCGGCGCGGGATTCCCAGGGCCACACGGCTCCAAGTAGCGCATCAGCTTTTCCAGCTCCGGGCTCACCAGTCCGAGCGGCAGCTCCAGATCGACGCGCTGCGCGGGCGCCAGGTCGTCGGGGCCGAGCAGCTGGCCCGCCACGTCGAGAAAGGCAACGCGGAAGGCCTCGTAGCGCTGCCGCCGAATCGTGAGCCCAGCCGCCATCGTGTGGCCACCGTACTTCTCGAGGTGGTGCCCGACTTGCTGTAGCGCCGCGTGCAGGTCGAAGCCGGCGATACTGCGTCCCGAGCCACGACCGCTCTCCCCGCCCTCGTCCCACCCGATCAGGAACGTGGGCCGTCCGTAACGCTCCACGAGGCGTGACGCCACGATGCCGATGACCCCCGGATGCCACCCGTCCGCCGCGAGCACGAGCGCCCGGTCCGCAGGCGCGAGCGTCGCCTCGGCGAGCTCGAGCGCCTCGTCGAGGATCCGCTGGTCCAGCTCCTGGCGCCGGGCGTTCAGCGTCTCGAGCTCGCGGGCGATCGCCGTCGCCCGGGCCGGATCGTCCGACAGCAGCAAGGCGAGCCCGTCGGCCGGCTCCCCGATACGGCCGGCGGCGTTCAGGCGGGGGGCGAGGATGAAGCCGACGTGTCCCGCCTTGATCGGGTGCCCGGCGAGCCCTGCCACCGTCACCAGGGCCCGCAGCCCCGTCCAGTCCGAATCGGCGAGCATCTTCAGGCCGTGCCGCACCAGGATGCGGTTCTCCCCGACCAGCGGGACCACATCCGCGACGGTCGCCAGCGCCACATAATCGAGGAAGTGGAGCGGCAGGTTGGCGGACTGGCCGAGTGCCGGCATCAGGGCCTGGGCGAGCTTGAAGGCGACTCCGGCGCCGCACAGGTTCTTGTCCTCTGAGGGACAATCCCGGCGACGCGGGTCGAGCACCGCGCAGGCGGGCGGCAGCTCGTCTCCGGGGAGGTGATGGTCGGTGACGATCACGTCGATTCCGGCGGCCCGCGCGGCGCGTACCGCGTCGACCGCGGTGATGCCGCAGTCGCACGTGATGATCAACCCGGCGCCCAGCCGCTGCGCCTCGGCGAGCCCGGCGGGCCCGAAATCATACCCGTCGCGGAGACGATGCGGTACGAACGCGTGCGCCGTCCCCCCCACGCTGCGCAGCACGCGGGTGAGCAGCGCCGCCCCGCACTGGCCATCCACATCGTAGTCACCGTGCACCAGGATCGGAGTCCCGCTGCGCACCGCGCGCGCCACCAGCTCCACGGCGACGCGCATGTCGACCCAATCGAGGGGATCGGAGAGGCGCTCGAGCTCGGGCCGCAGGAATGCCTTGGCGAGGTCGGGCGCGCTGAGCCCGCGCTGCACCAGGATGGCGGCGAGGGGCTCGGGGATGTGGAGCTGGCCGGCCAGCGCGGCCGTCAGCCCGGGGTCAGGCCGCTCGGCGATCGCCCAGCGGGCCGGAATCATTCCTTGGCGTAGAGCAGCACGCCGCAGGCCTCGCAGGCCTCGATCGTCACGCCGCGCTGGATCAGGGTACGGCGCTGGGTGGGAACCGCCGTGAAGCAATGTCCGCAGGCATCGACGTGCAGCGAATAGAGGGCGAGCGGCGCCTTGCCGCGCCGGATGCGCTCGTAGCGCGCCAGCATCGCGGGTGTCACGCGGGCGGCCGCCTGCTCCCGCTCGGCGACCGCGTGCTCCCGCTCACCCGCGATCTGCTCGCGCCGTCCCGCGAGCCCCTCACGCTCCGCCGCCTGCTGCGCCCGCAACTGCGCGAGCGCCTGTTCGGCCTCCGCGGCGCGCCGCTCCGCTTCCGTCACGGCGTCGCCCGAGCGCATGAACTCCGCCTCCTCCTTCGCCAGGACCGAGCGCGCGAGATCGAGCTCGGCCATGAGCGTGGACGCCTCCTTGGCTCCCCGCACCCACTCGAGCCGCTGCCGCCGCTGCTCCTGCATGGTACGATAGCTGGCGATCTTTCCTTCCAGCTCGTCACGGCGGTCGAGCGCGGCCTGAATCGCCGCCCGCGCCGCGGCGAGCGCCCGCTCCGCCGCCGCCTGCGACTCGTCGAGCGCCTGCGTCGCGGGCGCGAGGGCCGCCAGGGCCTCGTCGGTCAGGGTTACCGCCTGGTCCTTCTCCTGCAGCGCCAGCAGCGCCTCAAGTTCCGGGTGCACCTCGCCTCCTCATCGCGATCTTGTAACGCGGATATCGCTTGCGAAGCTCGTCGAACACGCGCCGCTTTTCCGCGATCAGCGACGCCTGTCCGTCGGGGCTCTCGAACGGCAGGCGCCGATCGAGCTGCTCGAGCTGCCGCTCCAGCCGCCGCGCCTCGATCCAGTTGACGGCGCGCTCGTACAAGGAGTTGGGGTCGCGATCCCCCAGCCCCTCGTCACGCAGCTGCTCGTAGGCGCGCGCGGACGTCTCGCTCAGTGACAGCACCGCGTCGTCGGCGATCGCCTCGAACACTTCGCGGTAGGGGACGAATTCGAACTCCTCGGCGTCGATGGCGTCGCGCACGCGGGAGCGCCATGGCTCCCCTTCCAACAGCAGGAGCAAGAGAGCCTTCTCGGCGCTGGCCGGGAGCGCGGGAGACGGGAGGGGGGAGGCAGGAGGCGGCGTCTCGCCCGCCTCCCGTCTCCCGCCTCCCGCGGTGACAACTTCGCGCTCCAAGACGTCTTTTCGCACGCCCGCCACTTCAGCGGCCCGCGACGTGTACAGCTCCCGAGTGATCGGGTCCGCTGCCGCGCGGATCGTGGGCAGCAGGCGATCGAGCGCCCGCCGGCGACCGGCCAAGGTGCCGAACAGACCCTTCCGGTCGAGGATCTGGAGCTTGCGCTCGAACACGTCCACGGCGTCCTTGAGGATCGCTTCGAGACCGGCGGCGCCGCGCCGCTGCACCAGCGTATCGGGGTCTTCTCCCGGCGGCAACGTGGCGACGCTCACGCGCAATCGCTCGCGCAACAGCTCGTCGGCCGCGCGGAAAGTGGCACGGAGCCCGGCTTCGTCGGAGTCGTACAGCAGGATGACGTGGGCCGCATGGCGCTGGACGAGCTGCGCCTGGTCGGACGTCAAGCCCGTACCGAGCGGTGCCACCACTTCTTCGATGCCCGCGAGCGAGAGCCGCAGCACGTCGAAATAGCCTTCGACCAAAATGGCGCGCTCGGCCTTGCGCATGGCGTGCTTCGCGGCATGCAGGTTGTACAGCAGCCGCCCCTTATGGAAGATCACGGTGTCCGGCGAGTTGAGATACTTAGGCTCTCCTGCGCCGAGGATCCGGCCCCCGAATCCGACGATGCGGGCGCGCGGGTCGTGGATCGGGAACAGCAGCCGGCCGCGGAACCGCGGCGCCAACGTGGCGTCCTCTCGTTTAACCACGAGGCCCGCCTCGAGCAACACCTCGTCACGCAGGCCCAAGCTTTTCATCGCGTCGGGGAACGCCTTCCCCGTGGGCGCGTACCCCAGCCCCAGGGGGAGCACCGTTTCCAGCTCGAGCCCGCGCGATCCGAGATACTGCCGCGCCACGTCCGCCTCCGGGCTCTCGCGCAGCTGCCGGGCGAACCAGTCGGCTGCCGTCGCCACGGCGTTGTAGAGCGGCTCGTGGGGATCCGGGCCGGCGGGTCCCCGCTCGGGGATCGTGATCCCCACGCGGCGCGCTACCTCGCGTACGGCGGTGGGATAATCCATGCCGAGGCGCTTCATGAAAAACGTGAAGACGTCGCCCGCCTCGTGGCACACGAAGCAGTAGAACATCCCCTTTTTCGGGATGACCGCGAAGTTGCGGTGGGCGCCGCCGTGGAACGGGCAAGGGCCGCGATAGTCGGACCCGCTGCGCTTGAGCTCGACGTGCTCTCCAATGATACCGACCAGATCCGCGGCCTCGCGCACCTGCTCGATGACGTCGTCGGGGATCAGGCTCATGCCGTAAACTCCACGATCGTCACGCCGTGGCCGCCCTGGTTGGCGGGCGCGAAGCCGAAGCGTTGCACGCGCGCGTCGGCGGAGAGGACGTCGTGCACCAGCTTGCGCACCGCTCCGGTGCCTTTGCCGTGGATCACGCGGAGATACGGCAGATCGGCCGCGACGGCGTCGTCCAGCGCTTTGACCAGCATGGGCTCGGCTTCGTCCAAGCGGAGTCCGCGCAGCGAGATTTCCGACGCGGCCGTCGCCACCGGATGCCCCGCTCCGCCCGGCGGCCGCGCCGGGCTGGGCGGCCGTCGCGGGGCGTCCGGCTGCTCCTGCTTCAAGCGCCGCAGCTCCTCGAGCGACAGCCACGTTTCCCGTTTCACGTTTCCCTTTTCCCGGACTTCGGTTGCTTCGATGGCCTGTTCCAAGAGCCGCCTCGCCTCCCGCGCCGTGGCTTCGTCCACCGCCGCCCGAGCGCGGCCGAGCGATTCCTCCACCTTGCGGCGCGCCTCGAGCAGGTAGGCCCGCGTCTGCTCGCGCGCCTCGCGCTCGAGCGCCTGAGCGCGCGTCTTCACCTCGTGCTCGCGTCGCGCGACCTCCTCGGCCCGCGCATCGACTCGACCCGCGTCCTCGCGCAACGCCGCCTCCCGTGCCGCCAGGTCCCGCGCTTGTACCTCGAGGTCGCGCGCGCGGGCCTCCACGGTCGCGAGCAGGGCGTCGAGGGTCCGCTCGGCGTCGGGCACCGCCCGCTGCGCCATGTCGAGCACGTCGGCGGCGATCCCGAGGCGACGCGCGATGGCGAGCCCGTAGGAGCGACCGGGGACGCCCTTCAGCAGGCGATAGGTCGGCGTCAGCGTCTCGGCCTCGAATTGCAGTGACGCGTTGACGATACCGACGGTCTCGGCGGCGAGCTGCTTCAACACGCCGAGGTGGGTAGTGGCGAGCGTCACGACGCGACGCCGCGTCAGCGTGCGCAGCACCGCCGCCGCGAGCGCGCCACCCTCAGCCGGGTCGGTGCCGCTCCCGATCTCGTCGAGCAGCACGAGCGAGCCCGCCTGCGCGTGCTCCAGGATGTCGCGCAGTGCGGCGACGTGCGCCGAGAACGTCGACAGGCTCGCGGCGATCGACTGCCGATCGCCGATGTCGGCGAACACCGCGGCGAACACCGGGAGCGTCGACTGGGGTCCGAGCGGAGGAATGATGCCGCTCTGGGCCATCAAGCACAGGAGCCCGACGGCCTTGATGAGCACCGTCTTGCCGCCCGTATTCGGACCGGAGACGAGGATCGTGAGCTCATCGGGCGCGAGCACCAGGTCGAACGGAACGACCGGTGTCTCGCCGCCGACGAGGAGCGGGTGGCGGCCGTTGCGGATCGCCAGCGGGCCCGCCCCGACCGTCGGGGCGAAGCCGTTCACTTCCACGGCATAGCGCGCCCGCGCGCACAGGTCATCGAACGCGATACACATCTCCCACGCGGCCGCGAGCGCCGCGCGACGCGGGCGCAGCAGATCCGTCAGCTCGCGCAGCACGCGCAGCACTTCGCGTTGCTCTTCGGCTTCCGCCGACCGCAGGGCGTTGCCCAGCTCGATCACTTCGGGCGGCTCGACGAACACTGTGGAGCGCGTGGCGGACTCGTCGTGCACGATGCCGCCCACGCGGGCGCGCGCCGTCGCGCGGATCGGGATGACGTAGCGGCCCCCGCGCAGGGTGACGGCGGCATCGGGCGCACGGTCGGTCGGGTCGAGCGCGCCGAGCATCGCGTCGAGCCTGCCGACGAGACGCTGGCGTGCCTCGCGTACGCCCTGGCGCGCGCGGGCGAGACTGCGTGAGGCCGCATCGAGCACGACCCCCTCGGCGTCGAGCGACCGCGCCAGCTGCGTCTCGATCTCCTTGGGGGGGGGATCGACCCGTAGCGCCGCCGTGCGCGGCGCGTCGCGCGCCAGACGCGCCAGCTCCGCGGCGGTGAGACGCGCGCCAGCCAGCGCCCGGGTGAGCGTGGCGAGCTGGACGCCTTCGAGCGCGCTGCCGGCGACCGCGAGCAGCTCGAGCGCCGGCCCGATGTCGGGCACCGGCTCGGCCCGGATCGCATCGTCGTGGAGCAGCAGCGCGGCGAGCTCCGCGACCTGGGCCAGCGCCGCCCGGACCCGCTCGGGATCGGTGGCGGGAGCGCGGCCGCGCACTCGGGCGGCGCCGAGCGGGCCGGCGGCGTGGGCCGCCACCCGCTCCAGCGCGGCAGGGAATTCCAGGGTGTCCAGCACGGAGGGGGCCACCCCTCCCGCGACGCTCATAAGGTCGCCGCCAGCTCCTCGCGGGCGATCTGGTTCACCAGCTTGCCATCCGCCCGGCCTTTGAATTTCGGCATCACCTGCCCCATGAGCTTGCCCAGGTCCTTGGCCCCCGTCGCGAGGGCCTCACGCACGGCCCGACGGATCTCCTCCGGGTCGACCGCGGCGGGGAGGAACTCCTCGAGCATCGTCACTTCGGCCAGCTCGCGGTCGGCGAGCTCCTGGCGTTTGCCGGCGACGTACTGCTCCGCCGCCTCGCGCCGCCGCCTGATCCCGCGCCGCAGCACTTCCGCCGCCTCGTCGTCGGAGGGGGGATGGTTCAGCTCGAGTTCGCGGTTCTTGAGGTCTGCGAGGATCGTGGAGAGGAGAAGGGTGCGCGCCTGATCGCGTTGTTTCCGGGACTGGTTCATCGCGGCGCGCAGCCGCTCGGTCAAGTCAGCCACAGTCAGACCAGCCGCGGGCGCCGGTGCTTGCGTCGCGCGGCATTCATCGTGGGTTTCTGTCTCTCACTGGGTTTCTCGTAATGACGGTGCCTGCGCAAGTCCGAAAGGATCCCCGCTTTCTCGCATTTCTTCTTGAAGCGCTTGAGCGCGCGTTCGAAGCTTGCGTCATCATGAATGATGACTTCCGGCATGGGCGACTCGCTAACTATGATCGAGACACAAACTTAGCCCCCGTCGCGGCCCGGGGCAAGGTCAACCGGGTGGCCACGTCATGGGCCGCCCACCCAGCAGGTGCAGGTGGAGATGAAACACCGTTTGGCCGCCGTCGGGGTTGGTGTTCACGACGACACGATAGCCTCGCTCGGCGATCCCGGTGTCACGCGCCAGGTCGCGCGCGAATGCCAGCAGGCGACCGAGCAGCTGCGGGTCCTTCGCATCGTTGAGCGACGCCAAGTGATCGGTCGGAATCACGAGCAGATGCGTCGGCGCCTGCGGATTCAGGTCCTTGAACGCCATGATCCCGTCGGCCCGCTTCACGACTGTTGCCGGGACCTCGCCCGCCGCGATCTTGCAGAAGATGCACCCGCCCATGTGCCCCGCTCCCTGGCGCGCTCAGCGATTCCCGAATGCTTGACGCAGCTGCTCCCAGAATTTTCTGCCGAGCCGATCCTCGGCCGGGGGCGCCGTCTCGACCTTCGCGAGCTGCTCGAGCAAGGCCCGCTGCTCCGCCGTCAGCTTCGTCGGCGTCCACACGTGCACCCGCACGTGCAGGTCGCCGCGCCCGCTGTCGCCCAACCGCGGCAGCCCCTTTCCCTTCACGCGGTATACGGCTCCCGTCTGCGTGCCCGCCTGTACCTTGAGCGTGGCGGTGCCGTGCGGGGTCGGTACCTCGACCTCGGCGCCGAGCGCCGCTTGCGTGAGCGAGAGGGGGAGGTCGTAGACCAGGTCATCACCGTGGCGCTCGAAGCGCGGGTCGTCGGCGATCTCGAGCACGGCGATCAGGTCCCCCGGCGGCCCGTTGCGGGGCCCGGGCACGCCCTGGCCGCGCATCGTCAGGTAATGATGCTCCTGCACGCCGGCTGGGACGTCGATCTGGATCGTTTTGTCGGCCCGCACGCGCCCGTCCCCCTGGCACTTGGGGCACGGCTGGCGGATCACGCTGCCCTCGCCGGCGCAGCTTGGGCACGGCGACACCGAGACGAACTGGCCGAACATCGAGCGCGCGGCGCGGCGCACCTCGCCCGTGCCGCCGCACGTGCCGCACGGCGTGGGGCGGGCCCCGTCCTGGGCACCCGTCCCGCTACACGCGGTGCACCGGTCCAGCGTGCGCAGGCGCACGGTTTTCGCGGCACCCTTCGCGACCTCGTCGAGCGTCAGCTCGAGCGTGACTTTCAAGTCCTGCCCTCGCTGGCGGTCGCGCCGACCGCGCTCGCCACCGCCAAAGAAGGCGTCCAATCCGCCCAGACCGCCGAAGTCGCGCATGAAGATGTTGAGCGCCTCGGACAGGTCGAAGTGTGCGAAGCCGAACCCCCCGCCCGCCGCTCCCGCCCCGCGCACGCCCGCTACCCCATAGCGATCATACGCGGCGCGCTTCTCGGGATCACGCAGCACCTCGTACGCTTCGGTAATCTGTTTGAACTTCTCTTCCGCTGCCGTCTTCTCCTCGGAGGCGACGCGGTCGGGGTGGTGCTTCATGGCCAGGCCGCGGTACGCCTTCTTGATCTCCGCTTCGCCCGCGTTCCGCGCCACGCCCAGCAGCGCGTAGTAGTCGCTCGGCTGGCTCATTCGAGCAACTCCCCGACGAGGCGGCTCGTGTGATCGACCAGGGCGACGATCTTGTCGTAGGCCATCCGCGTCGGACCCAGCACCCCGATGACGCCCGACAGAGCGCCCAGCCGATACGACGCCGTCACGAGCGTGAAGGGCGCGAGGCGCGAATCCCGGTGCTCGCTGCCGATCGTGATGGTGAGACCGTCGCCCAGCCGCTGGGCGAGCGCCTGGCGCAGCAGATCGCGCCGCTCCGTGACTTGGAGCAGCCCCTGCAGCCGTTCCTGGGTCGCGAACTCCGGCTGGCCGGCGAGCAGCTGCGCGCTGCCGAGCACGACGCCGGCGGCGGCGGCGCCGCTCGCCGGCACGTCGAACAGCTCGTCTGCCTCTTGAATGAAGATGTTGAGGAGCTCGTGCGCGCCGGAATCGCCCGCCGCGTCGCGCAGCCGATCGGACAGCGTGCCGCGGATCTCGCGCAGCGTGAGCCCGCCGAGCCGCTCGTTCAGCACCACCGCGACGTGTCGGACTGCTTCGGGCGCCATGTGTGACGGCACCTCGACGAAGATGGTGCGCACCACACCGCTCTTGAGCGACAGCACCAGCAGCAGCCGCTCCGAGGAGATCTGCAACAGCTCGAGGCGCTCGAGCAGCGCGTCGTCCAGCGACGGGCCCACGGCGACCCCCAGCTCCTTGGTGAGCACGCCGAGCACCTGCGCGGCTCGCTCCAGGATCCGGTCCACGGCGGTGCGCTCTCCCGTCAACTCTTCGCGGATTTGGTCCGAGTCGGACAGCGAGACCGGGGGCAGCCGCATCAACGAGTCGACGTACACGCGATAAGCGAGGTCGGTCGGGATGCGGCCCGCGGAGGTGTGGGGGTGGTACAGGAATCCCTTTTCCTCGAGGTCGCTCATCGTGTTGCGTATGGTCGCTGCGGACAGCATCATCCCGGACCGCCGGGAGATAGTCCGACTCCCCGCCGGCTCGGCGGTCTCAACGTAGGTCTCGATAACGGCTTCGAGCACCTGCCGTTCGCGCTCTGTTAGGGACTGCGACATATCACCCAACCTCTTAGCTGCTAACAATTTAGCTCGCCGCTTGGGGCTCGGTCAAGTCGCGCACCAGAGAGTCGAGCCGCAGCCAGCCCTGGGGAGTGCACCGCACCGACTCGGCGGTCACCTCCACCCACCCCGCCCCCGCCCAGGCGGTCAGGCGGTCGGGCGGACACGTGGTGCGCGCCACCCCCGCGTCGGTGCGCAACGCCAGATAGAGCCGCTCAAGCTCCCGTTGCTCCGCCGTGAGAACTTCGGTGGATTCGACCGGGGAGCGGCCCGCCGCGATCGCGTGGGCGTACGCCGGCCACGGGGCGACGTTCCAACGACGCGCGCGGCCGTCGTAGCTGTGGGCTGCGGGGCCGAGCCCGACGTAGGGGCGACCGGACCAGTACGCCGAGTTGTGACGCGACCGAGCCTCGTCCCGAGAGGCGTTGGAGACCTCGTAGAAATGATAGCCGCACGCCGCCAGCCGCACGTGCGCCAGCAAATACTCCTCGGTGTAGCGGTCATCTTCCGGAGGCGCGACGGCCCCGCGTGAGATCCAGCGGGCGAGCGGCGTCCGCTCTTCCACTGTGAGCCCGTACAGCGACAGGTGATCGGGATGCAGGGACAGGGCCAGCTCCAGGTCCCGCTCCCAGTCGCGCTCGAGCTCCGCGGGCAGGGCGAAGATCAGGTCGAGCGAGATGTTGTCGATCCCCGCGTCCCGGAGCGTCCGCACCGCCGAGGTGATGCGTGCGGCGTCGTGGGAGCGGTGCATCCATTGCAGCACAGTGTCATCGAATGACTGGGCGCCGAGGCTCACGCGGTTCACGCCGGCGCGGCGCCAGGCGGTTGCATGTTCGAGCGTCACGTCCTCGGGATTGGCCTCCGCCGTTACTTCAACGGCGTCACGCGAAGGCGTCGCGCCAAAGGCGTCAAGCAAGGACGTGACGAGCATTGCCAGCGCATTTGGCGGAAGCAGCGACGGGGTGCCGCCACCCAAGTAGAGCGTTTCGAGACCGTCATCCGGTGCGTTCTTCGGGCCCTCCGGGCCCTCGGTCGCCGCCCCGGGGTCAGCCGCGCGGACCATCTCCACTTCCCGGAGCACTGCGTCCACGTACTCGCCAGCCGGGATGCGCTTCCGGACCGCGATCGAGAAGTCACAATAGGAGCAGCGGCGCACGCAGAAGGGGACGTGGACGTAGAGGTGGCGCACCTGGGGAAAGTATAGAGGCAAAGTGTCGTTGGTTAACCCCCGGGCATGGCCCCGGGGCTCGAGGAACTCGGGTAGACCGACCCCGCGGCCACGCCGCGGGGTTCAAGCACCTCGGGTCGACCGAGCCCGGGGCATGGCCCCGGGAACACACCCCGATTGGGTTAACCCCCCGGGCCTGGCCCGGGAACACACCCCGATTCGGTTAACCCCGGGGCATGGCCCCGGGGTCGGTCTACTCAGGCGGGCACGCTATCCGGATGGCGGAGGGGTTGTCTTGCGAGGTAGGCCCGCACGGTCGGGATGTGACTATGGGAGACCGAGCCTGCGAAGTAGCCGCGCGCCCATGTGAGCCGACGACGGTGCGGGCCGTTCACCCGGCGCGCCGACTCCGACTTCGCATCCCGAATGAAGGGCATCAGTGACAAGTCGGGCCGAAAGCTGACCAGCACGTGGACGTGGTCGGCCATGACTGCCTGCGCGAGGACGTGTACGGAGTTCCGAGCGGCGCACTCGAGAAGAGCCCGAGTGACGGTTGCAACATCGGTCTGGCGGACGCTATGTTCGCGCCGACTCGTATGCCATGTGACGTGCGCAAAGAGCGCGAAGCTCCTGTGGCCCGCCTTGCTCACACCCAACCCCTTCGGGTAGACCGACCCCGGGGCCATGCCCCGGGGTTCAAGAAACTCGGGTAGACCGACCCCGGGGCCATGCCCCGGGGTTCAAGAAACTCGGGTAGACCGACCCCGGGGCCATGCCCCGGGGTTCAAGAAACTCGGGTAGACCGACCCCGGGGCCTGCCCCGGGCTTCAAGAAATTCGGGTAGACCGACCCGGGGGACATGCCCCGGGCTTCAAGAAATTCGGGTAGACCGACCCCGGGGCCATGCCCCGGGGTTCAAGAAATTCGGGTAGATCGATCCCGGGACCATGCCCCGGGGTTCAAGCCACCCCGAACCGCATCCCCGGCTGCTGCTTCACGAGACCGCGCATTTCCAGCTCTGTGAGCGCCGCCAGCACCGCACTCGCGTCCGCCCCCGCGCCGCCGGCCCCGCCCGCCCCCGCCGCCGCGACCAGGGCGTCCACGTGCTGCGGCTCGGCGCCCAGCGCGTCCCACAGTTTGCGCTGCAGCGGACCCAAGTCCGGCGGCGCTGCTCGGGCGCCGGCTGACGCTCCTTCGGGGGTCGCCGATCCCGGGAGCCCCAGCTCCTCGAGAATGTCCGCGGCGCAAAGGGCGGGCTTCGCGCCCTGCTGGATCAGCCGGTTGCAGCCGAGGGAGGTCGGGCTGGTGATCGGGCCGGGGACGGCGAGCACGCCCCGCCCCTGATCGAGCGCGCAGTCGGCGGTGATGAGCGCGCCCGAGCCGGGAGCCGCCTCGACGACGACGGTGACGCCCGCCAGACCGCTGATCAGGCGATTGCGGCGCGGAAACGTGTGAGCGTGTGGCCGCTCGCCGGGCGGCAGCTCCGTGACGAGACAGCCGTGCGCGATCATACGATCGTACAGCGAGCGGTTGGCCGCGGGGTAGACGACGCCGAACCCATTGCCCAGGACGCCCAGCGACGCGCCGCCGGCGTCCAGGGCCGCGGCGTGCGCGATGGCGTCGATGCCCCGTGCCATGCCGCTCACGATCACGACGCCGGCCCGCGCCACACCCTCGGCCAGGATCCGCGCCGCCGTGGCCCCATAGGTGGAGTGGTTCCGGCTCCCCACCACGCCCGCCGCGGGCCGGGCCAGCAGTCCCACGTTGCCCCACGCGTACAGGAACGCCGGCGGCTCCGGAATGTCGCCCAGCGTCTGTGGGAACCGGGGATCGTCGGGGAGCAGCACGGTCGCCCCGAGGCGATCGAGCTGCGCCAGCTGCTCGCGCCCGGTGTCGAGCGACGCGGCGCGCACCGCCGTGGCGGCGGCTCGGCCGAAGCCGGGAAGCGCCGCGATGGCGCCGTGCGGTGCCTGCAGCGCTGCCGCGGCGCTCTGAAAGGCGGCCGTGAGCGTACCGAGCCGGACGGCGCCGATGCCGGGCACCTGCGCCAGCGCGAGGTAGGCCGCTAGCTCGTCGCGACCCGCACCGGAAGCAGTCGCCACAGTGTCTCTACGAGTTGCGGGATCGCCTCGCGCGTGACGGCGGAGACGGCGACCAGCGGCGCGCCGGCGTGCGTCTGAATGATCGGGAGTCGGGAGCCGGGAGGGAGCAAGTCGCGCTTGGTGAGCACCACGATGTGCGGCTTCGCCGCCAGATCGGCCGAATACAGCGCGGTTTCCCGCCGCAGCAGCTCGTAGGTCGCCTGCGGGTCCGCGCTGTCGACCGGGACGAGCACGGCCATCATCCGGGTACGCTCCACGTGTTGCAGGAACCGCAGGCCGAGTCCCTTCCCGACGTGCGCGCCCTCGATGATCCCCGGAATGTCCGCGATCACGAGCGAACGGCCGTCCGAGAGCGCCACGACGCCCAAGTTGGGCTCGAGGGTGGTGAAGGGGTAGTCGGCGATCTTGGGACGCGCGGCGGAAATCACCGAGAGCAGCGTGCTCTTCCCCGCGTTGGGCTCACCCAGCAGGCCGACGTCGGCGATCAGCTTGAGCACGAGTTCGAGATGGCGCTCTTCGCCGTATTCGCCCGGCTCCCATTCGCGCGGGCTCTGATGCGTCGGGGTCGCGAACCGCGCATTGCCCCGCCCGCCACGACCCCCCTTCGCCACCAGCAGTGTGTCCCCGGGGCGCAGCAGCTCGCCGAGCAGCGTGCCGCCGTCGGCGTCATGCACCTCCGTTCCGGGGGGCACCGGGAGGTACAGATCCAGCCCGGTCTTGCCGGTCATGTCCTTGCCCTTGCCGTGCTGTCCGCGCTGGGCCTTCCAATGGGTGCGGTAGCGGTAGTCGAGCAGGGTGGCGAGGTTCGGATCAGCGCGCACGTACACCGATCCTCCGGGGCCACCGTCCCCGCCGTCGGGCCCGCCCTTGGGGACGAACTTTTCGCGGCGGAAGGATGAGGCACCGGCTCCCCCCGCGCCTCCGACCACATGAACTACCGCGCGGTCGATGAACATGGCGGCTCGGCCGATTGCGGATTGCGGATTGCGGATTGCGGATTGGCACGGGGAGTTCGCCGCGCCGTACGGATAGACGATACGGCAATGGCTACGATCTCTCCTGCCTCGTGCCGGAGGGACCCGACACGAGACGCGTCGAGCATTCCATGTTCGATCATTAATTCCAACCAGAACTGGGACTCGTCGGCTTCTTCCTCGACGATCCCCATCTTCGCGACGAATTCCCTTCGAGACCGAGCCCGACAGGCTGTTCGATAATTAGCCCCGACCGAAGTACCAGCCCGCATCAGTTGTTTGCCAAGCACCTCAGCAGTCCGACCGCGCGGCAGCGCGTCGACGACACGAAGAACGGCGATGGCAAAAGCCTTGGTTCGAGCTAGCAACTGGGCGCGCGTCACGATCTCTCCCTGACAATCCGCAATTCGCAATCCCCAATCCGCAATTAGAGTTTCCGTTGCCGCACATCGTCCCACTGTTCACGCGCCGAGCGCCGCCGCTCCGCATCCAGATCCCCGTCGATCACCGCCAGCACCGCCTCCACCTCGGCCCGTGTCGCCCCGGTGTTCAGCGACCCGCGCAGGTGAGAGTGCAGCTGCTGCGCCGTCCCCAGGACGGCGATCGCGGCGACGGTGCACAGCTCGCGCCGCTTCAAGTCGAGCCCCGGGCGGCCAATCACCTTGCCGTACGCGTCCACGAGCACCAGGTCCTCGAGGGCCGGATGCAGCGCCCGCAGGTTGAGGAGCAGCTTGTGGTAGGCGCGCCCGTACACCGCGGCGCACACCGCGCTGCCGCGCTCCGCCCACGACTGCCAGTCCTCGTGCGCCAGCTCCTCCCCGCCGCCCTCGGCGGGCCCGGACATGGCGCCACTGACCTCACGCCACACGCCGAACGCGACCAGTGCGAGCGGGTAGCCCACGACGAGGAGACTCTGGAGCAAGAGCTCCTCGATCCAGCGGTCGGGTACCGCGGCGGTCCGCGCCGCGGCAAGGCGGTCCCGCAGCACCGCGATCTTCCCTTCCGCGAGGGCGGCGGCGACCCGCACGAGGGCTACCGTCGGGGGATCGAGGACGGTCACTTGGTCGGCACTCACATTACCATTTCGCCATCCGCAATCCGCAATCGTTTCATTCCCCGAGCCCCCCATTTACCCGCAGCTCGCCCACCGTCTCGCCCCGCGTGTTCACGTTGGGCCGCGGGCCGAGCGACGCCGGGCGCGGCCGCATACCCAGCTCCTCCAGCACGGCTGCCAGCGCGAGCGCCGCCGCCACCCCGTGGCCGTCCGGCACCTTGAGCGCCACACCGAGCCCTTCGCCCACCAGCAGCGCGCAATACACCCCCTCGGCACCTACCTTCACGAGCACGCGACCGGGATGAGCGCGCATCAGATCGGTACACGGGCGGCCAGTGCCGGCAATCAGCTCGGGGTGGCGGAGCATGGATTGCACGATTGCGGATTGCGGATTGCGGATTTGACCTTCCCCCTGCGAATCCGCAATCCGCAATCCGAAATCCGCAATCGCCAGTCGCGCGTAGGCTAGCGCCATCTTGCGCAGCGGCAGCCCGTAGCACACCACGCCGCAGCCGTCCACCGCCGTCCGGATCTCGTGCTGCGGCAAGTCCGTCCAGCGGCTCACCTCCTCGAGGCAGCGCTGCTGTACGGGATGCTCCACACGGGTGTAGAACGCCGTCGGCCACGCGTGATGGCGCGCGAGCGCCAGCATCCCGGCGTGCTTTCCCGAGCAGTTCGAATGGATCGCCGTGAGCCGTACGCCGCGGCTCGCGTAGTCCCGCGCTACGCTTTCGGAGAGCGGGGCGTGGGGACCGCACAACAGGTCGCGCTCGCTGCACTGGATCTTCCTGAGTAAGTCGCGCACGATTGCCACGTGCTGCGGCTCGCTCGAGTGCGACGCGCAGCACAGCGCGAGCTCTTCGGTCGTGATACCGAACCGCTCGAGGACTCCGTCCGCCGCGAGCGGGAGCGCCTGGAACGGCTTCGCCGCCGAGCGCCAGAAGGTGACGAGGCCGGGATCTCCCGCCTGGGCGACGAGCTTCCCAGCGCGGTCGACGACGGCGACGTGGACGTCGTGCCAGGCTTCGACTGTGCTACCTCTGACCTGCTCCACCCTCACGCCATCGCCTCCTTTCCCACGCTGAAGCGTGGGCTCGGCGCAGCACTGTGCTGAAGCACACCACGCTTCAGTGTTGTGCCTCGCCCAGCCCATCCTTCGGGATGGAGACCTGGGACGTCTCACCCCCCACCGACAACCCGATCCCCACCAGCACGAGCAAGCCGCCGATCACCGTCGTAGGCGCCGGCACCTCGTGGATCGCCGGCACCAGCCACGCGATCAGGCTCGCGCCCACCGGCTCCCCCAACGCGGCGACGTTCACCGTCGTCGCGCGATAGTGCTTGAGCGCGTAGTTCATCCCGGTGTGGCCGATCAGCATCGGCCCGGCCGCCAGCGCGCCGAACACCGTCCAGTCGCGGCCGCCGAACCCGGTGAGCGGCGCGTCACGCAGCGCCGCGACGAGTCCGAGGCACACCGCCGCGACCGCGTACACGACGGACGCGTAGCTCCAGACGCCCACCGTGCGGCGCACGCGTCGCCCGATCACGTAGTAGCCCGCGCCCGTGAGCGCGCCCGCCAGAGCCAGCGCGTCGCCGGCGGCGGCGCCGAGTGACAGGCGCGCGTCGCCCAGCCCGATCAGCGTGGCTCCCGCCACGGCGAGCGCGATACCCCGGCGCTCGGTGCGCCCGGGATGCTCCCCGAGCCACAGCGCCGCCACGCTCCACGCGAACACGGGCTTCAGCGAGACGAGCACCACCGAGCTCGCCACCGACGTGAACTTGAGTGACGCGATCCACGTCCAGAAGTGCACGGCGAGGAGCAACCCCGAGAGCAGCATCAGGGGGAACGCCTCCCGCACGGGCCTGGTGCGCTGCCGCTCACGGATCGCCAGTCCGAACGTCACCGGGAGCACCAGGGCGAGCCGCCAGAACGCGATCGCGACCGCCGGCGCGGCCGCCAACCGGACGATCGGGCCGGCGTAGGTGGTGGCCAGGACGGCGACGATGAGGACGACGAGCGGCGACATGGGCCGGGACAACTTAATGGAAAGACGCGACCCACACCGGCCCCTGAGTTGCCATCCCCCCCGGTCGGGTTCACATTCGCCAGGCCCATGCGCCTCCGGCTGGCTCTTTGCGTCGCTCTGGCATGCGTCGTCCCCGCCCTGACGGGCGGGGCCGCGCTCGCCGCACAGGAGGCCTCCCCCTACGTGCCGCTGCAGCACTGGGCAATGCCGTACGTGGAGCACTTGATCGCGACCGGCGTGATCGCGGATCCCACGCCGCTCACCCGGCCGCTCAGGCGCGGCGACCTGGTGCGGGCGCTCCGGGCGGCCGACACGGTGCGGGTCAGCGCCGTCACCCGCCGCACGGTGCGGCTGGTACTTACGGCGCTCGCCGACCGGCGGCCCGCCCCGTTCTACCGGATCGAGGGCGCGGTAGGCATCGCCGCCGCCACGCACGCGTTCCGCGATCCGCTCGAGCTGGACCGCGGCCTTCCCCCGCGCCGGGCGGTGCGACGCGGATTCGCGAGCGCGGGGCTCGATCTGCACCTGACGTTCGGCCCGGTCGTGCTGGTGAGCCATCCCGTCGTCGACACGCGCCTGCAGTTCGATCCCGATTGGTACGGTAAGGCGGACAACGCGACGGCGTTCCCCGAGGCGTACGTCAGCGCCCAGTGGCGCCAGGGCGAGCTGTTCTTCGGCACCCTCGCGCGCAACTGGGGGCCGAGCGGCGTGCAGGGTGTGCTCGTGTCGGACGACCCGTACGGTCTGGATCACCTGCACGTGGCACTCGGGGCCGCGCGGGTCCGGCTCCAGGTGATCGCGGCCCAGCTCGACACCCGGGTCGATGCCACGGGAGCCCCCGTGAATCGGTATCTGTCGATGAGCCGCCTGTGGATCCGGCCCCCCGGCCGCTGGACGTTCGCGCTGTGGCAAGCGGGCGTCTGGTCGGGCGTCGGGCGTCAACTCGAGCTGTGGTTCCTGAATCCCGCCACGTGGACCTACATACGAGGCTCGAACACCGGCACGAACGTGAACAGCTTTCTCGGCTTCGACGTGGAACGGCGCGGCACGACCACGGCGTTCGGCCAGTTCATGCTGGACGACATTCAGGTCTCACGGAAAAGCGCAGGCGATCTCAAGCCCACGAGCTACGCCTTCACGGTGGGCGCCAAGGGTCGGGTGCGCCGCGCGGCCGTCGGGTGGCAGCTGTTCTACACGCAGGTCGCGAACCTCACCTACCGCAACGAGGACGATCTCCAGGTCCCCCTGTACCATCTGCTCGGCACGGGTCGCAACTTCGCGGATTACGATCAGGCGACCTTCAAGCTGAGCGTCTTGGCGCGTCCCGGGCTGCTGCTCGAGCCGGAGCTGACGGCGCTGCGCCAGGGCGAGGGCGATCCCCGGCTGCCACATCCCCTGGTCGCCGACTATCCGGGCACCGCCACCCTGTTCCAGGGGGTGGTGGAACGGACGGTGCGGCTCGCTTTAGGGGGCCACTGCCGGCTCGGCGCGTTCGAGCTGACCGGCAACGGCGGCGTGCACCTGATCCATAACGCCGGCCACGTGACCGGCGCGAGCGACACCCGCTGGCTCGGCTCGATCGCCGCGACGTACCGGGTTTCGCACGAGAACGCGCTGCCCTGAGCCCACCCGTTGCGGGACGGGGGCGGCCCCCGCAATTTGCGCGCTCCTCGATGCGCGCCCTGCTGCTGCTCGTGCTGTGTGCGGGCCCGCTGGCGGGCCAGCAGGCGTCGGCGTACGTGCCGCTCGATCATTGGGCGATGCCGTACGTCGAGCACCTGATCGCCAGCGGCGTCCTGGCCGACCCCACTCCGCTCACCCGTCCGCTGCGGGAAGCGGACCTGGTGCGCGTCCTACACGCCGTCGACACCCTCACCACGAGCGGCGCGGTCACCGAGACCGTGCGCCGGCTGCTCGCCGCGTTCACGAGCGAGCAAGGAGCGGAAGGGTCGCACTACCGCGTGGACGGCAGCCTGGGGGTCGCCGCCGCAACCTACGCCAAGCGCGACCCGCTGGCAGCGGTCGATTCCGCGGGTCCGCGCGCCGCCGGGCCGAAGCACGGCTACGTGAACGGCGGCCTTGCGTTACAGCTCGATTTCGGGCCGGTGGTCGCCGTGACGCATCCCTACTTCGACACGCGGCTCAAGTATGACCCCGACTGGTTCGGCAAGAAGGACCGTACGGTCGCCGGCCGCACGGCCGAATCGTACGTGAGCGCCCAGTGGCGCTTCGGCGAGGTGTTCTTCGGCAGGCTCGATCGCAACTGGGGCCCGAGCGTCGTGCAGGGCCTCCTCCTCTCCGCCAACCCGTACGGGCTCGATCACCTGGGCATCGCGCTCGGCACCAGCCGCGTGCAGCTCCAGGCGATCGCCACCCAGCTCGACGACCGCGACTCGACCGGCGCCCGGGTGCACCGCTACATGACGCAGCACCGGCTATGGCTCAGGCCCGCGGACGAGTGGTCGTTCGCGCTGTGGGAGGGGTCGGTGCTCTCGGGGGCGGACCGCGAGTTCGAGCCGTGGTACCTCAATATCATGAACCTGGGACTGCTGGAGCAGCTGAACACCGGCACGAACGTGAACAGCTTCGTCGGCCTCGACTTCGAGCGACGCGGCGACGCCACCCTGTTCGGGCAGCTGATGCTCGACGACATCCAGGTCGACCGCAAGGCATCGGCCGACAAGAAGCCGATCAGCTATGCGCTTACGGCGGGTGCAAAGGGACGGGTGGGAAGCGGAGCGGCGTGGACGCTGTTCTACACGCGCGTCTCGAACCTCGTGTACCGCAACGAGGACAACCTCCAGGTGCCGCTCTACCACTTCCTCGGCACGGGCCGCAACTTCGACGACTACGATCAGGTGACGTTCACACTCGGCCTGTTGCCGCGCTCCGGCCTGCTCGTGACGCCGGAGCTGACGCTGCTGCGCCAGGGAGAGGGCGACCCGCGCCTGCCACACCCCACCGTCGCCGCCTATCCGACCACGGCGACGATCTTCCAGGGCGTCGTCGAGCGCACGCTGCGCGCCGCGCTGTCGGGGAGCTACACGCCGGGCGCGCACCTGGGTGTGAAATTCGACGCCGGCCTGCATCACGTCAGCAACGACGCGCACGTGACGGGACGAACGCGCACGCGATTCGTCGGGTCGCTCGGAATCACCTACCGCTTCGGGTGGGGGGGAGCGCTGCCATGACGCGCGGCACCATCAGTTGAAAACCCCCACGCCCGAGCCCCGCCCCACGCGCGACCACCTGGAGGGGCTGTTCGGCAAGATGGCCGCGCGTCGCATCGTCGTAGTGGGCGACGCGATGCTCGACGTGTATCTCGAGGGGGACGCCGAGCGCATCTCGCCCGAGGCGCCCGTCCCGGTGGTGACGGTGCGCGCGCGACGTACCGCGTTGGGCGGCGCGGCCAACGTGGCGGCGAACGTGGCGGCGATCGGCGCCGAGTGCCGGCTCGTCGCGGTGATCGGCGACGACCCGCGCGGTGACTCGTTCCGCGCCGAGCTGGCGCAAAATCGCCTGTTGGACGAGCACATCGTCGTCGCGGCCGCGCGACCCACGACGTCCAAGACGCGCGTCACGGCACGCGGCCAGCAGGTGGTGCGAATCGACGAAGAAGTGGAGGACCCGATCCCGCCCCGCACCGAAGAGCAGCTCGCCGCCAAGCTGCAACGCGCCATGGCGGACGCCGACGCGTTGCTGATCGAGGATTACAACAAGGGGACGTTGACGCCGGTGGTGATCGAGCTCGCCATGTCGCTCGCCAAGAAGCGCAGCGTGCCGACCGTGGTGGACCCCAAGTTCAAGAACTTCTTCGCCTATCCCGGCGCCACCGTGTTCAAGCCGAACCGGCGCGAGCTGGAGCAGGCGATGGGCGCGACACTCGACTTGGACCGCCCCGACGCGCTGCCCACCTCGCTCGACAAGCTCGGCGTAGACAACCTGCTGCTCACGCTCGGCGCCGAGGGCATGGTGCTGTTCACGAAGGACAAGCAGATCCACCGCATCCCCACGATGGCGCGTGAGGTGTTCGACGTCTCCGGCGCGGGCGACACGGTCACGGCGTGGGTCGGCGCCGCGCTCGCCGCGGGCGCGTCGGTGCGCGAGGCCGCGCAGGTGGCGAACTACGCCGCCGGCGTCGAGGTCGGCAAGCTGGGCGTGGCGACGGTATCGCCCGCCGAGGTGCTGGCGGCGCACGACACGCGGTACGATCAACTGGGGAAGCTGCGGCGCGGCGGGTTGCTGTGACCGGCAGACCCCTCCTTACAGCACCGTGAGCACTTTGGAATCCGAGCCCACGGCATCACGGCTGTCCGTCACCGTCACCGTGATCGTGAAGTTGCCCAGGATGTAGGTGTGCGTGGGGCTGATCGAGCCCGGGCTCGAGGCGTTGCCGCTGCTGGACGTGCCGTCGCCCCAGCTCACCGTCCAGTGCCACGGCCCGTTGTCCGGATCGGTGAATGACGCGTTGAGCGAGTAGAGCGCGCCGAGCACCACGGTCTGGTTGCCACCGGCGTTCACGCTGGGCGCCTGATTGGGCGGCGGCGGTGGCGGCGGAGGCGGTGGTGGTGGTGGTGGTGGCGGTGGTGGCGGTGGCGCCGACACGGTGAGCGACTGCGACGTGCTGCCAGGCGCGCCCTTGTCATCCGTCACCGTGAGCTGGACGGTGTAGGTCCCCGCCACCCCGTAGGTGTGGCTCGGGTTCTTGGTGCTCGCCACCCCGTTGTCCCCGAAGCGCCAGCTCCAGCCGACGACGGAGCCATCCGGATCGCTGCTGCCGTCGGTGAAGCTGCAGGCGAGATAGGTGCAGCTCGACGTGAACGCAGCCGTGGGCGGCTGGTTCGGTGGTGGCGGCGGTGGTGGCGGCGGCGGTGGTGGTGGTGGTGGCGCCGTGATGGCAAACGTGCTGCTCGGCCCGCCCGTGAGCGTTCCGGAGGTCGCCGTCAGCGTGTAGCCCGTCCCCGCTTTGTCGATCTTGAGACTCGCGAACGTCGCCACGCCGCTCACCGCCGCCACCGGTCCCCCACCGGTCAGGGTCCCCCCACTCGGGTTCGTCCCGATCGCCAGCGTCACGTTCCCGGTGAAGCCCGTCACCGTGTTCCCGGCGGCATCGAGCGCAGCCACGGTGACGGCCGGTGTGATCGCCGCGCCCGTCTCAGTGCTCGTCGGCTGCTGGCGGAACCCGAGGTGGGTCGCGGGCGGCGGCGGCGGTGGTGGCGGCGGCGGTGGCGGCGGTGGTGGTGGTGGCGGTGCGGTGATGTTGAACGCGCTGCTCGGCCCGCCCGTGAGCGTTCCGGAGCTCGCCGTCAGCGTGTAGCCCGTGCCCGCCTTGTCGATCTTCAGCGCAGTGAACGTCGCCACGCCGCTCACCGCCGCCACGGGCCCCCCACCGGTCAGCGTCCCCCCGCTCGGGTTCGTCCCGATCGCCAGCGTGACGTTTCCGGTGAAGCTCGTGACGGTGCCCCCCGCGGCATCGAGCGCGGCCACCGTCACGGGCGCCATCGTCGCGCCGGCCTGGGTCGTGCTCGGCTGCGCTGTGAATCCGAGATGCGTCGCGGGCGGTGGCGGCGGTGGCGGCGGTGGGGTGATGTTGAACGGGTTGCTCGTCGCCGTCGTGAGCTGCCCCGAGCTCGTCGTGAGCGTGTATCCGGTCCCCGCCTTGTCGATGCTCAAATCGGCGAAGCTCGCGACGCCAGCCGCCGCGGCGACGGGGATCGTACCGTGCAGCACGCCGCCCGACGGGTTCGTCCCGATCGCGAGCGCCACACTTCCCGTGAACCCCGTCGCGGTGTTGCCGAAGGCGTCGCGCGCGATCACCCTCACTGCCGGGGTGATCGTCGCCCCGGCCTGCGCGGGACTCGGCTGTACCGTAAACGCCAGCTTGGCCGCTGCGGCTGGAGCGATCGTGAAGGCGCTGCTCACAGCCGTGAGCGATCCCGCCGTGGCCTGCAGCGTGTAGCCCGCGCCCGCCTTGTCGATGGAGAGGTCCGCGAAGGTCGCCACCCCCGCGACCGCGGCAACGGTCTTAATGCCGGCCAGCGCACCGCCGTGCGTGTTCGTCCCGAACGTCATCACGACGTCGCCGGTGAAGCTCGTCACCGTGTTTCCCTGGGGATCCTGCGCGGTCACCCGCACCGCCGGCGCGATCGGAGCCCCCGCCGTGGTGTTACCGGGCTGCACGGTGAAGACGAGTTGGCTGCCGGCGAGCGCGACGCGGAAGTCCGGGTCCGTTTCGGCGTTGCCGCCGTACGCCACCCAGCCGCTCGTGCCACCTCCCTGGTCGACGGTCCGCGCCTGCCAGTGATACGCCGTGGCGTCGCTCAGGCCGCCGACGGTGGCGCTGGCGGTGCCGCCGCTCGCCACGGCGGCGCCTGAGCCGCTCACGGCGCCGGTGAAGGCGCTTCCGACCGGCGCGACCTCGACCTCGAGGCGTATCGCTGAGCCGCCCGCCGGACCCGATACGGTCGCCTTGAAGACGACGGACCGGCTCGTCACGATCCCGCCCGGCGCGACCGCCGTGGCGCCGTCGCTCTGGAACTGTGCCAGCGCAGCGGGCGGATCGGGCGGTGGGCCGCTCCCCGCGACGACCAAATCCACAGCGACGCGTGCCGGGCTCCCCACCGCCTGGCCGGCCGACACGACGACCGTGTCCTGGTACACGCCGGGATCGAGCCCGGCAGGGTTCAGGTGCACGTGCACGCGCGCCGGGGTCGTGCCGGTCTTGGGAGTGACGTCGAGCCATGCGCCGCCCGATCGTACGCTCGCACTCCACGTCAGCGCGCCCGCCCCGGTACTGGACAGCGCGATGCTGTCTACCAGCAGCGCAGTGCTCCCCACGGCGGCACTGTCGAGCACTCGACCCGGCGCCACCGACAGCGTGGGGACGGGCGGAGGATCCTTGGTCAGCTTGTCGATCTTGCAGGTGGCCAGCAGGGCGGCGAGCGCGCACGCCCCCGTGCGGGTCAGGTCACGCGCCCTCACAAAATGACCGTGAGCGTCGCCTCACCCGAGCCCGAGAGGCCGTGGCTGTCCGTCACCGTCACTCGGATGTGGTAACTGCCTGGCAGCAGGTACGTGTGCGTCGCGCTGATCGAGCCCTGGCTCGAGGTCGAGCCACTCTCGGATCCGTTGCCCCAGTCGATGCTGTAGCTCCACGGTCCGTCACCGTCCTGGTCCGTGAAGGACGCGCTCAACTGGTACAGCAGCCCCGCTACCACCGTCCCGCCGCTCACACTGACGCTGGGCGGATGGTACGTCGGCGGTGGCGGCGGCGGCGGTGGTGGCGGCGGCGGTGGTGGTGGAGGCGGCGGGGGCGGCGGGGGCGCGCTCACGCTCACGTCATGCGACACGGACCCTGTCGCATTCTGGTTGTCGGTGACGGTGAGCGTCACCGGGTACGTGCCGCCGGCGCCGTACGTGTGCGACGGGTTCTGCACCGTCGCCGTGTTGCCATCGCCAAACGCCCAGCTGTACCCGGCGATCGAGCCGTCCGGGTCGCTGCTCGTGCTGGTGAAGCCGCATGCCAGGTTGTTGCAGCTCGACGAGAACGCCGCCACGGGTGGCTTGTTCGTCGGGGGTGGTGGCGGAGGCGGTGGTGGCGGCGGGGGCGGCGGGGGCGGCGGAGCAGCCGTGATATCGAACGGATCGCTCGTCGCGTCGGTGAGCTGTCCCGCCGTAGCTATCAGGGTATAGCCGTTCCCCGCCCTATCGATGCTCAGCCCGCTGAACGTCGCCGCGCCGTTCACCGCGTTCACGGAACCGCCGCCCGACAAGGTGCCGCCACCCTGGTTCGCGCTCAGGGCGAGCGTGATCGCTCCTGTGAAGGTCGCGACCCGGTTTTCCGACGCGTCGAGCGCATTGACCTTCACAGCCGGCGTGATCGTCGCCCCGACCTGCGTGTTGCTGGGCGGCACGCTGAACCCGAGATGGGTCGCCGGGGGCGGCGTCCCGGCGGCGACGACCAAATCCACCGGCACGCGTGCCGGACCGCCCACCGCCTGCTCCGCGGATACGACGATCACACCGTGGTACGCGCCCGCGGCGAGCCCCGCTGGGTCGAGCTGCACCTGCACCTGCGACGGCGTCGTCCCGGACTTCGGCGTGACGTCGAGCCACGTGCCCCCCGAATCGAGGCTCACATTCCAGGACAGCCTACCCGTGCCTGTGTTGGAGAGAGTCAGGTTGTCGAGCTGCGGCGCGGAGCTACCCATCGGTACGCTGACACGGACGCGCCCCGGTGCCACGGTGAGGGCCGCGGTGGACGGGGGTTTGCTGATCAGCTTATCGAGTTTGCAGGTAGTCAGCAGGAGGGCCAGGACAGACGCCGCCGCTCCCATCGCCCACCGTCTGGTGACAGGCCGGCTGCGCGATCTGTGGATCCCCCGGGGCATACGCACAAAGTCTGAGTGGACCTGGGGTAGGGTCTGCAAAGTGCGTACCGATTCGGGTCCAAGCACCGCGCGGGGCGGCGGCGTGGCGTCGTCGCAACACGCGGGCGGGCTACGAACTAGGAGGGCGCGGCACTCCGGTGATCCCCGTCACACGTGCCACGCTACGGTAGCAGCGTGATGTTGAACGGCGCGCTCGTCGCGTTGATCCCCGGCGCACTCGCCACGAGCGTGTAACCGCGGCCGAGTTGGTCGATGCTCAGGTCGTCGAAGATCGCCACGCCCGAGACCGCGGGAACCGTCGTGGTCCCGCCGAGGTGCGCCCCAAGTAAGCTCGGATCCGTGCCGATGGCGAGGGTCACCTTGTCCGCGAAGCCGGCAGCCGTGTTGCCGAACGCGTCGAACGCCGTGACCCGCACCGGAGGCGTGATCCTGTCGAGCAGCACCGTGTTACTCGGCTGCACCGTGAAACTGAACGCCGTCGCCGGACCGGGAAGCACCACGACCGTCGGCGTTTGCACCAGTGCCAGCGTGCCGTTCAGCGTGGCCGTAACTGTCTTCGTCTCCGCCCTGGTTGAACTGAGCGCGCCCGTGACCTGGCCGGTCGCGTCCGTCGTGGCGGCCGGTTGCGTGAGCGTGTTGCCGGTCCCGCTCGCGTCCAACGCCACTGTCGCGCCGGGCACCGGGTTCCCGAACGCGTCGAGCGCGGTGACGGTGAGCGTCGAGGCACTCGAGCCTGTGCTCGCCGGGATAGTCGCCGGCTGCGCCGTCACGCGCGATTGCGTGCTGCTCGCCGGCGCGACGGTGCCCGTTGCAGTGAACGTGACGGGGCTGCCGGTGAGTCCGGACGCCGTTGCGGCCAGCGTGTTGTTCCCCGGTACGAGTCCCACAGTCCACGACCGCACGGTCGCCACGCCGTCGCTGCCGGTGGTCACCGTCGCCGGATCCACCGCGCCGGCGCCGGAGGTGACCGCGAACGTCACCGCGACTCCCGTCACCGGATTATTGAACTGATCGCGCACGATCACCGCTGGTGGCGGCGTCACCGCCGTGCCCACGGTGGCGGTCCAGCTGGTCTGGCCGTTAGCGGCGATCTGGGTTGCCGCCCCGGCCGTCACCGTTACCGGCGCAGTCTGGGTGATCGCCACGCTGTTGATGATCGCCGAGATCGATTTCGCCCCGGCGCTGGTCGAGCTGAACGTGGCAGTCAGGACGCCCGTCGTCGGGTCCGTGGTGCCGGTGGCCGGTGCGAGTGTGTTCCCGGTTCCGCCCGTGGCCGTCAGCATCACGCCCGCCCCCCCGATCGGATTGCCTGCCGCATCCCGCGCCGTGACCGTGATCGTGCTCGTGCCCGACCCGGCCGGGATAGAGGCCGGCGCCGCCTCGACCGTCGATGTCGTGGCGGATACGGGGCCTACCGTTCCCGTGGCCGTGAACGTCACCGGATTGCCGCTGATTCCCGACCCTGCCGCGGTCGCGGTGAGCGTGTTGGCCCCCGCCGTGGCCGCGAGCGTCCAGCTCCCCACCGTCGCGATCCCGTCGGCGCCAGTCATCGGGTTCGCGCCGGTCACGCTGCCCCCACTCGACGCGGTGAACGTCACCGCGACCCCGGACACCAGGTTGCCGCTTGCGTCCCTTACGATGACCGACGGCGGCGGGGTGACCGCGGTCCCCGCCGGCGCCGACGTCCCCCCGCCATTGGCGGCGATCGACGCCGCGTCGCCGGCGCTGAGCGCGATCGGCCCGGAGCTGGCTGGGGTGAGCCCCGTGGCACCGAAGCTCAGCGTGTAGCTCCCCACCGTGCCCGTGAGCGTGAGCCCGCTGAACGTCGCGACCCCATTCGATGTCGTGGTGGCCGTATTGTTGCTCGCCGTGGCCCCCGCCGGGCTGGGCGTCGCCGTCACGACCACGTTGCCTGCACTCACGGCGTTCCCGTTCGCGTCCTGCAACTGCAGCACCGGCTGCGGCGCCAGCGCCGCGCCGCTCCGCGCCGTGCTCGGTGGCGGCGTGGTGAGCGCGAGCCGCGTCGCCGTGCCCGCCGTGCCCTGCGCCGTGAACGTCACCGGACTCCCCGTCAGGCCCGCGGCCGTCGCGGTGAGCGTGTTGGCCCCCGCCGTGGCCGCGAGCGTCCAGCTCCCCACCGTCGCGATCCCGTCGGTGCCAGTCGTCTGGTTCGCGCCGGTCACGCTGCCGCCAGTCGACGCGGCGAACGTCACCGCCACGCCGGCCACCAGATTACCGCTCCCGTCCTTGACGATCACCGAAGGCGGCGGGCTGACCGCGGTGCCCGCCGGCGCCGACGTCCCCCCGCCATTGGCGGCGATCGACGCCGCCGCACCGGCGCTGAGGGCGATCGCGCCCGAGCTGACCGGCGTGATCCCCGTGCCACCGAAGCTCAGCGTGTAGCTCGCGGCGGTGCCGGTGAGCGTCAACCCGCTGAACGTGGCCGCCCCGGTCGGTCCCGTCGTGGCCGTATTGTTGCTCGCCGTCGCGCCCGCCGGGCTCGGCGTGGCCGTGACCAGCACGCCAGCCTGGTTGACCGGGTTGCCGTTGGCATCCTGTAACTGGACCACCGGCTGCTGGGCCAGCGGCGCGCCGCTCCGCGCCGTCGCCGAGGGTGGCGTCGTGAGGACGAGCCGCGCCGCCGCGCCCGCCGTGCCCTGCGCCGTGAACGTCACCGGGCTCCCGGTGAGGCCCGACGCCGTCGCGGTCAGCGTGTTGGTCCCCGCGGTGGTGCTCAAGGTCCACGAGGTCGCCGCGGCGATC